>JBALXL010000021.1:0-16216 GCA_036960805.1 Pseudomonadales bacterium
TTTTTGAAAAGCTTGCCGAGGTATTGGCGGAAGGTGGCAAGTTCTGCTGTTACGGGCCGTTTAATTACGCGGGGAAATTTTCCTCTGAAAGTAACGCCCGCTTTAACGATTGGCTTGCTATGCAAAATCCCAAAAGTGCAATTCGTGATTTTGAATGGATTGAATCGCTAGCCAATGCAGCGGGTTTACAGCTGGTCGCAGATCATGAAATGCCAGCTAATAACCGTTTGCTGGAGTGGCAAAAAACGTTGGTTTAGTTAGCCACTTTTCCGTAAGGAATACTTAGAGACGAGAATGGCAGCTTTTGACCCACAAGAGACGTCCGTGAAATTCGTATTGTAGTGACACCTCTAATTAGGTGGCCAAATTTACTATGACCCTCAAACACTTACGACGTTCGTCAACTATCAAAATCAGCCCTATTTGTACTGTGTACGGTACAATATAGAGCGAACTTTCCTTAGCTAACAAACGTTAATCAATCGAGTACGACCCCATTGATTTTTCGACCCCATTGATTTTTGCGAGAAAACCAAATATGTCGAGTATGATCAAGTTGTAGTCAGTAATTAATCTCAGCGTAAACGAAGAGATGTTAAAATTAAACTAAGTTTGATGGGAGTCACTTCATGACAAAGACACAAGCAGAAATAGATGCAGCTATCGTTATCATCCGTAAAAAGCATGCGCAAGATGTTGCTGATTTAATTGAGAAATTTGGATATAGCAATGAAGCAGCAGCCGAGCATTTAGGGGTGACGGTTACTAAAGTTAAGCAAATTATTGCCGGTGATGTCGAGTTTGTTGCTACTCAGCATTTGATGGATATGAAGATAAAATTTGGCAGTAGTTGCGGCTGTTAAGCTAACTAACTTGAACCCTGGATAAGGAACTAAAAACCTGATCCAAACGTGTCACTTTTCCATTGACCCAATAAAAAAAGCCCCAACACCGAAAAGATGCTGAGTCCCTTATTTATATGGTGGGCCTACAAGGACTTGAACCTTGGACAAAGGGATTATGAGTCGGATGTTCTCTAAGTGGGATGGCAGTTATTAAAGGTCGTATCTGGCACTTTTCCGAAGTAAAAATCTCGTTTAATGCGGGGCTTTTTCATTGGCTTAATGGCCGTTGTTGGCACATCTCGGCCGTTCGTGCATTAATCATTATCACCTCTAATACTCGGCCATTCTTGTCTTAAGTGTCCATTTTCATTTCTAAGTATTTCCAACGTTTTCTTATAACAGTGGTCATAGTGTTTGGCTTAATCAGGAAAAGGTCTTATCCTTAGTTTTATGCGAATAGCTCGACTCACAAAAATCATTATTACGTTGCTGGTTCTGACCTTTGTCGGTCAGTCGGTTGCGTCTGTGAGCATGTCTTGCATGGATAATATGCCAGACTGTCAGGAAAACATGCAGGATTCTTCCGATTGCATGGATATGGATGCGCCTGAATCTGAGTACTGTGCAGATTGCGCCTGTAGTTTGGGTAGTTGCAGTACGGTTATGTTGTCAACGCTAGTCCCCGTATTTGAACCAACCACCACCACGGCTCTACTCATCGGTTACAGGGGTTCGCCTGAAAACCGATTAATCACCTCCCTCTACCGACCTCCTATTACTCGTTAATACAGGATAGTTGCGCCTCGAATTTGGCGTTGATAACTATCACTTCGGTATTAGCGGGAGTCTCTAAGCTCCCTGTTTCTAACGTCATTAGTCGGGATATGTCTGTTCCCAGACAATGATGAGCATAGAGATTGGTTCATGAAAAAAGTATTCATTACTTTATCGATAACATCACTGCTCGGCGCTCTAGCCATTGGATTGTTTCTGTATTCAGGATTATTTGATGTTAGCGCGACAACACCGCATAGCTCCTTAACAAAGTGGCTGATGACCTCAACCATGCACGCTTCTGTTGCAAGGCAGGGTAAGGGAGTTGAGGTTCCAGACCTGAGCGATGAGGGCTTGATACTCGAAGGTATTAACGACTTTGAAGCGATGTGCGTCGCCTGTCATGGTACGCCCGGGAAAAGTCCTAATTCTATGGGCCAGGGTTTAAATCCGTCCGCTCCCGATCTTCAGGAATCTGCACAGCACCACACACCTGGCGAACTTTTTTGGATCATTAAACACGGTATAAAAATGACCGGTATGCCAGCTTGGGGCGTGTCACATGATGATGAGGCCCTATGGCCCGTTGTTGCTCTTTTGATGGAATTACCTGATCTGAATGCTGAATCCTATGCTTCTTTACGCAAGCAGGCGAAGGGTGTTGGGCATCATGCAGAAAGTGGCGTAATGGGAAAACATGCTCACGAATCAGCGGAAATAGAGCGTTCTATGAAGCAACCAGAAATCACACATGAGCATGACGATCATGAATATTAATTTCAGCGCATCGAGATATTTTGAGGCACGTACAGGGCAAATTTTTTCAATATTGGCACGGTCAAAATTTATCTTTGCGATGGCTTCTGTAATCTCATTTTTAATGGTTAATTCACTCCAAGCTAGTGAAACGCCCGGCGATATACTCAACGCAGCCTCGGCGGCAGAGATTGCGGTTCGAGATAGTCCCAGTCTTGCGCAAATGCAGGCCCGTTATGAAGCCTTGACAGAAATTCCCTCGCAAGTGGGCGCGCTGCCTGACCCAACGCTGAATTTGAATGCCATAAATTTCCCCACCGATACCTTTGCCCGCGACCAGGAACCGATGACGCAATTTCAAATTGGCTTTAGTCAGGAGTTTCCATTTCCGGGTAAGTTAAGTTTGAGAAAAGAGGCCGCTGAATTTGATGCCAAGGCTGCCTCGTATTCCGTCGAAGAATTGCGATTACAGCTTGTCAGTACAGTGAAAAATACCTGGTGGCAGTTGTTTTATCTGGAGCGAGCCCTGACAACGTTGACTCAAAATCAGGCGCTATTACGGCAGTTCATTAGCGTTGCCAAAACCAAATATGAAACGGGTATGGGCCTGCAGCAGGATGTGTTGCTGGCGCAATTAGAGCTGGCAAAATCCATGGATCAAAGAATTCATCTGCAAGCTATGCGACACCATAAGGTGATCTATTTGAATGTTCTGATGGACCGGCCGGTTAACAGCCTTGTTGTGTTGCCTGAGCAGGTTTCCAAAGCCATGCCAAACATCAAAAGTGAAGATGACTTGCACCTGCGAAGTGAAGCGACACGACCATTGCTGAGTAAGATAGTTACCGATATTGATGCTGCACAGGCGCGCCTGGATTTAGCCAAGCGTGATTATTACCCGGATTTTACAGTGGGCATGAACTATGGCGATCGCTCTGGTGATAACGCGCTACCGAGAGGGGGCGAGCGTGCTGATTTTCTGTCCCTGAAACTGGCGGTGAAAATACCTTTATACGCCGGTCGAAAACAGTCCAAAGCGGTAGCTCAAAAAACGAGTGAACTGCAAAGCAGCCGTTACACGTTGCAGGATAAAAAAGGCATGGTGATGGTCGAGATCTCCGCATCGATTGCCGATTATCTGCACTCGCGCGAACAATTCATCTTGTTTGAAACTGGCATCGTACCGCTGGCAAGACAAACAGTCGAATCCATGTTGGTTGCTTATCAGGTCAGCGAAGTTGATTTCCTTAATCTGATACGTAGTCAAATGACACTCTTTAATTATGAACTGCAATATTGGAAAACCCTGACCGAGGCCAAGCAAGCGTTGGCGCGTCTACAAGCCGCTGTTGGCGAGGAATCTGTTTATGAATAAGTCGATATTATTAACCGGTGCCATCATGTTAAGTGTTGGTTTTGGCGTAGGTTATTGGTTGTTTGGTTCGGGCATGTCTTCACATTCGGAGACAGAAAAATCGGCTATGGTTGATAAGGAAAAACAGCCGCTGTTTTATCGTAGCCCGATGAATCCAGAAGTTACGTCGCCGGTGCCTGCCAAGGGCCCAATGGGCATGGATTATATTCCCGTCTATGTGGGTGGCGAGGGCAATAATGCATCAGCAGGCACGGTAAAAATTGACTCAGTAGTAGTGCAAAACTTGGGTGTGCGCACAGCGATTGCCAAAAAAACGGCTATCAGTCGCACTATTCGCGCCGTTGGACGTGTTGATTTTGATGAAGAGCGCATGGCCCGTTTGCATCCCAAAGTTGAAGGTTGGATTGAGGAAATCCGGATCGATAAAACCGGACAGAGGGTTAACAAGAATGACATTTTGCTGAGTATTTATTCGCCCAAGCTGGTGTCGACTCAGCAGGAATATTTACTGGCGCTGAATAATTTGACGGCGCTGGAAAAAAGCCCCTTCGAGGAAATACGTCGCGGTGCCCAAGAGCTGGTTAAAAGCTCTCGTCAACGTTTGCAGTTGCTGGATGTGTCTGAGCATCAAATCCATGAGCTGGAAAAAAACCGGCAGGTGAAAAAGAGTTTACATATTCACTCACCGGTAGCCGGTACTGTCATCAGGATTGGTTCACGTCAGGGGCAGCATGTTAGTCCTGGCACGGAGCTGTACATGTTAGTGGACCTCAGTCAGGTATGGGTTTATGCCAATATCTACGAAAACGAGCTGCCCTGGGTTAAAGAGGGCGATCAGGTCGAGATGACATTGGCATCGGTACCGGGCAAGACCTTCACAGGCTCGCTGGCATATATCTACCCTTATGCCGAAGCCAAGACGCGCACCATCAAGGTGCGGTTGGTGTTTGATAACAGCGAACGATTACTGCGCCCCAATATGTTTGCTGAAGTCATTATCCGTGCCGACAGTCAGCCAGATGCGCTGGTAATTCCCTCCGAGGCGGTGATTCGTTCAGGCCAACAAACGCAGGTGTTTGTGGTACGAGGTGCCGGGAAATTTGAACCGCGGATCGTTAAGCTGGGCATTGAATCCGAAGGACAGGTTGCCGTCCTGGCGGGTGTGGAAGCCGGTGAAGAGGTGGTGACCTCGGCGCAGTTCCTGCTGGATTCAGAATCAAAATTACGTGAAGCCACCGCCAAAATGGTGAAAAGCCTGAATGAAGAAAAAACGGCTGATGGCGACATGAGCTCCGAGGCCATTAACCACTCAACCATGGAAATGCCTGCACAAGAATCAATGGACACGGTGCCTGAAATGATCATGAATAGGCCGTCGGATATGAAAATGAGTCATGACGACAATATGTCTGAACAGAAGGCGATGCCGAGTCATGAAGGCATGACTGAACACGGAGCGCATCAACATGATTAACGCGCTGATCACTGCCTCTTTGCAGAACCGTTTTATGGTGCTGCTAGCCGCGACAATTGTTGCGCTGACGGGGTTGTTCGCTTACCAAAATACGCCGCTTGATGCGATCCCGGATTTGTCCGATGTACAGGTCATTGTGTTTACCAAATACGCCGGTCAGTCGCCGCAGGTTATCGAAGATCAGGTTACCTATCCGCTGACCACAGCCATGCTAGCGGTGCCGAAAACCAAGGTGGTGCGGGGCTATTCATTTTTTGGCATGTCCTTTGTGTACATTATTTTTGATGACGGCACCGATATGTACTGGGCACGCTCGCGGGTGCTGGAATCGCTCAATTATGTCAGTGGCCGTTTGCCGCAGGGGGTAGCACCAACTTTGGGTCCTGATGCTACTGGTGTTGGTTGGGTGTACGAATATGCACTGGTTGATAAGACCGGTCAGCATGATCTGGCGCAGCTTCGTTCTTTGCAGGACTGGTATTTGCGTTATCCCCTGCAAACCGTAGAAGGGGTGGCCGAAGTCGCTTCGGTGGGCGGTTACGTCAAGCAGTATCAGGTGGAGGTCGATCCCAACGCTCTGCTGCGTTACAGCATCCCGCTCAGTAAAATAAAAATGGCCATAAAATCCTCCAACAAGGATGTAGGCGGCCGTTTGATTGAAATGTCAGAAACCGAATACATGGTGCGCGGGCTAGGTTATATCAAGTCGATTGCGGACCTCAATAGCATTCCGGTCGGTGTCGACGCTAACGGCACACCGATCCGTTTGCAGGACGTGGCGCATGTGCACATCGGCCCGGAATTACGCCGTGGTCTGGTTGATTTAAATGGCGAAGGCGAGGTGGCGGGTGGCGTGGTGATCATGCGTTACGGGGAAAATGCGCTGGCCACCATTCAAGCAGTGCGTGACAAATTAGAACAGTTAAAGCCCGGTCTGCCCGAGGGCGTGGAGATTGTCACCGTATATGATCGTGGCGATTTGATCGAACGCGCAGTCGATAGCTTGAATACGTCGTTGTTGCAGGAACTGCTGATTGTCAGCCTGGTGGTGATCCTGTTTTTGCTGCATGCGCGCTCGGCTTTTGTTGCCATTATTACCCTGCCACTGGGCATTCTGATGGCCTTTATCGTCATGCGTGTGCAGGGCTTGAACGCCAATATCATGTCGCTGGGTGGCATTGCTATCACCATTGGTACCATGGTCGATGGCGCTATTGTGATGGTCGAGAACGCCCATAGCTGTTTGGCCAAAGCTACGGAAAAGAAAGGTAGCCAGCTAAACACCGAAGAGCGTTGGCAAACGATTGCCCAATCCTGTCGCGAAGTAGGGCCGGCACTGTTCTTTTCGTTGCTGGTGATTACCGTGGCATTTCTGCCGATTTTCACCATGCAGGCCCAAGAGGGGCGTTTGTTCAGCCCGTTAGCTTTCACGGCTACCTATGCCATGGCGGCTGCGGCTATTCTGGCGGTGACACTGGTGCCGGTAATGATGGGCTATTGCTTACGCGGTAAAATTGTTGCCGAGCAACGTAACCCGATCAATCGTTTGTTACACGCTGTGCACGGGCCAGCCCTGAAAGCAGCGATGAAATGGCGGACGTTAACGCTGATATTGGCCGCGGTTTTGCTGGCGCTCACGGTGTATCCCTATTCCAAACTGGGCAGTGAATTTATGCCTCCGCTGGATGAAGGCGATATTTTGTATATGCCTACCACTTTCCCCGGAATTTCCATTTCAAAAGCGAGGGAATTACTTCAGCAGACCGATAAAATATTGAAAACCTTCCCAGAGGTACTGTCAGTGTTCGGCAAAGTGGGGAGGGCTGAATCGGCAACAGACTCAGCGCCGTTGTCGATGATAGAAACCACAGTGCGGCTCAAGCCCAGGGATGAGTGGCCTGAGCCGGATAAATCGACGCAGGAATTGATGAAAGAAATGGATCAGGCCATCCAGTTTCCCGGATTGGCTAATGCCTGGACCATGCCCATCAAAACCCGCATTGATATGCTGTCCACGGGTATCAAGACGCCCGTAGGCATCAAGGTGTCCGGGCCTGATTTGAATGTGCTGCAGGAGCTGTCGCAGAATATTGAGCAGGTGATGAAAATGATGCCGGAAACCACTTCGGCCTTTGGTGATCGGGCTGTGGGTGGGTATTACCTAGACTTTGATATTGATCGAGAACGTGCGGCGCGTTATGGGCTGACTACTGGTGCTGTGCAGGATGTTATCCAAAGTGCGGTGGGTGGTATGAATATTACCGAAACCGTTGAGGGGCTTGAACGCTATCCGGTGAACCTGCGTTACCCGCGTGAACTGCGTGATGATCTTGAATCTCTCAAGCGGGTGCTGATACCCACGCCGATGGGCGATCAAATCCCATTGGCACTGGTGGCCGATATCAACTTTAATCGTGGCCCACCGGTGATCAAAAGTGAAGATGCGCGCCCCAATGCCTGGATATACGTCGATATTTCCACGTCGGATATCGGTGGTTTTGTCGCTAAGGCCCAGCAGTTGGTGGCTGAACAGGTGAAGATGCCTGCCGGTTATACGCTCTCTTGGTCGGGACAGTTTGAATACATGGAACGTGCCGCCGAGCGGCTGCGTATTGTCGCGCCAGTGACTTTACTGATTATATTCCTGCTGTTGTATTTGAATTTTCGTAATGTCACTGAACCGTTGATTGTCATGTTGTCGATTCCCTTCGGCCTGATCGGTGGTATCTGGCTGGTATACCTCAACGATTACAACTTGTCAGTAGCAGTGGCGGTTGGATTTATTGCGCTGGCAGGCATGGCGGCAGAGATCGGCGTACTGGTGCTGAGTTTTATTGATGGCGAAATTGCCAGGCGGCGGGAAGCGGCCAGTGGTGTTTTATCGCTCGATGAGATTAAGGACGCGGTATTGTCGGCCACTTCAAAGCGTGTACGACCAGTGGCCATGACCGCAATCTCCACCATGGCGGGTTTGATTCCCATTATGCTCAGTAGCGGTACTGGCTCGGATGTTACCCACCGCATCGCCGCGCCGATGCTGGGTGGCATGTTGACGGTGCTGATACTGAATTTGCTGGTGTTGCCGGTGATCTATAGTCTGGTATTGCAGTATCAGGAAAAACGTAAGTCAGCGGGAGAAAGAACGTAGGTTTTTCTAGTTAGTGTAAGAGAGGATAGGTAACAGGCTGGCAGCTGCTTAATAATGTACTGCCAGCCAGATGGTCTCCCGTTCTGGGGGTGTCCAGCTTACTCGGTGACGGGTATGGGCTGGGATATTAATATAATCTCCTTCTTTCAAATGTAGCTCTGGCTGATTTTCAAAGACCAATTTGGCCTCACCTTTTAACACTATCACCCACTCATTGTTGTCTTGATCATACCAACCGCTTTCTGGTGAAGAGTGACCTTTGGATATGATGCGTTCGATGCTGATATTGTTGCTCTCAACCAGCTTTTCAAAAACTTCTGCGCCCAGGCTGTCGGGCAGGGCAGCGAAAATATTCGTCATGTGGCGTTCTCAGGCTTAATTAAACTCAGATAGAATAGTATGAACCGGATTATAGCTTGATAGTCTTAATGAAGCAGACCTCTGGAACAGGTGGGTAGGAACGAAGATATGAATATTAAGATTTGGCTGGTGGTGCTGGCGGCGGGTTTGTTTTCAACTCAGGCGCAGGCGAGTAGTTTTAAGTGTAATAACTATTTTGTCAGTACCGGCGATCGAAAAGCGATTGTCTTGTTACGTTGTGGTGAGCCGTTTTTTGCCGAAGTGGTGTCGGGCGATGATGAAACGAAGGTTGAAGAGTGGACCTACAAAAGCCCTGGTTATAAAGGTTTTCTGCGGGTTTTAACTTTCCGTGGTAGCCGGTTGGTGGATATTTCTGTCGCCGAAAAATTGGATTACTGAGGCTGGAATTACCCGCACGCGAGCACACGCAGAATGGCATAAAACCTTGTCATCTCGACCAAGGGGGAGATCTTTCCCGTCAACTCACTTCTTAAACGGCAGCATCGCCGTCGCATCGTCCTTGTACTGCGCCATGCCTAGTTTTTCCTGGCCTAGAAAACGATCAACAGCCTCGCGAAACCCCTCATGAGCAATCCAGTGTAAAGACACCGTTTTAACCGGCTCAAAACCACGTAGAATTTTATGTTCGCCCTGCGCACCGGGGTCAAAGCGCTGTAGTCCATTGGCGATACAGTATTCGATACCTTGATAGAAACAGGCTTCAAAATGCAGGCATTCATATTCCTCAAGGCAGCCCCAATAACGGCCGTAAAGAGTTTCTGAATCACGCAGACATAATGCGGCGGCAACCGCTTGGCCGTCTTTTTCCGCCATAACCAACACCAATTGATCAGCCATTGTTGCGCGTAATTGCAAAAAGAAGTCGAGCGTCAGATAGCCTTGCTGGCCACGTTTCATATAGGTGGCTTGATAGAAAATAAAGAAGTCGCGAATGTGTTTTTCGCTGATGTGATCACCGCTCAAAGATTGTAGCGTGATGTCCTGTTCAACAACTCGACGGCGTTCACGCTTGATGCTTTTGCGTTTGCGAGAAGTAAAAGTACTCAGAAAATCATCAAAGCTTTTATAGTCACGATTAAACCAATGGAACTGGCAGCCGGTGCGCTGGCTTAATTCAGTCTTTTGCCAATCGTCGAATTCCCCTGATTCTGGAAACAGTAAATGCCAGGAGGAAAAGTGGCCGCTTTCGGTCTGCGCCTGAATGTCCTCAACGATAGCCGACATTAACGCAGTTTTATTAATACCTTCCTCAGCGCAAAGTCGTGGCCCGCTGGCGGGTGTAAAGGGGATTGCGCTGAGTAACTTGGGATAATACGTCACGTTATGGCGTTGGTAAGCTTCAGCCCACGCCCAGTCGAATACATATTCGCCATAGGAATGGGTTTTAATATAAAGCGGCATCACGGCGACTAATATGCCATTTTGATAAGCTGTTAAATGGTAGGGTTGCCAGCCACTGTTACCCCCAACGCTGCCTGAATGCTCAAGCGAGGCGAGAAATTCGTGCCGCAAAAAAGGGTAATCGCTGGCGCAGAGCGAGTTCCAAATTTCAGCATTAATCAGGTCAATGCTGGGGAGATACTTGAAAGTGAAGTTTGTCGAAGTTTCCATTATGCTGCGATGGTACATGGAGATGTTAAATAACAACAAGGGATCTAAAGAATGTTTCAATTACACCCTCAATTAGCCGAAGACTGCATCCTGTTGGGCGATTTCCCGTTAACGAGAGTTTTGCTGAATAAAGATGCCAATTATCCGTGGTTTATTCTGGTACCTAAGCGCGAAGAAATTCGTGAAATTTATCAGCTGTCTGAAGCCGACCAGCAGCAATTACTGTGGGAATCGAGTTACTTTTCCAGACAAATCCATGATCTCTTTCAAGCCGATAAATTAAATGTAGCTGCGTTAGGTAATATGGTGCCGCAACTGCACGTGCATCATATCGTGCGATATAAAAAGGACGTTGCTTGGCCTGCTCCAGTGTGGGGGCATGTGGCGGCGCTTGAATATGATGCTGGCCGGCTTGATGAAGTGTGTGAAGGTGTACGTGATATTTTGTTAGAGCAGTTTAAACCACTTTATTAGGTAAGGTTTTTTTGAGCTAAGGTATACGCAATACTATAAATAGAGACGACCTAAATCTGCTGTTAACATAATGATTTTATTAGGATCTTGCTATCTTTAGATCGCTATCTATACTTTGTTAAATATTTTCGATAAGCCTTTTTTTAAGATTTGATGCTGACTGACTGGTTCGGATATCACTATAAATACACGGAAGGACGTTAAATTATGATGAAACATGCACTCTCGATTACCTTTATTATGTTGTTTGGTTTGTTTTTAGGTGCTTGTTCAGAAGAAAATGACGCTCCATTATCAAATGTACCCATGAGTGAGGCTGCACAACTAAGCGCTGCGGTTTCCTCTAACAGTGGCGACCGTGTTGTTGTGAAGGGAGAGTCTAATTTACCTGATAGAACCCAGTTACTCATTAGCCTTGAAAATAAAGCCGTTAATTTCCAGGTAGAGAATAAAGCGGTTGTTATGAAAGGTGCTTTCTCCGTTACGTTATCTGCGCCTACTGATGGGTTGAAAGCTGGGAATTATAGTCTGAAAGCAGTCATGCCGGTGGCTGCCGGCCAAGCTGGAAATGTACAAACAGTGATAGGAAACCAAGGGCAACATTTGTCTGGCCCCTTAACCAAAGATATCTCCTGGGGTGGTCGAATTGTTGAAGTGGTATCTACCTATAGCGCAAAGTAATACCTGTAAGGGATATAGGCACATAATGCCTTCCAAGGAATAAGAGTGTATTTTTTATGGTTTAGTTAGCTTATAGCGGCCATAAAATAAATACGCTCTTTTTTTATGGATGAAGGGTCGCCGAGACAGGGAGATGGAAACATGAAGAATCTCACAGGTGAAACCAATCGTTTATTGATAGTGAGAGTGGGGAGTGATTGAGGCTAATGCCATGTTTAGATTTGGAGGTTAACTAAATGCCTAATACCGCGATAATCCTTTGGGCTCTTTTGTTTGGTTCAATAGGCGTTGGTTATTTCATCTACGGTAAACGCCAAGGTCAGCCAGTTGTTCGTTACACCGGTATAGCGCTAATACTCTTTCCTTATTTTGTGAGAGAGGAGTTGGCGATGATTTTGGTTGGTATATCTCTGTTGTTATTACCCTATGTAATAAAACGTTTTTTTTAAGGACGTAATCGTTCTCCATTTTTTCTTATTAAGTCTCTCATTATGTGGCCGTGCCCCTGCGTTAGCAGTATCTTAAAAGATATTGAACCCTTGAAACGGAGGCCAGGGTGGAGATACCTAATCTCAGAAGAGAAACCATCTACGGGATGCCAGCGGCTGACCAGTTATTATTTAATCGGCATTATGTTTTAGGTTATTCGTATTATTTTCGGCAGGCAAAGTGGGCGTTGGAAATAGTCGATTCGGATCACACCGGCATAGAACGCTTAGATAATTTCCATCCTGACTATCGGATCCCTGAAAACTTCCGTGCTGATCTCGTTGATTATGTGGGCTCTGGTTATGATCGAGGGCACCTTGTTGCCAGCGCTAACCAGATAGAAACACAGCTGCAGAATAGCGAGACATTTCTGTTGTCAAATATGTCGCCGCAACGCCCTGAATTTAATCGTGATATCTGGAAACGACTCGAGGCTGAAATTCGCGACTTAAATGCGCGACCTAAAACGCTGGAAACTTTTGTTATTTGTGGGCCGGTATTCTATTTTGATCGTGCTGTTGAATGCGTCGGCAGTGATGATTCTAATGGCGTCAGTATACCCATCCCCCATGCCTATTTTAAATCTGTGTTGACTGAAAATAACCGTGGCAGTTTGTCGATGTGGTCATTTGTCGTACCAAATCAAAAATCAAAGGAGTCGCTGGGATCTTTTCTAGTGCCGACAATGCAGGTAGAAAAGTTAACGGGCATTAAACTGTGGCAGCGTTTGGAAGGTAAGAAAATTGCTCGGGAAAAAGCAAAGGTTCGACGCTATTGGTTATGAGTATTAATTTAATGATTTTTTGTACGTTTTTGTTCAGGTTTTTTTTGATGGGCCGATATAAGTACTGTCTTGCTTTTGAATGATGTTGTTCTAAGCTGATGTGAGCAGGAAGTATTTCGCTTAAATGGATATATAGCGCGTAGAGCTAAGGATAGATGTAATGGAATTACAGCAATTTTTTTGTAACTCTTCCCCCATTTTGATACCAGTTGGCGTCGTCTCTGATGCTGATCTGATTTATCACCGCAATACCTCTCTTTTAGCCGAATTAATTCGCAAGGATACCTCGCGATATTTTTATGGCTAACGCTATGTGTTCGATTATCCCAAGGCTGACTGTTTAGCGGGCAGCAAAAATTTCATGTATTTATATTTTTTAGATTAAGCGTAAAAGGAATTAAAAAATGAAGCTAATCAAGAATCTTAAAGTACTGTACAAGTTTTCACTTGTTATGGTGGTTATGGCTGTCCCTATAGCGCTGTTAAGCGTGTTGTTTCTTGAGTTCAAAACCGAGGGCATTAACTTCGCAAAGCAGGAAGTGGTCGGGATGGAATACCTTGTTCCTGTGCAGAATGTGCTGAAGCATGTGTCTGAGCATAGAGCGTTAGTCTCCTTTTCATATCAAAATAATCGAATTAAGAATCAGCTTTCTGGTAAGCAGGGTGAGATTGAAAGAGCAATTTCAGCAGTAGATTTGGTCGATTCGAAATACGCAGAGCAATTGTCTGTGTCCAGTGAATGGTCAAGTATTAAGAGTCAGTGGGGTGATTTAAAAAATAATACTTCTCGAATGAATGTTGTTGGTAGTACGAAAGCTCATACCGTTCTACTAAACGATATACTCAGTTTTATGGAGTCGGTTGGCGATGCGTCTAATCTGATTCTTGATCCGGTTTTGGATAGTTATTATCTGATGGATGCAATTGTTATTCGGCTCCCCTCGGCGCAAAGTAATCTTGAAGGTTTGCGCAATATGCTGGCAATGCAGGAAAAAGGTAGCTACCTGAGCACAAAAGAAAAATTGGATATTAAGGTTTATCTGAACAGCATTAAAAATGATCTGGGCGCGAGTCAGCGCAGTTTAGAGATAGCCTTTGCCAACAATGCGGCGCTCAAAAGTAAGTTGGGCGCAAACTTGAATACCTTTTTGCGTGATAGTAATGCGTATACGGATTATGTGGGAACGTTGATTGCAGAGAGTTCAGAGTCTGATCCCATCGACTATGAGCAGGCTTTTAGCTTATTAGCTCAGCCTTTGGTGGCATGGGATGCCTTAAGCGATGCTACCGCTGCTGAGTTAGTTGCTGTGTTGAATAATCGAGCCGACGAGCTTACCGCAGATTTATACAAAGAGATGTCGTTAGTCGTCATCTGTGTTTTGCTGGCATTTGGTTTTGGTTTTTGGGTGATTCGCTCCGTTACCACTCCTATGTCTGAAGCAATAAGAGTCTTTAGCCGAATAGAGGATGGTGACCTAAGCTCCGAGATTGTTGTGAAAACAACAGATGAGACGGGGCAGTTGCTACGTGCTTTGCGAGATATGCAAAACACTCTTGGCGTCATCGATGATGTGATTAAAATGTTGTCGGGTATGGCTGCCGGGAAAATGACAGGTAGGATTACGGAGCAGTACCGTGGCAAATTTGAAGATCTTAAAGTCTATTCAAATGAGTTGGCAGAGAAGTTTTCTGGTGTGGTTGGTAGTATTCAGGAGTCGGCTTCCACTGTTAAAGCCGCCGCTGATGAGATATCTCAAGGCAATAATAACTTGAGTAAACGTACGGAGGAACAGGCGGCGAGTCTTGAGCAAACGGCTGCCAGTATGGAAGAAATAACCAGTACTATTGTTCAAAATACTGAAAATGCCCGTCAAGCAAATGATTTGGCTGCTGCTGCGCGTACCACCGCTGAAGTGGGTGGTGAGGTTGTGAATACGGCTATTACCGCAATGGCTGGAATTAATGAGTCCAGTAAGAAAATGGCTGACATTGTCAGTGTCATTGATGAGATCGCTTTCCAAACCAATTTGTTGGCGCTTAATGCGTCTGTTGAAGCAGCGCGAGCCGGTGAGCAAGGCCGTGGATTTGCAGTGGTGGCTGGTGAAGTAAGGAATCTGGCTGGCCGTAGTGCGACATCTGCAAAGGAAATCAAGGAGCTGATTGAAGATAGCCTGGTTAAGGTTGACGAAGGCTCTCAGCTGGTTAATAAGTCTGGCGATACATTACAAGAAATTGTTTCTTCGGTAACGAAAGTTTCTGATATTGTCGCTGAAATCACCGCCGCCAGTGAGGAGCAGTCCGTCGGCATTGGTGAAATTAACCGAGCAGTGACGCAAATGGATTCTGCGACTCAGCAAAATGCGGCGTTGGTTGAAGAGGTTGCAGCTGCCAGCGAAGCAATGGGGGCGGAAGCTTCTGACCTTGAGGGGCAAATGGCATTTTTTGAAATTGGTAGTGCTGCTGGAGTATCAAGGCCGGTGAATTCTTCAGTACCTAAACAAGCGGATCGCCGTTCCGATAGTCGTGCTTTCACTGCACCATCGGCTAAACCTCAGTCTCAGGACAAACAAATTCCAACCCTGAAAGCCGTTGGTAGTGATGATGGTTTTTGGGAAGAGTTTTAGAGGGGAGAAAATTTTTCACAAGTATGATTTATTGATAGTTAAAGGAGGCGCTTGGCCTCTTTTAACTATTTTATATTCTTAAATGTGCCGCTCTGGGCTTGAATATCTGGCGGGGCATTAAATCCACCGTAAGACTCTCTTAGTTAGTCACTGCTTAATGGTAATGCCCACTTTTGCACCATCAAGCGCTTTAATTCCGAGCCCTGGTTCGTCTCCCAGTAAAACCTGTCCGTCGATTTGATATTTTGAGGGCGTTTTGTCGCTGTTGAAAAGGTCAGATATGAGCGGTTTCTCGCTAATTGTGATTGTTCTTTGCTCTGCTACTGTATCGTCGGGTAGCGATAAATCTAGATTAGACTTATTAACTATCGGTTTATCCAGCGTTGTTGGTGCTGGCGTGTCAGTGTTTGTCTCCGTGTTGGAGGGCTGGTTGCAGCCGAATAATGTCGTTATGGATAAGGCAAGAATTATGTGTTGCGTCGTTTTTTTCATCGTTAAAATCTAGCGTTTAGTTTTCTAAAATATCGTCCCTTCCAATAGACCTCATTTTTATCGTTTTCGACAATAAAGAACTTTTTTTTGAGTTCTTATTTCTCTGAGTCCAATTTGGCTTTTTAAATCATGATAATGAGTGTTGCATAGGTAGGCTCAGTGACTATTCGCAGGCCATAAAAATAGGGTACAATTCGCCTTTTTATTTCAGAGCTTCGTATGCACGTCAAACCAGCGTGGTGTGGCTCTGGAGTTGTGTTTTGGTTAATTGAGGTTGGGAGTAGCTTATGCCCATTTATGAGTATCAA
>JBALXL010000022.1:0-12300 GCA_036960805.1 Pseudomonadales bacterium
GTCCGTTTGATCAGTGACACCCCGCTGTTTGCCGTAGATGTGATAATCCGTGTAGGGTTGAAGAACCCACCAATTGCTTCACCGGCTAATCGCGGCCCGGCTTCACCAGGTGCAAGATTTTCAGCAAGTGCACCACCACCAGCGGCACCACCAATACCAGCAGCTTCAGCCGCCGCAAACGTACCGGGAGATCGGCCGGCCGTGTCAATAACTTTATTGATCCAATTACCAACAACCGTTTTAGGTAGTCTTAAACCGACACTTGATAGTGCCAAAGGAACGGTCGCAAAGGGTATTGATCCACCGATCACTTCACCCCCAACACCAAAAGGCCTGAGTTCAGGAGGGAGTTTATCGGTATTTTCAAATGTAAATTTCTTATCCGTGCCGGGAATATTTGTTTCGGACAATTCTTTCCGCGCTTGTCTACCGGCCAAAAAACCAGCACCAGCACCAACCGCAGCACCTAGAGGGACTGTCACAGGCGCAAGTGGACCACCCAATGTACCAATTTGAGCACCCATCGCCATACCAGCAAATATAGGGGCCGTTTCAGCAAACGATCCTGTAGCACCCTGACCAATCGTACCGACTTTATTAGCAGTTGAGGATCTAGGCTCCACCTCTTCAAACTCATCAAAAGCACCTGTTTTTTCCTCAACAGCGGACCCACCCCCTACGACGGGGAATTCACCGAACGGATCTTCTTGAGGTTCTACACCATCAGCCATTATTGAGCCTCATCAGGAACTTGTCTGACTTTACCGTCAGGCGTGCGAAATTGAGTACCGGGTGGAAGCTTCTTAGCCTCTTCAGGTGTTTGAACTAAAGGCGGTACACCGAGACTTTCTCGAAATTTCATCAGACCATTCAAAACGTTCATTGAGTGAAGCCGCTCTGCCTTACTTGTCAGAGGGTTTGAAGCAGTTTTAAACGCCGTATTCTGTCTGACTGCAAGAGCATCATCCACAGCGACCAACCGATCTCGATATGCAGTCGGGTTATCGAATACACTTGGGTTGATGTTGATTTCAGCCTCAATACCTTTACGCTCACCTTCAGCATATTTAGGATTGTTCTGCAACACCCTTGTCAACTCACGACCGATAATTGGTACAAAATTACGTGCTTGTGTGGCTGCGCTGGTATCAATCGCTTCACCGATTACAGGAATACGACCGAGTGTTTCAGAAATGGCTGGTATCGGGCCAGTCGTATCTTCAGCCAAATTCCACACTGTTTTATTTGGATCAACAGGTGTCAAACCATCCTCACCGACATCCAACGGTCCTTCTCTTGAACTACCGGGTACTTCCTGACCGCGGGCAGCTAGTGCCTCTTTAACAAACTGAGGAAGCGGTGGAATTCTTTGTTCAGGCAACCCCCGCTCATTGATAAATTGTGTTGGTGTTGTGTATGCGACCAAGGCTGCTTGGAATTCTCGCTCCGCTTCAGGTGTGAGTGTACCAGCACTAAATGCAGGAGCATTCTGTGTCATAATGTCCAGTGAGCGACCAGTCAGGCTTTTACCGAACACGTTTCCATCATCTTCGGCAATAAAAATACCCATGGCCTTAGTTTGCTCTGTAGGCGTCAACGGGCGGTTGAGAGCCGCTTCCATTCCTGAAATTTTCTGTGCGGGTGTCTGAGTTGTCGCAGAGGGTGCAACACCTGAAAGCTTCAGACGTTCCGCTGACGTTAGACTGCGACCAAGGATCACTTGTGCTTTCTCAACAGCCTGCTCACCAGCAATAGCACCTTTTTCCTTAATGCGCTCTTGCCCTACGATTTGAGTACGAAGCTGACGAGATGTATCAGGGTCCATCGCTGCGGCTGCAGGATGTTCTAAAGCTTTACGAGCTGCTTCGGTGTCACCATCTGTCACAAATGACTGTACTGATTGTGTGATGATATTAGAAGCAGCTACATCACGGGCATCCCGTTCTTGTTGTGGGCTCAAAGCGGGTGATAAATCGTCAATTTTGTTACTCGCTTCGACTAGAAAATCGTTAATAGATCCAGGTGATCCAGCTGCTTTATTAGCAACTTCGTTTTGAAATGAAGCAAGCTCAACTTCGATGAGTTTATTCTGTGCGTCGGTACTGTGTTTTGCAGCACTCCGGGCAATACCCCCACGCGCTTCTTCAATATTCAAAGCAAGCATAGCGCGACTATCCGCTGACCCACCGTGCTCACCAATGATTTCATCGGCGCGGTTTCTCATATCCGCGCCAAATTGCGTCAACACTTCAGGATCGGTGAAATCTTCTTCGGTGGACCGAGCCGTAAATTCCTCTTGCATTGCTGTTTTAAAAGAATTTGTCGCGCGTGTCCGTTGGATCGTATCAGCACGATCGCTTTTACGCTTTTCAGCCGCCGCCATGCTCGTACCGACTTCCGTCGCAAGTTGACCGGCTTGAATTAATCCTTGACCACCACCGATGTCCGCACCGCTTAACCGTTGCACATTGACCGGACCGGCGATAGGGGCGTTGGCATTATAATTTATAAGTTTTGGCATACTAAAGTCCCGCTATCTTTGCACCACCACCCAAGAGCGTTCCGGCTGCACCGAAAAGTCCTGAACGTTGAGCTGATTTTCCTCTGATTTTCTCGATCGCTGCGTCTGCTTCAAATCCTGTGGCGCTCACTTCACCCGCGTGAAGAATTCTAAGTTCATCAAGTTTTTCCTGTCGGGCATTATCAGCAAATACGTCAAGTGGTGAGCCCTCCGCCGTGACACCTGAGCCACCTAGAGCGGCGCGGTTTGCACCAGCGCGGAGGCGTCTCTGTCTGTCTTGACTTTCAGCAGCCGCACCAGCTTGTAGTCGGGATTGTGTTGCATTTACTTTAGCAACATCAGCATTGAATTTGGCAGCCGATTTAGCAGCCTGTCCTTGTGAGATAGCACCAACCGCCGAAACTGCAGTACCTACAACCAATAATGCTGTTTCTAAACCAGTCATCGCGTCCTCGCATACAAAGCACAATCGCCGCCGTCTGGTCTATATGCTACCATACGTTCGGCCTCTAAATCAAACCCCAACATTTTAGCCCACCTATGACCTTCATCAAATTCACAATCAACAGTCATTTCAATACGGTGTAAATAACATCCATTTAGGAAACGATCAATCATTCTATGGACTGTTATAAACTTACGTGGTGTGACAATTCCTGACACGTAAGCCCAAGCAATTCCTCGTCCCTGCCACATTTCAACCACACCAGCCGAACAAACCGGCACACCATCATCAAGTGCAGAATATGACCAATTTTGATCTTCCAGTGATTTAGCATGTGCATCACTGACCCATGATGATAAATATCTCTGACCCTCCTGCAGATCCATTTCTTTAAAGTGCTCTGCTTTAAAATCGACTAATTCAATCATTTGTCACCAATTTACGTATGAATGCTAAAATGTTCGATGGTAGTGGGTCGCTGTGTCTCCAATAAAACTGATCATCTCTGTCATTCCGAGTGTTTAGGGAAACTCTTTTATCCCCTGTAAACAACGGAACGGGTTGGTTCATAGGATCAGATGATTTTCTGAAATTAATAACCTCTAAGTTGTTTTCATCACGACCAACAGAACCACCAACGGATTGAAACATTCTGATAAATAACTTATGGGTTCGTTTCATTTTACCCTGTGCAGTTCCGTCTTCTGATCCGAGTTCGGGTTTAAGTGGTTCCATGTCACTATCATAACCCTTACCGACATGTACCTTTGATGATGACCGATCCAATGTGATCGAAGCGTCTGTTACAACTTTAGTGGGATGAGTAGAGCCGTCAGCAAGAATTGTAACCGTCTCACCTTCTAAATATTCAAGACCTGTGATCGTTGTTACAGGAGCTCCATCATAAGTAGATCCGGCATCAACGAAAAAAGCATCCTTCACATCATCACCGTTTTCCCATAATTTTGTCAAAAATTCGACAAACTGAACGGTTTGACCATTGACTGTACGCTCCACGATGATCCAAGCGTCGTCTCTATCCTCTGTTGGTGCTGGAATGGCGGCCACACTCTTCACTTTGGCGTCAACACCCCCTATAAAATGCCTGTGCCAGCCCGTGACATCCTGATCGCGCTGATAGGTGAAGCCAAGTAGCACACCGTCAGCCCGAACAGCCCATACGACACTCGCTGGCTCCTGTTGATAGGCAAGTCTCACCATACCACTCAAAGTGATGTGCTCGCTGAACAATGTCATGTCAGGAGCAGTGAAACCGTCATTCTCAAAAACATAACCGAGTTCGCGTAATTTCCGCCCTGCTCGCTGGATGAACAGAATACTCGCATCGGCCCGAACAGGTGATATATTAGCAGATCCGAACGACTTGGATCGAGTGGCGTCAATACTGGTCGGTGTGATTATTTCGTTCTGAGTTGAGCCCTTAATGACCCACTCACCACCGGCTGTACCAGCGAGAAGACCCTTTTCATCATCAATTATCCAACGGATCGCATTTACATTATTGGCGTTTAGAGTAAACGACACAGCGTTATCATCAATGACCGTACCGTCTGTGTCGGTCGGTGCAAAATTCTCATAGTCTCCAACCGTAGACCCATCAAGACGATCAGGCGTGGCGGGGTTGCCAGCAAAATACAGACGATCCCCAAAGAATGTCACAGTGGACGGATAACCTGTCGTATCGGACCAAACACCTAAACGCCAGCTTTCAGTCCGATCAGTGTTAATAGTGCCTCCTGATGTATACGCTCCAAAACCTGTACCATCAACTGTACCGCCAGTCACTTCTTCCAAATCGAAATTATTGGTGCTTTTATTGGCAACAATATAAGTATTGGTGTTCAATTCAACCATACCACCGACACCGGTAATAAAAATTTTATCACCATTTTGAAGACCGTGAGAATTGCTTGTTATTACCACAGGATCGGCTTGTGTTGTATTTGTGATCGCTTTATTGACAATTTCAGCGTCACCATCACCCTGTATGGTCGCCGTTACTTGTGTCGTACTGGTGAAAGCCGTGATGATCAACCAGACCCAATCACCATTGTTATTTTCCCAACGGATCACACGATCCACATCGGTCGATTTGAAGCCTTCATCATCATTAACACCTGTTGTGGCACTGATGGTCACAGTGACAGAACCAGTTGATCCGCTTAAAGTCATTTTAGTATCAGTAGTGTTGACGCCGAGATACGGACCGTCTTTGAAAGCGATGTCTTCAAGGGTCCATGACGTATCGCCTGTCCTACTCAATTTACGCTGTTTATGACTGGGGTGTGTAAGATACATCACATCAGCACTTTGAGCATATTTTAGATCGTGTACGTCTGTCTGTGGGTAAGCGGTCACAACTTCGTGAACAAGTGCACTCGTACCACCCGATGAGTAGGCTGTGAAAGCTGTTCCATCAACATCAACACCATCTAAATTCTGTAACTCATATGTGTTGGCTGTTTTGTTGGAAACGAGAAATCTGCGTGAATTGAGTTCAGTCATTCCGACAATAGTGTCAATCAGAATTTCATCACCATCCAAATAAAGATGAGCAGTGGATGTAATGACAACCGGATCGGCTGCGGTGGCCGCCGTGATCGTTTTGGTGCTTTCAAAGATGCTCGAATGATCTTTAAAGAACCGGATATAAAGATCACCAAATTCGAGAATATAAGGTTGCTCAACGCTAAATTCAAAGTCGATCAATTCCGTCACACGATCAGAATATTTCGTCCGGGCGACAAATCTTGTACCTGGTCGTTTTTTTGCTGGTCCTTGCACCATCGGAATATAATTGATCATCGTCGCCAGAGAATTTCCATATTTGGAAAGATCTACACGGGCGTCCATCAGGGGCGACCATTCACCCCCGTTAAAAGCTGTTTGAATTCCAGACGCTTTAGCCATTACTTATCTCCGAACCAAAATCCAGTCGTCCTCGACAGGTTTAGTGGGTATCCGTTCAATCGCGTTCACACGCTTCGCCTGTGCAATAATATCAGTCCGATCAAAACGAATTATTTGTTTCTTAGAGTTGGACTGCGTGAGTTTTTCAACAATAGCATAAGCTATTTCATGAGCTAACAATTCAACGAATAGAGGGTCGAACGTATTTTCGTCCGTGACCAATTTGAAATATCTAATGTTTAAAGGGGCGTCAAGGTTGGTCAGAAGTTTTCGACCTTCAATTTCATAGGTGTGTAATGGATCTTCCAACGATAGAAATCGTATCCAGTCAGCAGGGAGACTAAACGAATTGTTCCATTCGAAAAGTGGCGCCAATGTGTCCTTGGCAAGTACAGCTCTCGACCGTGAAAAACTCCAAGGATGTGACCGGAGGGCAGCATTACGCACAGGCTCATATGCTCTGTTACATTCAATTGCCAATGTATTATCGTCAGTTATATCAAGAATAGTATCGTCGCCAACCAACTGAGCCGCACGATTACAAATTGAAGTTTTTGATGTCATTTTACACCCCTGAAACGAAACGGCCCCACGATTATAGCGGGGCCGAGACTTTTACGCAATATCAAACAAATTAACCGAGTTCACGGATAACTCGTTCTGAGATACGTTTGATCAGAACAATCAGATCATTCTTAGGTAATGTGTCGTCCCACGCGAGGCGAACTGCCCCTGTGACCGTGGCACTACCCGTCACCGTAAAATCATCTGTGCTTTCCAGAACCGTTGCATCAATATGACTTTTAGCCATGATGGGTTACTCCGCGCTATAGGCGATGTAGCCGTTTGCACTGTTTGTATCAGCCAATGCTACATCCTGAGATGTTAAGCGGATCACAACGCCTTCTTTACTTTCGAAGACCTTTGTACCACCTGTGGCAGTCAGTAAGGCACCCATCGTCTGAAAGCCAGCGAGCTCCACATCGATACCGTCATCGATACCGTTCGGATCAGCAACAACAGCTGTACCGCTGAAGTCTTCGTAAGCGTCCCAACCGATATCCATCGTAGCGGACGCTGTTGTCCAGTTGACGTACATATGAGACGACAAACCAAGAAGACGGACACGACCGGGAGGGAGTTTCACAACGGCAAAACTTGATGTTGCGTCACCCACCCCGGATTGAGCTGAAGTAAACATGGCGTAAGCAACCTGTCCACCGAGGACAGTTTTGTCCTGAATGGTAGGGGGAGACGCCGTTAGGTTAGTATATTCGGTACTTTCTTGTGTGGTGATTGCCATTTGTCAATCCTCCAATCTAAGGGTTACGCTTCGGAGCAGAGGATTTCAATAACCTTCTTCTCTTGGGTCCGGGTTGCACCAATTGTGGCTTGCATGAATACCTGTGTCAGATATTTCTTATCCGAACGTTCACCGATGCGAGTGAACAATCCACCCCATTGAGCCATGCGAACAGCAGTAGACGACCATGCGACCAACCGACGATTTGCACTTCCGTCAACCAGAAGGTTGTTGTGAAGAATAAATTTGAAACCCATGAAAGTATCAATATCACCAGCAACCAACGCTTTGACAGAGTTGTAATCACTGGAAGTTACTTCAGTGGTTTCGAGCAAATCAGTACGCTGTTTTGGACTGAGGGCGATATAGAAACGATCACCTTCTTCTTCCATTTCATTACCACCAAAAATTTCTTTAGCTGTCCGAAGCTTGGAAATTGTCAGTCCAGAGGCACCAGCTGCAATCTGTTGGTTGGCTGTGTCAAAAGCTGTGGTCGTACCACCGTTTACACCAGTCTTAGCGTCACCAAGAGCAGCTGCGATGAACACGCGGTTTCTACGACGGTTATGAGCACTAACCATAGCACTAACATAAGGGGATACAGGTGAATTCAGCATTTTCTTATCGTCTTCACGATCAACAGGGAGTGCTAGATCACCGTCCGTTGGGAAGACCCAACGCTGTTTGTGTTCGATTTCAGAAAAATTTGTATCACCGTTGCGAGTGGTATTATCTTGAAACTCGACTTCACCAAATTGTTTCACAACTTGAGCAGATTTATTACCCATGTGATCATCGGTTGCGACGGTTTCGGCGAATTTTGAACGTTTTTCTTGCAGGAGAAGTTCCGTGTTAGTCGTGAAACTTTCCGCAAAATGTGCGGGGATTTCGAAAGCCATGATTAATCTCCATAGCGTTAAGTTGAGAACAATAGTTTCCAGCTTATCCACATGGAGTGGGGCTTAGTTTAGGGCAGTCGGTCCGTTAAGATTATCGACTGCCCTATAATTTACTTCATTCCAGCGTAATTTACAACCTTTTCTTTACCAGCAGGAGTTACGGGTTTTACGTCTTGCTTGGTTGTTGGTTTGACAGCTTGCTTGATTTGGTTTTCGCGGGTGATATATTCTTCGATTTCAGATGCAGTCTTGAGAAGCGTTCCGCTCATATCAGCCATATGAATACGTGTGATTGAAGGCAACAGCGTCTCAATGATACGTAAACGCACCTCTTTATTTTCGATAGCCATGATTTACACCTGTGAAGATTTGATTTGTATGAGATTGTCAAAACGAGTGAGTGCATCTTTATCACCGCTCGTATATTTTTTCATGAAATTAGGATCCATTTGAAGCTCGGACAACTTCGCACCCGCTTCGGCTGGTGTCATGGTATTAAAACCGACAGCTCCTTCACGACCGCCCTTGAACGTATCTTCACCGAGCTTCCCACCAACGTCAGCCATAAATTTCATTATACCACCGAAACCCATCGCTTTTTCCATCGCGTTCATAGTGGTTTCATCCACCCCAAACTGACGAGCAGCTGCCCGACCTTCTTCAACTTTACGGTCGTAACCGGGACCCCATTCACTTCTGAGTGCTTTGTCATCAGCGTCAAGTTTTTCAGTATTCTCGGCATTGAACGCATCCTTTGCACCGGTCTGGTTTTCTGCATCCCATTTTGCCAACGCGCCCACCTGATCTTTAGATAGACCCGCATCAAAAGCAGCTTTGCTGAAAGAAGACATACGTTCGGGCGATATTTCAGAACCTTCAGGAAGTTGGATTTCATATCCTTCAGCATTTTCTGGCCTCCCTAGTCTGGTGTGAATAGCAGCCCATTCACTTGCTTCAGCACCTTCACCTGGTAGTTTCATAAGTCGATCAGCCGGTACGCCGTGATAGCTTTCCAGCTGTTTATAGCTACCAATCGCTTCTTCGGCACTCTTCCATCCTTTGTTGGACACAATGCCTTTAGTCTCGTCGCTTAAACCCGCTGTCCAGTCAACCGTTTGACCGCCAGCCGGGTTGCCCTCACCGCCGCCACCATTGGCGCCATCTTCGGACCCGTTTGAGTTCTCATCAGCCATCTAACTATTCCTTCCATATCGTTCATAAAATTCCTCTGGTGTTAAATTCAAGTGTTCTGTAATTCGCAAGAACACTTCACGGCGACCGTCGAGGACAGCGGACACGCGTGCATCTTCATGGAACGTCGTTTCAGACGCTCTACAAAATTTAGCCAAGTCTCGCAGCACCTCATCACCCATTGGGTTATCAAATGTGCTTCGATAATGATGTTTCCGGGTACTGAAAAACCCAAGAAGCTTTTGTTTCATTTCTTCTGGTTTCATTGTACCGCCTTAATAATTCCGGCTGCAGCTGGTGCGGCCTCAATAAGCTGTTGTGTCTCTGCTTGTTGATTGCGACCTTCACGCTTCGCATCAACTTGTTTCTGTGACGATTGCCAAGAGGCAGGAACGTTATTGATATCCATCACTTGAGGCATGATCACATCCATATTAAACCAATCGAATGCAGCTGGATCTTGCGTGACGTTAGCATGTGTCGTTGCAAGTTCGAGCGACCGGAACATACCAGAGGCTTGTTCAGCTTTTTGTGCACGCGCGAGTGGGCTGTCATATTCGATTTCAAACTCACCAGCCGCCTCAATCAATTCAGGAGGCATGGGGGGTATAATACCCTGTTTAGCCAACAAGTCTAACTCTCTCTCGATCATTGGACCCTGTGCTTCTGATTGCTGGCGTCCCATCGTTGGTGCCAATAGAGATCCTTTTTCTTTGGTCAGCTCCAACACTTCTGTTGCAGTTGGGGGTGTCTGTCCGCGTCGATCGATTAACACTTGAAAAATGTTGACGAGAAAAGCATCATTAATGATGTCCTTCTCCATCTGCATCATCTCTTGACCAGCTGCCAGATTTCCGGTCGGTAATGTATGTACCATCATCCGTCCATCTTTGGACACACCACCATAATTCACTGCATTAGGAGCGATGTTAAGACCGTCCATAATACCATCATCGTGAACGAAGAGGGCAGGGTTATTGATACGGTGTCCTTGTGTGAGGACCGATTTTTTCATCTCATTAAGAGATTTAATCGCTGGAAGGGCCAACATAGCTGGTGATCGACCATATATCTCACCCGGTGTGGTGATATATCGTGATAGAGCCATGGGGAATGTAGCAAACCCACCTTCTGACAAAATAAATTTATTGTCTTCGTCAACATAAATAGACGAAAATTCCATACCCCGGAAATCCACACGTTTACTATCCATTTCACCATTTGGACGGACACAATGGATAATCCAGAATTTCTTATCAGGATCTTTATCAGCCGCTTCACGGATCTGTTTAGACGGTTCATCAAATTCTTGCATCAACTGACGGGCTGTCTGTTCATACCGTCGATAAATGGTATCGACCACTCCCTGATGATTAATATCGAAATACACTTCTGACAGATGCATTGAACGATACCGGAGCCCACCACCATCAGCAGCATCAATCCACAATGCACCAGTACCATAGGCACC
The DNA here is from genome assembly GCA_036960805.1 of Pseudomonadales bacterium. Lineage (GTDB taxonomy): Bacteria > Pseudomonadota > Gammaproteobacteria > Pseudomonadales > IMCC2047 > IMCC2047. Next base: position 10,762 of record JBALXL010000022.1, read on the forward strand.
AAGCGACATGTATGTCTCATATTGCTGTGATTGATAATTGGCCGTTGATCGATACCGTTGGCGCCATAGAATTTTATTAATTTGCTCCAGGTACACTCTAACAGCATGTTTACGGTTCAGGCTTTCATCTGAAGCACGGAGGTTATGCCACATTTGATGAGTGGGGGAGATCATCGTTTCCATAACAGAAGCGAACCGACCCAGCGCGATCTCAGGCGATGCATCGAATTGTTTCTCGGTTTTCTTTTCACCCTTTGTAAAGGATGGGTTGCTATTGAAGAATATTTTAGACTGTCGGGTCAAGACCCGTTCAGCAATTTCTTCCCAATGACTTTCCCAACTGCCTTCACGATCAGTTTTCTTTTTCCGCAGTTGATCGATGATTTGTGTCGCTCGTTTTTCTGACATATTAGACCACCCTTTTTAACAGAAGATTGAACTGAACTGACACAGAAGCACTTGTTTGTGTTTTAGCAAAAAATATAAAATCCGATAACGGTAAAATAGGGACGGGTGGTAATTTAAATGACGGAACCAAAGGTGTTTCAAGTCCTGCAAATTCACCAATTGCTCTCATTGCACTATAAGGAGGTGTTGTTTGTGCTGCATTATTACGAACCATCAACATTATGTCCACGGGTTGATTTGACGTTGCAGACATAGTGACGTCAACAATAGCAGCTGACATATCGGCAGGTGTTGTATAAGCACCAACTTCGGTTTGACCTCTGGCATGTCCGTTTAATCGGATCACCGCCCAATCTTCTGTACCAGCATCATTCTCAACAGTAATTTCACCAACATGGGATCGCACCGTTGTTGTGGCGTACACACCACTTTGGACAACTGCGGCTCTGAACAGCCTGAAAAATGAACCGACCGATGACACACCAGCACTTGTTCCATTTGTAGCAACAACTTCTGTTAAAAATTCACCATTAGCGTCAAGTCCCTCTAAAATAATAGATTGTGCACCGAGGCCAGCCGGGTTATCAGCTGCATTACCAGCTTTAATACGCAGTTGCGTTGCACTACCGACCTGTGGTGTTCGATATATTCCGTTAATACATACGGGTACGAATGTTGCACCCACGGCATCATTAAACCCAAATTTAAATACAGCTGAATGGTCGGGTACATTACCAAGACCAATGTTTGTTGATCCCGTTAAGTTTTCAACTGGATTTGGGATACTACCTTTATGACCCATCGTTATTCACCAAGCAGTCGTTTAGCAGCTGTCGATCCGTTACCGGCAACACCTTGACCTCCTGTTAAAATAGTTGATGCTCTACCACCAGCAGCGCCGATACGTTTACGCTCACGGGCGGCGGCTTCCGTCACAGAAGTATCCTCAGAGGACGGTGGTGGTGCTGGTTCGGGTGCTTTTGGTGTTTTGGGCGAGAATAATGATCCCATGAGTTGCGCTCCTATGGTTAATCAAGCAAATATATCATAATCTACGCCCTTTGCAACCATTCGACTTTTACGACGGGCTCGACTGACATTTCGATCCTTACGTGCAACCGGTTTAGAAAA
>JBALXL010000022.1:12400-15606 GCA_036960805.1 Pseudomonadales bacterium
ACCACATCGCGGGAAATAAATTGGTTCTCTCCTTGTGCCGGGAATTTACCATAGACCTCAATACGTGCCTCGTCGCTGTCCTCACCGTAGCGATTGATAATATTCTCGTAAATGCCCTGATCATTCTCTTCAACGGTCCGGGCGTCAATATGTTCGGTGTCCCACTGGTCGCGGCCCTTGTGGAAGCACTCAAAGAATTCCCCGTTGGGATTACGCGGATTGGAGATGACGAACCAGAGGCGATGTGTGGTTTTATCTGTAAAGAAACCTTCAGCGACCGGCCAAATACTTGATGGAATACCGCTGGCCTCATCGAACAGAACAGCCATTCCGAGCTGACTGTGGTTTCCTGCGTAAGCGTCCGGGTTCTCTTCGCTCCATAAAGATGCTTGAATATACCAATAAGCATCATCGATATCGCTTGTCTCTTTGAGATTTTTGACCAACCAAGGGGCTGCCTTGATGCTCATAATGTTCATTTCGAACCAATGAGAGTTGAGCGCCATCGTTGCCCATTTTTTGATTTCAGGGAATGTCTTGGTCTTCAGCTGTTGCTCACTGTTGGCGCTGACAACTGTGGTGGATCCAATCACACAGGAGAATAACCAAATACTGATCCATGCGAGGAAAGCTGACTTCCCGATACCACGACCGGACGCACGGGCCATTTTAAGCAAGTCGAGTGGTTTGTTATCAACCTGGTTCCGAACGTTCTGTTCAATATGGGCTTTAATTTTACGAAGGGCTTTAAGCTGCCAAGCTCTTGGACCCTTGTGATATTGAAGGGGTGATCCAACCTTTCCCCACGGAAAAAGAAACATCACAAGGCCTTCAGGATCGTTCCTGAAAGACAGAATGGTGTGAATTAATTGTTGCTCGTCAGCCGGATCATGGATCATTTATTCCTCAACTCAGTTTCTTGTTTGTAGAGGCGCGTTGCATCAACAGCAAGGCGGCCTAACATTTCATATGGTACTTCACGAATGATCACATCGCTCAGACGAAGATTAATTTCAGCGCCCGGACCAGCCTGTACGAGATATGGGTATATGTTTGGTGTTGTCATGATTTTTCCAACATTTCAGGCGTTACCATTGTGGCGCCTGTCATTCCGTTATCGATATGGTATGTGTGACAGATTGCCTGCCTCTCAGCGAACCAACCTCCGCGTTGGGCATAGTTGTCCCGTGAGGAGAGTGTTGGATGCTGATAGACAGACATTCCATCCTTGGTCGTTTGTTTAGGGTGATGATAATGTCCACAATGAGCGTATCTTTTAGTAGTGGCTCCCCACATAGGTGCAAATTGTGCTGAAAATAATCCAGGGAGCGTTTCAAATTTTCTCAAGTGTCCGTGCGTAAAGCCTAACATATTCTGGCCGAATTGATAAGCATAATAGGGTAGTTCACTGTCGTCAACGGTTAATCGGGGCTCATCCTCATAGAGCGACCGGAACATCGATCTTAACCAGATGGACGACGAAATATCATGGTTGCCTTCAGCCATAATAACATGAACCTTGGAATGTTTAGCGAGTGCCATGTCGATCAGATGCCTCAGCACTCTCACACTCGCTTCAACTATTTGTGTGTATGAGGCGGCACTGTCGAGTAAGTGACGAGATGTGGGAGTGACCGCATCGATGCTGTCCTGATGTAAAAAATCACCCAATTGAACGAGGACACACTCGTCAGCGTCCGGCGCCGAAGCGATCAGGTGTGAAAATGCCTTCACAAGGGTATCTTGAGCGATGTCCAAATTCCACTTCTCCGCTCGCTCCGGTGGGTTGACCAGCATCCCCATATGATAATCTGTGAAGGTATATTGATTGCAGAGTTCCGGTCGGGTGGTGGTGGTTTGTTTGACCGGTTGTAGTCTGGGTAGATCTTTAGCCGCGGCATTGATCGCAGCTTTAAAGGCCTCGAATTGAGCGTCATCATCGGCTGTGGTTTTAACCCATTGTATTTTTGCCTCGCCTGTCGCGCTGTCGTAAAGTGTACTTGTCCCTCTCAGTCTAAACCCCGGAGCTGTCGGGTGGGTCATATCATGATCTGGGGCATATCCATGTCGGGCGGCTGTTGCCAGTGCGACGGATCGGGCTCTCGACACATTAGATCTGTTTATACCCAGCTTTAATGCTGCTGCTGCAAGAGAACCCTCCGCTTCAATCGCGCAAAGGATCTCCCACTGGCGCTGTGTGCACCATTCCTTCAACTTATCATCCATTTTGATTAACTGCCTTTACCTACTGGTGGTCGTGATATTGTCGTCCAACTCTCCCCGGAGGCCATCACACATGTTGCTCCGTTCGGGACTGTGAGAGTTATTGTCCATGTTGTACCGTCAGGACTGGTGAGAATTTCAAGTACCGAGCCGTTGGCGGCCAATCCTGCACTGACAGGGGCTTCCTGAAATTTATCATTGAGGTGTTTGAGAAGTGTATCGCGCTCGAAACATGCGGACTGCGCCATTACATGAGATGCTGATAGTGTAAATAATATTGAGATAAGGGCTGTAATATATCGGGTCATACTGTTATCCTTTCAAGTATTATTAGGCTATTATACAACCTCTGTATTAGAAAGGCAAGTCGATGAACCCAAAACAGGCGGCTCAATGGGCAAGTTTAGCATACGAAGACGAAGAAATCGGACAAAAGATGGCCTCCGAGTGGGGTTTTTCATTTGTCCTCTTCTCCTCTGGTCCTCATCAATGCATTGTTTGTTCCCGCGACGGTGAAACAGTCGTTGCTTTCCGAGGCACTCAAATTAAAAGCGTCCGAGATCTCCTGACCAACCTCAAATCCCGACAAATTAAAAATAAAGCGGGCCCAGGTAAAGTCCATCAAGGATATCATAATGCAGCATGGTCGCTTGTTCCGCTTTTCAAACATCTCCTCACCGGTCGTGTGGTTTTCGTTGGTCATAGCATGGGCGGTTGCCTTGCCATTCAAGCCGGATCGATTTGTCGTAAAATTGTAAATGCTGTCTACACGTTCAACGCTCCAAAATCAGGCGATCCAGAATTTGCTGATGCCTATATCGCTCAAGTATTCAGATTTGCATCAAAACGTGACTTCGCTCAATCCTATCCATCGGACGAACCGTGCTGGAAACATGTTGGGTCTAAAATCACACTTGCAAGCACTGGTCATTCAATGGATCGTATTGTCGCTGTTCTCTGACTTTATAATCACATCTATCACC
>JBALXL010000023.1:0-13915 GCA_036960805.1 Pseudomonadales bacterium
AAAAGCGCATGATTTTTCTCGGCAAAATCTTCGGCGGTTATTTTAATTTCATCGTCCAGCAGCAACGCCTGTTCAAGCGCTTTTGGTAAAGCATGTAGTGCTGTGACAATCTTTTGTTCTTCATCCACAGCTAAGCCAGTTCGGCGCGCTAGGATTAACGTTACTAGCAGCAGGGCTACCAACTGTGTGGTGAAGGCTTTGGTGGAAGCGACACCAATTTCCGGGCCGGCATGAGTTAACATCACCAAGTCGGATTCACGAACCAGAGTACTTGTACCCACATTACAGATTGCCAGTGACGCTAAATAACCTGATTTCTTAGCCATACGCAGCGCAGCTAACGTGTCAGCCGTTTCACCGGACTGGGAAATAGTAAGGAATAGGGTGCCAGGTTGTACCACAATTTTACGGTAACGATATTCACTAGCGACTTCGACTCGGCAAGGAATGCCTGCCAATTCTTCAATCCAGTACTGAGTCACTAGACCAGCATGATAGCTGGTGCCACAGGCAATAATTTGTACCGCTTTAACCTGATCCAGAATATCTTTAGCTTGAGCGCCCAATACCTGTTCCAGCACTTGAGTTTTACTGATGCGGCCAGCAAGCGTTGCCGCAACAACAGTTGGTTGTTCAAATATTTCCTTGAGCATGTAGTGGCGATATTCGCCTTTATCAGCGGCATCCACTTGATGCTCAAAGCGAGTCACTTCACGTTCGACTGGATTACCCTGCTGATCAGTTACTTCAACACCTTCAAGTGTCAGTTCCGCAAAATCACCTTCCTCAAGAAACATAAAGCGATCGGTAACCTGCAGTAATGCCAGTTGATCAGAGCCAATAAAATTCTCACCGCTACCGACGCCAATCACCAACGGGCTACCAGAACGGGCTGCAATTAAACGATCCGGAGAATTTGTATCAATAACGCCAAGCCCGAAGGCACCATCAAGACGGGCAACCGTTTTACGTACTGCAGCAAGCAAAGTTGCTTCAGTTTGGGTGTAGTGCTCAATCAGGTGAACAACGACTTCGGTATCCGTTTCCGAGGTGAATTCGTAACCTAGCGCTTTTAGTTCTTCACGCAACTCATCGTGATTTTCAATAATGCCGTTGTGCACAATGGCAATGTGCTCTTTGGACATGTGTGGATGAGCATTGGCTTCACTCGGTACGCCGTGTGTTGCCCAGCGAGTATGGGCGATGCCCAGGCCACCATTGGGGTTTTCTGTAGCCATGGCGTCAGCCAATTCCTGAACCTTGCCCTGACGGCGAACACGCTGGATCTGGTTATCACTGGACATAATGGCAACACCTGCCGAATCATATCCGCGATATTCCAAACGTCGCAAACCCTCCAGTAAAATCTCACTGACATTACGTGCTGCTATTCCGCCAACAATCCCACACATACTACTTCTTCCTTTCGTATTTAGTCCTGATCGTATTTTGTTACTGCCAGTCTATTTAGGCTTTTTAACAGGCCGTTTCCATCCAGACACCACTCTTGGCTTCGCTCGTGCTACCACTAGCGCTTCGGCATCAACATTTGCTGAGAGCGTTGAGCCCGCTCCGACTGTCGCGCCAGCTTCAATTTTAATGGGTGCTACTAACGCAGAATTAGAACCAACGAAGACATTATCGCCAATATCAGTCAGGTGTTTATTAGCACCATCATAATTACAGGTAATAGTACCGGCACCCACATTAACGTCACGTCCCAGTTTTGCATCACCCACATAACTAAGGTGGTTCACCTTACTACCGGGGCCGATATCTGCCTGTTTTATTTCAACAAAATTACCGATTTTAGCGTTTTCTGCCAAACGTGTGCCGGGGCGTAAACGTGCATAGGGGCCAACCTGACAGCCTGCTGCAATTTCAGTATTTTCAATCACTGTATTAGCATTGATGGTCACGCCGTCGCCAATACTGGAATTAATGATGTGTACATTGGGGCCAATCTGAACATCATTGCCCAGTGTAACTTCGCCTTCAAACACGGCGTTCACATCAATAAATATATCTTGACCATGTGTCACTTTGCCGCGAATATCAATTCGCGCTGGGTCAGCCAGTGTCGCGCCACCAACCATCAGCGCATTCGCTTGTTGTAGCTGGTACCAACGCTCCAACGCCGCTTGTTGCTGACGGCTGTTAATGCCCTGAACCTCTTCTTCCGTCTTTGCTGATACTGCTACCACATCCATGCCATCGGCAGCAGCCATCGCAATGGTATCGGTCAGATAGTATTCGCCCTGGGCATTGTCGGAGGACAGCGTTGGTAACCATTGTTTCAACTTGGCGCCAGACACGGCCAAAATACCCGTGTTGCCTTCACTAATCAGACGCTGCTCATCATTAGCATCTTTCTCTTCAACAATGGCCTGCACGCGACCATCGGCATCACGCACAATACGGCCATAACCAGTTGGATTAGAAAGATTTACCGTTAGCAAAGCCAGGCTGTTGTCATTTACTTCAGCCAACAGTTCTTGCAACGTTTCTTTGGATGTCAGTGGCACATCGCCATATAGCACCAGCACCACACTATCATCATCAATAGCAGGTAAAGCTTGTGCTACGGCATGGCCAGTACCTAGTTGTTCAATTTGCTGAATCCAGTTAACTGCATAACTGGCGAGACGCTCTTTAACAATATCTGCGCCATGACCGACCACCACATGGGTATCGTGTGCCTTTAATGCCAGCGCATTATCAACGACGTATTCCAAAAACGGCTTGCCAGCGAGTGGATGTAAAACCTTTGGCAGACGAGACTTCATGCGCGTGCCCTGACCGGCAGCGAGGATAACAACCTGTAACTTCATGTAAGATTAACTCCAAACAAAACAAGCCCAAACTAGGAAAGGGCTTAACTACACCATTATTGTCTATTCGGTTTAAATTGCCATAAAAAAAGGCAGCCAATGGCTGCCTTTTTCGAACATCAAAGCTGTTTAGCTTATTTGCCCATTTTCTTCTTAATGCTGTTCAGCGTTCTCAATTGAGCAACCGCTTCTGCCAACTGTATAGAGGCCATCGCATGATCAATTTCTGAGTTCTGTTCAGACATTGCCTGTTCAGCCAATTTCTTGGCTTCCAGTGCTGCCGCTTCGTTTACGTCATCAGCACGTAAAGCCGTATCAGAAAGTACACTCACCAAGTGAGGCTGTACTTCTACAAAACCGCCGGAAGCATAAAAGATTTCTTCTTCACCGTTCTGGAGAATCAGACGAATCGGCCCTGGTTTCAACTGCGTAAGCAGAGGAGTGTGACCGGGAGCAATACCCAGATCACCCAGTGCGCCAGAAACGATGACCATTTCTACCAGACCAGAAAAAATCTTTTCTTCTGCACTAACAATGTCACAGTGGACTGTCATAGCCATAGCCTACAAACCTTTTTAGCGTTTATTACTTATTCGCGTTTTCAACAGCTTCTTCGATGCTACCAACCATGTAGAAGGCTTGCTCTGGAAGATGATCGAACTCACCTTCCAAAATGCCTTTGAAGCCACGGATAGTGTCTTTCAGAGAAACGTATTTGCCTGGCGCGCCAGTGAAAATTTCCGCAACCGTAAACGGCTGAGACAAGAAACGTTCAATCTTACGTGCACGAGCAACGGTATTTTTGTCTTCTTCAGACAGCTCATCCATACCCAGAATCGCAATGATGTCTTTCAGCTCTTTATAACGCTGAAGTACATTCTGTACCCCACGAGCAACTTCATAGTGCTCGGTACCGATGATCAGTGGATCTAGCTGACGTGACGTTGAGTCCAATGGATCTACCGCTGGGTAAATACCTTTAGAAGCGATGTCACGAGACAATACAACTGTTGAATCCAAGTGAGCAAACGTAGTTGCTGGTGATGGATCGGTCAAATCATCAGCAGGTACGTATACGGCCTGGATCGATGTAATCGAACCGCTCTTAGTCGACGTAATACGTTCCTGAAGTACACCCATCTCTTCAGCCAGTGTAGGCTGGTAACCTACCGCAGAAGGCATACGACCTAACAGTGCAGATACTTCAGTACCAGCAAGTGTGTAACGGTAAATATTATCAACGAACAACAATACGTCTTTACCATCATCACGGAATTTTTCAGCCATGGTCAAACCCGTCAGTGCTACTCGCAGACGGTTACCAGGAGGCTCATTCATCTGACCGTAGACCATCGCTACTTTAGATTCACTGAATGTTTCAACGTTTACAACGCCAGCTTCCTGCATCTCGTGGTAGAAATCGTTACCTTCACGAGTACGTTCACCAACACCAGCAAACACAGACAGACCAGAGTGCTCTGTTGCGATGTTGTTAATCAATTCCATCATGTTAACGGTTTTACCAACACCGGCACCACCGAACAGACCAACTTTACCACCCTTAGCGAATGGGCAAACTAGATCGATAACTTTAATACCGGTTTCTAGCAGCTCTTCAGAGGCAGCCAATTCTTCATAAGCTGGCGCTTTACGGTGAATAGGCATTCTTTCCTTTTCACCAATTTCGCCACACTCATCAATTGGATTACCGAGAACATCCATGATGCGGCCCAGCGTCTCAACACCGACAGGTACTAAGATAGGTGCGCCCGTGCTGGTAACTTCCAAGCCACGACTCACGCCTTCTGATGAACCCATCGCAATGGCACGAACTACGCCATCACCTAGTTGTTGTTGCACTTCTAGGGTCAAACCTCTTTCGGTGACCATTAAAGCGTCGTAAATCTTTGGCAGGCTGTCACGTGGGAATTCCACGTCGATAACAGCACCGATGATCTGTACGATACGTCCGCTACTCATTTCCGGTATCCTCATTCATTCTTTGCTGGGGGCAGAACAAGTTCCGTCCCCGAAAAATTAATCTTTTTTGAAGCCGCAGCGCTTATACAGCTGACGCGCCACTAACAATCTCTGACAGTTCCTGCGTAATCGCAGACTGACGAGCTTTGTTATAAATCAATTGCAAGCCATCAATCATATCGCCCGCATTATCGGTCGCGCTCTTCATCGCGATCATACGTGCCGCTTGCTCACAGGCATTGTTTTCAACAACACCTTGGTAAACTTGTGACTCGATAAAACGCGTCAACAGGCCTTCCAGAAGCGTTGCGTCATCGGGCTCGTAAATATAATCCCAATGGCTCGACATTTCGTCGTTGTCTTCTGGCTTGAGCGGTAACAACTGTTGAACCGTTGGTGCCTGTGTCATGGTGTTTACAAACTTGTTATAAACAACCGACAGAAGATCAATGGTGCCATCATCAAAGGCATCCAGCATAACCTTCACGGAGCCAATCAAATCATGGGCGTTAAAGTCATCGCCTAAATTAGCTTTCGCTGCAACCACGTTGCCGCCAACACTTTTAAAGAAGCTGGCTGATTTTGCACCGATTAGGCACAAATCAACGTCAATACCTTGATCGTTATATGCCTTTGCAGCCTTTAGTACGGTTTTAAACAGGTTAACGTTCAAACCACCACACAGGCCGCGATCAGTAGAAACAACAATGAAGCCAACGCGTTTTACTTCGCGTGCTTCAAGATACTGATGACGGAACTCAGAGGTTGCATTAGCCAAGTGACCAATCACCTGACGAATACGTTCAGCATAAGGGCGACCCAGTTCCATGCGGTCCTGAGCTTTACGCATCTTACTCGCTGCTACCAACTGCATTGCGCTGGTAATCTTCTGAGTGCTTTTAATACTCGTGATTTGGGTACGGATTTCTTTTCCGACTGCCATGAGCTATCTCAGTTTTTTCGATTAACGTTGTAAATTTACTTGCCGCTTTTAAAGGTAAAACCCGAAACTTACTAAAAGTTCGGGTTTAGCCAATCAGCTGACGACTACCAAGTTTGCGTGGCAACAAATTTTTCCAGACAAGCTTTAAATTTGCCTTCAATGTCGCCGTTCCAGTCGCCAGATGCAGCCACTGAATCAAGAACATCGCCGATCTCGCTTTTTGCGAAAGCTAGCAAAGCGTCTTCGAAGTCACCGATTTTCGCAACTTCAACTTCCTTTAGGAAGCCTTCATTAGAAGCGAAAATAACCAGACTCATTTCAGCGATATTCTGTGGAGAATACTGCTTCTGTTTCATTAGCTCAGTTACACGCTCACCGTGGTCAAGTTGTGCTTTAGTTGACGCATCAAGATCTGATGCAAACTGGGAGAATGCTGCCAGTTCACGATACTGAGCCAAGGAAGTACGAATACCACCGGACAGTTTCTTAACAATCTTAGTCTGCGCTGCACCACCAACACGAGATACCGAAATACCCGCATTCATCGCTGGACGTACGCCGGCGTTGAACATGTCAGAATCTAGGAAGATCTGACCATCGGTAATCGAAATTACGTTAGTTGGTACGAAAGCAGATACGTCACCCGCTTGAGTTTCAATGATAGGCAGAGCCGTCAATGAACCTGTTTTGCCTTTTACTTCACCGTTAGTAAACTTCTCAACGTAGTTCGCGTTTACACGAGACGCACGTTCTAGTAACCGCGAGTGGAGATAGAATACGTCACCTGGATATGCTTCACGGCCTGGTGGACGACGCAGCAACAGGGAAATCTGACGGTAAGCCCACGCTTGTTTAGTCAAATCATCATAAATGATCAGCGCGTCTTGACCGCGGTCACGATAGTATTCGCCCATAGAGCAACCAGCAAACGGTGCTAGGAACTGCATGGATGCAGGATCAGATGCGTTAGCAGCAACAACCGTGGTGTGACCCATCGCGCCGTGCTCTTCTAGCTTACGTACAACCGCTGCAACAGAAGAAGCCTTCTGACCAATCGCAACATAGATACATTTAACGCCTGTGCCTTTCTGGTTGATGATGGCATCAATCGCAACAGCCGTTTTACCAATCTGGCGGTCACCAATGATTAGCTCACGTTGACCGCGACCAATTGGCACCATGGTATCAACTACTTTCAAACCAATTTGCACTGGCTGATCAACCGACTGACGCTCAATTACACCAGGTGCAACTTTCTCAACCGCGTCTTTTAGTGCTGCGTTAACTGGGCCACGACCATCAATAGGTGTACCCAACGCATTCACTACACGACCTTCAAGTTCTGGTCCAACCGGAACCTCAAGAATACGGCCAGTACAACGAGCAGTCATGCCTTCAGACAGCTCCATGTAATCGCCCAATACGATCGCACCAACCGAATCACGTTCAAGGTTAAGTGCCATACCGTATACGCCGCCAGGGAACTCAATCATTTCCCCGTACATCACGTCAGCTAAGCCGTGGATACGAATTACACCATCGGATACATTTACGATCGTGCCTTCATTGCGAGCTTCAGAAGAAACATCAACGCTTTCGATGCGCTGTTTGATGATCTCACTGATCTCTGCAGGGTTCAGTTGTTGCATGGTATGCCTCTTAACCTGTATTAATTCTTTGCAATTTAAACGTTAGCAATTGACGGCTTCAGCGATCTTGGCCAACTTGCCACGCACTGAGCTATCAACAACCACATCACCAGCACGAATAATAACGCCGCCAATCAGGCTGCTATCCACTGCTGTTTCGATGCTAACGTCTTTCTGCCATTTGTTTTTCAGCGTTTCAGTCAGCTTACTTTGTTGCTCTGCTGTCATCTCAAACGCACTGGTAACAATCACGTCTACCGTTTGATCTTTAGCGGCTTTGAGTTCTTCGAACATCTCAGCGATCATTGGCAGCGCGGCTAAACGTTTGTGCTCAGCTAAGCTGGACACTAAGTTTTTAGCATCATCACCAAATTCGGCACCACATACATCAACAAAGATCTCAGCTTTTTGCTCGCTTGTTAATGACGGGCTATCAAACACATTTTTCATGTCGCTGTTAGTAGCAACGGCAGAAGCCATTGCTAACATCTCGGACCACTGTGTCAGAGCGCCTTTTTCTTGAGCGTACTCAAATGCAGCTTTGGCATAGGGACGGGCTACTGTGCTGACTTCTGCCATGGTATTTTCCTAGAGCTCTGCGGCCAGTTTATCAAGCATCGCATTGTGTGCTGCGGCATCTACCGTAGAACCCAATACTTTCTCAGCACCAGCAATCGCAACAGCAGCAACCTGTGAGCGAAGTTCTTCGCGAGCACGGTTGGTATCCTGTTCGATTTCCGCCTGAGCTGCTGACACCAAACGAGCACCTTCTTCACGTGCTTGATCTTTGGCTTCATCAACCAGCTGAGCTGCTCGCTTGTTAGCTTGATCGATAATCTCAGCACCTTGCTGTTTAGCTTCTGTAAGACGCTCCACAGCTTTTGCTTGAGCAAGCTCAAGATCATGCTCGGCACGATCAGCGGCACTTAAGCCATCAGCAATTTTCTTTTTGCGTTCAGCTAGCGCGCTCGTAATCGGCGGCCAGACAAACTTCATGCAAAACCAGACGAAAATAACAAACGTTATCATCTGGCCAATCATGGTTGCATTAATATTCACGCTGCACCTCGGACTTTTTGCTTAGTTTCAAGAATCTGTAAATTGAGTCTTAAACAACAGCAAACAGGATGTACAGAGAGATACCAACACCGATCATAGGTACCGCATCAACCAGACCCATAACGATGAACAGTTGGGTACGCAACATTGGAATCATTTCTGGCTGACGCGCAGCGCCTTCCAGGAATTTACCGCCTAACACGCCGATACCTATAGAGGCACCCAGTGCAGCTAGACCCATCAAAATACCACCAGCCAAATACAGTATTGCAGATGCGATTTCCATTTTTACTCCAGTTTTTATTAGTAGTTAATTTATAAAAATTTAATTTTTGTAAAACGCTTTTTAGTGTGAAGATTCGTGAGCCATACTCAGGTACACGATAGTCAACACCATAAAAATAAAGGCCTGCAGGGTTATAATCAGAATATGGAATACTGCCCATGCCCACTGAAGAACGCCACCTGCAACACCAACAACCAGACCACCGCTATACATCAGGGCGATCAGTATAAAGATCATTTCACCGGCGTACATGTTACCGAACAAACGCAAGCCAAGAGAAACAGGCTTAGAGATCAGGTTAACGCCTTCAAGGAATAGGTTGAACGGTAGCATCCATTTACCAAACGGGTGCAGGGTCAATTCGCCCAAGAAGCCACCCAAACCTTTGATTTTAATACTGTAATAAAGAATCAGAATAAACACACCAAGAGCCATGCCCAGAGTCGCGTTTGGATCGGTTGTAGGAACAACCTTCATGAATATATGTGGATTACCTGTTACTAATTTTGCAATTTCAGGTATCAGGTCAACCGGGAATAAATCCATGAAGTTCATCAGGAAGACCCAGACAAAAACAGTCAGCGCCAGCGGCGCGATTAACTGATTGCGACCGTGGAAAATATCTTTAACGCTACCATCTACAAATTCAACGATAGTCTCGACGAAGTTTTGCAGTCCACCGGGTGTGTCAGATGTCGCATTACGAGCAACTAGCCAGAAAACCCAGCAAAACAATGCACCAAGAAGAAAAGAGAAACCCAAAGTATCAACATTAAACGCCCAAAAACCCATTTCAGCGGCTTCTTGAGAGCTATGTGCAAGACCCCAGTGACCATCAGGATTCTGACCAAAGGTCAGGTTGGTCAAATGGTGGGTGATATAACCTTTTGTTGTTAACGCTTCTTCAGCTGACATTGTTATATTTCTTCGTTAGTTAGCAGTAACGGATTTGTTATCTGTTTTGCTCGTGGTTTATTTATAGACTTGCCGCTTCATCAGGAGCGGGGTTATCCAATTAACGGCCTGGGCCGCAATAAAACCGACAAACAAAAGCAAAATTTTAAGTTCTTCAAAGGCAACAAGCACGATGACGAACAATAGGGTCGTGAGTAGCATTTTGGAAAGCGCGCCTTGATATGCATCACTTAGCAAATCACTGGCTGACTGCGAATTTCCGCGCCTAAAAAAACGCCATATAAATACGGCGTTACCCACCAGACAAATCAAACCACCCAATAACATCGATATTGCATGCTGGATACCAAACACCAAAGTAACGGCACTTAGCACCAAGCTAACCCCAAGTTGTAACAGGGGTACCCAATAAATCGATGAAGGGGAAAAGTAAGTTTTACGTCTGACTGTCATCTCAGATTCATTCCAAATCATAAACAGGTCTTTTATTACCTGTGGAATTCCACCGAAAAAACCACCCCTAAACTGGTCGCGAAGTATAAAGAATATGACTTAACCAAGCAAGCATTGTTTAGGTTCTAAAATGACCTTCAATTATTGCGACGGCAGGGCTCTCAGAAGATTAGTACTGAGGTCTAATATTTCTCAATAGCTTTGCAATCACAAGAGCTATAACCCTATAAATTTTATCAATATAATCATTTAAAATATTTATTACTGCAGGTTACTTTATATGGGAAAGAATACCTTCTAATTCCTGTGTGGAACCGTAATTGATAACCAGTTTCCCTTTGCCTTTTGAACCATGTTGAATGGTCACTGAAGAACCTAACTGATCACTGAGTTTATGTTCCAAATGCTTGATATCTGGATCGACTTTGGCCACCTCTTTTTCCAATCCATCTGAGGCCAGGATTTTGCGCACCAATGCTTCTGTTTGACGGACCGAAAGCTGCTTTGAAACAACGGTTTTTGCCGCCAGCGTTTGTTCACTATCAACCAAAGCCAATAACGCTCTGGCATGCCCCATATCCAAAGCACCCTCACTCAGCAATGCCTGCACCTCATCATTGAGTCCAAGCAAACGTATTAGATTAGCAACCGCAGTACGTGATTTACCTACCGCATCAGCTGTTTGCTGTTGTGTTAAACCAAATTCTTCCTGCAAACGGTGCAAGGCCGCAGCTTCATCAATGGCGTTAAGATTTTCACGCTGAATATTTTCGATTAACGCCATAGCAATAGCGCTTTCATCGGACACATTTTTAACGATCGCAGGGATATCAGCTAAACCCGCTAATTGCGTTGCACGCCAGCGACGTTCACCGGCAACAATCTCATATCGTGAATCATCAATGGCGCGCACAATAATTGGCTGCATCACGCCCTGTGCTTTAATGGAGTCTGCTAACTCCTGCAACGATGCTGGATCCATTTCACGTCGCGGTTGATATTTACCGCGCACCACCAGATCAACAGGCAACTGTACTAACTGACCATCTTCAGTTGTCTTGTTTTCGGAACCTTTAGAATCAAGATTACCCAGCAGGGCATCCAAGCCACGCCCCAAACCTCTTTTTTGCGCTGCCATTATCTTGTCTCGCTAGTGAAATAGAGTATTGATTACTGTTCTTAATTGATCATTAACAGGCTTGAGCAGTTTCTTTTCGTGATTTTCTTAGTACTTCACCGGCCAATGCCAGATAAGCCATTGCGCCACGAGATTTACGATCATAGGCCAGCGCAGGCAAACCAAAGCTGGGCGCTTCCGCTAAACGTACATTACGTGGAATCACCGTATCATAAACACGATCACCAAAATGTTTAATCAGCTGGCTAGAAACATCACGCGTTAAACTATTGCGCGGATCGTACATGGTGCGCAACAGACCTTCGATTTTTAAATCAGGGTTCGGGCCTTGGGTAATACCTGTAATGGTATTCATCAACGCCGATAAACCTTCCAGCGCATAATATTCACACTGCATCGGAATAATCACACTATCGGCGGCCACCAAACCGTTCACCGTCAACATGCTTAATGACGGCGGGCAATCAATAATGATGTAATCGTAATTTTCGCTCACTTCTTTAAGTGCGTCGCGTAAACGGTATTCTTTGTTATCCAGCGATAACAGTTCAACTTCAGCCGCGGTTAAATCACCGTTGGCAGGTAACAGGTCGTAACCGGCATTTTCAGAATGGACAATTGCTGCCTTGGCATCACAACGCCCCGTCAGCACATCAAAGACGGATTTCTGTAGATCACTTTTATCCACACCACTACCCATGGTGGCGTTACCCTGTGGATCAAGATCGACCATCAACACCCGACGTTTGATAGATTTTAACGAGGCAGCCAAATTCACCGTAGTGGTGGTTTTACCCACACCACCTTTTTGATTGGTAATTGCAAAGATTCTCAACGCTGACTCCCTTTACCTTTAATTTTTCTGCGACTGCTCAAACACCACCAGATGTCGCTCGTCATCAAGCCCCGGCACCTGTAATTTATAAGTTTCTAACACCTTAAACTCATCCGCCATGTCATCTATTTCCTGCTGCGGAAACTTACCTTTCATGGCGTAAAATACACCATCATCCGCACATAGGTGTTGAGTTATTTCGGAAAAACTTTGCAGTGAACTAAAGGCTCTGGAGACAACAATGTCAAAACCACCTTCCGGACGGAATAGCTCAACCCGCGAATTCACCACCTCTACATTTTTCAGACCCAATTCAATTTTAGCCTGCTGCATAAAACGGGTTTTCTTACCGTTGCTATCAAGCAGCGTAAAATGACTGTCCGGAAACATAATCGCTAATGGAATACCTGGGATTCCTGCACCCGTTCCCACATCAATCACAGACCTCGGTTTACCCTGAAAGTGCGGCATCAACGTCAGGCTATCCAAGAAATGGTAAGTCACCATCTTCGCAGGCTCACGCACAGCGGTCAGGTTATAGGCCTTATTCCATTTCTGTAACAGATTAAGATAAGCCATCAACAAGTTGAGCTGTTCTTCACTCAGATCAATGCCCAGTACTTTACTACCACTCACTAACTTTTCTGATAAATCCATTAGACAGTTTTCACCATTACAGCATCACGTTTCTTTAAATGAATTAATAACAACGACACCGCAGCTGGCGTAATACCAGGAATACGTGACGCAGCGGCCAATGTTTCAGGACGTAACTCATTGAGTTTTTGTTTTACTTCGTTGGACAGGCCGGGAATATTGTCATAAACAAAGTCTTCCGGCAGACGTGTCATTTCGTGACGACGTAAACGCTCAATTTCATTTTTTTGACGATTGATATAACCTTCGTATTTCGCCTGGGTGACTACCTGCTCAGCGACTTCTTCATCGTCTGAACCTCCACCTTTGAGGTTTTTTATATCCTCATAACCCAGTTCCGGACGTTTTAACAACGCCATCAAATTGTATTCATGACCCAAGGCAGAACCTAACTTATCAGCGATAACCTGCGCTTCCGGCGTACCCGGTTGTACCCAGGTTTCCTGCAAGCGTTGTTGTTCTTTGATAACTTCTTCACATTTATTGTTGAAACGTGCCCAACGAGCATCATCAATCAAACCCAGTTCACGGGCTTTTTCGGTCAAACGTAAATCTGCATTATCCTGACGCAACAACAACCGGTATTCAGCACGGCTGGTGAACATACGATAGGGTTCTTGAGTTCCCAGGGTAATCAGGTCATCGACCAACACACCCAGGTAGGCTTCATCGCGACGTGGATGCCAAGACTCTTTGCCCTGCGCTAGTAGCGATGCGTTGATACCCGCCAACAAACCCTGTGCACCCGCTTCTTCGTAACCAGTAGTCCCGTTAATCTGTCCAGCAAAGAACAGGCCATCGATAAACTTGGTTTCTAACGAATGTTTCAAATCTTGCGGATTGAAAAAGTCATACTCAATCGCATAACCGGGGCGCGTAATGTGGGCGTTTTCAAAACCTTGAATCGAACGGACTAAATCGAGCTGCACGTCAAAGGGCAGGCTGGTGGAAATGCCGTTGGGATACAGTTCGTGCGTTGTTAAACCTTCTGGCTCAACAAAAATCTGGTGTGAATTTTTATCAGCATAACGATGCACTTTGTCTTCAACCGACGGACAGTAGCGTGGCCCAACACCGTCAATCACACCTGTGTACATCGGTGAGCGATCCAACCCGGAACGAATAATATCGTGGGTTTTTTCATTGGTGTGGGTAATAAAACAACTGAC
>JBALXL010000024.1:0-12561 GCA_036960805.1 Pseudomonadales bacterium
CTAAGACAGAAAGTCAGGCAGTTAATCCTATTAAACGCTAAACTGCCTGACAGCACTGACCACAGGATCACCCCATGACATTAAAATCGCTTGCTACAACATGCTTACTGCTCACCTGCCTGACAACATCAGCGCAGGTTTTCAGTGCAGACTATGGGCATGGGAATCAATTTTTTGACGACCAAACTGGCAATTTCGGCCTCCAAGGCAACAACCTTTATAGCACTGATAACAACAAGCCTTGGCTGCTATCAACTGAACGTACGTATATATCAAAGGCTCAAGCCATTGATATCGCCAGAAAACGCACCAACGGGAAAATTCTGTCTGCAGATTTAATCCGAAGGGAACAGCACACTTTCTATAAGATCAAAGTGCTGACAGATCAAGGTCGTATTAAAACTCTGCGTGTCAACGCTCAGTCAAACAACAGATAACCAAACCTCATGCGCGCACTCCTCGTTGAAGACGAACCTCAGCTACAACAGCAACTGGCCGACGCACTAACACAAGGCGGCTACAGCATTGATCAAGCCACCGATGGTGAAGAAGGTCTTTATTACGGCAATGAGTTTAACTACGACATTGCTATCATTGACCTAGGGCTACCTAAACTCGACGGCATAGCATTAATCAAACAATTGCGTGCCAACGGCCGCGACGTACCGGTCCTTATCCTCACCGCACGAGATAACTGGCAAGATAAAGTGGAAGGCCTTGAAGCCGGCGCGGACGACTATCTGGCCAAACCTTTTCACATGGAAGAGCTACTGGCGCGATTAAACGCCTTGATTCGCCGCGCAGCAGGCCAAGCGGACGCATCAATAAAGATGGGCTACCTGCTACTCAATACGCGCACCCAACAGGTACTTTCCCACGAGCAACCAGTAACTCTTACCGCCTATGAATATAAGGTGCTGGAGTATTTGATGCTTAATCCTCAAAAGGTTATTTCCAAAACAGAACTGACAGAGCACATCTACGCACAGGACTATGACCGCGACAGCAACGTCATCGAGGTCTTTATTGGTCGACTACGCAAAAAACTCGACCCAAATAATGAGGCCAACCCTATTGAGACACTGCGTGGCCGAGGTTACCGGCTAAACCTAGCCAATGACCACTCATGATTATCCGCTCTATTAATAGTCGCCTATTATTATCACTTACTCTGTTCGTCGCCCTGTCACTGGGTTTAAGTGGTTACGCCCTTGATCGCGCATTTCGTAGCAGCGTTGAAACAGCCCTTGAAGAAAAATTAAAAGCACATTTCTACGCTCTGCTGGCAGTCACCAACGCCGAACAGGGCCGGCTAATCATGCCGGACGCACTACAGGACCCGCTATTTAATCGCATCGAATCAGGTCTTTATGCCGTCATTAACGATGCCAACGGCAATGAACTGTGGCGTTCAGCGTCGGCCATTACACTCAACACACCGCTAGCTCCCAGCGCTCAAGTTGGCCGCTTTCAATTAACGGCGCCCACTGACCAGTCAAAGGATGCGCTATTCACCCTCAGCTACGGCATTATTTGGGAACTTGAAAACGGCGAAGAACGCCAGTATCACATCCACCTACTACAGAGTGCGCAACCCGTTATTGCTGAAATCTCCGAATTCAGAGCCTCGTTATGGCGCTGGTTCAGCGCCATCGCTATTGTACTGCTACTAATTCAAGGCTCGATCATGCGCTGGGGGCTACGGCCATTACGCAAACTGGCCAACGAACTGCAAGCTATAGAAACAGGCCAACAGGACCAACTCACCGGCGACTACCCTAGCGAACTAGAAAACGTCACCCACAACCTGAATTTGCTGATTGATAACGAACGCCGACAACGCCAGCGTTATCGCGACACCTTAGCTGACCTAGCCCATAGCCTGAAAACGCCGCTGGCTATCCTGCGCGGCCTCAGCGATGGCCCAGAAAAACAACAAAATATTGATGAACAAATCACCCGCATGGATGACATAGTCAGCCACCAACTACAGCGCGCCAGCAGTCACACCACCACACACACTTTATCCATGCAGCCGCTTGTTCTGGCGCCATTAGCCGATAAATTACTACGCGCCCTAAACAAGGTTTATGCAGATAAGGCGGTTAACAGCCAGCAGTTAATTGAACAACACATCAGTCTCCGCGCAGATGAACGCGACCTGATGGAAGTGCTTGGCAACCTGCTAGACAACGCGTTTAAAGCCTGCCGCCAACAAGTTATCGTACGATCAGACACGACCACCAACGACAATGAAATGCACCTCAACATTTATATCGAAGACGATGGTGATGGCATAGCTACCGAACAACGTGATGCGGTATTACAGCGCGGTGGTCGCGCTGATACTCAGCACCCGGGGCAAGGCATTGGCTTATCAGTAGCGCAAGACATCCTTAACAGCTATCACGCACAGCTACATATCAGCAGCTCGGAATTAGGCGGCGCAAAAATTCGTATCGAATTCCCCTTCGTATAAGCGGTCATAAGATGATTGCCAGATAACCTATACTTAAGCCATGAACTCAAGCTCTGACCTCAACAGCCTATTGCCTGCCTCAGCCCTGCTCATCGCGCTTATGCTGATAACAGCCTATGGGTTTTGGCTGACAATGCGCGGTCTCAAACACTGCTGTAAATTACACGCCGCTAAAGGCTGCAGTCTCACTTGCTTTGGCAGCCTGCTAAGTTGTATCGGCATTCTATTAATAGCTATCGCCATTAACATTATCAGCTATGCACGCCTCACCCACGAGCAGCCTGTGGCAGAACTTCAGTTCAGACAAATCGCCCCACAAAGATACATTGCCTCTATCACCTTTATAGAAGAACAACGTCAACAGGAATTCGAAATTAACGGTGATGAATGGCAGCTCGATGCCAAAGTCTTAAAATGGCATGGCTATGCCAATCTGATGGGATTTAATGCCCACTACAAACTACATCGTTTATCGGGTCGTTTTCAGACACTAGAACAAACTCGCAGCAAACCTGCCTCCGCACATGACCTGAACGCTGAGCCGGGCTTGAATATATGGGATTTTGTAAAACGATACCCTCAGCTACTGCCGCTAGTGGACGCCTATTATGGCAGCGCCGTTTTTTTACCGATGCATGATCAAGCCCACTTCAAAGTATCGATGACCCAAGGTGGCTTGATTGCCAGACCGGTCGATAGCAATACCGCCTCTCAACTCCGATCATGGTAAGCTCTCTATAAAGAGTGTCATATCAACCACACTTCAGTGTAAAATCGCCCTGTCTTAAATATTCGCACCAAATTAAGCCCGCCATCTGGAGACACAATGAGCACAGTAGATACCTGGGATCCAAGCCAGAACAACGACGCCGACAATACCGCCAACATTGATCTTGATGTGCTGTTACGACTGGCAAAAATCAGCTTCAACGGCCAATTGGATAACCTGTCAGAAGCGCTCAGCAGTGACGAAATTTCAGCTCATCGCCACTTAATGAAACGTCATAAGGACGACTGGTTTAAGGTATCCGAAGATCTGGAACAGCACACACTGGTTCATCTGGTGCGTTTCTTCACTTTGGCTGAAGCGCAACTGGCTGGCTGGGAAGCGGGCAGTAAGTCACCCGTTATCTGGTTATGTCGTGAACTGAAAAAACGAGGAGCATTCCCCGATGCGGAATTAATCGCATGGATTAAGGACAACACCGACAATAAGTTCTTGCCCTACGGCAACCTGCTGGATCTATAGCCCTCTTGGTTTAAGAGCTCAACTTAACGAAAAGTTAAGCTCTTAAACAAACATTCAGCTGATCAACCATCTCCGCCCAATCCGCACTCAGCGCTTCGCGAATAAAAGCCGCCTAACCACTTGACCAGATGGCGGCATCGCCGCCGCAATAGGCCCGTGACAGGCTATAAACTCATCGATTGCATCATTATCACTAGGTAAGCCCAGCTGCTGAAAAAGCGTTGCGAAGGTATGTGCGGTGGTATCCATGATCGTCTCCTGGCAGGGGGAAGTTATTCTGGCATTGTTAAATTTTGCGCTTTATTCGAACTTATCGCGATTTCAAAAATGCCACTGCCATATCTGAATGACAACCCTCAACTCAAGAGAGCAGCCATTGCCCAAACGTAGCTCGCTCGTGACCAGCCAAATCACAACGTGTTTGCACATCCACAAAACCATTTGCCAGCAGTAAATCACGAACAGCAGCGCCCTGCTCATAACCATGTTCAAATAACAGCCAGCCCTGATCGCTCAAGTAATCCGCTGCCTCCGATATGATTTTCTGATAATCCTGTAAGCCCTGCTTACCAGCCACCAAAGCAGAGCGCGGTTCAAAACGCACATCGCCCTGCTGTAGGTGCTCATCGTCGTTATCTATATAAGGAGGATTACTGACTATCAGGTGAAATTTTTCATCGCCCAGCGCACTAAACCAATCACTTTCAAAAAAACGGGCATTGGCTATCTGCAGTTTTTGTTGGTTGCGCTGCGCCAGCGCTACAGCCTCAGACACTCGATCCACGCCGCAGAACTGCCAATCTGGTTTCTCACTGGCCAACGCTAAAGCGATAGCGCCGGTACCTGTGCCCAAATCAAGCACCTGCTGAGGAGCTGAAGCAAGCGGTAGCAGCTCAAGGCCAATTTCAACTAACAGCTCGGTATCAGGGCGCGGAATCAAAGTATCTGGACTTACATCCAACTCAAGTGACCAAAACTCTCGGCTGCCAGTAAGGTACGCAACGGGCTCGCCAGCCAAGCGGCGTTCGACAAGTACCTGAAGACCCTGAAACTGAGCCTGCGTCAACTCACGTTCTGGCCAGGTATAAAGAAAGGTGCGACTCTTATCCAATACATGACACATCAGTACTTCAGCATCCAGTCGTGCTGAATCAGAAGCTGCCGACAACTGTTGAGCAATTAACCCTAGAAGCGTGCCAATAGTCATCGTCATAAACGAAAAAGGCGCATGACGCGCCTACTCCTTATTAACCTGGCCATCATCTACAGGCTGCTAGTCATTATCAGACAAGGACGCCAACAGTGTAGCTTGATGCTCATTAATCAGCGCTTCAATCACCGTCGCCATATCGCCTTCCATGATTTCCGGCAATTTATAGAGTGTCAGGTTAATACGGTGATCCGTCACACGACCTTGCGGGTAGTTATAGGTACGAATACGCTCGGAGCGATCACCCGATCCCACCAGACTACGGCGCGCATCGGCTTCTTCAGCGTGTTGTTTTTCCTGCACACTGCTCAGCAATCTAGCTTGTAACAACGACATAGCCCGTGCGCGGTTTTTATGCTGCGAACGCTCATCCTGACACTCAACCACCGTGCCCGTTGGTAAATGCGTCAACCGAATCGCTGAATCGGTTTTGTTAACGTGCTGTCCACCAGCACCGGAGGCGCGGAAGGTATCAACACGTAGATCCGCCTTATTAATTTCAATGGCGTTCACTTCATCGGCTTCTGGCAGTACGGCTACCGTACAAGCTGAGGTATGCACACGGCCTTGCGACTCAGTTTCTGGCACACGCTGCACGCGGTGCACACCCGATTCAAACTTCAGATAGGCATACACATCACGACCAATAACTCGGCTGATAATTTCTTTATAACCACCGTGATCGCCACGGTTTTCGTTAACAACTTCTAGCTGCCAGCCTCTGTCTTCTGCGTACTTGGAGTACATACGAAACAAATCGCCGGCAAAAATTGCCGCCTCATCACCCCCGGTTCCGGCGCGAATTTCAACAAAGGTATTGCTGGCATCATTCGGATCTTTAGGCAGCAGTAGCTTTTGCAGATCCAGGCTCAGGTTTTCCATACTGTCCTTGGCCGCCCTAGCTTCCTCTTCCCCCATAGCGCGCATTTCCGGATCATCGTCCGTCAATAACAGCTGCGCTTCATCTAAATCACCCTGCACCTCTTGGTACTGAGTAAAGCTCTGTACGACCGGCTCAATTTCGGCGTATTCCTTGGAATAATCACGAAACATGTTTTGATCAGAAATAACGCTAGGATCACTCATGAGCGCCGCCAGTTCTTCATAGCGATCTTTCAGGTGATCCAGTTTGGTTAATATTGATTCTTTCATCGAATTCTCTTTGTTTAAAATCCCGGCATAACGACCACGTTCGCTACATTATGCTGAGGTCTCTATTTATCTAACTCATTACTGTCGGAATCACTAAGCCCAAATAACTGCTGGGCCAGCTCCATCACCTCGGTTCGCCCTTCTGCGGAGGCCTTTTTCATTTCAATGCAGGGTGAATGCACCAACTTATTGGTTAATGCTCGCGCCAGCTGTGTTATCACCTGCTGAGGATCCTGGCCACTATCCAGTTGTTTGAGCGCCTTGCCCAGCTCAATATCCCGAATATCAGCCGATTGTTCACGATACGCCTTCACGGTTGAAACTGCATCCAGGGCGCGCATTTCTCGCAGCATATTGAACGCGCCAAGCTCGACAAATGCTTCGGCTTCCTGTGCCGCGTTTTGACGCGACTTCAGGTTTTCGTCAATAACCTGTTTCAGATCATCTACTGAATATAGATACACATCGGACAATTCACCGACTTCCGGCTCTATATCGCGCGGCACCGCAATATCAACCATATACATAGGTCGGTGCTTACGTGTTTTCAGCGCTCGCTCAACGGCACCCTTGCCAAGTATCGGTAATTGGCTAGCCGTGGAGGCAATCACAATATCAGCATCGCGCAATTGCTCGGGGATATCTGACAACAATACCGCCTGCGCACCAAAATTTGCGGCCAGCTCTTCGGCACGCTGTAAGGTACGGTTAGCCACCACCATATCCGTTACGCCATTTTGTTGTAAATGCCGCGCTACCAGGTCAATGGTTTTTCCAGCGCCAATCAACAACGCCTTGGTGCGACTCATATCTGCAAAAATATGCTGCGCTAAGCTGACGGCCGCATAAGCTACCGAAACAGGGTTTTCACCAATGGCCGTTTCCGTACGTACCTGCTTAGCCACCGAGAAAGTATTCTGAAATAACTTCTCCAGATGACCGCCCAGCGTATTGGCATCACGTGCAACGGCATAGGCCGATTTAATTTGCCCCAGAATTTGCGGTTCGCCCAGCACCATCGAATCCAGCCCGCTGGCAACACGCATCATGTGTTTGATCGCTTCATCATCCCAATAGGCATAACTACACGCTTCTAACTCATCAACAGCCAAGCCATGATGTTCGCCAAGCCATTCCAACACCGCGCGACTACCCTGTAGCTCTGAATTGCAATACAACTCGGTGCGATTACAGGTCGATAAAATAGCTATTTCGTTGAGCTGCAATATCGCACAGGCATGCTGCAGCACCTGCACCATATTTTCAGGCGCAAACGCTACCTGCTCCCGGACGTTGACCGGTGCAGTCTTATGATTAATGCCTAGTGCTAACAGCCCCATTAAACGCTCTGACTCAGGTTGCCAAAATAAAATGGCGCCCGTAAACCACCCTTCAGAGGGCTTCGGACATCCAAAAGGGAGGAATTATATAAAAATGCAGGGGTTAGAGGCTATCTAAATACCGACTTTCAGGCGTTTTGGTACAAATAATCACGTGTATCTGGCAGCACATGCTTAGATTTGGTGAGTTGCACCTGATAAACCACCAGATCAGAGCTACGAAATGCCGCTTCACACATGGCCAGATAGATCTCCCACATACGGCAAAATGCCTCTCCTTTGCTGACCACAAACTGTTCACGGTGCTTGGAAAATCGTTCAGACCAGGCCGCCAAAGTGTCGGCATAATGGAAACGTAAAATTTCCACATCGTTAATCAACAAACCGGCTTTCTCTATTGCCGCGGTCATTTCAGATAAAGCTGGAATATATCCACCAGGGAAAATATATTTTTGTATCCAGGGATTGGTCACACCCGGTTGGCCACTGCGCCCAATGGTATGCAGCAGCACCACACCATCATCGTTCAACAAACTATCGAGCTTGCGAAAATACGCCTCGAAATAAGGCCGGCCGACATGCTCAAACATTCCTACTGAAACAATACGGTCGTATTTACCCGTGTGATTGCGGTAATCCTGCAAATCAAATTTTACTCGATCAGCCAGCCCTTGCTCTTCAGCTCTTGCTTTTGCCACCCGTAGCTGCTCTTTCGACAAGGTCACACCCTGCGTGCTGACCCCACCGTTACGAGCCATATACAGGCTCAAACTGCCCCATCCGGAACCAATATCGAGCATTTTATGCCCTGGCTTCAGGCATAACTTATGCATGATATGCTGGCATTTGTTTTGCTGCGCAGTCTCCAGATCATCCTCTGTGCTTTTGAAATACGCGCAGGAATAATGCATATCTTCATCAAGAAAGCTGCGAAACAGCGCCTCATCAAGATCATAATGCGTAGCAACGTTTCTGAGACTTTTAGCGAGGTTGTTCCACTGCTTGAGTGTACGACCCAGAACTTTTTTGGCCGCACTGGGCGGCTCTTCGCCAAAATTGATGTACAGCAAGTTAATCAAGTCAGCCAGATTACCTTTAAGCAGGTCCCAGCCCTTTTCCATGTAGGTTTGAGCTAGCTCAAACTCACCGTTGTGCAATAATCGCGATGTTACCTTGGGATTATTAATACGCCAGACCACTTCGCCAATGTCAGGATGCGCTTTACCAAAGTGATGTTCATTACCATCGGGCATAACCAATCGTAATTGGCCGCTGCGAATGGTTTCCTTAAGTACCTTTTCCAACATTTTTCTGCTCCGCCTTACACATTACAGCAGCTGTCATCCTGACAACCAAGTGGGCAACAAAACATAGCTTGAACAAGGAGTTACCCTGGAATCACTCATTATTCTAACAAATAATCCCGGCACTTCAACACTTCAACAAGGGCATTTATTTGCCCGTTGTTATAATTTTTTATAACAACAAAGCTTATAGAAACTGGTCTACACTTTAAGTTTCCTAATGCTGGTATAGAATAGCCCCCATGCTCAACAAAAGTCTTTGCCTTATTTTCGCCACTGCAGCCCTGATTTCCGGCTGCTCCGGCCTACAAACATCATCTGATATTAGCCGTTCAGACAACACCGATATGTCTGCAGACAAGTCCTCATCAGCGACCACTTTAGCGCCCGCCGATATTGAACCAGATATCCTCTATGGCCTGTTAGTTGCGGAACTGGCTGGTCAGCGCAATCGTTACGACATTCTACTGGGCAACTATTTATCAGCGGCAAAAAAAACCGGTGACGCTGGTATTGCCAAACGCACAACCCAAATCGCAATGTCACTGCGCGCGCACAAAGTTGCAACGGCGGCGGCTGAACTGTGGTACCAATCGGCCCCCAATGACCCTGATGCCAAACAAGCGCTGGCTGGACAGCTAGTACTTGATCAAAAGCTCGATCAGGCTATCGCGCTACTAGAGGAGCTACTGGCTAGCGATAACAAGGCCAATTTTGAGTCGTTAACCGCAAACAGCAAAAACCTAAGCAACGTCCAACGCAACGACTTAATCCAACAGCTTGACCGCCTGCTTGCCATATACCCCAATAATTCGCAGTTATTGCTCAGCCAATCGGTTCTACTGCAACTCAACGGCCGCACAGAAGACGCGTTAAATCGCGCCAACAAACTGTACCGGATTGAACCAGGCCCTCGCAGCCTATCGCTAAAATCCAGACTCAACCATCAACTAGGTCATACCACTAAAGCTCTTACTGATCTAGAAAAAAGCTTAAAAACCAATCCTAATAGCAGGCCTCTGCGTGTACTTTACGCACAAATCCTCATTGATGATAAACAGCTACTTGCCGCACAGCAGCAATTTGCAATACTGCTGGAACAATTCCCACAGGATCATCAACTTAAACTCACACTCGCACTGCTGAACCTGGAGAATGATTCCCGTGAAACCGGCAATCAACTACTTCAAGAGCTAACTAACATCCCGAGCATGGCTGATGAAGCACATTATTATCTGGGGCAGTCCTTTGAAAAAACATCACGTGCTGACGAGGCTATTCATCACTACAAACAAGTAGCAAGTGGTTCGAAATTACTACCTGCTTTCCAGCAAATCGGCACTCTATTGCTACAACAGGACTTATTGGCACCCTTACAACAGGTATTTGAGGTCGGTCGCCAAACACACCAAAAACAACGTAAGAATCTATTTATTATCGAAGCTGAGCTGATTGCCGAAAAAGGCCACACTACGACAGCCATAGAGCTGTTAAACATCGCTTTGGAAGAGTTCCCCAAGGACATTAACTTGCTTTACACCCGCGCCATGACCGTTGAAAAAAACAACGACTTGGCAGCAATGGAAAACGATTTACGCGCCATTCTGTCATTGGAGCCTGACAATGCGATGGTTTTAAATGCGCTGGGGTACACCTTGGCGGATCGCACCACCCGTTACGAAGAAGCATTAGCCCTAATTACTCGCGCCAAAGAATTGAAACCTAACGATCCAGCAATTACCGATAGTTTAGGCTGGGCGCAATTCCGATTAGGCAATTATGAAGAAGCAATCAAACTACTTGAGCAAGCACTCAACGATTTCCCTGATCACGAAGTCGCCGCTCATTTAGGTGAAGCGCTCTGGGTCACAGGCCAGCAGCAGAGAGCTAACCAAGTATGGAGCGATGCCTTACATCGCACGCCCGATAGCATCATTCTTAAACGTGTTATTGACCGCCTTAGTCCGAGCCTCAATCAGTGAAACCGTGTTTTCCCGGTAAGTTCTTTATTCGCTACCGCACACTGGCCACGACAATTGCGGCAATATTGCTGTTAACGGCCTGCGCGCAGGCTCCACAACAATCCATTATTGTCGATAACCCAAATACTTTTTGGGCGCAGCATCAACAACAAGCCGCCACCTTATCCAACTGGAATATCATGGGCAAACTCGGCATTCGCACTGCCAAACAGTCCAACAGCGCCCGTATTAACTGGCAGCAATTGAATCGAGTCTTTGACATTCGTGTCACTTCACTGCTGGGGCAAGGCGTGGTAACTCTAACCGGCACAACTGGCAACACTCACATCAAACTTGCCGGTCACGGCGAATTCAATAGCGGCAACCCTGAAGCATTACTGTTACAGGAACTAGGCTGGACACTCCCCATCAGAGCACTGAACTATTGGGTGCGAGGCATTCCCGACCCCGACAATGAGGCTTTATACCAGCTCAACGAACAGGGTTTGCTCGACACCCTGCAACAAGCTGGCTGGCAACTCAGCTTCAGCCGTTACCAAACACTTGATTCCCATACACTTCCGAGTAAAATCCGCCTCCAGCAGGGCGAAATAGCCCTCACCTTGCTAATCAAACGCTGGTCACTAAGCCCAGACAGCTAACTTCAGTATTTAAAAACACACAAAGCAAATCCGAATGACGAATCTGACACTCTCGCTGCCTGCGCCTGCCAAGCTTAATCTGATGCTTCACATCACTGGTCAACGTGACGATGGCTACCATAATTTACAAACGCTATTCCAGTTTCTCGATTATGGTGATCAACTGCATTTTGAAGCACTGCCTGACGACCGCATTGAGGTCATAACGGACCTGTCCGACATCGCCACTACAGATAATTTAATTTACCGGGCAGCTAAATTATTGCAGCTCCACAGCGGAAATTCGTCCGGTGCGCGCGTGACTCTCACAAAAAATATCGCCATGGGCGCCGGATTAGGTGGCGGCAGCTCAGATGCCGCCACCACCTTAATCGCTCTTAATCAGCTGTGGAACCTTAATTACGACCTACATAGCCTGGCCAAACTTGGCCTACAGTTAGGCGCTGATGTACCAGTATTTGTGCATGGTAGAGCGGCTTGGGCCGAGGGTGTGGGAGAGCAATTAACCGCTGTCGAACCAGAGCAAAAATGGTTCGTTGTATTGACGCCAAATTGCCATGTATCAACAGCTGAAATATTTTCACATAAGGAATTGACACGAAACTCATCTGCCATCACAATAGCGGCCGCTTTGGAGGGTGACGGAAGAAATGACTGCCTAGCAGTTGTCTCGAAACACTACCCTCAGGTTAAGAAAGCATTAGGCTGGCTTAACCAATTCGCAGCAGCAAAGATGACAGGAACAGGGTCTAGCGTATTCGCAGATTTTGATAGTCGGGAGCAAGCACAGCAAGTGTTTGAGCAACTACCGACCGACCTAAAAGGCTTTATCGCCAAGGGTCAAAACTTGTCACCACTGCATCGCGAAGCAAAGCTAACTACTACTTTGTAGTCGTTGCAAGAAATAGTTACTGGGGTGTGGCCAAGCGGTAAGGCACTGGTTTTTGGTATCAGCATGCGTAGGTTCGAATCCTGCCACCCCAGCCATTTCTCTTCATATATTCGTTCATAATTCAAAGGTATCTCCGCGTGGCTGCAAATTTAACTATTTTCACCGGCAACGCGAATCCCGAGCTTGCTAATAAAGTCGTCAAACACCTTTCCATGTCGCTGGGCAACGCTAAAGTTTCCCAATTCAGCGATGGCGAGACTTCAGCTGAAATTAAAGATCACGTCCGCGGCAAAGATGTTTTTATCATCCAGT
>JBALXL010000025.1:0-11703 GCA_036960805.1 Pseudomonadales bacterium
TATGCTGATAGAAATCGCCTTCGGCAGAAAAAGCACATACACCGGCAAATACAAAACACAGGTCACCACCGCAAGACTCACCGTGGCTTGCCAAGGCGTAATGCCCCAACGCTTAATTAATACAGTAAACAGAGCCCAACACAGACCGGCAGCTACCAACCAAACGTGACCCGAAGAAAGCCCCTGATGCTGTGAATAATTCGACCAGAATAAAGCGCCCGCCCCCAACGTAATGGCAGCAATGCCTAGCCATTTTTGTAAAGGCGGACGTTCGCCATTAAGAACCACTGAAAACGTGATAATGAATAACGGCATCAACCCGGGCAATAACACTGCCGCATGGGATGCAGGTGTAGTTTGAAAGCCACGAAAGACACACAGGGCGTAGGCCAAACCACCAATCAAGCTGCCGATAATCAGCTTCACATTAAACAGATTAAAACGGTACTTAAACCACCAAATGGGCAGCAATATAGCTGTGCAGGTAGCGTAGCGAATGGCGATGACATCATAGGCCAGCAATTCACTAATTCCGCCCAGTCGCGATACCAGGATAAAGCCACACCAGATCAGTGCCGCACCTAGCGCGTAAAGAATCCCCTTCTGTTTAATATCCAACCCTTCCATCACAAACCCAACTTATATTTGAAAACTACGAAGCTACTTTAAGCTATCTTTATATTCATTAAAAATGAATTATAATGAACAAGTTATTCACTATTAATGAATATATGGACTGATATGGAACTCTCAGATTTAAACGTCTTCAGTGAAGTAGCCCGCACAGGTGGTATTACCGCAGCGGCAAAAATACTTAACCGCGTGCCCTCCAATGTCACCGCGCGCATCCAAAAGCTGGAACAGGAACTGAACACTCCTCTATTCCTCAGAGAAAAAAACCGCCTGCGTATCTCCCCTGCCGGTGAACAGCTTTTAACCTATGCCCAACAAATTCTCGCACTGTCACAAGAGGCGATCAACGAACTACAACAGGGCCAACCCAAAGGTGTACTCAAGGTGGGCTCGATGGAAGCTGTCGCCGCCACTCGCTTGGTCGACCCGCTCGTGTGTTTCCACAAACACTATCCAGACGTTAATTTAGAAGTGAAGACAGGCCCCACCGGGCGGTTAATTGATGAAGTACTGGCTGGCAAACTGGACATGGCTCTGGTGGCTGATCCTACTAAAGACAATCGTTTGCACATAGAGCCAATTTTCAAGGAAGAGCTGGTAATGGTCTCAACCTTGGCTCACCCCAAAATCAAAAGTGCGCAGGATTTAAGCAGTGAACCCACCTTGCTTGGTTTCAACCACCTTTGTGCATACCGCAATCGTCTAGCTGATTGGGTTAAGCAGGATGGCGTGGTGGCAAAAGTGGTGGAAATCAGCTCTTACCATGCTTTGCTCAGTTGTGTAGCCGCCGGTATGGGCGTGGGTATCGTGCCAAAAGGTTTGCTTGATCAATACCCCTTTGCACATAACATTCAGGTCCACCCCCTGCCTGCCAAATGGCGCCACAGCACCACTGCCATTATTTGGCGTAAAGACAGCGTCAAACCTAGCATAACGGCCTTTACTCAGTGCCTCTGGGGGAATGAGGTTTCAAGCTAAAGGGGTGTATCGATTATTAAAATCTCAATCAATCCCTTTCGTTCTGATGACTTCCTACAGCATCAGCCCTGATGTTCCTCTTCATACAGCTTGCCCCAGTCACACAACAAATCCAGTGCCGGGTTCAGCTTATTCGCTAACTCGGTCGAGGTGTACTCCACACGCGGGGGCACCTCGGCATAGACCTTCCGAGTCACCATCCTATTGGCTTCCAGATCCCGTAATTGATGCGTCAGCATTTTTTGGGTGATTTTAGGGATCTCCTTCTTCAACTCACCAAACCGCAACGTTCTGCCGCGTAGATGATAGAGAATAATAATCGTCCACTTACCACCGATCACATCAATCGCCGTCGCAACCGGACATTGATTCACGTCCACACTTTCGGACGTTTCTGGAAGTTTCTCTAAATTTTCTTTCTGACTCTGAGCCTTTGTTGCCGCCATTAGGCACCTCGATGACACTAGATAACAAATTCGTGCGTACTTGTTTTGCGCCAAGCCACGCCGCATAGTTACCAAAGTATACCTAGTATTGATTAAATACTATACATGGTTTTTATACTGATATTTCACACATGCAAACGAGGTTATAACAATGTCTTTTGAATCCCTTTTCAGTGCAGAAAAACTGGGCAACCTGAAACTGCCCCACCGCATCGTCATGGCCCCCCTGACCCGCTCACGTTCATCCCAGCCTGGCGACATTCCTAATGACATGAACGTACTGTATTACCAACAACGTGCCTCAGCCGCGCTCATCATTTCCGAAGCCACGCAAATTTCGCCACAGGGCAAAGGTTATGCCTTCACCCCCGGCATTCATTCAGAAGAACAGATTCAAGGCTGGAAGAAGATCACCGATAAAGTGCACCAACAGGGTGGCCGTATGTTCCTACAGCTCTGGCATGTCGGCCGTGTTTCTCACTCAGCCTTACAACCGGATAACGCCCTGCCCGTTGCCCCTTCTGCGATCGCGGTCGAAGGCACAGCATTCACCTATGATGGCATGCTCGATTTCGAAACTCCTCGGGCATTAGAGGCCGATGAACTCCCTGGTATTGTTGAGCAATACCGCCAAGCAGCCATCAACGCCAAACAGGCAGGGTTCGATGGTGTAGAAGTACACGCCGCCAACGGTTACCTGCTCGACCAGTTTCTGAAAGACGGCACCAACAAACGAACAGACAATTACGGCGGCAGCATAGAGAACCGGTCACGTTTAACGCTAGAAGTTACCCAAGCAGTGACGGAAGTCTGGGGCAGTGACCGTGTTGGTATTCGTATCTCGCCCACCGGCACTTTCAATTCCATGAACGAGTCCAACCCGCAGCCCCTGTTTAATTACCTGGTTGCCGAGCTAAATCAATTCAACCTCGCCTATTTGCACGTGGTAGAACGGTTCGGCGATGCTCCAACCGAGGATTTTGACTTTTACGCACTGCGCTGCGCATTTAATGGCGCCTACATGGCAAACGGCAGCTACACGGGTGAATCTGCAGAGCAAAGCCTAAAGAATGGCTACAGTGACTTTATCGCCTTTGGTGTGCCCTTTATCGCCAATCCAGACCTGCCCGCACGTCTGAAGCAAGGCGCAGACTTAAATCAGCCAGACCCGGACACCTTTTATGGTGGCGATGCCGAAGGTTATATCGACTACCCAAGCCTTAGCGAACAGCTGAGTCCCGCTTAAAAAGTCTGAAAGCCATTCCTCTTGTCTGGAGTGGCTTTCCGTATTAGTCACTAACTCATTAAAAAACTGTCCAAATCGCGCAGCCGCTTTATCAAAGAGAAAGTGGAATCCGAAGGCGGTGCAGAGGATTCTGCCGGATGAAAAAACATACAGCGCAGTGAAGGATCAAGCGGCATCCGTGGGATTAACCTACGACAGTGATAGTGCGAGTTACTAATCAATCGGTTTGTTAAAAAGGGCGCATAAAAACTCATGCGCCCCACCCTATATTGGCAAACAATCTTTGTTAAAAGACTTTGGCGCTGTAGCTCAACTAATAATTCTACTCTGCCCCTCATTATTTCAAAGCCTAGGCGTAGAAGCCTCACATAAGCCAGTTCCTTGAGACAGCAATTACTTACCTAGCCCACTAGTTTCGCTGCGAAAACAGGCAACGACGCAACTCGTGACCACTCGTTCCATGATCCGTAATAGTTACGCACATGCTTGAATCCCGCCAGTTTCAATGCAATAAAGGTGTTAGAAGACCTTGAGCCCTTGAAGCAGTAAATAATGATGTCGTCATCAGGGTACAAACCCGCTTGTGCACAGATTGCGGTTATTTGCTCTGGAGGTTTAAAGTGGTTCACGCCATCCGTGTTCTCCATGAATTGATGCCACTCAAGCCACCTTGCACCCGGTATACGGCCTTTGCGAGGCAGAAAATCTTCTTCATAAAAGTCCGCAGGTGAAGAAGTTATGCCTAACCATTCATCCTTGTCGCGGTTATCCAGCAGTTTAATTTCCGGATGCTCGAGTGACATAATAACGTCATCAACAGTGGCCAGATAATCACGCTGAATTAACGCATCAAACTCCGAAGGCGCCGGGTAAACTGGCCCTTCGTCCAACGCAAAGCCTTCCGCTTTCCACTGTTCCAACCCGCCATCCAGAACCCCGACACTGGGATGGCCAAAAAACATAAGTTGGAAATAGCCACGACAGGAACCGCCGAAACGGGTGCCCAGGTTATCTTCATAGACGATGACTGTTTTATCTCGATCTACACCGGCGTTTTGCAGAAGGTACTGAAACTTCTCCTGCATTTCGCACAGCCCTTCGGGGGTCGTCATAGAAAGTGAGTAAAACAGCTCTGGAACATTAACAGCGCCCGGTAAATGTGCCTGCATATAATCAGCCCTGTCACGGACATCAATAAAAATAACCTCATTATCCAAACGTAACCGGTTTGCTTCCTTGGGGGTATATAAAATCTTAGCCGCAACAGCTACATTGCTGTTAACCGTCACCATGTTTACGATTTCATTAACTGATTCCCTGCGGCGCACTGCGCTGGGACTAATGCCAAACTCTTTGCGAAATGCCTTAAAGAAAGAGTCCTCACCGGAATAGCCGCAACTTTCGGCAATATCACCAATGGCATCTGCTGTTTCAGTTAACTTGCAATGGGCAAAGTGCATCCGCCAGCGCGTGACGTAATGCATAGGGGGAACTCCTGTAAATTTCTGAAAGCGTTCAGCAAATGCAGAGCGTGACATGCAAGCTGTGTCGGCCAGCATTTGTACGCTCCAGCTTTCCCCCGGATTACTATGAAATGCTTTTAGAGCAGCACTGATTTTCGGATCGGTAATGGCAAAAAAGAAAGTGCTATTACATTCTTTCTTCACATAGTTTCTTAGTACCTCAATAAATAAAATATCGGCAAGACGGTCGATAATAACCTCACTACCGGCTTCACTTTCTTCGCATTCATTGATCAGGGCGTCGATGACTTTGCCCAACGTCGTATGACGTGAGTCCAGTGTTGACAGAATTACATATTCAGGAAGTGCCTCGACCAAAGGGTTCCAGTAATTCTGACTA
Source organism: Pseudomonadales bacterium (assembly GCA_036960805.1). GTDB lineage: Bacteria > Pseudomonadota > Gammaproteobacteria > Pseudomonadales > IMCC2047 > IMCC2047. Next base: position 5,167 of record JBALXL010000025.1, read on the forward strand.
AAAGTAACCGTACCGCAGATTAAGGTGACTGAAGGGCCGCAAACAGCGTCAGCAGGTGTATTCCTTGGCGTATCAGGGCTTGGCTGCTCGGGACTATTGGCGATGAAGTGCGTGGCATTGTGCGGCAGCACAATAAGGTCTCTTTCCTGTAGAGGGATAGGCTTATGATTGGGAAGATGAAGCCAGCAGTTACCGTGAGATACCAGATGGAAAGTGGCGACATCAAAATCACCAACATCAACGACCCATTCCTGACAGAACGTCGAATGTAAAAACACACTCGCATCCAGCCGTAATGTCGTGAGCATGTTACTTATCAAATCCATAGCAAGTACCTCTGACGTCGGCGTTCTGGAATGAATTTCCGGACGATCAGTCCAGCTGATTCACATATCATCCAAAGTCCGGTGTCGAGTTCCTGATTTCAGGAGCAACGGACTCATTTTGGCCATGCATTCAAGGGTACTGTTAACACAGCACTCAGCAATCCCTTTCCCATACACACTTTGAGTGCGGGAGAAGACCATGAAAATAAAAAAATTAAAATCCAGTTTACACCTGATAACAGCACTATGCATTTTCACGCTAAGTTCTGTGTTACAGGCGGGATTGCCCAATCCTGGAGTCCAGTTTGAAACTGGCAGAACAGCACTGCTGGTGACTGATCCCCAGAATGACTTTTTGAGCCAAGAAGGCGTGACCTGGGGCGTTGTTGGCAAAAGCGTTACTAACAACAATACCGTCGCTAACATAGAAAGCCTGTTGAAAACTGCCAAAAAAGAAGGGGTACCTGTCTTTATCTCGCCTCATTATTACTATGCGACAGATTATGGATGGCAGTTTGAAGGCGCTCTCGAAGCCCTAATGCATCACATCAAGATGTTCGATCGTAGCCAGGCGCTCAGTCTCGAAGGGTTTAAAGACTCTGGCGCGGACTGGCTTGCCCAATACAAACCCTATATCGAAGATGGCAAAACCATCATCAGTAGCCCCCATAAAGTCTACGGCCCCGAAACGAACGACCTGGTTTTGCAGCTGCGTAAGCGTGGCATTTCTAAAGTGATCATTGCCGGCATGTCTGCAAACCTATGCGTTGAAGCACACCTGCGGGAACTGCTGGAGCAGGGTTTTGAAGTGGCCGTTGTAAAAGATGCAACAGCTGGTGCCCAGGTTCCTGAGGGAGACGGGTATCAAGCAGCGCTGGTGAACTTCCGCTACCTGGCTAACGCCGTTGTCACCACCAAGGAAGCCATTGCGGGAATCAAAACCAAAGGCGTTATTAAGTCTGTTGATGAATAACTGTGAAGCCAACCCATCACTCTATGCGTTGGCAAACAAACCTGAAAACCGTTTGGAGAGTGACATGAACAATAAAGTGCTTTATTCACCAGAAGAAACCGAAGAAAAGGTCGCAAACGGCAGTGCGCTATTAATTGATGTCCGCGATGCTGAAACGTACCAGAAGGGCCACATAACCGGCGCGGTTAATATTCCGGAAATGTTTACGACCTTGTCGATGACAACGCCTGAAGGGATTCAGGAAATGGAAGATATCTTTGTGCCGCTGTTAAGAAACGCGGGGGTTAACCACGAACAGACGGTCATCGTTTACGAGGACTGCCTGCACACCCGCTACGGTGGCTCCTGTCGGGGGTATTTTCAATTGCGGCTTTTTGGGCACCATAACGTTGGCATTCTGGATGGAGGCTTGGCGCAGTGGCTAGAGGATGGATATCCAGTGACAACAGACACGTCAGCGGTAATGCCATCAAATTTTACGCCGCTTATTCAGCATGAATTTCTGGCGACACTTCAGGATGTTATAGAGGCAACCAATCATTACAGAGTGAAGCTGCTGGATAACCGTGATGAGGATGAATGGCGCGGTATCAGTTCGTCGCCTTACGGCATTGATTTTGCGCCTCGAAAAGGTCGAATCCCAGGAGCGCGCTGGCTGGAATGGTATCGCTTTATGGATACTGATCAGGCTATTCCGCATTTTAAATCACCCGAGGAAATACGTTCAATATGCGCGCAAGTGGGTCTGGATGTGGATGACGACATCATCATTTACTGCTTTAAAGGCGCCCGGGCGTCCAATACCTATATCGCGTTGAAAATGGCCGGTTTCAAAAAAGTCCGCAACTATTATGGCTCCTGGAATGAGTGGTCAAGGCATCCGGAGCTACCCATTGATGATGAAGTATTAGCGGCCTGAATTGACCATGGCATACCACCGTTGAGACAGCTAAGGAGGATTTTGGAAATATCTGATCACTACAAACTCAGAGTGATTTTGCCCTGACTTTAAATAACAACACAATAAAATCTGGAGGAACACCTCATGAAAACGTTAACTCAACTCATTATCGTAATATTCACAACCCTCATTTATGTCACTCCTGTACAGGCAGACAGTTTGGCGTTGCGCTTCCTTGGAACAGGCGAAATGATTAATTTGAACGCTGCGCTCCAAATAGCCGGTGTCGACTTGCATCAGGACACTAACCTGGGATGGCCTGAAATCAGTAATCTTGAAATGAATGTGCTTGGTTGCTGGGCTGTTCCGATGGTCGATCCGGCTAGCGAGATACCGCTTGGCACAGGTATTGACTGTCTCGTCCCAGACCCGACTCCCGACAGCCAGGGCGAAGGTATTTCATTGCAGGCACTGTCACTGTTTGTCTTCGATAGCGGAACCATCGTCACGTTTGGCTTAACAAGTGTTCGCCCTTTTCGTGACGGAGGAATCGGGGATGCAGGAGGAACTGTATCGCATATCACTGGATCAATTCCCAACAATAAAAATGGTGTGGTTGGTGGTACCGATGCGTTCGCTGGCAAGGTAGGCGCTGCACGAGTCTCAGGAGCGGTTTTTTTGGGTGATTTCCCTGACCTGATAACCTTCGATTGTCTATGGCTTGTTTCGGTCGAAGATTTATTACCTCCAGGGTTGGCTAAACTTGAAGCCGAAGCTTCGCTCCCACCGGGGCAGATAAGATAAGACCGTTAGCCGAAATTTTACGAGTGGCGGCTCCAGTCATTTTTTCTGGGCTGCCCTCGACTACTTCAGTGGGGCAAATCAGCAGGAGTGCCTCGTGAACAGTAAAGTACTTTATTCACCAAAAGGAATAATTAGGGTCAGAGTAAAAACTCATAAGCCCAAGCTAGAATTTTTACTCTGCCCCCAATTGTTATCAAATATATAAATGATGTCGTACGGTATATCAACGGCGAGCGCAGTCCTTATTTTTAGATATCGTGAGAACACATCCCACTAACCACTAAAGTGCCTCAAGAATAACGATAGCCCTCAATTAAAGGGATCAGCCCGTTTAATTGCTTTGATCAACGGCCTACTTGCTGGTGACACCTCAAATAAAGCTTTTCGACATCATTGAGTAGCAGTCCGATGAAAAGGATTTTATACTCTGCTCCAGGAATTATGATTCAAGCCAGGGACTGGTGACCACGAAAGCAAAGCAGCTCTCTCTGTTTTAGCTCTAGAACGTTTCAAATACACCCACTCTTCCCATAAGTTTTACGTTACTCCTTGGCTTTGTTTCACACAGGCTCTAGCTATTTTGGGTAGCCATTAGATGGTGGTGATAAAACACTGTCCTATCGAAACCTCCCTAAGAAATCATCAAGTTCAGAATAAGGGAGGTCATGTCAAAAAAATGAAATTGTTTATTAAATTAATGTGCTTTTTGGTAGCCCTGGCTTTAGTCGGCCCCTTTTTCCTTAAAGCACCAAATGGCCAACCTTTCTTGAGCCTTCGCCAGGTCTTACCAGACATCGCATTTAAGATGCCAAGTTTTCCAAGCTGGGAAACAATATCCAACCCATTCAATGAGCACGCAGGGAAAACCAAGGTCTACCAGTGGGTCGCCGAGAATGGAAGATTACAATATTCCAATATAGAACCGGAACACACCGAGTATGAGATCCTTTGGTTAGACCCTGATACCAACTTGATTCAGGGCTTTTCCGCCGATGTTTCAACCCCGCTTCAAGCATCCACGCCTGCTTATCAAGAGCCTGCGATTAACCAAACCCCTATGTTAAGCATCTCCTCTAAACAATTTAAAAAACTGCAAGAGGACGTTAGTAACGTTCAGGGACTTATGGATGCCCGAAATAAAACTTTGGAAAGCCTTTAGGCATAAAAGGGAAATTATGTTGAAACAAGTGATCTTATTCCTGCTAATAATCTTTTCTTCAACAAGCCAAGCTAAGATATATCAGTACGAGGATGAAAACGGTAATGCAGTGTTTACTAATAAGCCCCCTCAACATACGGGGCTGGCAGACAAAGAACTAAAGAGGAAGAACGCAGAAAATCAAAAAATTATATGCGCTAATTTAACTGAACAGCTGGTCAACAAAAAACATCAACGAAGCAAAGTAACAACCGATATAAATCGCGAATTTTATCTGGATAGCCAGATTAGAGTAATTATTGAAGATATTGCCAAATCTTGTGATGCCGTTAACTTAAATGCAGCGATTTAAAAAATAGAATTAAAGGGTTCAGGTCCTTTTGAATTACAAGAAAGTAAAACGCTGATAAAGATTTGCATGTCACTGCCCCTACTCTTCTTGCGTCATACCATGCCTGCTTGTGCTCAGTTTCATCGTGGAACACGGCATCCAAATGTTTTGCAGGATGATTAGGGGCTTATATTGTAGTGGTCTACTAAAGCCCTCTTTTCAAAATCAAACGCGTCAAACTGCCCCTCCCCTAATAATCTCCCCAAAAAAGACACTAAAGGACTGAAGCTTAAGCTTCCCTTAAGCGTCTACCCCTAGACTACACCCTGTTCACTTATCAATGCCCGCGAGGCGAATGGGAAATAAAATCAGTCATGAAAAAAGATGATCCGTATTTTGAAACCATCATTATCGGCACTGGATTTTCCGGCTTGCTGGCAGCTATACGTTTAAAGAAAAACAATCTTGAAGACTTTGTCTTGTTAGAGCGAGGCTCTGATATAGGTGGCACGTGGCGGGACAACTCGTATCCAGGAGCCGAGGTAGATATCCCAACCGGCTTGTATTCTTTTTCTTTTGTTCCTTATAAATTCAAGAAAAAATACTCCCCCCAAAGTGAATTGCTCGAATACACAAATTACATCATCGATAAATTTGATATAAGAAAAAAAACAAAAACAAACCAGGCAGTCACAAAGCTAACGTATAACGACAGCAAGTGTTTGTGGGACGTTGAGGTAGCGTCAGGCGAGAAGTATGTCGCCCGTTTCATCATAGATACCAGTGGCGTACTGGCAAACCCAAAAATCCCTGACATTAAAGGTGCTGAATCATTTCACGGAGCGAAATTCCATACCGCACAGTGGGATCACAGTACGCCCTATGAAGGAAAGCGTGTTGCTGTTATTGGCTCGGGATGTTCAGCGGCTCAAGTTATTCCAGCCATTGCAGGCAAGGTAAGTCAGCTAACCGTATTCATGGGGAAGGCTCAGTGGATAATTCCGCGCTCAGATAGAAATTACAGTGCTGCAGAGCGCTTTATTACAAATCTGCCGGGGATACGTCATCTCAATCGTTTTCTGATATTTAGTTATCATGAAGCGAGATTTGTTGCGTTTCGCCGCTATCCATTTACTTCAAAAATCAGCGGTTTCATTAAAAAACAATATGCAAAAACGCTGAAAAATAATCTTGAAAAATATATCGATGACGATAAATTACGTCAGCATATGATGCCTGATTATGAATTGGGTTGTAGGCGCGTCATACCGACAAATGCTTATCTTCCTGCACTATCCCGAAGAAATGTTGATGTTGATATCAGTGGCATAGAGAGCATAACGCCAACAGGGATTCGAACCAAAGATGGTAAAGACATACCGTTGGATATCATTGTTTATGCGACGGGTTTTTATGCCTATTCAAATATGAAGAAGGCACTCTCGTTTCAGGTTTATGGCATTGGTGGGCGCCACCTAAACAGTGAATGGGAAACAGAGGCTGTCTCGTATAAAGGCATCACAGTTTCAGGCTACCCCAACTATTTTAAAGTAAACGGCCCCAATACTGGCACAGGCCACAGCTCACAAATGTCGTACATGGAAACGATGGTCAACTATATCGTCAAAGCTATTTGTGCAGTAACACGGGATAAGAGCATTAAGGCCATCGATGTTAAAAGCGATGTCCAAAGCGAATACGTTGCAAAATTGAGAAAGAATCTGAAATTGACTGTTTGGCAAACTGACCAGTGTTCGGCATTCTATAGAAAAAATATGACGGGTGAAGTGACCAGTCTGTCACCGGAATCAGTGATCACTTTTATCTTTTCACGTAAATGGTTTCGTTTAAGGGACTACCATTTATTGAAGTGATCTTATAGTCCGAAACTACCCGTAGGCCACATAACAATTCAAAGGGCTCAGACCCTTTGAACTGCATTACACCAGCCCCCCTAGCGTATTCGTCCCCGAGTCAGAGAAAAGTATCCCCCTAATAAAGCATATAGCCCGCCAAGTAACAGGGTGGTTTTTTTGCCAGGAA
>JBALXL010000026.1:0-10593 GCA_036960805.1 Pseudomonadales bacterium
ACTCAACCAAGAGCGGCAAAAAGAACCTGCTGGGTGAAGGCGAACTGGTCGATGCGATCACCTCCGGCCGCGTTGAACTCGATGACATCGAGAAAACAGAAATGCCCGCCAGCCTACAAGCCATGGCGCCAGCCGAACAAATGGCCGTCATCACCGAACAGGCAAAGCGCCGTAATCAGTTAAAGCAGGAAATCAAAAAACTGTCTGAATCACGCAGCAGCTACATCAAGGAGAAAGTGGAAGCCGAAGGCGGTGCCGAGGATTCACTGGATGAAAAAATATACAGAGCCGTGAAAGATCAGGCTGCTTCCCTTGGCCTAACCTACGACAGTGACAGCGCGAGTTACTAACCAATCCGTTCAATAACAAAGGGACGCATGAAACATAAATGCGTTCCTTTGTTACTAGTATCTCTGAAGATGTATCGCTCGCATCATATTCAAATTATCGCTACTTCCATTTCTTTCTACGCCGCCAGCCATAGCCGTTATTTTATCGCTGCATTCCTGATCGACAGGTCTTGCGTCTGTTCTAATAAGGCCAACAACGGTTGAGGCTTACCAATGCCATAACCCTGAGCGTAGTTAACTCCCATCGCTTTTAACATGTTCTCTATCTCATCATTTTCTACAAACTCGGCAATCGTCTCCATGCCCATCACCTGCCCTATATCGTTAATTGATTTGACCATTGCACGGTCTATCGGATCATCAACAATACCTTTGACAAACATACCGTCGATTTTCAAAAAATCGACGGGCAAATTCTTTAGATAGGCAAATGAAGATAGCCCGCTACCAAAATCATCCAATGCAAAACGGCAACCTATTCCCTTCAACGTTGAAATAAATTTCATCGCTGTGTTCAAGTTTGCAATTGCAGCCGTTTCGGTAATTTCAAAGCAAATTTTATTGCCATCAATACCCGATGCTTTTAATTGTGAAATAATCGAGCCCAGAAATTCTTCATTATTCAATGAGGGACCAGAAAGATTAATGGACACAAAATGGATCTGCTCAACAAAGACGGGATGATCGCTCAACAGTCTCAACGCAGAATCAACCACCCAACGGTCGATATTCTCAATCAGATCGTAACGTTCAGCCGCCGGAAGAAATTCACCCGGAGCAATGATCTCCCCATTTTCTCCCTTCATCCTGATCAACAGCTCATAGTGTTGATCAGCGCATCCATCAAGAGGCACGATAGGCTGAGCGTAAAGACAGAAACGCTGCTCATCCAATGCCTGATGTATTCGCCCTACCCATTGCATCTCACCTTGGCGCAAAGCCAATTCACTATCACCCGGATGATGTGTATGAATACGATTACGGCCAGCATCTTTTGCCATGTAGCACGCCGCATCGGCCTCTTTGAGCAACTCAGATAGGTTAGGCGTGGCCTCATTGATGCCCACAAGACCGATACTTACCCCCACCCGAAAAGATTGCCCCTGCCAGGAAAACTGGAAGTCCTGTATAGCCTTTAACAGCGTTGAAGCTGCTCGATGGGCATTGTCCAAAGAGCAGTGTTCCATCAACACACCAAACTCATCTCCACCTAGTCGAGCCAGGGTGTCGTTCTGCCGCACAGTGCTTTGCAAAACCATGCTGACTTGACGTAACAGTTCATCGCCCGCCACATGGCCGCAGCTATCATTAACTATTTTGAATTGGTCAAGATCCAGATAACACAGCGCATGCTCACCTTTTACCTGCCGGAGTGTCTGAAATAGTCGCTCTGCTCGGCGTTCAAACTCACGGCGATTGATCAACTCCGTCAGCGGATCATGGCTGGCCTGATAACTAAGCTGTTCAGTCAGCTCATACTCTTGGGTCATATCGTCCTGGATGGCAATGTAGTGAGCAACCTTGCCCTGCGTATCCTTGACCGCTGAAATGGAGGTTCGCGCCCAGTAACAACGACCGTCTTTTCTCTGATTGCGAAGCTCACCCTTCCACTCGCCGCCTGAAATGATAATTTCCCATAATCCTGTGTAGACCTCACCCGGGGTTTCCCCTGAGCTAAGGAAATGAGGATTTTGACCGACCGCTTCTTCTTTTGAATAACCTGTAATCTCACTAAATTTACTATTCACGTATTCGATGTTGCCATCAATACCAGCGATAATAACGGCAGACGAACTAGACTCCACCGCGCGGGATAATATTTGTAGTTTTTCTTCAGCCTGCTTACGTTCACTGATATCAAGAATAATAGCGTTGAAATATTTTTTGCCTGCCTGCTTCCAAGTTCCCAGAGACATTTGAATCGGGAACTCGTCACCATTTCTCGTCAAACCATAAACCTCAACCGACTTGCCGATAATACGGTGTTCATCCGAATTAACAGCTCGCTGAAAGCCTTGGTTGTGAGCCGCCCGGTACCGCTCAGGTACAATGTCCATTAAAGGACGTCCGAGCATTTCCTCCTCCTCATAGCCAAATGCTCTTTCAGCTGCGGGGTTCCAGGAGACAATAGCACCGGTATTATCAGCACTAATAAGTATGGCCGCCGTTGACGATTTCGAGAGTGAACGGAAATGCTCCTCCGTTTCCGCGAGGTCTGATGTGTAGCGAGAAACCCGCCCCATTATGGGTCTGAGAACCAGCAGCCAGGCCCCCGCCAGCAGGGTAATCGTCAAACCCAATATCAGGGCTTGATAGCTAAGAAGTCTTGCGTCTCCTGCTTCACTCTCAGTTTGGTATTGAGCTACTACGGCATCAAGACTCTGAAGGAGCTCCGTCAAGTTTAGGCTGATTGATGGCTGCCAAAGCTCATTACTGGTAACAGCTCTTGAAAGATTGTTTTCAGCCTCATCCAAAAATGCCTGAACTTTAGTATCAACAGACACTGTTGAGCCAAAATACAACGATTGAATCGCCGGGGAATCAGGCGCTGGCAGCCCCTGTTTGGCATCACCATGAGTCAGAGCAAAATGGGATTTGCGCATCAGCTCGATGTTATCTTTGAGCCTGTTAATAGCCTGTGTCCTGAGCCGTTCATCCTTAATGGCGTTAAGCTGGCTACCTAAGAGTGTTATTCGTTGTGACAACATACGTTGACGACCGGCAACATTAATCTCCGCTGCCCCCGTTTTTTGGTTTTCTATAATCGTTTCAATGAGGAGATAGCTAATAAAGGCCAATAAACCAAGCCCGACAAGGACCAATACAGAACGTATCTTGAGGTCATAGACAGGGGATTTTTCCATAATGAACATTTTCCGTGTAACGAGTCTTCCCTACAGCGACTCAAACATACAGCAAATAACTAACCAGTTTTTCCATCTTTCTCAGCCCTTGAGAAAGCTTGAATGAAGACAAATCCCTATGTTCTAGCAACGAAAAACTAGCCCTGCCATCTTTGCTTGGAATAGCAGTTTAATAAAGTATAGTCCATAACCACCCTCTAAGCCTGACACGCTCTACTGTAGCGCCCGTTTCCAACTGTGCAAAGGCTTCGGTTCGGTGCTCGAAAAAAACGCTCCGGTCGTTGCGATCACACCCGGCCGCGTTGAACTCGATGATATTGAGAAAACAGAAGTGCCCGCCAACTGAATAAATGGCCATCATCACCGAACAGGAAAAACGCCATGATCAGTTGAATCAAGAAATCAAAAGACTGTCCGAATCGCGCAGCAGCTACATCAAGGAGAAAGTGGAAGCCAAAGACGGTGCAGAGGACTCATTGGATGAAAAGATCTATAGCGCCGTGAAGAATAGGCTGCTTCTGTGGGACTAACCTACGACAGTGATAGTGCGAGTTACTAATCAATCGATTAGTAACAAAGGTGCGCATGAAAAATTGAGCCCCTTTAATTTTACTCTGCTTACTTCTACTACTAACTCGCTTCAGACATCTTGTTTTGCAAAAATTCAATGAACCCAGTGACCTGGCGCGGCACGTATCGACGACTTGGGTAGACTATTTTCAGCCCTGCATCCTCATTATCACTTGCTTGAAAACCTAGTACAAAATCATCCAATACGGTTATCAACCTTTCTGCTGCAAGGTCATTTTTAACATCCCAAAATGATTTGTAAGCGATACCTGCACCGGACAAAGCCCAATGACGGATAATTGCTCCGTCGTTACTCATAAAAGCAGGGGTTACATTGATACGCTGAGTGGCCTGTTTAGAGTGAAAATACCATTCATTCAGGGGCTCCCCTAATCGCTCCATAACTAGACAAGAACGCTGTTCCAAATCCTTCGGTTGCTTCGGCATACCGTGTTTCTTCAGGTAAGAAGGTGAAGCGACAAGTACACGAGGATTATCCGCCAAACGACGAACAATCAAATTACTATCCGGTAAATTCCCAAACCTAATACCAAGGTCAAACCCTTGTTCAACCAGATCTGTTACACCATCTGTGAGATGTAAATAAGGGATAACACCCGGATACAGGTTGACGAAATCAGCCAACGCTGGAGCCACGAACTGCCGCCCAAAATCAAAGCTTGCGGTAACGCGCAGCGACCCACACAAGTCTTGTTCACTGCTCTGCAAGACGGCTTCCGCCTCTTCGACCTCTGCTAGCACACGCAAACAGGCATCGTAGAAACGTTGACCCACACTGGTTAACGAAATCTTGCGAGTGGTGCGATTCAGAAACCGTGCGTTGTAATGTTTCTCCAAGGCATTGATGCGCCCGGTCATACTGGCTGGAGACAAACCTACCTGCCTTCCTGCCGCAGCAAGCCCCCCCACTTTTACTACGCGAACAAACAGCGCCATATTATCTATCTTATTCATATTATTTAAAAAATCCGAATAGTTATTTCGTAAAACAGCCAATTATTAATTTTTATAGCAGGTATTAAACTGTGTATCAACAGGCTCATTCACGCAATTAACAGGAATAATCATGAACATATTACTAGTAACCGCCGGCTATTCGATATTTGAAGCTAAAGGCCAATTGAATAGTTTTCTTTCTTATCTAACTGAAAAAAACCTTGAAGCAAAGGGACATATAATCAAAATTTCAGATGTCACAAAAGATACTTGGGATGTAGACAGGGAAGTAAAAAAACTCCTTTGGGCTGAAACCATCATCTACATCACACCTATGATGTGGTTTAACATGCCGGCGCCTATGGTCAAATGGTTAGATGAAGTTCTCCTTTATGAAAAAACATTTATTATCACCGAAGAGTATGGTGAAGGTGGGAAAATTCCAGCGAGCAACTTTATGATTGTCACCACATCAAACCTAAAAAGCAGCGATCTGGGCAAAGGTTTTGTTTTAAAAAATTCCTCTCATATTGATGATGTGTTGCAGCCATTAATAATGACTAACAACTACCTCAGCATACGTCATCAAATCCCAACATTTCATGCTGAAAATGTCGTTGCTGGAGATACTCAGTGGATTGAACCGGCATATGAGAAACATTTAAATACCTACTTCAAATAAGTGATTAGAACTCTGAGCTGAATCAACAATTAAATAATTCAAATAAAAGGGATCAGATCGATTATTAAATATTCAATCAGACCCCATTTATTAGTTTAGCTATCGGCCTCGCTGAGACCGGTTTGGTCTGGCAGTAAAATATGCACACAAAGACCATGGGGGGGATTAGGTAGTAACTGTAGAGAGCCGCCGTAACTGTCGACAATGTCCTTACAAATGGCCAGTCCAAGCCCATGACCCTCTGCCGATTCGTCCAGACGAACACCTCGCTGTAGGATACTCTGGCTCAATTCGGTGCCGATGCCAGGGCCATCATCGCTCACGTAAATTTCCCAGTTGTTACTATCGGGTTCGATTTTTAGCTGCACATGACCGCCGGCATATTTACAGGCATTATCGAGCAGGTTGCCCAATAATTCGAGAATATCATCGCGATCCTGCGGCAGGATGGCGTTGCTGGGAGCGGTATAGGAAATCCGACAGCTCGGATAGAGGCGCTGAAGCACTTCCACCAGTGGCGGTAGTTCGTTGTCTAGTACTGTCTGACGTCCCGGTGAGGATACACCCACGATTCTGGCACGTTTTAATTCCCGTTCAATTTTATAGCGCAGTTCCTGTAGTGCCTGTTGCGGTACTTTCTGCAATGATTCGGGCAATTGCTCGGTTGCCGATTGCAGGCTTTGCAATGGACGCTTTAGGTCGTGGGCAAGGTTACCGACGGCATTTCTTGAGCGTGCAACCCGCTTTTCCAGTTGCTCCAGAAGACGGTTAATTTCGTCGACCAGCGGTTGAATTTCAATGGGTATATCGAGCGACTGGAAATCTGCTGAGCCAAACCTCAATTCACGGATCATGGCGCGCAGAGGCGTTAGTCTGGAGAAGGTGCGGGTGAGTACCCGGTGTTGCACCAACATGAGGATAAGCAAAGCAAATAGCAGCAAGCCCATTGCCCATAAACGGTAATAAAAAATTTCGGTATTGAGGGGGGTTATGTCTTCAGCAATCCAAATGGTGGCTCGCTGATTGTTCAAGCTGATGCCCTGTGAAAAGCTCAGCCATTGTTGATCCGCCAAACCTGCGCTGCGCTGTATCAGCGTTGCACCTGTCTTGAGTGCTGTCAGCGACGGAGTGTAATCCCACAATGAACGACTACGCAGTTCGGTAGTGTCGTTAAAAACGACATAGTAGTGCCCAGAGTTAACGCGCTGATAAATGGAGGCCACTTTCCCCTGCTCGATTTGCCAGTGTTGCTGCTGGATATCTAATGCGGCGATAACACTTTCGGCGTCGTGTTGCAGGCGTGTAAGAATATAGTCCTCGGTGAGTTTCTGTACGCCACGGTCCGCCAGCAACAGCAGTCCGCTCATGACTAATAGCAGCGTCACCAGTAGCTTGAACTTGAGCTCATTTTGTAGTGATACCATCAGTCTTGCTGCCTGAGCTGGTAGCCTTGGCCGCGACGGGTTTCGATAAACTCTTTGCCGAACAGGTTACGCAATCGATTGATATAGACCTCGATGACATTGCTATCCTTTAGCTGATCCTCTTCATAGATGTGTTCGCTGAGCAGAGTCTTGGAGTGGACTTGTCGGGGGTGCTGCATCAAATACCGAAGTAACCGGTACTCTTTAGCGGTCAGGGGTGTATTTTGCCCCTGCTGATTTGTGGCGGATTGGGTATCAATATCAAGCGTCACACCCCTCCATTGCAACAGGTTGTTTGCCGGTCCTCTCTGACGGCGCGCGATACTTTGTAATCTGGCCAGCAACTCCTCACTGTGAAAGGGTTTTCCTAGATAGTCGTCGGCGCCCGCCTTAAGGCCTTCCACTCGCTCGAACCAGGCGTCCCGTGCTGTGAGAATCAGTACAGGCATTTTATTTCCCGCACTACGCCACTCCTGCAAAACTTGCAGGCCGTTTTTCTCTGGCAGGCCGAGATCAAGAACCACCAGATCGAACTCGATTTCGTGACCAAGAAAGGCCCCGTCGACGCCATTGTCAGCAACCTCAACGGCATAACCTGCTTTCGTTAATAGTGGCTTGAGTTGGCTGACCAACTCGCAATCATCCTCGACCAGCAGAAGCTTCAATCGTCATTCTCCATTTTTAATAGCTCACCGGTGCGGGCATCTAAATAATATTCCAGGCGCTGGCCCTTAGCGTCAAGAAGTTTGATTTCGTAGACCCTTTGCCCGTCTTCGTATTCGAGCTCTATATCCAGAATTTTACCGGCAAGTTGATCTCTGTTTACGGCCAGTATCTTATCAAGAGGAAGAATTTCGCCTGCTTCAACCCAGCGCCTTGCTTGCTCGGCGGTTATATCCTCTTTCGCCAGCACGCTATCAGTCATCCCAACGGCCATAACCAGGAATAGTAATTCTGTCTTCATCGAAGTCTCCTTGCACGGCATTTTGGTGACAGCTGTCACAGTTGCTGAATGAGCCAATTCCGGGGTTACTTTTAACGCGCTGCTCAGGAATCTCATCATGTTTACGAACGAAGTAGGGCAATTCTGTTATTCGTAATAGAGTTTCATCTATGCTGCCGCGAAGCACTTTATCCCCGGCTTGAGCTGCATGTTTGTCCAGATAATCGAGTATTTTCAGACGAGTATCTTCAGGCAGCTCCGCATTTTCTTCAAAGTGATTATCTAACCCCGACATCATGACCGTCCAGCTTTGTGCGGGCAACAGCCCCGGCGGATAAGCAAGGTGACAGCTGCCACACTCTTCCTGATAGACCGGGCTAGTCTCGCTGACAAGGCCAAATCTGTTACGACGCTGCTCGCCTTCCTCATGATTTTCCTTATAACCGGATGCGATGGACGACGCGTTGAGGCCATAAAAGCCGATGAGAAGAGCGCATCCTAGCAGTGTAATCCCTGCGCTCCAGCGCAGCAGTTTTAATATGTTTTTCATTTCAGTTTACGCCCTTATGAATTGATTGTTTTAGCGTTTGATTGATCGGGATCTCAGAGTTGTTGTAACCATTGCAGGATGTCGCCCTTCTCTTGAGGCGAACATTCACGGCCGAGAGTCCATTTGCAGTTACGCAAAAACCACTTTTCAATTTTTGCAGTCTTGATAAGGCGTTTTGGATTAACCGATGGCGACATGGGCATAATTTTTTTACCTGTTTTCCAATGCTTGCCTACATCTGCTGGTGATGAGCCGTGGCAGCTGGTGCAGCTGCGGCCGTTTTGTTCGGAATACCAGAGCGCTTTGCCATCAAGTGCGTCAAAGGACGTAGCGCCAGTTTTTCGATAACTCTCCTGCAGTTGTTCAATCGCCTGATTAGCCTGTAGGTTTGTGCTAATTAAACCGGCGATAACTGCGAGCGACAAAATGGATACTTTCATTATCTGACCTCTATTTATTGTCTGAAATATTAAGTTTTTTGCCAGTGAACATGGCACGCACCAGATTTTCTCTGTGTTGTAGGCTGCTGAGGATGACTCCGCCAACATGCAGGAAAACCAGCAGCAGGGTGAAGTTCGCGAAGAACTCATGAACCTCTTCCAGCGGGTCTTCCGGGAAGTTGGCAAACAGCGTGCCAGCCAGCGGACCTTCACCCTCAATTGCCAGCAGTGACATACCAAAAAAGCTGGTTGCGATGAGCGAGAACAGCAGCGCCACGATCATGGCGGCCCCGGCAGGGTTGTGGCCAAGGTGGTGTGGAGCTTTCCCTTTCACGGCTTGTTTGATGTAGTCGAGCGTGGCGCGGGGAGATGTGATGAAACTTAAAAAGCGTGCATGTTTGGTGCCGATGACTCCCCATATCAAACGAAATACCACCAGTGCGGCAACCGCATAGCCTGCCCAGATATGAATGGTTTCGAAGTCATCTTCCGTCAGATAAGCAAGAAAGAAAAAACCGACCAGTGTCCAGTGGAATATTCTTACCAGCGGGTCCCAGACCTTAATAAATTTGGATTTTGTATTAAACATAAAACTCACCTCGTTAGCAGTTATTAGCAAGTTTTACACAGGCAACCTTAAGCCACGCTTAAAATGCAGACAGGATTTTGTGTTGTGTGACATGGTCACTTAATCTTCAGTAATTGGGGTGGCGGCGACGGCCGGAGAGCGTTAACACGGCGTTATACGATGCGGAGCATAAAATGTCCTGGAGCGACGACAGCAGCGTTTATAAAGTCGCATTTCTGGTGGCGATGCACCACCGCACATGGACTATCAAAACGACGTTAAATACCCCACTACGCTAAAAGCAGCGGCCAAAACAGCTCCACTCAACCCGCTTGGCCATGGTGCTTATTTCCAGGTATGGGATTAAGGTAACGCCGTAGAAGTCGCTACACCGTTCGATGAAAAAACATCCAAACTGGCCGCTGAGTTCGAAGACACTCGCCTGTATTACGTCGATAAAGAAGTGAAACAGGCACAAAAGCAGTAAAAAGAACCTGTTGGGTGAAGGTGGTGCCGAGGACTGACTGGATGAAAAGATCTACAGCGCAGTGAAAGATCAGGCGGCTTCGGTAGGTTTAATCTATGAGAGTAATAGTGCTAGTTACTAGCCTCGCTAAAAGGTGGATGAAAAATAAATGCGCCCCTTTCCCCTAACCTACCCCAGCTTGCCCCCTTTAATTTGGCGTACTACCGATTTAACTCCGCTTGCGTAGCTCCGTCACCACCTCTCCACCTATGCCCCAGTTATCGGTATTCACCTCATCAATAACGACCACCGTGGTGGCTGGATTTTTATTTAATACATCCACCAGAAGCTGCGTAGCGCCTTGGATTAAAGCCGCTTTCTGTTCTGGGGTAACCTGTTCGTCAGTAATTTTGATATTTACGTAGGGCATGTTGCTCTCCTATTTTGGTTAAATTGGGGTATTTAGAACGCCGATTTTTTTAAACAGCCGACTATGGGCCAGCCAGGCGCCAAAGCTAACTAGAATCAAACCAGCCATTAACTCAGTTGTGACCGCTTCGTTAAATATAAAAATCGCTAATACGCCTGACAGTACAGGCACAATGGACATCATGGAGCCCACAGAGGAAGGCCCGATAGCTTGCACGGCTTTCACATAAAGAATCATCTGTACGATGGTCGCCAGCACACCTTGATAAAAAGCCTGCAATAAAATGTCAGGCCATATGCTGATAGAAATCGCCTTCGGCAGAAAAAGCACATACACCGGCAAATACAAA
>JBALXL010000008.1:0-80994 GCA_036960805.1 Pseudomonadales bacterium
GTCATGCGTTTACCAAGTTTGGTGGCAGTCTGGGTACCGATGGTTCTGTTGCGTATTTGTTTTCCAAGCAAGGTCAGATTACGTTTGAACCGGGTGCGGATGAAGACACTATTATGGAAATTGCATTGGAAGCTGGCGCTGACGATGTGGTGACACATGAAGATGGCTCCATTGATGTGGTGACGACGGAAGAAGATTTTACTGCCGTTAAAGATGCGCTCGAAACGGCGGGTATTGAAGCAGCTAATGCGGAAGTTACTATGGTGGCTTCGGTCTCAGTGGATCTGGATGCTGAAACGGGCGCCAAGGTGATGAAGCTGATTGATATGCTGGAAGAACTGGATGACGTGCAGAATGTTTACCATAATGCCGAGATTCCAGACGAAGTTTACGAATAGTTTTAAAGGTGTCATTCCGGCGTAGGCCGGAATCCTTGGGTGCTGGATGAAGTCCAGCACGACACGGTTATTTATGGGTGTGCGGGCGCAAGACCTGCCAAAAGGACTCCATTAAAATCCATGTCTCTAATCATCGGTATCGACCCAGGTTCGCGCATCACCGGCTACGGTATTATTAACTGGGTCGGCAATGGCTACGAATATATCGATAGCGGCTGTATTCGCATTAAAGGCGATATTCTCGCCGAACGTTTGCACCAGATTTATAAGGGTGTGACAGAACTTATTAATATGTACTCCCCACAGGTCATGGCCATCGAAAAGGTCTTTATGGCGCGTAATCCTGATTCCGCATTAAAGCTGGGGCAGGCGCGTGGCGTGGCGATGGTGGCGGGTGCAAATCAACAGCTGCCGGTGTATGAGTATTCCGCGCGTCAGGTTAAACAAGCGGTGGTTGGCAACGGTGGTGCGGATAAAACGCAGGTTCAGCACATGGTCACCGCGCTGCTGCATCTTAATAAAACGCCACAGGAAGATGCCGCTGATGCGCTGGCGATTGCCTTATGTCACGCGCATACCGAGCAAAATCTAATTCGTATGGCGGGAGCTGCTGGCTCGCACCGTAATAGCCGTCTGCAAATTAAAAAATAGAGAAACGATAATGATAGGTCGTATTAAAGGCGTGTTGATCGAGAAAAGCCCCCCTGACATTTGTGTGGATGTGCAAGGTATCGGCTACGAATTGCAGGTGCCGATGAATACGTTCTATCGGTTGCCTGAAATTGATCATCCGGTGAATCTCTACACCCATTTTGTAGTGCGTGAGGATGCTCAGCTGCTGTATGGGTTTTACGAGCCGCGAGAGCGTGAACTGTTTCGTGCGGTCATCAAAATTAACGGTGTGGGTCCAAAATTAGGATTGGCGATTCTGTCCGGTATTGAAGCCAGTGATTTTGTACGTGTAGTGCTTAACAACGATGTAGCGGCCCTGACCAAAGTGCCGGGCATCGGCAAGAAAACCGCCGAAAGGTTAGTTATTGAAATGCGTGACAAGCTCAAGGATTGGCCGATGGCTACCGAGGACGGTTTGCAGGTTGAAACCGGTAGTTTGATGCCGAGTCATAACCATGCCACCGACGAAGCTATCAGTGCTCTGCTGGCGCTGGGTTACAAGCCTAAGGATGCCGAGAGCGCAATCAAGGCTGTGGCCAGTGATGAACTGAGCAGCCAGGATATGATTCGTCGCGCGCTTAAATCGATGGCGAGTGCATAGCAACAGAGTGTTGTGGGTCAGACTTTAGTCTGGCATGTAAGGCTGGTGCCCGATAAAGCGGAGCACACTGAACCTTACTTACCCAACAATTCAGAACATTTCATTACCTAAGATGGCGCGAATTTTGTCATGAACTCAGTTTATAATATCGCCCACTTGATATCCCTACAGGCCCACTTCGCATGATTGAATCGGATCGCATTATTTCTGCTCAGCCCCAGAAGATGGCGGAAGAGCGCATCGATTATGCCATTCGTCCTTCCACGCTCGCTGAATATGTCGGTCAGCATGCCGTTAAAGAGCAGATGGAGATTTTCATTCATGCCGCTCGTGCGCGTAACGAGGCGCTGGATCACACGCTGATTTTTGGCCCTCCGGGGTTAGGCAAAACAACGCTTGCCAATATTATCGCGCAGGAAATGGGTGTTTCCATCAAATCTACTTCTGGACCAGTGCTGGAAAAAGCCGGTGATCTGGCCGCGATGCTGACCAATTTGGAGGAGGGTGATGTTCTCTTTATTGATGAGATTCACCGTCTCAGTCCTGCTGTTGAGGAAGTGCTGTATCCGGCGATGGAAGATTATCAACTCGACATCATGATTGGTGAAGGCCCTGCGGCGCGCAGTATTAAACTGGATTTGCCGCGCTTTACGCTGGTTGGTGCGACAACACGTGCAGGTCTGCTGACTTCGCCACTGCGTGATCGTTTCGGTATTGTGCAGCGTCTTGAATTCTATAACGTGGCGGATTTAACGCATATTGTGTCGCGCTCCTGTGGTTTGTTGGAGGTGCCTGCAGATGAAGAGGGCGCCGCTGAAATTGCGCGCCGTTCTCGTGGTACCCCGCGTATTGCTAACCGTTTACTACGACGGGTGCGAGATTATGCCGAGGTCAAAGCTGACGGCGTGATTCATAAGGATATCGCTGATGCAGCATTGGCTATGCTCAATGTTGATGATGTGGGTTTTGATAATATGGATCGCCGCCTGTTGTTGGCGATGATCGAAAAGTTTGATGGCGGCCCGGTCGGTGTGGATAGCTTGGCAGCGGCAATTAGTGAAGAGCGCGATACCATTGAAGATGTACTAGAGCCTTATCTGATTCAGCAGGGTTATATTTTACGTACACCGCGTGGTCGTATTGTTACCAAGCATGCCTATCTACACTTTGGCTTAACGCCAGTAACTGACGAATAAAATAGGTCTGGATAAAAGAGTCTTATGGGTATGGAATTTAGCTGGCCAGTACGGGTCTACATCGAGGATACAGATGCCGGTGGCATCGTTTATTACGTTAATTACCTGAAATTTATGGAGCGGGCGCGGACTGAGTTTCTGCGTCACCTTGGTTTTGATCATGCCGAAATGATTCAGCAGGGCAGTATGTTTGTGATTCATTCGGCTAATACTCGTTATCTGCAACCGGCGGTGCTGGATGATGAATTGCAGGTGACGGTATCCATGAGTTCGATAAAACGCAGCAGTGTGACTTTTAGTCAGCGCGTCATTCGTGCCAGTACTCAAGCGGTGCTGGCAGAGACGGAAGTTCGAGCTGTCTGCGTTCTTAAGGAAAACATGAAACCCTGTGCGATAGAAGACGATATGGTCGCTGCGTTGCAGGCTTATATTTAACAATTAGTTTTGATTTGGGTTTGAGCTTCGTGGCAGCACGGGCTTAAAAATAAGGAGTTAGTTTTGGACGAGAAAATGTCACTTTATAGCCTGGTAGCTAATGCCAGTCTGCTTGTGCAGTTAGTCATGCTGTTGCTGTTGGTCGCATCAGTGGTGTCCTGGGTTATGATTTTTCAGCGCGCCCGTTTTTTGCGTTCAGCCGATAAAACGCTGGAAAAATTTGAAGATCAATTTTGGTCTGGTGTTGATTTAAGTCAGCTGTACGTTGAAATCAAAGCACGTATTAAAGCTAAGAGCGGTGTGGAAACTATTTTTTGTGCAGGTATTAAGGAATATACCCGTTTGCGCCATCGCACCGGCGGTGATTCTGATGCGGTGATGGAGGGTGTGCAACGGGTGATGCGTGTAGCACTGGCGCGTGAAGAGCAAAAGCTGGAAACGCACCTGTCATTTTTGGCAACCGTGGGCTCGATTAGTCCCTATATCGGTTTGTTTGGCACTGTGTGGGGCATTATGAACTCCTTTCGAGGTTTGGCTAATGTGCAGCAGGCTACTTTGGCCACAGTGGCGCCCGGCATATCCGAAGCGCTAGTGGCAACCGCGATGGGTTTGTTTGCCGCAATTCCCGCTGTCATTGCTTATAACCGCTACTCGGCGCAGGTTGATAATTTGGCTGGTCGCTACGAAACGTTCTCAGAAGAGTTCTCTAGTATTTTACACCGTAAAGTGCACTCCTCAGAATCGAAGGTTCAGGCATCAGAAGTTAGCACTCAAAATTCTTCCGCAGGGGCTTAGGTAATGGCACGTATTCGACGTCGTCGTAAGCCGGTTTCTGAAATCAATGTAGTTCCTTACATCGATGTGATGCTGGTGTTACTGGTGGTGTTTATGGTGACGGCACCTTTATTAACGCAGGGTGTTTCTGTGGATTTGCCTGAAGCACCTTCCGAACCTTTGAATATGAAGGATAATCAGGAGGTCGTGGTGGTTTCAGTTAAAGCCGATGGCAGCTATTACATTGATATTGGTAGTGATTCCGAGCAGCCTGTTAGCCTTGATTATATCGCGGATAAAGTAGAAAAATTGATGCGCGTTAAGTCAACTACGCCGGTGCTGGTGCGCGGAGATAAAGCTGTACCATATGGCACTATTGTAAATTTAATGACCCGACTGCAGGCCGCTGGTGTGCCTAATGTTGGTCTGATTTCCGAACCGGGACAAGGCTAAAAGCCTCAATAGATATGGCACTAGGTTCATATATCATCCCCGGTCTCAAGGCTGTGTTAGTTCACGTTCTGGTGATCGCTGTTTTTACTTTTAATTGGGAAAGTGACAGTGATAGGGAACTGATAGTGCAGCCGCGGGTCGTACAGGCCAAGGTTTTAACCATGGCTGATCCGGTCGCAGCGCGAAAAGACGCTGCGCGTAAGAAGGATGCTGCACGAAAGAAAGCTGCAGCCAAGAAAAAATCCGACGCTAAAAAGAAACTGGATGCCAAGAGAAAGGCAGATGCAAAACGTAAGGCGGACGCCAAGAAAAAAGCGGATGTCAGGAAAAAGGTCGATGCTAAAAAGAAAGCTGACGCCAAGAAAAAAGACGATTTAAAAAGTAAAGCGGAAGACCTAAAACGCGCAGAAGATAAGCGTCAAAAGGACGAGGCTGAACGCAGGCGCCAAGAGCGGTTAGCTCGAGATACAGAACAACGAGAGCAGGAGTTGGCTGACGAACTGGCCAATGAGCTGGCTCAGGAGCAAGCCGAGACTGATGCCATTGCCGCGCAATCCTATGAAGGATTGATTCGCCAGCGCGTCATGGAAAGCTGGCATGTTCCTCTTAGTGCTCGGAACGGCATGAAGGCGGTGCTTAATGTTAATTTATTGCCAACGGGCGAAGTGATTAATGTGGCCGTTGTTAAGAGTAGTGGCGATGAGGCCTTTGATCGATCCGCTGTACAAGCTGTCCGCCGCGCAGAAAAATTTGAAGAGTTACAACAATTAGAACCGCGTGTTTTTGACGCTAATTTCCGCAGTTTCAACTTTTTGTTTATTCCACAGGATCTAGACCGATGAAGAAGAACATCCTGCGTACAACGCTGATGTTGTTGATAGGTTTGTGTTTGGTTCGCCCAGCATGGGCTGAGCTGACCATTGAAATCACGCAGGGTGTTGATAATCCAACACGTATCGCTGCTGTGCCTTTTTCCTGGCAAGGCACTGGCGCGTTGCCTGAAGATGTTGCGTCGATTGTATCCGCAGATTTGGCACGCAGTGGTCAGTTTGTAGCGATGGACGAACGCGACATGATGAGTTTGCCAACGCAACGTCAACAGGTATTTTATCGCGATTGGCGACTGCTTAAGCAGGAGTTCCTGTTAATTGGCCAGATATCTCCTCGCGCAGAGGGCGGTTATCGAGCTCATTATGAACTGTACGATGTGCTGAAACAGGTGCTCGTTGTTGAGGGCAATATCAAAGTTGGCAGAAACCAACTACGAGATGCTGCGCACCTGATCAGTGACAAAATTTACGAACGTTTGACAGGCATTAAAGGTGCGTTTTCAACCCGTATTGCTTACGTGACAGCCAATCGTAAAGCGAATGGCACGGATCAATTCCGCTTACATGTTGCTGATGCCGATGGCCACCGTGAAATTACCATTCGTGATTCAAAAGAACCGTTGTTATCACCACATTGGTCACCTGACGGTAATAAACTGGCTTATGTTTCCTTTGAGGGACGCCGCCCGGCTGTTTATATACAGAATGTGGGTACTGGCAAACGTGAAAAGGTGCCTTCGTTCAGAGGTATGAACAGCGCTCCAGCCTGGTCACCTGACGGCAAGAAATTGGCCATGGTGCTATCCAAGGACGGTAATCCTGAAGTGTATATTTTTGACATCGCCAGCCGTCAGTTCACCCGTGTCACTCGTCATTTTGGTATTGATACGGAGCCTAGTTGGTCGGCAGATGGCAAGTCGTTGATTTTCACGTCAGGACGTGGCGGGAAACCACAAATTTATCGTAAGCACCTACTCACAGGTAAAGTCGAGCGTTTAACCTTTGAAGGTGATTATAACGCCCGTGGACGTCTTAGTGAGGATGGCCGTTATCTGGTCATGGTGCACCGTCGGAAAGGTGTTTTTCATATTGCTGTACTGGACTTGAAGCGTGACCGTTTGCGTGTATTAACACAGACACATTTAGATGAATCACCGAGTATCGCACCGAATGGAAGTATGTTAATTTACGCAACCAGCGATAATAACAAGGGTATTCTGGCGTTTGTTTCGCTCGATGGTCGGGTAAAATCCCGAGGCCCTGCCAAATTCGGTGATGTGCGAGAACCAGCCTGGTCGCCACGCTAGGCGGCCAACAGGCGTAATTTTTTACCCATTTCGAATTTTATTATTTATTAGGAGTTTTACTATGCAGTTAGCGAATATCTTTAAAGTATCATTATTAGGTCTTATTTTAGCCACCGCTGCGGGTTGTTCTAGCACGGGTGGTGGTTCTGACGCTGCTGGTTCAGCTGGCGTTGATAGCAGTGAAGCAGGATACGGTGCAGGTGATCGTGCTGCGCTGGAAGCAGAAGAGCGTGCCGCAGCCGATGCTGCTCGTGCCGCAGCTGAAGCTGAGCAACTGTTGAACATCACAACTTTCTACTTTGACTTCGATCAGTCTACGCTTAAGCAAGAAGCGCGTGCTGCACTAGAAGCTCATGCTGCATACCTAGTTCAAAGTGGTAGCAACGTAGTATTGGAAGGCCATGGTGATGAGCGTGGTACTCGCGAGTATAACCTAGCATTGGGCGAACGTCGTGCTCAAGCCGTTGCTCGTTACCTGACTGTTTTGGGTGTTTCCAGCCAACAAATAGAAAGCGTTAGCTACGGTGAAGAGCGTGCTGCCAGCATGGGTCATGATGATTCATCTTGGAGCTTGAACCGTCGCGTTGAACTGCGTTACGGTCGATAAGAAACGGTTTCAATTATGACTAAGTTTCGACCTGTTGTAATTGGATCTCTCATGCTGGTGGCTCTTGCCTCCAGCATGGGGCAAGCCAATCAAAATATCCCGGTTGTTGAAGCCTCTCCAGGTATCAGCCGCCAAGCTACTGCTCCTCAAGCGAAAGTTCCCACTGCCGTTGCTTCATCTTCAAGTGTTTCTTCTGGCGCTCAGGGCGCACAACTTTTTTATCAGTTGGAATTACTGCAGCAAGAAGTTCAGCAATTACGTGGCATCGTTGAGCAGCAAGAGTATCAAATAAAGCGGATGCGTGAAGAACAGCGTGACCGTTATCTTGATCTTGATCGACGTATTACACTGTTGAATCAGGCAAGCTACACAGCAGCTCCTGTCGCATCGAAAAAACCTGTTGTTAAGACGCAATCTGCTCAAGCTACGGCGCAACCAACAGCCGCCTCTGCGCCAAAACCAGAACCTGTGATCACTGCATCTGTTAATCCCGCTCCGGTTGTTGATAAGGCTGCTGAGAAAAAAGCCTATCAGGCTGCATTCTCCCTGGTGCGTAATAAACAATATGCTCAGGCAGTAGATGCCTTTACACAACAAATTAAGACATATCCTGACGGGAACTACACAGGTAATGCTTATTATTGGCTGGGTGAAGTGCTGTTAGTTGAATCTGATCAAGAGCAAGCGTTAACAGCATTTGGCTCGTTGTTAAGTCATTACCCTGAGCACCGTAAAGCTCCCGATGCAAAATATAAGCAAGGTAAGATTTATTTGCAGATGGGTGACAAGGCTCGGGCTAAAGAATTATTACAAGGCGTAATAGATCAGCATGCAGGTACTTCAGCGGCAAAACTGGCTGAAGCCGAAATGCGAGATGCAGAGCTGTAGTTTTTAAACCTTCCTGTTATTTGGTAATACCCCCGACCTTTTCTGGCAATTTTCATGGCATCTGATCAGCTTAGAATCACTGAGATTTTTAATTCCCTACAGGGTGAAACGCGTAGTGTGGGATTACCCACGGTTTTTGTGCGTCTCACGGGTTGCCCGTTGCGTTGTGTCTACTGTGATACAGCTTATGCTTTCAGCGGCGGCGAGCAACAGAGTCTTGAATCGATTGTCGCAGAGGTTCAGCAGTATGCTTCTCGGCACGTCACTGTTACGGGTGGCGAGCCTTTAGCGCAGCCCAATGTGCTGGCATTATTGACCATGCTGTGTGATCTAGATTACGAAGTATCGTTGGAAACTAGTGGTGCTATTAGTGTCGAAGGTGTGGATGACCGTGTCATCAAGGTGGTGGATTTAAAAACACCGGCGTCTCAGGAATGTCATCGTAATCTTTACGAAAATATTGAGCTGTTAAACTCGCAGGATCAGGTGAAATTTGTCATCTGTGATCGTCAGGATTATGACTGGGCAAAAATGCAGATGGATCAATACCGCCTGAATGACCGTGTTGATGAGGTGTTGTTTTCTCCTAGCCACGGTGAGCTGACAGGCGCGCAGTTGGCCGAATGGATTCTTGAAGATGGTTTGCAAGTGCGCTTCCAGTTGCAGCTTCACAAATATTTATGGAATGACGAGCCGGGGCATTAAACGGCATTCATGACATCCCGAGCATTAGCGAGGGATCTTTTGCTCCCAAACATCAGTATTTCTAACAACCGTTCGAAATGACAAATAGATTAATGACGACAAAAAAAGCAGTAGTTCTTCTTTCCGGTGGCCTTGATTCCACCACCGCATTAGCCATGGCAAAAGCCACTGGTGCTGAGTGTTATGCACTTAGTTTTAATTACGGTCAGCGCTGTCATGCTGAACTGTTGGCAGCGGAACGCATTGCTGCTGCCATGGGCGCCAATCATCAAATTATCAATATTGATATGGGAACCATGGGTGGCTCAGCACTGACCGATGATAGTATTGATGTGCCAGAGGATGAACCAGAAGGTATTCCTGTAACCTATGTGCCTGCACGTAATACGGTGTTTTTGTCCTTTGCACTGGGCTGGGCTGAAGTGCTAGAAGCCCAGGAAATTTATATTGGTGTCAGTGCTGTGGATTATTCAGGTTACCCCGATTGTCGACCTGAATTTATCGAAGCTTTTGAGCAAATGGCAAACCTGGCCACTAAAGCGGCAGTGGAAGGTGAGTCGATTAAAATCCAAACTCCCTTGATGCATCTCAGTAAAGCCGAAACAGTTGAGGCTGGAATTGCTTTGGGTGTAGATTACAGTTTAACGGTGAGTTGTTATCAGGCAAATGATGACGGTAAAGCTTGTGGAAAATGTGACAGTTGTAGGTTGCGAATCAAAGGGTTTTATGAAGCAGGAAGGGCAGATCCGACGCTTTATTTTTAAAAGTAGAATTACTTTAAAAATAAGTGAAAAAAACAGAAAAAAGTACGAATAAGGGCTTGTCATAAAATCTTAAACCATTAATATACGCTCCATCTTCTGGGGGCCGTTAGCTCAGTTGGTAGAGCAGTTGGCTTTTAACCAATTGGTCGCTGGTTCGAATCCAGCACGGCCCACCATTTTAAAACCACCGACAGGTGGTTTTTTTATGCCTGGCGTTTACTGTTATGGCTTTCAGCGTAACGAAACATCAGTCCTTATTCTTGAAACTTCCCTCAGCACCCTCATTTTTATAGTATTATCGGCCATCTTCTTTGTTATTGATTTTAAAGTGATCACGCTATGTCCAACCATGCCTCTAAACAAACTGCCGACCAGTTAGCCACTCAAATTCATTTGGCGTTGGTCAATGAAGCCAAGGTGATGGTTTCTGATGAACGACAGCAGTACAAGGATAAAATTAAGCGCTTACTGAAGCAGGAAGACGCGGTTCTGGTGGCGCATTATTATACTGATCCGATACTTCAGGAGCTGGCGGAAGAGACCGGTGGTTGTGTATCTGATTCCTTGGAAATGGCACGTTTTGGTAATCAGCACCCTGCATCGACGCTAGTAGTTGCTGGTGTTAAGTTTATGGGCGAGACAGCCAAAATTCTAACACCTGAAAAGCGCGTATTAATGCCGACGCTGGAGGCAACCTGCTCACTGGATTTGGGTTGTCCGATTGACACCTTTGAAAGCTATTGTGATGAGCATCCTGATCACACGGTGGTGGTGTATGCCAACACTTCAGCGGCAGTCAAAGCCCGTGCTGACTGGGTGGTGACATCAAGCATTGCGTTGGACGTGGTTGATCACCTGCAAGCCGAAGGTAAGAAAATTTTATGGGCGCCGGACAAACACCTAGGCGCCTATGTGCAGAAAGAGACTGGCGCCGATATGTTGATGTGGGATAGCGCTTGTATCGTACATGAAGAATTCAAAGCCCAAGCCATTTACGATTTGAAAGAAATTTATCCTAATGCGGGCGTGCTGGTGCATCCTGAATCACCTGCTGCGGTTATCGAAATTGCTGATGCCGTCGGTTCCACCTCGCAGTTGATCCAAGCTGCACAGGACTTGCCTCATAAAATGTTTATTGTCGCGACTGATCGTGGCATCTTCTACAAAATGCACCAGGCAGCTCCGCATAAAACTTTCATTGATGCACCGACTGCCGGCAAAGGTGCAACCTGTGTTAGCTGCGCGCATTGTCCGTGGATGGCAATGAACGGTCTGGAAAATTTGGCCGAATGCCTGGAACAGGGCACTAATGAAGTATTTGTTGATGCCGAATTAGGCAAAAAAGCCATGATCCCATTGCAACGTATGTTGAATTTCGCCGCAGAAAATAAAATGCGTGTGAAGGGTAACGCATAACCGTGTCTGCCATGGAATATCACCTAACACTGACTGATGAATCAACCGGGGCTATAGATCTGTTAGCGGCCGAGTCAGGCCTTTCTAAGCAACAAATCAAACAGGCTATGAGCAAAGGTGCCGTATGGCGCAGTGAGGGCAAGCAAGCCTACCGCATGCGTCGTGCAGCTAAAAACCTCAAAGCGGGCAACACAGTGCATCTTTATTACGATGAAAAGGTGCTGGCTGAGGTGCCGTCTGAAGCTCAATTGATTGCTGACGAGGGTGCTTACAGCGTTTGGTATAAACCCTTCGGCATGCGTTCACAGGGTTCCAAGTGGGGCGATCACTGTGCCTTGTATCGCTGGGTTGAAGTGAACCATAAGCCTGAGCGTCCTGCTTTTCTGGTGCACCGTCTGGATCGTGCTGCGACTGGTTTGATTTTGGTCGCCCATCAGAAAAAAGCGGCCACCGCTTTAACTAAATTGTTTGAACAACGAGAAATTGATAAACGTTATCAGGTCGTTGTTGCCGGGCAGTTTTCGGCAGAGACAGGCGTGTGGGCAAAGAAACAAACCTTCACCTCTGAAGTAGACAGCAAAGCGGCCATTAGTCATGCGCGTTGTATGGCTTATGATGCTGAAAAGAATCGTTCGCTGCTAGAAGTGACGATTGAAACAGGACGTAAACACCAGATTCGCTGCCATCTGGCTGAAGCTGGTTTTCCTGTGGTTGGTGACCGCTTGTACGGTGATGCCAGTGAAGAGGGTGTCGACTTGCAACTAGTTGCTTGCTCGCTGGTTTTTGAATGCCCCATTAGCCATACGATTAAAGATTATCAACTGCCACGCGAGTTGCTACTGCAGTTGTAATTCACTTTTGCTGACAAGGCCTTTTCCTGACGCTGAGCCCAGCGAGCGTAATACAGATATAAACCACTGCCGGTAAATAATGCTGGTAATAGCGCCATCAACAACCATAGCCATTGGCTTATTTTCCCGAACCAGATGCCGGTATGAAAGGCATATTTGAAGTCCCACCATTGGTTAGCTGATGGTGCACGGGCTGAATTATAAAGAGTTAATAACTGCCCAGTGCCCGCATCTATCCATAGATAACTAAAGGGCGCCTTTTCATTTGGTGCCTGCATTCTTATCAATAATGGGGCTTCGTTTTTCTGCGGAAAATAGATTCGCTGAATTTTGGCCTCGGGCAATGCCTGCTGAGCCGTATCAACCGCTATCGCCAGTTTCGCTAAGTCACCTGGGCTGCCAGCTAAGTTGTTTTCCCGTGCCTGCATATTGCTGAAAGTGGCTAGTTCAAATATTTTTTGCGTTGGCCAGTTAAAACTCATGCCGGTAAAAGCAATGGCAATGAGCGGCAGTGAAAACACGATGCCAGCTAATAAATGATATTGATGCAGGCGTGCTCGCCATGTTCTTCCGGGTTTTAGTTTTAGGCGTTTTAACATGCCGCGGAGTGGTGTTAACCACATGATCAAACCCACAATAATTTCGATAATCAGTATCAAAGATACCGTAGACATTGCATGGCGAAGCCAGGGTTTAAGCGTTTGGTCTTCAATTAATAACCAGCGATGCCAACGCATTATCCAGTGATAGAAATCGCTACCTTGTTGATAACGATAAAGCACTTCGCCCGTAGCGGGATTGATATTCCACTGCTCACGGTTGCTTAATGTCAGTACCCAGGGCCAATTTGGCCGGTTACTGATACTTAACTGATGAATATGCAGGTTTTCATGATTGAGTTGAGAGTTGACGATGTTTAAAACCTGAGTGATGTTCGGCGCTTGTGACGGGGGATTTATTTCCCAGTAGGTCGGTTGCAAAAGTTGTTGAATATCTTTACCAAAAACCAGTAAGGCACCACTGACACTGATGCTGATTAGAAATACTCCGGCCAATAAAGCAAGTGCCAGGTGTAGTTGTTTAAACCAACGTTTCATGTGAAGGGCTTGTAGTTGGGGGTATTAGGAATGTTCCCTGAAACTCAATGTATAGGTTTCAGGGAACAGGGTTGAGGAACGATCTAAAAAGTATATTTCATTTCGACGCTGACGGAGCGTTCCGGAGCTGAGTAACGACCCGCCGGGCTCACATCAATACCGCGGAAATAATATTCCTTATCAAACAGGTTATTAACCGACAGACCAGCGAAAAGCGTACTGCCCTGGGACAGGTTCATGGTTTTTCCCAGTTGTAGGTTCCAAACGGTATAAGAAGGAAGCTCACCGACGGTGCCGACTGCGTTTTCTGCTTCGGTGTTACCTTGGTCGCTGAAGGCTGAACTAAAGTAAAAGCCGGATAGGGTGGCGTCAAAACTATCAAAGGCATAACTGGCATCCCACAATAATTGATGCTCGGATACATAAGGCAATTCATTACCTTTATTGCTGCCTTCTCTTTGTTCACTGTCGAGGTAATTATAACCAGCGTGCAGATCAAGACGAGGCAATGACTCAGGTGAATAGCTAACCTCCAACTCTAGGCCTTGGTGGAGTGTTCTGCCGATATTGTCAAAGCTGCGTAGCGTGCTGTTGTAGAGCAGTTGGTCGTCAAAATCGATACGGTACAGCGACATGTTGACGTTGCCGTTTTGGCTGAAA
Organism: Pseudomonadales bacterium; assembly: GCA_036960805.1. Classification (GTDB taxonomy): domain Bacteria; phylum Pseudomonadota; class Gammaproteobacteria; order Pseudomonadales; family IMCC2047; genus IMCC2047. The sequence goes on from JBALXL010000008.1 coordinate 13,655, forward strand.
TCATAACGAGCACCTACTTCGTAATTCCATGCTCGCTCAGCGTTTTCTTCTCCTGTACCACGAATAACGGCGATTTGAGGTGCTCTTAGCGAGCGTTGGCCATTGGCATAAACAAACCAGTCATCACTCGCTTCAAAACCAATGGTTAGACCTGGCAATACTTCGGAAATCGTATTATCAACCGTGGTGTTGGCGTTTTTATCCTTAAAGGTTGAATCAAGATGCTCATAACGTACACCGGGCGTAATAGTCAGGCGTTGGTCGAACAGCTTGATTTCGTCACTGATGTAAGCAGCAATACCGGTGTTGTCGAGCTGCCAGTCTCTGGGAACGGTTGTAACGCCGGTCGCTTTCACAGTTTGCCTTAGTTGATAGGCAATGTCTTCTTTCACCAGACGACTGCCCAGTGTCACTTTATGGGTCACGCTACTAGCATCGCCAAACTGCACGGCAATGCGAGGCTCTGTGCCCCAAACTTTAAATTCACGCGGCGAACTACGCAGGATATTGGCAGAGAAACGCGTGTCGGCCCAGTGTTCGGCACCTGGCACCGTTGTGAAATCCCACTGGAAATTACGATTGGACTTGTGGCCAAACGTAGACCAGTTAAATTCGCCTGCATCAAAAGGACCAAAATCATTTAGCTGTTGATTGTAGGTGGTGGAAAAGCGGGTCGTATCGCCTTGAAATAAATCATTAGGGCGCAATGATTGACGGCGGTTTTGTTTATAGGCCGCGGTGTGCAAAGCACCGGGCATTTCGGTTTCCGCCTCGTAACGTTGCAGTGTTGTTTTGAGAGTTTTGTCATCGGCAATATCCCAGCGCGTTTTTAATAACCAATTTTTAACGTCTGTGTCCGAATGCTCACGGAAGGACTCGCCACCGATAACGTTACCTTCAAATTGTAGAGCAAAAGAGTCGCTGATCTGGCCACCGGTAGAAAAATACGTGTCGGTTAAAAAGTTGCCCGCGTTAAAAGCGGTCACTTTTTCTGCCAGAGTGGTTTGCCACTCATCAGGTATCTCTTTAGTAATAAGATTAATAACACCACCCACGTTGTTCGGACCGTACTGTACGGCTGCACCGCCTCGCACAATATCGATTCGATCCAGCGTTTTAAGTGTAGCAGGGAATAATGACTGGCCGGTATGCCCATAGGGAGCGAGTGTTAACGGAATGCCATCCACCAAGAATTGGGTGTGACCACTGCGACTGGCGTTAAGGCCACGTACCGCCACGTTAGGCAACACACCAGTGCCTGTTTCGTCTTGAATTTTGATGCCAGGGACACGCTGTAACGCGCCGTCAATCGAAAGACTGGCTGTTTTTTGCAGTTGTTCTGCTGTTAATACGTTGCGGTTACCGGGGTAGGTTCTTACCTCTTCAAGGCTTGAGGATCCCAATATGCTGCCTGAAATCACGACCTCTTCCATGGGTTTTGTCTGTTCTGGCGCAGCGGTTGCGTGCGCGCTGATGCTGGCGGCCAGTGCCGCAGCAATACTACCGCTGTAGCCCCACTGTTTTTTATTATTCATGGTAAATATCCTTTTTGATTTTATTAATGCACTGAGCAGTTGTTGGCTTTTGCTAAACCACTCCGTGGTTATCAATTTTCGGAAAACTTTTCCGGTTTTCATTGCAAGGAAACGCTGTTTTTCAGCAAGGCTTGATAGGTATAAGTGGCAGCACTCTAAATGGTAATAATAATGATTGCTATTTATATTTGCATTTAAATGAAGTATGCTTTTGCCTTATTAGTTGAACTTGAACTTCGTTATGGATTGATTCTGTGGGCATCGTGAGGCGGCTGATGAATCTAATCGATTGTTGCTGTTGAGAGATAAAGGTATGAAAAACAGGAGGTTTTTTTTGGGGTATTTATTTAATAATTAACATGGCACTAACCGGAAGAGCAGGGAGACATTTGGTGGTGGTCAGACGGGATAAATATGCCCGAAGGCAAATGGGGCTTGTGTAAAAAATGACAGTCGAATTATTTTATAAACAGCATAAAGGCTGGCTGACAGGATGGTTGTTTAAACGCCTAGGCTGCAGTTTTGATGCTGAAGATCTATCTCAGGATACTTTCGTTCGTGTTCTACGCTCGGCTAAACCGGTCTCGTCTGTCTGCGAGCCCCATAATTATTTAATCACTATTGCCAGAGGCTTAAGTGTTGATTTGTTTCGACGTCGAACGCTCGAGAATCAATACTTAGACGTAATCGCAACCCTGCCTGAGCGGAGCTGGCCTTCGGAGGAGGAAAATGCGCTGATTCTTGAGACTCTTGTTGAAATTGATCGTATGTTTGATGGTCTTGGCAGTAGAGTAAAACAAACATTTATCCTCTCTCAAATCGAAGGTCTGACGTACTCGCAAATAGCGCAAGAATTGAGTATTTCTGTTCGAACGGTCAACAACTATATGACTCAGGCTATGACACACTGCTGTCTTTTTCGGTTGAGTAATCAGTTATGAGTGACTCTACAGTTGATGGCCGGTTGCACACTGCAGTTTGTGAAGCGTCTGAATGGTATGCGAGGTTGAGTTCGGATGAGGCTTCTGGAGATGCTGAAACTGGCTGGCTGAGTTGGCTTAATGCAGAGGATATCCATAGGGATGCGTGGCAGCAGGTTGAAGCCGTGCAGGAAAGCTTTAGGCGAGTTCCTCGGGATTTTGCAGTTCCGGCACTCAAACAAGCTGACATATCTCGGCGAGAGTTATTACGAAAATTAAGTGTGATAGCGGTTTTTGCTCCGATTGCTTGGGCAGGCTATCGGGTTGCGCCCTGGCAAGAGTGGCAAGCTACCTACAAAACAGCGATTGGTGAGCGACGCGAATTTATTTTGTTGGATGGGTCGTCAATGGCGCTAGATACAGACAGTTCCTCTGATGTCGAGTTTAGTGAGCAAGAACGACTCATTCGATTGCATCAAGGGGAAGTCTTAATCACAACAGCGCCCGATGTTGCGGTGATTCAGAGACCTTTTAGAGTTGAAACTAAGCACGGCGTGATTCAAGCGCTCGGTACCCGTTTTACTGTTCGGGTAGAGGGCGACAAAACGCAGGTGACAGTACTGGAAAAAGCGGTACGGATATCGTTAGTTTCTGGTTCATCAATTGAAATAAAGAAAGGTCAACGGATCAGTTTTACTCTGAATGAGATTGCTAGTCCTGAACTGGCTGATATCTCGGCTGGTAGTTGGATTAATGGCAGCTTGATGGTTGTTAATATGCCTTTGGGACAATTGATTAGTGAGTTGGCACGCTATCGCCAAGGGCTGTTGAGTTGTGACTCGTCCATTAGCAAGATTAAAGTTTCTGGTGCGTTTCCGCTTGAAAACACGGATCAAGCCTTGGACGTGTTGGTTAAGGCTTTTCCTGTGCGCCAGCGGCGGTTGACTCGCTACTGGGTGAGCATTATTCCTGCCTAAATTTCTCGCCTTAAAAATATTAAAAATAATGTGCACTTTTTTGATTGCTCGTTCGGCTCTAAGTTGAATAACAAAATCAATTTGGGGAAAAACCATGTTTCAGTTATCTTCTGGGGCTGTTGATAGCAACCAACCGCAGCAGTTAAATCATACCTTCAAGTCCTCAGTATCTGTGTTGAGTCGTGCATTATTGGTCGGCGCGTTGGCCTTTGCCTCACAGCCATTTGTGATGGCCGCCGAACCAATCGACGCTAATCATCAAATGAACCAGCAGGCATATAATATCCCTGCTGGTTCACTTAGCCAGGTGCTTAGTCAGTTTGCTGGTGCCGCTGGAATCGCTTTGTCATTTGATGCAGTGCCGTTTGCTGATATGACGTCACTAGGTTTGCAGGGGACATACAGTGTTAAGCAGGGGTTTGCTAAATTATTAGCTGCCACAAATTCCGCTGTAGTTGATCAGGGTGACGGCAATTTTACGTTGGAAACTGCGAGTTCCAATAATGTTTTTCAACTGGAAAATATTGTTGTTTCAGCAAGCCGCTCTAATCTTGAGGCGCTAGAGTCCCCTCAGGTCGTTACCATTATTACGAGTGAGCAAATTGAAGAGCAGTTAGCTATTTCTACAGATTCTTCGACGGTATTGAGTAATCTTTTGCCCGCCTACACACCAAGCCGTCAGAAATTGACGGGCAGTGGAGAGACCTTTCGTGGTCGCACTCCCCTCATTATGATTGATGGGGTGCCGCAATCAAATCCGCTAAGGGCCACTGGCCGATCAGCTCACACAATTGATTTGTCGATGGTGGAAAAAATTGAAGTGATCCATGGCGCCAGCGCTATTCACGGTTTAGGTGCGACTGGTGGCATCATTAACTACATTACCCGCGAGCCTGAAAATAATAGTTTCAAGCAACATATTGATATTCAAACGACCACGCCAACCTCTGAACTGGATTCTGACACCTTAAGCTACAAACTAAATTACCGGTTGAGTGGGCGTGCTGATAAGTTTGATTATCTTTTCGGTGCTAGCTTTGAAGATCAAGGGTTATTTTTAGACGGTAAGGGCAGTGCCGTTGGCGTAGATAACACGCAGGGGGATTTCATGGATTCTCAAACTTACGATCTTTTTGCCAAGGTTGGTTTTTGGTTGAGTGAGGATCAAAAGTTGGGATTTCAGATCAACCAATACCTTTCTGAGGGTAACTTAAATTATGTCAGTGTTACTGGTGATAGAGCGAACGGTGTGCCGACCACGTCAAAGAAAGGTCGACCGATTGGTGAAGCACCACGGAACAAGGTGCAAACCATTAGTGCTACCTATGAGGATAATGATTTTGCTGGCATGACCTTGAATCTACAGGCCTACAATCAGGAGTTTGAAGGGTTATTTGGTGCGACGGATTCAGGAACATTTCAAGATGCAGCAATTGCACCTGTGGGCACACTGTTTGATCAATCTGAGGCTATCTCTTCAAAACAGGGCGCGAAAATCACCTTGGTTAAGGACGGTCTATTTAATAATCGACTCAAATTGACCGGTGGCTTTGATGTGTTGCGTGATACGACAGAACAGCGCCTGGCTTTAACGAACCGATCCTGGGTACCTGAGTCTGGTTTTACCAATTACGCGCCGTTTGTTCAGGCCGAAGTTGACCTATTAGATAACTTGGTACTGCATACTGGCGTGCGACGTGAGTTTGCTGAACTGGATGTAGACACCTATCAAACGATAGCTTCAAGAAATAGTGTCACTGTTAATGGTGGAAAACCGAGTTTTAATGAAACGCTAGTTAATTTCGGTTTGGTTTACCATCCTATTGATTCTGTTCGCTTGTTTGCTAATTACTCGGAAGGTTTTGGCTTGGCCGATGTTGGTCGAGTGCTAAGGGGTATTAACAAAGCTAACTTGGATGTGGACCGGTTTTTAGATTTGAAACCGATTGTTACCGACAATCTGGAAGTCGGTGTTCGTGTTGACTTCTATCCGGTCGATCTGGAGTTTAGTGTTTACCAGTCCTCCTCTGATTTGGGTTCTCGTCTGGAACGTATAGGCGATGACTTTTTTGCTAAAAGGGAGAAAACTGAAATTTCAGGATTTGAGACGAGCGCAGGTTATGAATTAAGCGCTAATCACCAATTAAAATTAGCTTACTCCTATATCAAAGGGGAGTTTGACAGTGATGGCAATGGCTCTTTGGATTCGAAATTGTCGGGTTTAAATATTTCCCCTAATCGACTTGTTGGAACTTGGAATGCTCGTTTAAGTGATGCCCTGCGTGCAGTAGTGCAAGTTAACCATGCGTTTGACCGCTCATTTGATGACCCTGAAAAAGAATTTAATGGTTATACAACGATTGACGCTTCCCTTGGTTACCAACTGCGTCATGGCAAGGTTAGTGTTTCCTTCGCTAATTTGCTGGACGAAGACTACGTCACTTACTACTCACAGAGTGCGTTAGTCAATGATGATCGTTACTTTAAAGGGCGTGGTAGAACGTTGACGTTAGGCTATTCGTTGGATTTCTAAAATAAAATTGCTATTCATATCATCAATTGCTTAAACACTTCTGGAATAGGTTAGTCGGGGATGTTGGTGATATTTTTAATCAGCGTTTTTTTCGATGAATTGTATGCTCCGTGTTGAGTTATTTTGAGGCTTGCATAGTTTAATCTATGAAGATAAATCGTCGGCGCTGGTATCGATGGCATAGTTTTTCTGGGCTAAGTTTGTCGATTTTATTGTTTTTTATTTCTGCCACAGGGACGTTGGCAGTACTCTCCCATGAGATCGATTGGCTGTTTAATTCAGCCTTGCGCATTGCTCCTCAAAGTGAAACAGCGGAATTAAGCTGGGCCGCTTTGTATGGCAAAGCCAGTCATGCTTATCCTAATGCTCGTATCAGTAGTATTACGGCACCTATCAATACCGGATTTGCCGCAGAAGTGTTAGCTGTTAAGCCAGACGGGAAACGTTTTCGTATTTACTTGAACCCCTATACTAATCAGGTGACAGGTATTGGTCGCTGGATGAATTGGCAGCGTTACTTACGGCAATTTCATCGTCATTTAATGTTGCCTACCACTCTCGGTGTCACGCTTGTTAGCTCAACGTCATTGTTGCTGCTAATCTCATTTTTAACGGGGATTGTTAACTACCGTCGGTGGTGGAAGGGTTTTGCTTCGGTTCCGAGGAAAAACAATAAGCGTCTGTTCTGGGGTGATATGCATCGCTTACTTGGTGTGTGGAGTTTGGCGTTTATTTTGTTAATTTCTGTCACGGGCTTGTGGTATTTGGGGGAACGCTGGGGGCTGGCTGCCCAATATCCTGACAATGACAGGCAAGTAATGCCCGATGGCTATGATGAGCAGTGGCGAGAACAGATAACGCCTCAGTTACTGCAATCACTTCAGGACAAAGTAACGCTGTTATATCCGACCTTAGTTGTGCGTCAATTACAGTTGCCTGATTTTTCTTTAACGAAATTGAGTAGCACAGCCATTTTATTTCGAGGCCAAGCTGATGCCGTCTTGGTGCGTGATCGAGCTAACCATGTTGCCTTTGATATATATACAGAGAAGCACCTGGCGATTCGAAAAGGAACATCATTAGATGTGCATGTCCGTCTCTCTGAAGCAGCAGATCCGCTACATTTCGGAACGTTTTGGGGGCTAAAGAGCAAAATAGCATGGTTCTTATTTGGGCTTGTTCTTACTGCTTTGATAGTCACAGGCATTTATATCTACAGTTTACGAATGCTGAAGGAAACCACAAAACAATCATCGCTTTCGGGTCCAAAGAAGAGATTAATAAGTGATAACACCACTGTTGTCTCATTGAAGGCTTTAGCTTGGCGAGGAATGGGATGTGGTGCTTGGGTTGGAATAGTACTTGTAGTTATGTGTTTGGTTCTTGCGGTGCTTTGTGAAGTGAACTCGTAATTAGAGGCCTCGGCATAACGTAGCGAGCGAGACCAAGGCGAGGTAAAAACAGGCGTAAAAGCGGAGTTTATTGGTGTTTTTCACTGGCAGGTGCCTACGGATGAAATATTTCACATCAAAATTTTCTAATGCGCGTGAACTGAGTTTTGTTTTTGGATTCTTGGTTGCTGTCTTTGGCATTGCTCATAAACACTTATAATAATGATTCGTATTTACATTTGTTTGTTTGTTTTGTAAACTCCCGCCAAAATCAACTTGAGCTGAGCTTTAGGGAAGAGATAATGTCTCGAACGACCCCGTCAATATTGTTGTTACCTTTTACCCTCGTTTTGAGTTTGGCGGTATCCACTGCATGGGCGGGTGATACGCCTACCAGTCTTGATGCTATTCACAGCGTCAATAAAATTCGCACCGAAAAAGCCGTGCAATCTCAAGCACGCATTGACGGGCTTAGTGAGCAGAAAAATGCTTTGCTGGACGAATACCGTGCCACCAATAAGCTGATTGAAGGGCTGAAGGTGTACAACCAACAGCTTGAAATTCAAACATCGGCACAGCAGCGACAGTTAGAGGAAATCAGCAGCTCCATCATTCAGGCGACTCAGATGAAGCGTCAGATCACTCCGCTGATGATGGAAATGGCGTCCGGTTTGAACCAGTTTGTTGCACTTGATTTACCGTTTCATGCTGAAGAACGTCAGCAGCGTTTGAGCTTTATTGATGCGGCGCTGGAAAATCCCGACGTGGCTGACTCCGAAAAATTCCGGCAGGTGCTTGAGGCCTACCAGATCGAAAATGAATACGGTCGTAAAATCGACGTTTATACCGATACCATTGAGCTGGGCGTTCAGCAGATTAATGTCAATATGTTGCGGGTTGGCCGTATCGCGTTAATTGCTCAGACTAAAGATCTCAGTGATGCTTGGTTATGGAGTAGCAAACAGCAGCAATGGCAGGTGCTGGACAGTGATTACCGCAAGCCGGTGCGTGATGCCATTCGTATTGCTCGCAAACAGGCGACACTGAATATGTTGATGTTACCCATCTCGGCACCGCGTGCGCAGGAGGTGACGGGTGAGTAATTTCAACGCTAAATTAAAAACTGTTGTTCTGGCGCTGTTGGCGGTTTTTTCGTTAGCCAGTTTGAATGTGCAGGCGATAGAACAAGCGCCAACGCTGGAACAATTATTACAGCAGGTTAAACAGGGCAGTGCGCAGGAGCGCCGCGAACAAAAAGCCCGTGAAGCACAGTTTTTGGCAGACAAGCAGCAGCAGGCCAAGCGTCTGGCTGCGGCCAAACGTGAACGGGCTAAATTGGAGCAGCGCAGCAAGGCGTTGGAGAAAACCTATGACGCCAATGCGAAAGCTATCAGCGAGAATAAGGAAGTGCTCACTGAGCGCTTAGGCGTGCTGAAGGATTTGTTCGGTACGGTGCAGGCAGTGGCGGGTGATACACGCGCTAATTTACAGACCTCGTTGACCCGTGTGCAGTATCCCGGACGTAGTGAGTTTCTTGACCAGTTAATTCAGAAAATGAGCAGCACCACGCAGCTGGCGAGTCTCGATGAGTTGCGGCAATTGTGGTTTATCCTGCAACAGGAAATGACAGAGTCGGGCCGTGTGATGAAGTTCCCAGCGCAGGTTATTTTACCCAATGGCGTGCGCAATGAGCAGCAAGTGGTGCGGGTTGGTAGTTTTAATATCATTTCTGATGGCCAGTACCTGAAATATGATGCTGCGACAGATGATTTGCTGGTGCTGCCGCGTCAGCCTGAAGGGCGCTATACCAGCAGTGCTGGGGATCTTCAGCTAATTGCTAGCGGTCATACTGCGTTTGGTATTGATCCCACGGGACCTAGCGGTGGCTCTTTTCTTGCAGCCTTAATCGATAGTCCTAGCTGGCTGGAGCGTGTGCATCAGGGCCGCGCAATCGGTTATCTGATTATCTTTATTGGTGTGCTGGCGCTGACGATTGCCATTTGGCGTTTGCTGGTATTGATGAGTGTGAGTCGCAAGGTTGAGCTGCAATTGCAGCAGCCCGATCAGCCGAAGCGGGATAATCCATTAGGACGAGTGCTTGCTCTGTACCGTGAAAATGTCGCATTGCCGATTGATGCGCTGGAGCTGAAACTGCATGAGGCTATTCTTCGTGAATTACCGGCGCTGGAAAAATGGGTCAACATTATCAAACTGGCAGCAATGGTGGCGCCGTTGCTGGGCTTGCTGGGTACAGTGACCGGTATGATTTTAACCTTTCAGGCGTTAACGATCTTTGGCGCAGGCGATCCCAAAGCTATGGCGGGCGGTATCTCTAGTGCGCTGGTGACCACGGCGCTGGGATTGTGTGTGGCAATCCCCGCTATCTTCTTGCATGCGCTGGTGAGTAGTCGCAGCAAGGGCATTGTTCAGGTTCTAGAAGAGCAGACCGCCGGAGTGATCGCCGAACAGGTGGATAAATAAGCATGCTGGATGTGGCTGATTATGTGACTGCCTTCGCAGGCTTTATGGAGGCCGGTGGTTTTGTGCTGTGGCTAATAGCACTGTTGGTCTTTGTCATGTGGTGCCTGATTATCGAGCGGATAGTGTACTTTAGGTTGCACCATGTTGAATTTTTACAACGCATGATTAGCCGCTGGCAGGATAGGGTTGACAAAGGCTCCTGGTATGCGCAGCGTATTCGTGAGGGACTGTTATCGCGTGGCAAACAATCTGTTGAACATAATTTGGTGCTGATTAAAGCGCTGATTATGTTGTGCCCGTTATTGGGTTTGCTAGGCACGGTGACGGGCATGATCGAAGTGTTTGATGTGCTGGCGGTGTCCGGTAACGGTGATGTTAAGTCCATCGCGGGCGGTATTTCGCGCGCCACTATTCCAACCATGGCGGGCATGGTTGCAGCGCTGTCGGGTGTATTTGCCATGAGCTGGCTATCTCGCAAATGCGAACATGAGAAGGGATTGATGGTCGACCGACTGGTGATTGAACATGCGTAGACGATTATCTCACCGCATTGAAGAGGAGCAGGGCATCGACTTAACACCTATGTTGGATGTGGTGTTTATTATGCTGATCTTCTTTATTGTTACCGCTTCTTTTGTGAAGGAAACTGGAGCCGATATTAATCGGCCCGAATCCACCACTGCCACTAAGCAGGAAAATACCAGTATTTTGGTCGCCATCACCGGGCAGGATGAAATTTGGATTGATAAACGCCGTGTTGATGTGCGCGCTGTGCGCTCAAATATTCAGCGTTTACATGCCGAAAAACCGGAAGGCACCCTGATTATTCAGGCGGATAAAAAAGCAACTGCGGAGGTGATTATGAACGTCATGGATGCGGCACGTCAGGCCGGTGTCAGTGGCATAGCGCTGGCGGCGCAGGAAGCACTTTAATATGTCGCTGCGAAAAATCTTTTGTATGCCGTTGATTGTGCTCGCTGGTGGGCTGGTTACCCTGTCATTGTTTGTGTTTATGCAGAGCCTGATTGCTATGGGCGTTGATGGGTTGGGTCAAAAGCCCGTGCAGCGTGTGACTGAATTTTTGATGCCCGAGCATGAATTGTCGCTGATTAAAAAGCAGCAGAAGCCGGAAAAACCAGAATTAGCCAAACAGCCACCACCTGAGCTGAATGTGCAATTGCAGGATTTATCGAACCCCAATACACAGCAGATCAGGTTAGCGCCGATGAAAATGTCGCTGAATATTGAGCTCAGTGGCATCGGATTGGGTGTAAGTGATGGTGAGTATCTGCCGCTGGTACGACCACCGCCGGTGTATCCACGTTATGCACAATCACGCGGCCTTGAAGGTTATGTGATTATCGAATTTACCGTCACCGAAAGTGGCAAAGTGATCAACCCTCTAATCATTGAAGCCAATCCCGAGGGCGTGTTTGATAATGCCGCTCTGCGCGCTGTTAAACACTATAAATACAAACCGAAAATGGTCGATGGTTCGTCCGTAGATGTGACTGGCGTGCGTCAGAAGTTTACCTTTAAGTTGGATAAAACCTCCTAGCCTATGCGTCTTTTGTCTTTCAGTTCTCATTTTAACAGTCGGTTTTCGCGCCAGTTTTTATGTCTGTTGGTGCTTGGTTTCTTGCCGACATCAATGCTGTTGGCTGAAACAGATTCTCCTGACGCAGACTCGCAAACTCAAAAAGGCGAATACAAAACCCGTAAAGCCACGGCCACAATTAACCTGCGTTTATATGAAAAGTTACAGCAGGCGATAGAGCTAAACCAGCAGGGCGATAGCGCCGCTGCATTGGCCAAGCTGGATAAGTTAAAAGCCAAAGCTGAGCGCTACAATGGTCACGAACTCGCGCGTTTGTGGAGCGCCTACGCTTACATTTATTACCAACAGGAAAGATTTCCGGCTACGGTGCAGGCCTATAAAAAGGCGCTGTCACAGCAGGGCATGCCTGAGCAGTTACGAACCGAGTTACAGTACAGTCTGGCGCAAATCTATTTTGTGCAACAAAATTTTGCAAAGTCACTGAAGCTGTTAAAAGAGTGGCTAACCAAGGTTGAGACGCCCAGCCCACAGGCTAATGTGTTTATTGGTCAGGTGTATTACCAATTGCAGGACTCAAAGCGGGCGCTACCTTTTATTGAAAAGGCGGTTGCAGCTTATCGTACGGAGGGTAAAAAGGTTCCGGAAAACTGGTACCTGTTACTCAATGCCATGTATTACGACCTCAAAGTCTATAGAAAGAGTTTTCGGGTGATGTTGGCATTGGTGGGTGAATATCCGAAAAAGCAGTATTACGCTCAATTGTCTGCGCTTTATGCTGAACTGAAACAAGAGTCTAAACAGTTCTCCACTCAAGTAGCCATGAATGATGCCGCATTGCTGGATAAAAGTGCCGAGCTGGTGGGGGTTTCTCAGCTTATGTTGCTTAATCAGCGACCCTATCGTGCGGCCAGGGTATTGGAAAAGGGCTTTGCGGAAAACATCGTTAAACGCACGGATAAAAATTTACAGTTATTAGCCAATGCCTGGATGATGGCTCGAGAAGACGAGCGGGCGCTGGCACCGCTTAATGAGGCTGCAGGGCTTTCTGAAAAAGGTGAGTTGTATTTGTTGTTAGGGCAATCCTATTTGAATCTCTCCCGCTGGGGAGAGGCTGTCACAGCAATTAACCATGCGTTAAAAAATCGGCAGTTAGAGCGTCGTGATAGTGCCCACTTAATTCGCGGAATGGCACTGTTCAATTTAAAGCGTTATGAGAAATCCTTGGCTGCATTTCGTCAGGCCAAAAAATACGAACGTAGCTTTAAGCTGGCCAAACAATGGATCAGTTATGTGAAAAGTGAGCAGCAGCGTGAACTGAATTTAGCTGAGCTACTCGCTAGTCAAAGGTCTTGAATCCTAGGTGTTTGGGTAGGTTGATTACTCTCGGCAGAAAAATACATCCACTGGAGTAGGTTTTTAGGACGTTTACTTTGCTGAGTAATGGCAGGTTAGGGTTTTGCGTATTTGAACCAGAGTGCTGCTCCTCCTTCCTTTGGATTTAACCTGGCAAGTTGAGCGTAAAGGGCATGGCGGCCACTTGATGACCGTTAATTTTAATCTCTACGCGGTGTTCCCCCGAGTAATAACGACGTGTTGAAAGTGGCACAAAACGGTGAGTTTTTTCTAGCGATATTGATTCATCTTTAGCCAACGCCAATGTCTTTAATTTAAAAATCTTAGCGCTCTGCTGGCCGTTGGCTTTCATAAAATGGATAGCATAATCAACGACTAGCTTTTGAGGCTTGGCAGCTGTTGAGGTTAATTCAATCTGAATGGCTAGATTGTCTCCTAGCTGTAATTTATGGCTACTTAGGGCGAGCTTTACATTCAATTCAGGGTTTTCTGAGTAGCCCAGCAGGGCGAACACTTCCGGAGAGCCCTTTTTTACCAGTGTGCGAGTAGCGTGCCGCACGATCCATTGGCTTTCTTTATTCGGTTGTTCTAGCCACTGTTTACAGGTATCCAGAACCTGCTGTGGATGGTCTTTAGAGATGTCGTTGAGATTGTTTGCTACTGAGCGACGGACATAAATTTCAGGGTCTGTTTTGAGTCTTTCCAGCAAGGGCAGAATGGGCTTTGGGTTTTTAATGAAGTTTGGCAGTTGTTGACCCCAGGGTAAGCGTGGCCGAGTGCCTTCGGATACCAGTCGTCTCAAATGATGATCAGAGCTATCACACCAGTCATGAAGGTGCTCAAAGGTCAGTTCATAGTGTTGTTGGATAAAGGGGCGAATGGCAAATTCAGCGGAGAACAGTGAAGTAAGTTGCGCCAGTGTATGCAGCGCGACCTCTGGATGCTGCAGACCATGAACCGCCACGTAGTCAATTAAAGGCCAGGCCGTGAAGGCTTTGACTGTGGGTTCTGTTGCTTTAAATTGATGTTGTTTTACCTGACATAAAAGCTGTGCTGTTTGTTCAAAATTTTGTGGTAAGTATTGATGTAATACTTCAATCAGGTGATAAACCCGCGCTTTGAGTTCGAGCTTGTTCAAACCGTTGTTGGCGGTTTTGGTAAAGGCTGCGTGGTTGAAATTTGGCTCTATTTCACTGAGGCAATCGGCAAGTTGTTGCACGGCTTGCGAGCCTAATGATTCCTTGAGAAGGGGGAAACTGGTGTTCGTTGAAGTGGTCATGTTGAAATATTGGCCGCTATTTATGACTAAATAAGTGAAAGACCGACACTATCTCATTTGTATAAAGTAATCACTTCCTTGATGGCATCCCAGCACTCTAATGGGTTGCTTTGTGCAATGAAGTGGCCGCCCTTAATCTGTTTTATCGTGAGATTCACGCATATTTTCTTAAAGTCTAAAACAGCTTTTTTGCTGACAAGTTTATCTTTTGTTGCTTGAAGGTAAGTGCAGGGCACTTCAATTGAGGTGGCGGGTAGAGTGAGTTTTGAAATTCTTCGTAATCGTTTTTTTAACGTGGCATCAGTGATGGAATCTAGAGTGCCTAGAAATAGCTTAACTAAATCTATATGCCCCGAATGGCCAAAAAATAACCTACTGAGAATGTTCTTGGTTATTAGGTTTTTCCGCAGCATGAATAGTGGAGCGTAAGGGCCAAGCCTGCTGATTTGAGAAGGACGTGACAAAAAGCTTGCTGCGAACAAAATATGTTTGATGTTTATATCTGGTATTTTAGAGAGTTCGTAAGCAATTATTCCGGAGTAGGATTCAGCAAATATTACAAACTCGCCTACACCTAACCGGGTTACAATTTCTTTCGCCTGTTGTTTGGGATTGTCAGCCACTAATGACGAAAGGGGGAATACCTCATAAGCAATATTGTCAGGTATTATCTCCAGGAGAGGTTTAAACAACTTTCCTGTGCCGTCCATGCCAGGTAAAAGTATCAGTTTAATTGCTTGTGTCCTCGTGATTTAACATTGATTGCCTAAAGACAGGCTCTAGTCATTATCGGCCGGACTATCCTCAATAAACTCAAAGCGTGGCAGTGCTTCGCCATCAACTTCCACCTCTTCGCAGAACATATCGAGCGGGCGAAGCCATGTGCCACGATCGCCGTACAAGGCTTTATAAACCACCAGCTCTTCTTCAGTTTCGCTGTGGCGAGCAACGGCAATCACTTCATAGAGATTGCCTTTGTAATGCTTGTAGATTCCCGGCTTGGGCGTGTTTTCAGTTGTCATTATGCGTCCCTGTTGGTTACTGATGAGATTGATAAAAGAGGTTAACCATCAAGCTCATCCCAGCGCTGGTAGGCCTGTTCCAGTTGCTGCTGCGTGCTTTCCAGCGAGTCCAGAACGGTTTGTGTTTCTTGCGCTGTGCCTTTGTAAAAATCTGGCTGTGATATTTGTGCTTCCAGCTTTGCCTGTTGATTTTCCAGCGTTTCAATCAAGGCTGGTAGCTTATCCAGCTCAATTTGGTCTTTGTAGGCTAACTTTTTCTTAGGCTCTTGTTTGGTTTCTTGCTGGACGGGTGCGGCTGCTGGTTCCTGTACAGCAGGGGCAGAAGCTTGCTGCTCTTCTTCGAGCCCTTCAAGTTTACCTCCATGGTTAACCCAGTCAGTGTAACCACCGACATGGTTACTGATTTTGCCGTTCCCTTCGAGTA
Organism: Pseudomonadales bacterium; assembly: GCA_036960805.1. GTDB lineage: Bacteria > Pseudomonadota > Gammaproteobacteria > Pseudomonadales > IMCC2047 > IMCC2047. The sequence goes on from JBALXL010000008.1 coordinate 29,128, forward strand.
CCAGCAGGTTGGTGACTACGTGATCCATGAAATCCCTGTCGTGGCTGACCAGCAATACGGTGCCTTTGAAATCGAGCAGGATCTCTTCCAATAATTCCAGTGTTTCGATATCGAGATCATTGGTGGGTTCATCGAGCACCAGTAAATTGGCTGGCTGGCTGAAGAGCTTGGCTAAAATCGCACGGTTTTGTTCACCACCGGATAGAGCTTTTACGGGTGTACGAGCACGCGCTGGGCTGAATAGAAAATCCCCCAGGTAGCCAATGGCATGACGGTTTTTGCCATTAATTTCAATGAACTCACGACCGCCACAGATGTTTTCAATGAGAGTTTGCTCGGGTTCCAGTTGTTGGCGTAGTTGGTCAAAGTAGGCAACTTCCAGCTTGGTACCGAATTTTATTTCACCCTGTTGTGGTTCCAACTGGCCGAGAATTATTTTTAATAAGGTGGATTTGCCCGCGCCGTTAGTACCGACAAAACCAATACGATCGCCGCGCATGATGTTGCAGGAGAAGTTGTCGACAATGCACTTGTCGTCGAAATTGAAGCTGATCTCTTTTAATTCAGCGACGATTTTTCCTGATTTATCAGCACCTTCCAGATTGATGCTGGCTTTACCAGTACGTTCGCGACGCTGGCTGCGATCTTTACGCATGGATTCAAGCGCACGCACACGGCCTTCGTTACGGGTACGACGGGCTTTAATACCCTGGCGAATCCATACTTCTTCTTCAGCCATTTTTTTGTCGAACAATTCGTTAGCGCGCTCTTCGGCAAGCAGCTGTTGTTCACGCATGGTGAGGAAGTTTTGATAGCTGCCTTCAAGTTGGCTGAGATGGCCACGATCCAGCTCAACAATGTTGTTGGCAATTTTTTGTAGGAAGGCACGGTCGTGGGTGATGACGACCAGTGCGCCACGATAACTTTTTAATTGTTCTTCCAGCCATTCGATGGCGGGAATGTCCAGATGGTTGGTCGGTTCATCGAGCAGTAGAATGTCCGGTTGACGTACCAGCGCACGCGCCAGTGCAACACGGCGACGCCAACCACCGGATAGGTCCTTCATCATGGAGTCTGCGGGTAACTGCAGCTGCTGAATGACGGTATCGACACGTAACTGCATGCTCCAGCCGTCTTTGGCTTCCAGTTGTTCCTGCGCGCGTTCCAGTTCAACCATGTCGAAGTTATCAACATCGCTGATAGCATGGTGATAACGTTTCAACAGTTCGCCAATTTCATGCAAACCACCAGCAACCATGTCATAAACACTTTGCTCGTCAGCATCGGGCAGCGATTGATCAAGCCATGCCACTTCAATGCCAGGGCGTAACCAGCGTTCGCCGCTATCGGGCGTAGTGAGCCCGGCAATAACCTTCATCAAGGTGGATTTACCCGCGCCGTTGCGGCCTAACAGACCGATTTTTTTATCCTTGTTGAGGATGAGACTGGCGTCATCGAGAATGATATGGGTGCCGTAATGGACATTGATTTGGTTTAAACGTAACAGAGGCATGTAGGTATTGGCCGGTAGTATGAAATAAGGCCGCTATTCAACCATATTTCGGCGCTGGAGGGCAGTGGCTTGTGCTGTCATTCCAAATGAATGTGAGGAATGCATAAGGGCGAGGTTAGGTCTCTCACGTTCGTTCGAGATGACAACTTTAAGGTTGATGAGCCAGCTGTAAGTATTCGTGCGAGGCCATTTCGGTTAACCGGCTTTGCGTGCGCTGAAACTCAAAGGTGAGGCTGCCTTCGGTGTAGAGTGATTCCAGCGGTGTTTCGCTGACCAGATATAGGTTTACTTTACGCTCGTAAAATTCATCGACCAAACTGATAAAACGTCGCACAGCGTCATCTTTTTTGCCTAGTTTGACTTCACGTGCACCGGTCGAGGTGGCGGTGAGGGTAGCTTCTTCTGTGCCGCGCGCTTTAATACGTTCATAGCTTTGACCGCTGAGTGGCGGAATTTCGGTGAGCACGACATCAGTATAACGTTGAGCCAGCTGAATATAATCGAGGTGACTGCGGGTGCCTTCACAGAGTTGCTCAAAAGAACAATGCAGGCTGCGTTTGCTTGTGCCTTTGGTGGCAATGGTGCGCCCCAATATTTCGATGTTGTGCTGGCTATCGACGGGCTGTGGTAGCTCAAGTTTTTGTAGCAGGCTGAGAGGCAATTCTTCAAAGTAAATGGGCGCATGTTGCAGTGAGCGCTGACGATGATCCTTGTCTCCATCAAGGTGCAAGCTGACAGTGTGTTTGATTATGGCTTTGATCGCTGGTAAGAAACGATCGCGTTGGAGTCCGTCACGGTATAACTGCAGCGCTTCAATATTACTGGTGGCGACGAGGGTAACGTTTAACTTGAACAGGTTTTCGAATAAGGTGCCCAGCAGCATAGCGTCACCGATATCCTTAACAAACAGTTCGTCAAAGCATAATAAGCGATGTTTTTTGGCGATGTCTTTGGCGACCAAAATAAGAGGGTTTTTGCGACCGGCGTAATGTTGCAGGCGCTGATGAACCCAGGCCATAAAACGGTGGAAATGCATGCGCCATGCCAGCCCTTCAGGCAGCGATTGACAGAATAAATCCATCAGAAAGGTTTTGCCTCGACCCACTTCGCCCCATAGGTAAACACCTTGGTTGGCAATGTGTTTGGCTGGAAGTGCAGTGATTTCAGCGAATAGTCGGTCTAGTTCGCTGACGGCCTGTTGCTGTGAAATATCGTAATCAACGCGGCCTTCTTCTACTGCCTTGTTGTAGCACTGTGCAGGGCTGATGATTTTGTTGGTGGTTTTATTTTTTACCAGAGAAAAACTGTGCATGGCGAATAAGGCATTAGATCATCGAAATGGATGGGGAGATTCTAACACCTTTACAGCATGTTTGTTGGTAAGCCTAATAGTGGGGAGGTCTTTCGTGGCCACCTTTATCGGAGCCGACTGATTCGGCCATATCCTGCATGCTATCAGTCAGGGCATTACAAATGCGCTCAAGTTGATCAATTTGTTGCTGCTGACGGTAAATAACATCGTTCAGCTCACTGATGGTGTGCTCTTGATAGGCTACTTTTGTTTCTATTTCGATGAGACGTTCTTCCATACAGGTATTCGCTCGATGTATTTGTTTTTGATGCGGGTCGTAGCTGTCATTATCTAATGATACGCCGCTAAAAATTTTTCAGAAATTCCTGATAGTCTTTGATGTCTGCTCTGCGTTGTTCAATTTTGGTGGTCAGTTGGAAATTTTTATCTGATTTGCGTAGGGCGTAATCCAACTGCTCAAGTGCCTGATCCATCCCGCCATTGAGAATTAAATACTCGGCACTGGCTAGGTGAATACCAACGCTGTTGCCGTTAAAGCCATTTGCTTCGGCTAATTTAAACCATACGGCAGGATCTTGAGGGCGTTGATGACTGAGTTTTTCTAATAATGTTTGCGCTGCTTGATATTTTTTCTGGCGTGTTAGCGAATCGACCAATGCCATCGAAAGGGGGTAATTATCAGGATTAAGAGCCAAATGTTTGTTGAGGCGTTGTTCTACCGTTGCCTGCATCTGCGTTGTTTGATTTATTTGGGCATAGGCGACCAGATAGCTAATACGGCTGGGGTCGCTATCAAGCAGCGGTTTCAGCGTTTGGTTGGCTTTGGCGTCTTGTCCAGCTTTTGAATAGGCTAGTGCGAGGGCATATTGTGCCGCATCACGAGTGAGTTGATTGTCGCTTTCTAACTCGGCTTTGAATTGCTGAATGGCATGAGATGGTGATTTATCAAACATCAGGCGGACACGGTTACGCATCAGCTGGTATTCGATTTTATCTTCATCATTAAACGCACCCTTTGGTAATTGTTCTGCGCGATTACGAGCATCGGCTATGCGTGATTCGCTGACGGGGTGAGTGAGCAAAAATTCCGGTGGACGGTTACCGGCTAAGCGCTGATTAACAAGTATGCGCTCAAACATGCTGGCCATTGCGTGGGGGTTGATACCTGCATTAACCAGCGTTTGAAAACCAAGACGATCGGCTTCCTGTTCGTTATTACGGCTGAAGCGTAATTGCTGATCAATTAGCGCCGCTTGTGTGGCTGAAATCGCAGCAATACCGGCATCACCACCGACAGTTGCTGCTACGACGATACTAGCCAGTAACGCTGCCAGATTGGGTAATGAATTTTGCTGCGCTGTTGTTACGCTGCGAGAGTAGTGACGTTGGCTGAGGTGCGCCAGCTCATGAGCCAGTACTGAAGAAAATTCTTGTTCGCTGCGTGCATAGAGGAACAGGCCGCCGTTGACGCCAACGACGCCACCAGGTACTGCAAATGCGTTTAATTCTGGACTTTCTACCACCACTAATTCAAGACGACGATCTTGCAGCTGGCTGTGTTCCGCCAAGCGGTAAAGCAGGTGCTCAAGATAGTCATAGAGCAGTGGATCATTCAGTTCCTTGGTGCGACCGCGTAGTGCTTTTAGCCACGCACGACCGAGTTTGTGTTCCTGTTGCAGTGATACCTGCCCAGAAGCTGAATCGCCAAGGCTTGGTAGCGTTCCATTAGCTTGCGCTGGAGATAAAACGGTCACGGTTAAGCATAAGCTAAGTAACAAGCTAGCGGATAAATGCGGTTTTCGGCATCGACCTATTAGCTGACATATTGGCTGGAACAAAAGCATGGAAAAGTTATCGCGCATGATTAAGTATTTAAAGTTTATTGAGTCGAATAGTTGTGACACTGTCAGCGTGACATTGTTTCAGAAACTGGCTTCAGGCGATTTTTAGATGCCGGAGCTTTAGTTGCTTAAAAGACTCTATCGAGCTTTATTAACATGATCGCAGCATCGTGCGGGATACGCTATACATGGTGAGTAAATATTGTATGATGCTGGGCATTCCGATTTTGTGAAGAGTTATAGAAAATGGATAGACATTCCGACGATAGCGTCGTGCACCTAGACGTAACCAGCTTGCGTTGCCCTCTGCCTTTGTTGAAGGCAAAAAAAGCGTTAACTGAATTGAATGCTGGTGAGGCGCTCAAAGTCAGCGCGACTGATCCTGGCTCGCTGCGTGATTTTCAGGCTTATATGGAGCATTCAAACCATACCATGCTTGATATGTGGCAAGTGGGTGATGTTTATTGGTATTTAATGAAGCGTGGTGAGTAATGATTAGAGTTCTAAAAAACTGGTTTCAGCGCTACTTCTCTAACGAAGAAGCGGTGGTTCTGTTTGTTGTTTTAGTGGGTTCCTTCACCATTATTTTGACGATGGGCAGTATCCTAGGTCCGGTTTTTGTGGGTGTTGTGCTGGCCTTCTTAATGCAAGGTTTAGTGACCATGTTGACGGCTCGCGGTGTGCCTCACATGCTCTCTGTATCGGTGGTTTTCACCATTTTCATGGGTTTTTTGTTTGCGCTTATTTTTCTACTGTTACCGCTGGTATGGGGGCAGGTTATCAGCCTTTTTGGCGAATTACCCCGCATGTTGGAAAAGGGACACGCGTTGCTTGAAGCGTTGCCGGAAAAATATCCGGAGTTGGTCAGTGACGTGCAGATCAAAAGCTGGATGGGTATGGCGGGTAAAGAGCTGGGCAGCCTAGGGCAGTGGGCACTATCCAATTCAATGTCAACGATCACTAATATTGCGTCATTACTAATTTATTTGATTCTTGTGCCAATTCTGGTGTTTTTCTTCCTTAAGGACAGAGAAGTCATCACCAATTGGTTTGCTGCTATGTTGCCTCGCCAGCGTACCTTGATGAGCAAAGTGTGGTGGGAAATGGATGTCCAGATAGCTAATTATATTCGTGGTAAGGCGATTGAGATTTTGCTTGTCGGTGGGGCCAGTTATGTCGTGTTTGCCTTTATGGGGCTTAATTATGCGATTCTACTGGCCATTCTGGTGGGCCTGTCGGTCATTATTCCTTATGTGGGGGCGGCCGTGGTGACGGTGCCGGTCGCAATGATTGGTGCCTCTCAGTGGGGTTGGACCTCGGAGTTTTTCTACTTGATGACGGCCTATGGCATCATCCAGGCGTTGGACGGTAACGTGTTGGTGCCATTCCTGTTTTCTGAAGTGGTCAATTTACACCCAGTGGCTATCATCGTTGCGGTGTTGTTTTTTGGGAGTATTTGGGGGTTGTGGGGCGTCTTTTTTGCGATTCCGTTGGCAACCTTAATTCAGGCCGTACTCAATGCCTGGCCGCGTGGGAATTCGGCGATTGGCATATCGACCCCAGAATGATTTCTGTCCTGTAGGGGTGGAACTTCCATGCTTTGAGTTTGGTCATAGTTGCTGTTCTGATCAATTCTTAAAGTTATGGAGATATTATGTTACGTATGACCCGCAAGGTTAGTGTTTGGTCGTTTGCCCTGTTGGCGATTGTATTTTCCCTGTCAGTGCGCGCCTATTCATTACCTGATTTTACTGAGCTGGCCAATGAACTGAAACCGGCTGTTGTTAATATCAGCGCACTTCAGGAGGCCAAGCCTCAACCTTCCGCGCAGCAGCCTGGTGGGCAGCAGCAAGTCCCTGAGTTATTTCGTCAATTTTTTGGTGATAATCCGCAATTTAACCAACCACAACAGCGTCGTCGTGCGCCATCGTTGGGGTCGGGTTTTATTATTTCCGATGACGGCTACATTCTGACCAACAATCATGTGGTCGAAGGCGCGGATAAGGTCATGGTGCGCTTGATTGATCGTCGTGAATTTGAAGCTAAAGTGATTGGTTTGGATGCACGTTCCGATCTGGCGTTACTCAAAATTGATGCAGATGATCTGCCAGTTGTTGAATTGGCTGATCCGGATGATATAAAAGTGGGCGAATGGGTCATGGCGATCGGTTCACCTCTGGGCTTTGATTATTCTGTGACGGCGGGCATTGTTAGTGCCACGGGCCGGACTTCCTTCCGTGATAGTTACGTGCCTTTTATTCAAACTGATGTGGCGATTAATCCCGGTAACTCTGGCGGGCCATTGTTTAATTTGGACGGCAAAGTGGTGGGTATTAACACGATTATTGTGACGCGCACTGGTGGTTTTATGGGTCTGTCTTTTGCGATTCCCATGAGTGTGGCGATGGATGTTGCCGATCAACTAAAAACCAAAGGGCAAGTGAGCCGTGGTTGGTTGGGAGTCGAAATTCAGGACGTTAGTCGTCAGTTGGCTGAGTCCTTTGGTTTGAAAAATGCAGCCGGTGCGTTGGTTGCTAGTGTTGTGCCGGATAGTCCGGCTGCGCGAGCAGGGCTTCAGATCAGCGATATTATTACCGAGTTTGATGGTGGAGACGTAGAACTGTCGTCTGAATTACCACACTTAGTGGGGCGTACCAAAGCCGGCAGCAAGGTGAAGATTAAGGTATTCCGCAACGGTAAAAGTAAAATCCTTAACGTGGTTGTAGGTGCTTTACCCACTGAAATTGTGGCGACCAGTAACAAAAGTGCATCTCCAAAACAGATTGAAAGTCAGTATCTTGGCATGATGGTGGATAACCTTAATGATCAGCTTCGTCAAAGAACAGGTGTTGATGAAGGTGTTGTGGTTGTTGAGGTTAAAGGTGGTGATGCGGCTCATGCAGGGCTGCGTAGAGGTGATGTGATTACTTTGATGAATGGTCAAAGCATTGAAACAGTTAGCGATTTTGAAGCTGCGGTTGCAGGGCTGGAACCTAATACTATGGTACCTATTCGTATTGTGCGACAGGGTCGTCCTCTGTTCTTGCCGTTGAAAATTTCCGGTTAATATTTCTATTAGAAAGACGTTTTTTAAGCGTACCGCAGGCGTTCGATCAAGCCTCGCGGTACGCCCTTTCAAAAATCCGTCATCTGATGCACGGGCAGTGTAAATCCTGTAGACTTGCCAGCCTTATTTTTTGAACTGAGTTGGCGCCCGTTTCGTGACAGAACTTACCCACATCCGTAACTTTTCTATTATTGCTCACATTGATCATGGCAAGTCCACTTTGGCTGATCGCTTTATCCAACATTGCGGTGGTTTAACCGAACGTGAGATGTCCAGCCAGGTGCTGGATTCAATGGATATTGAGCGTGAGCGCGGTATTACCATTAAGTCGCAAAGTGTGACCTTGTATTACAAGGCACGTAATGGCGAAACCTATCAGCTCAACTTAATTGATACGCCAGGCCACGTCGATTTTTCCTATGAAGTATCTCGCTCGTTAGCGTCTTGCGAAGGGGCGTTGCTGGTGGTTGATGCGGCTCAGGGTGTTGAGGCTCAATCGGTTGCAAACTGCTATACCGCCTTGGAAATGGGGCTGGAAGTAGTACCGATACTGAATAAGATGGATTTACAACAGGCCGAACCTGAGCGCGTTAAGCTGGAAATTGAAGAAGTGATTGGTATTGATGCTCAGGATGCCATTGGTGTGAGTGCCAAAACTGGTATGGGTATCGAGGATGCGCTGGAACAACTGGTTGAATTGATACCTGCTCCTGAAGGTGATCGTAGCGCGCCACTGCAAGCGTTGATTATTGACTCATGGTTTGATAACTACTTGGGCATTGTCTCGTTGGTACGAGTCACCCAAGGTGTGCTGCGTAAGAAAGATAAAATCCAGATTAAATCGACTGGCCAAAACTATCAGATTGATCGTGTTGGTATTTTTACGCCTAAGCGTACCGATATGGACATTCTTGAAGCCGGTGAAGTGGGTTTTCTGGTTGCTGGTATTAAGGATATTTATGGTGCGCCTGTGGGTGACACAATAATTAATGCCCGGTTACCAGAAACCGATGCGTTGCCCGGTTTTCAGAAGGTAAAACCGCAGGTGTATGCGGGCATGTTCCCAGTCAGCTCTGATGATTATGAAGGCTTTCGTGATGCGCTCGCTAAGCTCAGTCTTAATGATGCGTCACTGTTCTATGAGCCAGAAAGCTCCGATGCGTTGGGCTTTGGCTTCCGTTGTGGTTTCCTGGGTATGTTGCACATGGAGATTATTCAGGAACGACTCGAACGTGAGTACGATCTTGATTTGATCAGCACCGCGCCGACGGTGATTTACGAAGTACTGACTAAGCGCAATGAAGTCATGCTGGTGGATAACCCTTCAAAACTGCCTGATCCTGGTGAAATTGAAGAAATGCGCGAACCTATTGTGCTGGCCAACATTCTGGTGCCGCAGGATCACTTAGGCAATGTTATTACTCTGTGCACGGAAAGACGTGGTACTCAGATAGATATGCAGTTTTTGGCGGGGCAGGTGTCCTTGAGCTATGAATTGCCGATGAATGAAGTAGTGATGGATTTCTTTGATCGACTGAAATCGGTGAGCCGTGGTTATGCATCGCTCGATTACAGCTTTGTACGTTTTGAGCCGGCTGATTTGTCGCGTTTGGATGTATTGATCAATGGTGATCGAGTTGATGCGTTGGCGGTAATTATTCATAAGGATGACATACGCAAACAAAGTATGGGTCTGACTGAAAAAATGAAAGAATTGATTCCTCGTCAGATGTTTGATGTGGCAATTCAGGCGGCGGTTGGTAGCCAGATTGTGGCACGCCAGACCGTGAAAGCATTACGTAAAAATGTAACAGCCAAATGTTACGGTGGTGATGTCAGCCGGAAGAAAAAATTACTGCAGAAGCAAAAAGCAGGTAAGAAACGCATGAAGCAGGTGGGTAACGTCGAGATTCCACAGGAAGCGTTTTTAGCAGTCCTTAAAGTAGAAAGGTAAAAGGTACAGGGGTTTTTTTATGGGTATTGAATTTAATTTTCCACTGATTCTGGTGATTCTGGTATTCCTGACGGGCGGTATCTGGTTATTGGATACCGTGTGTTTTGCGTCGGGGCGCAAGCAGGCGCAAGCCGCCGCTGGAAACAGTGAAGTAATTGATAAGGATGAAAAAGAGTCTGATGACCCTGTCTGGGTTGAGTATTCGCGCTCCTTTTTTCCTGTGCTGGCATTGGTTTTAGTACTGCGTTCATTCCTTTATGAGCCGTTCCAGATTCCTTCTGGCTCAATGTTGCCCACGCTGAAAATTGGCGACTTTATTCTGGTTAACAAGTTTACCTATGGGCTGCGTTTGCCTGTTATTGGCACTAAAGTAGTTTCCTTGAATGACCCTCAACCTGGTGATGTACTGGTATTTAAATTCCCTGGTGATAACAGCATTAACTACATCAAACGTGTGGTTGGTGTACCTGGTGATCGTATTGGCTATGTTAAAAAGCAGCTCTACATTAATGGCGAGCCAGCATCGCAAACCTTAATCGCCAGCCTGCCGCCAGCCAACCCTGTGCAGCAATTGCTTTCGGAGCAACTTGGCGACGTGAAGCACCAGATTTTCCGTAACTACCGTCCAGCCGCTCCTGGTCATGAATGGTTAGTGCCTGAAGGGCATTATTTTGTCATGGGCGATAACCGCGATAACAGTAATGACAGCCGCTATTGGGGTTTTGTGCCAGATGAGTTAGTGGTTGGTAAAGCGCAAGTGGTGTGGATGCACTGGAATAAATTCTTGAGTTTGCCCAGCTTTGCCAATGTCGGCGCTATAGACTAACTTTACAGCAACACAAATAGTGTTTAGCTGCTTTAAATTGCACAGGGGAACGACAGTGAATATCAAAAAACAACAGGGCATGAGTGGGCTTGGCATGTTAATGGCAGTGGTATTGGTGGTGTCTGTCATGTTGCTGACGATGAAGCTGGTGCCGGTTTATATTAACGACTACGCTATTGGCAACGCGGTTGCATCATTAAAAGATGACGCAAATCTGTACAGTAGAAGCAAAACCGAAATTCGGAAAATTATCCGGAAAAAGTTGAAGGCTGACTATACAGATGATCTTTCAAATGACGCAATCACCATCGAAAAAAATAAAGGTGTCATCACTATCGACGTGCTCTATGAAACACGAGTGCCAGTGATAGCGAATATCGATTTGATTGCGACCTTTTCACATCAGCTTGAAAAGAAAAAGTGACTCAAGACTTAGCTAAATTAACGCGTGTTCTGCAGTATGAGTTCCGCGACATCTCCTTGCTTGAAACCGCGCTGACTCACAGTAGTTTTGGTCAGGGTCATAACGAGCGTCTTGAGTTTTTAGGTGATTCCATTTTGGGCTGGGTTGTTGCCGATGCCCTTTATAAACGTTTTCCGCACGCTCGTGAAGGGCAGCTAAGCCGTCTTAGGGCCGGGCTTGTTAAAGGCGTTACGCTGGCTGAAATTTCCCGTGAACTGAATATCGGTGATTATTTGCGTCTGGGGCAGGGCGAAATGAAAAGCGGCGGGTTTCGGCGTGATTCAACTTTAGCCGATGCCTTGGAAGCCATTATAGGTGCTATTTTTCTGGATTCAGATATTGAAACTTGCCAGCAGCAAGTACTGACATTGTTTGCTAGCCGTCTGGAATCGTTGTCGTTAGAAGATACGCTTAAAGATCCGAAAACACTGTTACAAGAGTTCCTGCAATCCCGCCAACAGGCGCTCCCTAATTACCGTATACTGACCACTACTGGCAAAGAACATGAACAGGTCTTTAATGTTGCCTGTGATGTTGAAATGCTAAACGCGACAATGGAAGGTAAGGGCACAAGCCGACGTTATGCCGAGCAGTCCGCAGCGCAAAAAGCCTTAGATGCATTGGCTCAAATGAGAAAAGATAATGAGTGAAAATAACGACCTTGAGGAAATGCTCAAGGCCTCCCGAACCGGCGCTGGTTTAGTTGCCGAGCCCAAAGAAAGTGACATTACCAAAGCTGGTTATGTGGCGATTGTTGGGCGACCTAATGTCGGTAAATCGACCTTGCTGAACCATATTCTTGGTCAGAAAATCAGTATCACCTCGCGTAAACCGCAAACGACTCGCCATCAGATTTTGGGTGTGAAAACCGATGATAACGTGCAGGTTAAGTATGTTGATACGCCGGGTTTGCACAAGGGCCGTGATCACGCTCTGAACCGTTATATGAACCGTGCCGCCTCAAGCGCGTTAATTGATGTTGATTTGGTGGTCTTTGTTGTCGACAGAACTCAATGGACCGATGAAGACGCATTAGTGTTGGAAAAGGTTTCACGGGTCGATTGTCCGGTGATTTTGGTTGTTAACAAAGTTGATCGACTGGATGATAAAGGCCAATTGTTACCGCATTTGCAGAAGCTGTCTGAGCACATGGAATTTGCTGAAATTGTGCCTATTTCTGCCTTTAAAGGTGAGAATATCGATCGTCTCGAGAAAATCATTAAAGAGCGTTTGCCGTCGGGTATTCACTATTTCCCTGAAGATCAAATTACTGATCGCAGCGAACGTTTTATGGCAGCTGAATTGGTGCGTGAGAAAATCATGCGTCGCCTGGGTGACGAGTTGCCCTATCAAGTTACTGTTGAAATTGAAACTTTCCAACTTGAAGGCAAAGTGCTGCACATTAACGCTTTGATTCTGGTTGAGCGTGATGGCCAGAAACGCATCATCATTGGCAGCAAGGGTGAGCAAATCAAGAATATTGGCCGCGATGCCCGTATTGATATGGAAGAGATGTTTGGTTCCAAAGTCATGCTTAAACTGTGGGTTAAGGTTAAGAGTGGTTGGGCTGATGATGAGCGGGCGTTGCAAAGTCTCGGTTACGAAGATCGTAACAAGTAACTGACAACTTCTGCACGGGCGCTACGGTGTCGCTTGCCTTGAACACGTTTTCAACAACTTGTTCGAGGCTTAAACCGGACTTTCAATGAATTCGCCTGCTGAACTCCATCAAGCCTACGTATTACATACTCGTAACTATCGTGAAACCAGTTTGATTGTCGATTTTCTGGTGCCTGACGTGGGCCGTATCAGCGCCGTTGTTCGCGGCGCTCGGCGACCAAAATCCCCCCAGCGCAGTTTGTTACAACCCTTTGGTAGATTACTGATTAGCTGGTTCGGCAAGGGTGAATTAAAAACGCTAAAACTGCTGGAAGGTGACAACCAGTTATCGCAATTAAAGGGCAAGGCGCTGTTTAGCGGTTTGTACCTTAATGAACTGCTGGTACGCTTGATTAAAGCTGAAGAGCCTTGCGACGTTTTGTTTGAGGATTATCAGCAGGCACTGATCGATTTGGCGCAGGCTTTGCCGGTTGAGCCGATACTACGGCGATTTGAAAAACAACTACTGCAAGCGCTAGGCTACGGCCTTAGTTTTCCTGCTCCAGACAATACAATACCCTATTATTACTTCGATTCTGACAATCAGTGGTTGCCAATGACCTCTGCACCTAGCCAAGAGCAGCAACTGCGATTCTTTCTGGCTAGTGACCTTGTGGGGATTGGCGCAGATGATTATCAATCGAATGAAACATTACGTGCCGCCAAACGTTTGATGCGATTGGCTTTAGCACCGCTGATCGGGGATAAACCCCTGCGCAGTAAAGATTTGTTTATAAAGACCTCTTAACTCTTAATAAAATTCTAAAAGGATTAACCCGTGACTGCAAAAAACCGCATTTTACTAGGTGTAAATATCGACCATATAGCAACACTGCGTGAAGCGCGCGGTACACGTTATCCTGATCCAGTGCAGGCCGCTATTGAAGCCGAAGAAGCGGGTGCAGATGGCATTACCGTTCACCTGCGTGAAGATCGCCGCCACATTCAGGAGCGTGACGTACGCATGCTCAAGGAAGTGCTGCAAACGCGCATGAATTTGGAAATGGCTGCTACCGATGAAATGGTTGCCTTTGCGCTGGAAATTGAGCCGGAATACTGCTGTATAGTGCCGGAAAAACGTGAAGAGCTGACCACTGAAGGCGGTCTGGATGTGGTTTCTCAGGAAGCGCGCATTAAAGACGTGACTCAAAAGCTAACGGCTGCGGGCATCAAGGTTTCTTTGTTTATTGACCACGATTCAGCGCAGATTGATGCGGCTGTACGTTGCGGCGCGCCTTATATTGAAATACACACGGGCCATTATGCTGATGCGACTAATGAAGCGGATCAGCTGAAGGAGCTGCAGCATATTACTCAGGGCGTTGCTTACGCGCTGGAGCAGGGCTTAACGGTTAATGCTGGACATGGTCTGCATTATCACAATGTTGAGGAAATCGCTGCGATTCCGGGTATCTACGAGCTGAACATTGGCCACGGTATTATGGCGCGTGCTATGTTTACTGGGCTGAAGCCAGCTATTGTAGAGATGAAACGGTTGATGTTGGATGCGTGTCCTCGCGGCTAAATCAAAAACCCTGGTAATCCCGGCCCCCGAGCCGGGATCCATTGCGCGTTGATCGCAATGAAGGGCGCTCCTTTCAGGTCGTGCTTTAACGAAAGCATTGAGCGTATTTAATCATCCTGTTTCACCCTTGCTGGGCGAGTCAAGGCTGTTGGACGCCCAACAGCCTTAACAATCCAAAACCGCCCCTGCTGCTGGGTCGCTTCGCGACTTCCCTGCGCGTTTCGGTTTCAGACGGCGCTCAGCAACTCGGCCTTTGGCCTCAGACAATTTTCGCTTGTTTCCGTCTGAATCCTGCAATGCTCGGCTGCGCTGAAGGGGAGGAGAGGGTGCACCAGAAATAAGCTGCGAGGTTGAGTTCTAGGTTTGCTCTTTAACGCAAAAAAGGAGGTGATCGAAAAACATCTAACACGCTTTTGACCTGATTTTACTCTGCCCTCAATTATTTACGTTTGATTTTTTTCATTAGTTTTTCGGGGTCTCCACTACCCGTATCACCTGTAGCGCCTTCAAAGTATTCGATAAATTTGTACCCTCTGTCGACAATGGATGAATCGCCAAGTGCTTTTGCGGCTAAAACAACGGAGATAAGTCCTCTGTATGCGTAATCCCAATAATTGTATGTGAATTCAGTTTGTCTAGTTGTGCCAGCCATGCCCGATAAAAAGTACCGGAGTGGTTTATCTCCAATCATTTCGCATATATGGCCAGAAGCACCATGAACGTAACCGCTATAGGCTTGGCTTATAGTACGAGAAAGCTCTCTGGCATCGTGAGGATTTACCCCATTTTGACTAGCGTCGGCGATCACTGATCTAATTTTTCTTCTAGAGATAGTTTTCCTTTTTTGGGTGGAGAGAACAGCGTTGCTAGGGTTGTCGAACTCTTCTTGGAAAAATTGCTGGAGATACTCGTCGTGTGTTGCTGTCATTTCTACGCCACCAACGATAGGCAAAGCAAGGAATATTATATCTTCTGAGAACTCATCTAAGGTTCTGAAAATCGCTCCAAGCTCTTGGGTATACCCTGTCTCTAGCAGTACCAATGATGCGTTTAGCCCGCTGATATAGCGTGCTAGTTTTTGGATGATTGAAAGCTCTAGGCATTGATCAGTATCTTTATAACGGAGAATAAATCCGTCCTCGTGCTCTATTTGAACAGGAAAGGGGGCTGGGGCCTCAAGAAGATGGAAACACTCTTCCAGGAAACTATTTGTTTCGTGATAAATACGCATAGATGAGAGAGACTCCTAATATTTGTATATCGCGCATACACTAAAGGACACAAGTGCGCGCTTAGCCGGTTTTAATATTCTGTTGTTTCGATTGGTTGGCTGGTTTGAAAGGATTTTCAGGGATGTGCTCTGAATCCTTTCAGAATAAAAGAGGTTATAACCTGTGGTTCTTAGGTCTTGGTTAACTTCCTTGCCAATATTGAATCTGATTATAAAGAGCTATGGAGGCTAAACAAGGATTCCTCGTTATTCCCCCTCGCTATGAAATTAGTTTGCTTGATTATTTTGCCTCTCCGACGTTTATCCGTATCATAGCGCCCACGAAAAACAGGGTATCGGTTATACTGTCGCCCCCCGTGTTAAGGCCTGAAATAATTATGTCAGTTGATGACAAGAAAACTCCTGAATACCCAACTATCGAAGACTATGTCGGCAATACACCGTTGGTGCGTTTACAACGGTTGGCGGGTGATACCACTAATACCATTTTGCTGAAGCTGGAGGGTAATAACCCAGCGGGTTCGGTGAAGGATCGTCCTGCGATGATGATGATTCAACGCGCTGAAGAGCGGGGCACTATTAAGCCCGGTGATACGCTGATTGAAGCGACCAGTGGTAATACTGGCATTGCGTTGGCGATGGCGGCAGCGATTAAAGGCTACAAGATGGTTTTGATCATGCCGGATCACATGAGTGCGGAGCGCAAGGCGGCGATGGCGGCTTACGGTGCTGAGCTTATATTGGTGCCAAAGGCAGCGAGCATGGAAGGTGCGCGTGATTTAGCTGATCAAATGCAGGCTGAAGGTAAGGGTATTGTGCTGGATCAGTTCGGCAATATGGATAACCCGCAGGCGCACTACGAAACCACTGGGCCGGAACTCTGGCAGCAAACACACGGTAACATCACGCACTTCGTCAGCTCTATGGGTACTACGGGTACCATTATGGGCACGTCGCGTTATCTGAAAGAACAAAACCCTGAGATTGAAATTGTTGGCTTGCAACCGAAGGAAGGTGCCAGTATTCCGGGCATTCGCCGTTGGCCTGAAGAATACATGCCGAAGATTTTTGATAGTGCGCGTGTTGATCGGGTGCTGGACATCGGTCAGGAAGATGCTGAAGTAACGATGCGTCGGCTCGCCAAGGAAGAGGGCATTTTTTGTGGTGTTTCTTCAGGCGGTGCGGTGGCTGCTGCATTGCAGTTATCTGAACAGCTTGAAAATGCTGTCATCGTCGCCATTATCTGTGACCGTGGTGATAGATACCTTTCGACAAACGTATTTTAATAGCGGCCTTTAAGAACAGGTTAACGCTCTCATTTATAGTCGCGTGAAGCTCCGCGATTCAATAGCTCCTAATTTAAGAAGATTAAAATGGCACGACGCAGAAGAAAGTATAAAGCGCCCGAAGAAGTAGAACTTACTATCGAAGGTCTGACCCATGAAGGTCGTGGCCTCGCCTCGCGTGATGGTAAAAAAGCGTTTATCGAAGGCGCGTTGCCCGGTGAGCAGGTAAAAGCGCTGATCACTAACAGCCGTTCGCGTTTTGATGAGGGTAAAGTTGAAGAAGTTTTGACTGCTTCGCCGCACCGTGTGGTACCTCTTTGCGAGCATGCCGCCATTTGTGGTGGTTGTAGTTTGCAGCACTTTGATGGACAGGCGCAGATTGAATTTAAGCAAGCGACGTTGATGGAGCACCTGCAACATTTTGGCGAGCAAAAACCAGAAACAGTGCTGGAGCCTGTCACTGGGCCAAGCTACGCCTATCGCCGTAAGGCTCGTTTGGGTGTGCGTTACGTCACCAAACGTGATGAGGTGCTGGTGGGTTTCCGTGAGAAGGGTAATAGCTTTATTACGGATATCAGCAAATGCGAGGTGTTGGATGCGCGGCTGGGTGACAAAATCCCGCTGTTGCGCGAATTCATTATGTCGCTGGATGCTTACCGTACGCTGCCACAAATTGAAGTGGCGATTGGCGATGAGGTTGTGGCGTTGGTATTCCGTCACATGGAAGCGCTGTCTGAGTCTGACCTGGCGGCGTTAACCGCTCTAGGCGAAGCCCAGGGTTTCCATATTTATCTGCAACCCGCGGGCCCTAATACGGTCCATAAACTGTGGCCGACAACGGGCGATGATCGTCTGACTTATCGTTTGGAAGAATTCGACGTGGAAATGCGTTTTCATCCGATGGACTTTACTCAAGTCAATGCGGAGATCAATCGCAAGGTTGTACACTTGGCATTGGAATATCTTGATGTGCAGCCAGATGAGCGCGTGCTGGATCTGTTCTGTGGTTTGGGTAACTTCACCATGCCGTTAGCGCGTAGCACCGGTGCAGCAGTTGTGGGTGTTGAGGGCAGCGAGGCGATGGTTGAGCGCGGTTATGAAAACGCCCGTCATAATGGTCTCGAAAATGTTGAATTCTTTGCGGCTGATTTAACGCAAGACTTCGAGCATCAACCTTGGTCTGCACAGGGTTTTGACAAGATTTTGATTGATCCACCGCGTTCAGGCGCGCTGGAAATGGTACAGAAAATTGCTCGCTTTAAGGCTAAGCGTATTGTCTATGTGTCCTGTAATCCGGCCACACTGGCGCGAGATGCTGGTGAGCTGGCATTACACGGCTATACTTTGAAAGCGGCGGGTGTGCTGGATATGTTTCCGCAGACCGCGCATGTAGAATCTATCGCCGTTTTTGAATATAAAAATAAGTAGCGACCTCAGTAAAATAATATAAGAAGTAAGCTGATTTATGGTTCAAGTAAGGAAACTACAGCCGGATCCTGCGCAGGGTTATATCAATACTGACGCATGGGTAAACCAACTACAGCACACGCTGGGGCTTGAAGACACCTCGATGGTGCGCCAAGCCTGTGATTTGGCGCAGGATGTTGCGTTAGAGGCTGACGAAGCACATCAAAAAAGCGGCAGTGAAGAACATATCGGCAACTGTTTTTTTGCCGGTTTGGAAATTGCTGAAATCCTGGCGGGATTGAAACTCGACAGTGACAGTCTGGTGGCGGGTATTTTGTGTCGAGCCGTGCGTGAAGATCGCTTGTCGTTGAAGACGGTTGAATCACGATTTGGCGCTACAGTAGCTGGGCTGGTTGACGGCGTTCAGCGGATGGATTCTATTACGGCGGCTCAGGAGTCTCAGGATAAAACCAGTCTTGGCAGTCAGGATCAGGCCGAAAACGTACGCAAAATGCTGGTGTCGATGGTCGATGATGTGCGCGTCGCGCTGATCAAGCTGGCCGAGCGTACTTGGGCCATTCGTGCCATTAAAAACGAGCCGGAAGAATTTAAGCAGCGCATTGCCAAGCAGGTCAGTGAGATTTATGCGCCGCTGGCACACCGCTTGGGCATTGGTTATATCAAGTGGGAGCTGGAGGATATCGCCTATCGCTACCTGTCGCCCGAACGTTATACCTCAATTGCCAAACTGCTGGATGGACGGCGCCTGGATCGTGAAGAGTATATTTCTCGCGTGATCAATTTGCTGGAAGGCAAGCTGCGCGATGAACAGATCGACGCGGTGGTGACGGGGCGCGCCAAGCACATCTACAGCATTGCGCGCAAAATGGAAAATAAGCACATCGATTTTGATCAAGTTTACGATGCCAGCGCTGTACGTGTGCTGGTGCCTGATGTGAAGGATTGTTATGCCACGTTGGGTATCGTACATTCGCTGTGGCGCCTTGTGCCGAATGAATTTGATGATTACATCGCCATCCCCAAACCTAACGGTTATCGCTCGCTACACACGGCGGTGATTGGCCCGGAAGGGAAGGCGATGGAAGTGCAGATTCGTACCCACGCCATGCATGAGGAGGCCGAGTTCGGCGTCTGTTCGCACTGGCAATACAAGGGCGCGGATCGCAAGGGCAAGAGTCACGGTTACGAAGAGAAAATCGACTGGCTGCGGCAGGTTTTGCAGTGGCATGAGGAAGTGGGCGACATTAGCCATCTGGCCGAAGAAATGCGTCATGATGTGCAGTCTGACCGTATTTATGTCTTTACGCCTGCCGGTCATGTGGTTGATTTGATGCCCAACGCGACGCCGGTTGATTTTGCCTATCGGGTACATACCGAAGTTGGCAATCATTGCCGCGGTGCTCGTGTGAATGGTGCGATTGTAGCTCTTGGCCATGCCTTGAAAACTGGCGATCAGGTTGAAATTCTGACGGCTGAGCATGCGACCCCTCGCCGTGAATGGTTGAACCCTTCACTGGGATACACTCAGGTTGGACGAACGCGCAGCAAAATTCAGCATTGGTTTAAGCTGCAGGATAAGGAAGTGAATGCCGACGCAGGACAGGTCATGATTGAGCGTGAAATCAATCGCTTGGCGTTGGTGGTGGCGGATGTTGATTTTAGTCAGCTGATTGCGACTCTGCATTATGTCAACAGTGAAGATATGTTTGCTGATGTTGGTGCGGGAGATCTTTCTGTGGCGCAGGTAATGGAAGAATTGCAGCAGCAATTGGTGGAGCAGGACGCTCGCGAACAATTAGCTTTGCAGTTGCCTGATATGGGTAATGTGGTTGAAGCGTTGACGGTTGGCTTGCAGGGTAGTGCCATGCAACCAGGCAGCGGTGCGATGACGCAATTGGCTGAATGTTGTCGACCTATACAGGGCGATGATTGTCTGGCCTATGTTCAGCCGGGCTGTGGGGTCACTATTCATCGCCGTGATTGTGAGCAAATCATCCGTCGTGCTGAAGAGGATCCAGCGCGCGTTGTACAGGTGCGCTGGGATGGACAAGCAGAGCGACGATATGCGGTTGATTTATTGGTTAGGGCGTTGGATCGCCATGGCCTGTTGCATGACATTACCGGGGTGTTGAGTACTGAGTCTATCAACATGGTAGCAATGAGTTTGAACATGGATCGCCGGCAGGGTTTAGTCGAGTTGCATATGACCATCGAAGTACCAGGATTGGTGCTGTTAGGGCGAGTGTTAGACAAGATTGGTCAGATACCCAATTTAGTTGAAGTTAAGCGCTACCGAAAGGGGCTGGAACCTATCAGCAGTGATCTATAGCTCGCTGCTTTCTTCAGGTTTTTATTACTCGATTTTGAAAAGACACACGTAAAAATATACCCAGGCTGATTAAATGCACACACTTGATAACCTATTACAATTGATGCGCGACTTGCGCGATCCGGAGCATGGTTGTCCCTGGGATCAGAAGCAGGATCACGCCAGTATCGTGCCGCACACGATTGAAGAAGTCTATGAAGTGGCTGATGCTATTGAACGTAATGACACTGGGGACCTAAAGCAGGAGCTTGGTGACCTGTTGTTTCAAGTAGTATTTTATGCGCAACTTAGTGCAGAGAAAAATGATTTTGATTTTGACGATGTGGTGGATGCTATCACCAGCAAGCTGTTGCGCCGTCATCCCCATGTCTTTCCCGATGGTTCGTTGTCTTCAGCCGGTGTTGCAGAGTTAAAACTCAGCGAAGCAGAAATAAAACGCAATTGGGAAACCATCAAGCAGCAGGAGCGTCGCGAGAAAACCCAGCACAGTATTACCGATGATGTGCCGCGAACGTTGCCAGCCTTAACGCGCGCTAACAAATTGCAGCGTCGTGTCGCGCATGTTGGTTTTGACTGGACCGATGCCAGTGAGATTTTTGCCAAGGTGCGTGAGGAACTTGCTGAGCTTGAAGAGGCGGTGGCCGAGCAGGATCAGCAGCACATCGAAGAAGAGCTGGGCGATTTGTTTTTTACCTGTGTCAATCTTGCGCGGCGTTTTGATGTTAGTCCAGAAGCCGCTTTGAATGGCTGTAATCAGAAATTCGTGCGCCGTTTTAAGCATATTGAAGCAGCGGCAGAAGCTAAGGGTAAAGCATTGGGCGATATGACATTGAACGAATTAGACGCAGGCTGGGAGCAGGCTAAGTTGTCAGGACTCTAGTGTTTTTTAGTCATGTTCGAAGTTACAAATTCAAATTCCTTCCTAATATTTACAACACCTAACGTCTAAGTGAACATTTAATTAGTTGATAATGCCGCTAGGGCGAATCAATGGATGTTTTCGACTTTAAAAAAAGCTATAGTTTGGGCCTTATGAGCCGGTGAAATATTACGCTGGCAAGTTAGAACTTATAACCATCGGAGAGTCATTGTTATGCGCGTAATTTTGTTGGGTGCACCCGGAGCTGGTAAAGGTACACAGGCTCAATTTATCACGGAGAGTTATGCGATCCCACAAATTTCCACGGGCGATATGCTACGTGCTGCCGTGGCTGCCGGTACTGAACTTGGTGTTAAGGCCAAGGGTATTATGGAGTCCGGTGGATTGGTGTCTGATGACCTGATTATCGCGCTGGTCAAGGAGCGTATTACGCAGGATGATTGTACCAATGGTTTCCTGTTTGATGGCTTTCCGCGCACTATTCCTCAGGCTGAAGCGCTTAAAGAAGCCGGTGTGAATATCGATCATGTGATTAATATTGATGTTGCCGATGAAGAAATCGTTCAGCGTCTAAGCGGGCGTCGTGTTCATGCTAATTCTGGTCGTATTTATCACACGATTTTCAATCCGCCTAAACAAGAAGGCCTGGATGATGTGACTGGTGAGGCCTTGATTCAACGCGAAGATGACACCGAAGCCACGGTTAAACACCGTCTTGCCGTGTATCACGACCAGACTGAACCGTTGGTGAGCTATTACAATAACTGGACGGGTGATAATGCACCCGTTTATAGTCGTATTAATGGTGTTGGTGCAGTGGGCGAAATTACCGGGCAGGTTGCTGCTGCGCTGAAGTAATCCTCGTTTTAACGTTTGTTTGATCGCTTATGGCTGTTTATAAACTCGATAAATTAATGGATGAAACCCGTCGGCTCGCGGCTGAATATCGTCGCTCCACGGGCAGTACGTTGCCTGTGAGCGCTGAATTGGCCAAGTTTGACGCTATCCATTTGTTGGGTTTACGAGCGCTTGATGAGCCTATGAGCGGAGTTGATGCCCTGCGGGACACCGAGCAAGGTGTCGAGCGTGTGCAAATCAAGGGGCGAGTAATTTTTGACGCCAAGAAAACCGGTCAGCGCGTGGGTCAGCTTAACCTTGATGCTGACTGGGATGAGGTAGTACTGGTGATGATGAACGAAGATTACCAATGCACCGCTATTTTTTCAGTGACCAAGACGCAATTGCTGGTGGTGCTTGATGAGCAGCAAGAGGGCAAAAATAATGCCCGTGGTGCGTTGTCGGTGAAAAAGTTTCAAGCAATCGCAGAACAAGTCTGGGCCTGTTAAATACTCGTCTTTATTGTTTATACAACTTAAGTACGCGCGCAGCCTTCCTTTCCTTAAAGTGATTCACACTCCGAACCTATGACAAAACTACTTGCGATTGATACTTCAGGTGAAGCCTGTTCTGTGGCGCTTAGTCTTGACGGTAAAATACTCGAACATTTTGAGGTTATCCCTCGCTTACATGCTCGAAAGTTATTGCCTATGGTGCAGTCGTTATTAGCGGAAGCGGATGTATCGATCAATGCGCTGGATGCGATCGCCTTTGGGCGTGGCCCGGGCTCTTTTACGGGCTTACGTATTTGTGCAGGAGTTGTACAAGGGCTGGCGTTTGCGGCTGATATTCCTACTTTGCCGGTTTCAAGTCTGGCGGCATTGGCACAGGGCGTTTATCGAACTACCGCCCATACGCATATTTTGACGGTGATGGATGCGCGCATGGCCGAGCTGTATTGGGCCGGTTATCAGGTGGTTGATGGGCGCGTTTTACTGCTAGGAGAAGAGCAATTGAGCTCTCCCGAGCAGCTTGATGAGTCTCAGGCGGTGCTAAATTCAGACAGGAACTGGATTGGTGTTGGTGATGGCTGGAAATTTTCTGCTCAGTTCCCCACACATGTTGTGCCGATGGTAACACCGTTGGAACAGATTTTTCATGTGCAAGCGCAGGATATTGTCAGGCTTGCCGATTACAATTTTCAACAGGGGCTACAGGTACCTGCTGAACAGGCATTACCAGTGTATTTACGTGGTAAATCGGCCTGGCGTAAAGTGGGAGAATAATACCAATGGATTGGTTGCAGGCAGTGTTTCTTGCGTTGTTACAGGGATTGACAGAGTTTTTACCTATCTCCAGCTCGGCGCATTTGATTTTACCATCGCACTTGTTTGGTTGGCCTGATCAAGGCTTAGCGTTTGATGTGGCGGTACACGTGGGTACTTTGGGCGCGGTTGTTACCTATTTCCGCTGTGATGTGATTAATATGACGCAAGCTTGGTGTCGCTCAATTATCAAGCGTGAGCATTGCCAGGATAGCCGTCTTGCCTGGTATATAATACTGGGCACCATTCCGGTTGGTTTGGCCGGTATTTTGTTTGGCGATTTTATTGAAAGCGATCTGCGCAGTACGCTGGTAATTGCACTGGCAACGCTATTTTTTGGTGTTGGCCTATGGCTCGCTGAAACTCGATTTAAGCATCAACGACCTTTGGAAAGTATTCGTTTGCGTGACGTGTTGTTGGTTGGCTTGGCGCAGGCCTGTGCGTTGATTCCTGGTACCTCACGCTCCGGTGCGACGATGATGATGGCTATGGCGTTAGGCTTAACACGTACTGCCGCCGCCCGCTTTTCTTTTTTGTTGTCAATTCCTGTTATTTCAATTGCTGGCTTAATGAAGGTGATGCAGCTTTGTCAGACATCAGAACCAGTGCACTGGGGCTATTTGCTGTTGGGCATGATGGTTTCTTTTGTTAGTGCTTATTTGTGTATCGACTGGTTTTTGAGGGTGCTGGAAAAGATCGGGTTGTTACCTTTTGTGATTTATCGGATGTTTTTGGGTATCATGCTGCTAGTATTTTTTGTTTAACCTGCTGTTCTAATAAAACTTTTTTTCTATTTGTAGTTCATATTATTTATGCGAATTGCTGCGTCAATCCTTCCACCCATTACCAGTCAGTCTCAGCTGCAACAAAAAGGCGAGCAAGGTAAGCCTGAAAGCGCCCGTGAGGTGTTCGCTGAGCTTGTCGACGACAATCTGTCGGTGCCGCTGAAGGTTGTTACGGAAATTGACTCTGCCTCACCGCAGGCACAGCTATTACGTGAACGAATTGATTTGGCGTTGACACGTGACCAGGCCAGTCCCAGTAATGAACTCCCTCTTAACAACCAGCGAGCGGTGGCAACGTATCAGTCGATTGCAACCAATGCTTCTGGGCTTGATGACAGTGTTGTCGGCCTTGATATAATTGTCTGATTTCTTTGATGCTTGATCTTCCCGTTTCCGAAAATACTAATTATGAACCTGTAAAGTCTGGTTTGGCGGTATGTGCTGCTTCAGAGGCGCAGCTCAACTTCGCCAAAACGATAGCGCAGAGTTTGAATTTGCCGCTGCTGGATAGCTCGAATATTGATGATGCTTTGCTATACCCGTTATTGATTTGGGTTGATGCCGCCGGCGTGGGTTTGAAGCAATCTGGCCGAAAGGCTCCAAACCCGGTCATCATTGACTTTGTTGGTGGCACGCTAGGTTTTAGAGGCAAGCGCAGTTCACACACGAAAGAGTTGGTGGCTAATGCGGTGGGCGTTAAGGGTGACAAAATGCCAACGGTGTTAGATGCAACGGCTGGGCTTGGTAGAGATTCCTTTATCCTAGCTTCGCGGGGTTGCTTGGTAACCATGCTGGAACGTAGTCCGGTAGTAGCTTTGATGCTTGAGGACGCCCTGTCGAGAGCTGCAGGAGATTTTGAGGTGCGTAATATAACGAGGCGCATGAACTTACAGCACTCGGATGCGTCAGAATTCATGCGCTCATTAAGCCCTCAGGATTATCCAGAAGTTGTCTACCTTGATCCGATGTTTCCTGAACGTAGCAAGAGCGCCAGTGTGAAAAAGGAAATGCGACTTTTGCAGCAATTACTGGGTGCGGATATGGATACAAAAGAACTATTTGATGCAGCGCTGCAAGTAGCAACGCGTCGAGTGGTGGTTAAGCGTCCCAAGATGGCTCCTTGTATTAGTGAGCTGAAGCCACATCATGTGGTGGAGGGTAAATCAGGTCGTTTTGATATTTATTACACACGGGCGTTAGATTGACGGCTGTACAGAATGTGCTGGGGAGTTGGTGAAGGTTACTAATTCGTGCTATTAATGGCGTAACGGCGATGTTAAGTCAGAAGCGAATTTGATTTCGCTTACCTATGAAAGAAATTAATGGAGGGAAAACATGAAATCTAAAATGCTATTAACAACGATTGGTGCGGCTTGTTTGTCGGTGCTGCTTGTAGGTTGCTATGGAGATAAAGAAGAGGCAAGTTCACCTTCTTCAGCGACATCTGAGACAGAAATGTCCGGCTCTATGATGGATGATGTGAAAGAGTCCGCTGGGTCTGTTGTTGATTCTGTCGAAGATATGGCTGGTGATGCGGTGTCTGGCGCGAAAGATGCTGCTGGCGCTGCTGTTGACTCAGTTAAGGATATGACGGTGGATGCCGTTGAATCTGGACAAGCTGCTGTTGATGATGCGGTTAAGGGTGTGCAAGACAAAATGTCAGGCAGTGATGCGGATATGGATGCCGAGTCTGAGATTGACAAAATGAAAGATGATCTTGGCGCACAAATGAACAAACTGCCTTAACAGGCTGATGTTTGCCAGTCGCAACACTGAATTGTTGCGGCTGGTTTTATTTTCAATGCTGCTGTTTATTCTAGGTGATGCTCTGCAATCACTCGATTACGTCCACTTTCTTTAGCTTTATAAAGAGAGCTATCAGTTCTTTCTATGAAGGCCGTTGCCGATTCGCCGCTATTGTAAAGGGCGACACCCAATGACGTAGTTAGTTGATCAACGAACTCTTCCTGATTCCGTTGTTTTATTTTCATACGCTCGGTGGTGGCGCGGATTTTTTCTGCCACTGCACAACCCTGTTCTAGTGTGTGATTTGGCAGAATGATGGCAAATTCTTCGCCACCATAACGTGCGCAAAATCCAATGTCCTGGCATATATGATTCAATATTTTGGCGAAGGATTGTAGGATTTTATCACCCATCACATGCCCGTATTTATCATTACAGCGTTTGAAGTGGTCAATATCTGTGACAACTAGGCATAGGGTGTTTGTGGTGCCAGAACTTTGTTTGTCTATTTGCTGCTGTAATTCTTTGTCAAAGGCGCCGCGGTTACTGATTCTAGTCAGACCGTCGAGAGACGCTTCTTTTTGAACGCTCTGCATTTCTTCGCGTAAAGAGCCAATTTCCTGATTGGCTGCTGCCATTTGATTTTGAAATTTCTGCGTAATCTCTGATGTTTGGCGGGTTTGCTCCAGTAGCGAGCTAAGTAGTGACTTAATGTCATTTTCACTGAGCTGCTGTTGTAAGTTTTCCAGTCCCTGTTCGAGAAAGGTATCGTATTGTTGGTTGCCTTCGGACATCGTGGAAGACTGCGCTGACAAGTTGCCAATAACTTTGCTTAGCTGAGTTTGAACCTTGTGACTAAAGTCGACTTCGTCATCAATGATATAACGGCGAAATAGGTCGGTACTTTGAATGGCAGGGCAGGTATTATGTTCAGCGAGAATAGCGTCTAGCTCAACGTTAAGTTCCAGATTACTTTTGGCTACATAGGCATACCAAAGAGAAAAATTTCTGGGATTTGGCTCAATGGCATGTTTAACCATTAGAGGAATTGCTTCACGCAAATAGGCGGCTGCTTTAGAGGCATCTTCAGGGTATTGCATATTGGGCTCGTTATTTTTATTGTTGGTATAAATGCCGTCCTGGCTAAGATTACTTATAATGTAACAGTAAAACCCTTTAAGGTAGTGACTGTTTGAAACTTTTTCGGTATAAGCACTATTCAAAATCTATTAGGTAAATATAGACTAACTTTTTGACGGTATAAGGTATTTTAACGCAATGACAATGAATATTATTTTACGCAGTATTTTAATTGGTTTTTTAGTAGCAATTCCGTCCCCTTTTTTATTGGACTGGTTGGCAGGTATGAATGAAGCCAATTCCGGGGCGTCTACATTTGCAGGCATTTATTTATTGGCTTTTGTGGGCTGTATCATTATGGGCTTGACCCATTCAGGTGCGACCAAAGTAAGAAAAAGTGCAGCTGTTAGTGGCACGGCTCCTTCTCCTGCTCCGCAAATGGAAGGCCGTGAAGAAGGTACGGTGAAGTGGTTTAACGTCACCAAAGGTTTCGGTTTTATTACCCGTGACTCTGGTGAAGATGTTTTTGTTCACTACCGTTCAGTGCGAGGCAATGGCCGTCGTACTCTGCGTGAAGGTCAGCGTGTTATGTTTGTTGTGGTTGATGGTGATAAAGGATTACAGGCCGACGATGTGTCGGTGGATGATTAACCGTCAGCGCTATGATGACTCTTAGGAGTCATCATTAAAAAATTTAAGTAAGCGTAAAAGGCTTAAGCTTAAATAACCGGTCAGGGCGGTGATTCCACCGCCCACCAATAACACCATGCCTCCCAGTCCAACTAACTCCTGTTTTAGCGATACCGGCATATTGTGGTCAGCCCACACGATAGTGGCGGCACCCACAAAAAACACAGCGGCACCGATGATGAGTAGCTGCAGGTTTGCGCGGTGGTTTTCGGCGCGCTTGAGCAGTTTGCCTTTGATGCGCTGCAGGCGTGTTTCCTCAGGCTGTTGGCTTGGTTGTTCTTTCATTACCAAATGATTTCTCCCGGCCAGCGGCTTAATTAGGCAGTAGCTCAGTCATGATACCTTGGTAAGCCTCAGCAACCAGATCCAAATCCTCTGCCAGTACACATTCGTCGATTTGATGAATGGTGGCGTTGCAAGGACCTAGTTCGATTACCTGTGCGCCAGTTGGTGCGATAAAACGGCCGTCAGAGGTGCCACCACTGGTTGATAGGGTGGCAGGGTTGCCCATAACCTTATTTAAAGAATTTTGCGCCGCATCAACCAGCTCACCTGGGACGGTTAGAAATGGCAGGCCACTTAATTTCCATTCCAGTTGATAGGTTAATTGGTGACGATCAAGAATAGCTTCGGTGCGTTGTTGTAATTGTTGTTGCGTGACTTCTGTTGAATAGCGAAAGTTAAAAACCACGTTCAAGTCACCGGGAATGACATTCGTGACACCTGTGCCGCCGTTAATGTTTGAAATTTGGAACGATGTCGCGGGGAAAAAATCATTGCCCTCATCCCAGTGCTCGGAAATCAAATCGGCCAGGGCTGGGCAGCCGCCGTGAATTGGATTGTCTGCCAGATGAGGGTAGGCGATATGGCCTTGTTTACCTTGAATAACGAGTTCGCCATTGAGGGAGCCACGGCGGCCATTTTTAATGATGTCACCAAAT
Source organism: Pseudomonadales bacterium (assembly GCA_036960805.1). Lineage (GTDB taxonomy): Bacteria > Pseudomonadota > Gammaproteobacteria > Pseudomonadales > IMCC2047 > IMCC2047. The sequence goes on from JBALXL010000008.1 coordinate 57,846, forward strand.
TTATCAGTACTCGAGGGCTCGCCAACGACACACCAGCTGATTTGCTCACCTTGCTGCTTTAAGTATTCTATGACCTTAACGGTGCCATTGACGGCGGGGCCTTCTTCATCACTGGTGATTAGGAATGCCAGCCGGCCACTGTGGTTTGGATGCTCACTAACAAAGCGTTCAGCAGCGACGGTCATGGCAGCGATGCCGCCTTTCATGTCAGCAGCGCCACGGCCATACAAATAGCCATCACGGATTTCTGGCTCAAAGGGATGTGAGGTCCAGTTTTCTACAGGGCCCGTAGGCACCACATCGGTATGTCCCGCAAAGGCGAGAATAGGGCCTGATTCACCGTGTACTGCCCAGAAGTTGGTCACATCATCAAAGTTAAGGTGTTCAACATGAAAGCCAACTGACTCCAGGCGAGATATAAGCATCTGCTGGCAACTGGCATCGTTAGGTGTAACGGATGGCTGTGAAATCAAGTCTTTAGTGAGTTGAAGAACTGGGCTGGTAGTCATAGAGGATAGGCGCTAGCTGGTTTTTGGACGGCCAACTTTATACTAGTTCTGATGTGATTGCGAACTAGGGATGAGTACCTATACCTGATGATGTTATTTTGAATTTAGTTGTTACGCAGGTTATATTCTGTACAGCCTTGCCCCACGGATTGGGGTGGCTTTTAAACTCATATAACGTCATGACAAGGATCTGTCTATGTGTATGTCTGTTGGTTTTTTAAAGCAGCTCGCCCGCTCTGTTTACCCTCTTTTTATTTTCTGTTTTGTGTCAGGTTTGGCTTTGTTGCCATCAACGCTGCGAGCGATGCCTGTGTTTATCAATGAGCTGCATTACGATAATGCCGGCGCTGATATCGATGAAGGTGTTGAGCTGGCTGGATTGGCGGGTACTAACCTGCAAGGCTGGCGGTTGTGGTTTTATAACGGAAGCACTGGGCAAAGTTATGTTTCGTTGGCTTTGAGTGGTGTATTTGAGGATCAGCAAAATGGCTATGGTGTGTTGGGCTTTACTCTAGCCGGTATTCAAAACGGAGCCCCTGATGGAATTGCTCTGGTAGATGGGGCTGGTCTGGTACAGCAGTTTATTAGCTATGAAGGTGTGTTTGCTGGGCTTGGTGGTGTGGCTGACAATTTATTAAGTGAGGATATTGGTGTCGCTGAAAGTTCGGCAACGGCTATCGGCACTTCGTTACAGTTAACAGGCGGCGGAAGTAGTGGTTTTCTGTGGCGCTCAGGTGTGAGTAGTTTTGGCGCAGTGAATGCGCTACAGCAATTTGCTACACAGCGGGTTGTACAGTCATCGGTGATGAATGCGCCGACTTGGGGTTTGTTGGTGCTGGGCTTATTAGGACTGGTGTTGCGAAGAGTCGACGAGCAAGAGGTTGTAGCTCTTTAAAGTTGATTGCCAGTTAGCCTGCTTAGCTATCTGGCAATCTCTAAACCACTACATGCTATTAGTTATTGGCGTGTAGTGCTTCGTTCAGCTGAATCGCGGTTTTGTTGGTTTTGGCTTCTACGCGACCCGTTAAGGAGTTGCGACGGAAGATCAAATCGGCAACACCGGCTAGATCACGGCCCTTAACGATTTCTACATCCTGGTTACTGTCGTCCAGCAGCATAATTTTAGTGCCGGCTGTGATGTACAGGCCTGACTCAATAATACAACGATCGCCTAGTGGGATGCCTAGGCCAGCGTTTGCGCCGATCAGGCTTTCTTCACCAACAGAGATGACGATGTTGCCGCCGCCAGATAATGTGCCCATGGTGCTGCAACCGCCGCCCAAGTCACTGCCTTTTCCTACCACAACGCCTGCAGAAATACGGCCTTCGATCATGCTGGCGCCTAATGTACCGGCGTTAAAGTTAATGAAGCCTTCGTGCATAACTGTGGTGTTGTCGCCCATGTGTGCGCCCAGACGTACACGAGAAGTGTCGGCAATACGCGTGGTTGGTGGCACAAAGTAGTTAGTCATTTGAGGGAATTTATCAACAGCAGAAACTTCAACAACGCTGCCTTTCATGCGAGCTGCAAGCTGACGGTCAGCCAGTTCGTCAATGGCGATAGCGCCTTCGTTAGTCCAGGCAACGTTAGGCAGTACGCCAAACAGGCCTGTTAGGTTCGTGCCATGTGGTTTAACCAGGCGGTGCGTTAACAGGTGCAGTTTCAGGTAGCACTCAGGCACGGAGCTAGGCGCTTCGTCAGTTGCGATAAAGGTTACAACCACAGGTTGCTCAGTGCTTTGCAGCGTGCTGGCCAATTCTGCCTGTGCCGTCTCTCCAGTCGCGTTTAGTGCCGAGGCTAGTTCAGCCAGCTGACCTTTACTTAGCGTGATGGCTTCGTTGCCGCTATTGTGGCCGGTAGCGCCAGCAGCTGCTTTAATCAATGCATCGCTAGGGTTTAACAGCGGTTGCTGGTAGTAAACGTCCAGCCATTCACCTTTTTTGTTTTGTGCGCCAATGCCGATAGCGAAACTGAAATAGCTCATAATAAAATCCTGTGGTTATAGCTTAAAAAATTGTTTGTATTCTGCGGCTTTGAAGCCCAGTAAACGTTGTGTGCCCGACTCTAATAACGGGCGTTTAATCATGGCCGGTTGTTCGAGCATCAGCGTTATGGCTGAGTTTTCGTCAATCGAATTTTTAATATCGTCTGGCAATTTGCGCCAGGTGGTGCCGCGGCGGTTTAAAACCTGCTCCCAGCCCAGTTCGTTACACCATTGTTCCAGTTGTGTCTGCTCAAGGCCGTCGACACGGTAGTCATGAAACTTATGCTCAATGCTGTTATCGGTAAGCCAGTTACGGGCTTTTTTGATGGTGTCGCAGTTCTTTATACCGAATAGTGTTGTCATCGTTTGTCTGATTTGTGGCCATTTTAAATGGCAATGGTGGAACCTGATTTTCGGTCAGGTGCGAATTGTGCCGATTCATCGAGTTGAGTGCAAATTTCTGCCTGTAAAATTTTACGTAACTCGCTGTCAGCCAAAGGTTTCAAGTCTTTGGTGGTGATGAAAAAGACATCTTCAACTCGTTCGCCTAGGGTGGCAATTTTAGCTTTTTGTAATTCGAGGTCGTGCTCCAGAAAAATGCGACCGATACGCGCCAGTAGGCCGGGGCGGTCAGGCGTGACTACTTCAACAATGGTGTAGCCCTGCACGTCGTCATCATAAATGCTGACTTGGGTTGGCATGGTAAAATGTTTGAGCCAACGTGGGGTGTGACGTCTGGCCACGGCTGGTGGGTTCTGCGGCTGGCGTAAGGCATTGATGAGCCGGCTTTTAACTTCCTCGAGTCGTTCGGGATCGTCACTCAATGGGCGACCATTTTGCTCGAGTACCATGTAAGTATTGAGGTTGAAATCATCCTTGGTTTTGGTGATTCGAGCATCAAGAATATTCAGCTTTAGTTGTTCCAGAACGGCAGCGGTGGTAGCGAACAAGTGGTGTTTGGTATGTGAATACACAAAGATTTGTGTGCCGCCGACGTGATGCTGATCGCTCATTTGTTTGAACATGACCAGCGGCGTGTTGGGCTCGCGATGTTCAAGGATGGCCTGTGTATGCCAGGCGATATCTTCGGCTTCGTGCTGAATAAAATAGTCGCCTGCCAGCGGTCGCCACAGGTAGGAAATAATACTGGGGTTGAAGGGCAGTAACTCCAACGCTTGCTGCTGTTTCTGAATAATGGCGCTTTCACGCTTGATTGGGTTATCCAGGCCGCGGCTTAGTGCGCGTTTGGTGGCAGAGTAAAGTTGGCGTAACAATGATGCACGCCAGCTGTTCCAAAGTGTCGGGTTGGTGGCGTTAATGTCGGCAACGGTGAGTAGGAATAGGTAATCGAGATGCAGTTGGTCCTGCATTTTTTCGGCAAAGGCCTGCACGATATCGGGATCGCTGATATCTTTTCGTTGTGCCGTCATGGACATGTACAGGTGATTTTCTACCAGCCAGGCAACTAAATCGGTGGCCCATTGGTCGAGGCCGTGACGCTCGCAAAAAGCGCGCGCATCAACCGCGCCAAGTAATGCGTGGCTGCCACCGCGGCCCTTGGCAATATCGTGATAAAGCGCCGCGATATAGAGGAATTCCATGTGTGGAATTTGTTGGCTGACTTGGGTGGCGAGGGGCAGGTCGGCTTCCTTGCTGCCCAGCAGCATACGACGCACATATTGTAAGAGCAGCATGGTGTGCGCGTCGACGGTGTAGATGTGATATAGGTCGTGTTGCATCTTGCCGATGATGAGTCCGAATTCAGGCAGATACAGCCCCAGCAGACCATAGCGACGCATACGCTGTAACTGAGTGCAGACCCCGCTGGGGGAGCGCAGCAGTGACATGAATAGTTCGGTATTTTCAGTGTTAGCACGAAAGTCGTCGTCAATCAGGTAGCGATGAGCCCGAATTAAGCGGATGGTTGACGCCCTGACGCCCTGTATGTCTGGGTGCTTGGCCATATGAACAAAAATTTCCAGCAGCGCTGATGGTGTGTCACTAAAAACGGCAGGGCTACTAACTTCAATGTAGTCGTTGGTTACTTTGAAACGCTCGTTGAGTTGGCGGACAACGGGCTCTTCTTTAATGCGCAGGATTGCCTCATCAAAATGCTGTAGCAGCATGTCATTAAGCCCCAGCGTGCGCATAACAACGCGGTAAAACTGCTGCATCAGCTGTTCGATGGCCAGCTCTTCATCGTTATCTTGATAGCCAAATAAGTTTGCCAGTTCTTTTTGATAATCAAACAGCAAGCGGTCTTCATCACGGTTGGCGAACATGTGCAGGCCATAGCGGATTTTCCACAGGTAATCCTGGCATTCGCTGAGTAGTTTGAATTCTGATTCGGTTAAAAAGCCACTGGAAACCAAGTCGTGTAGGTTGTCGCTGTCGAAGTGGCGTTTTGCCACCCAGTTAATAACCTGGATGTCACGTAGGCCGCCTGGTGAGCCTTTAACATTGGGTTCCAGGTTATAATCGGTGTTGTTGAATTTTAGATGTCGAGTACGTTGCTCTTCGCGTTTGGCTTCAAAAAAAGCGTGTGGAGGCCAGATATTGGCTGGACTCATGACGCTATTCATTTCTTCTAATTGTTGTTCAGAGCCGATCAAAAGACGCGATTCCATTAAGCTAGTGGCGACAGTGATGTCTTGCTGTGCTTCTTCGAGGCACTCGCTAATGCTGCGCACGCTATTGCCGACCTTGAGACCTATATCCCACAGCAGAGTGATAAATTGTTCGATGTTAGCTTGGTGGGTTGCTTGGCTGTTTTCTGTCAATAAAATCAGCAGATCAATATCGGAGTGGGGGTGCAGCTCAGCTCGACCGTAACCGCCCACAGCAATCAGGCTGATAGCTTCGTCCTCGCGCCACGGCAGTTGTTGCCAGGCGGTGATGAGTAGTTGGTCAATGAGCCAGGCATAGCCGTGTATCAGGTGGCGTACATCGGTGCCTCTGATAAAGTGCTGATGGAGTTTGTTGCGAGCTGATGCGAGCGTGTCGCGGTAGACCTCGAGTGCCGAGTTTGGTGTGCTGGAATTGGCGACAACAATACGTTGCTGGAAACTGGCTTGATTAAAGATTTCAGCTTGCAAAGACTGAAGGGAAACAGCAGGAGCTGTTGGTGTATTAGCAGGCGTATTTGGTGTGGTCATCAGCTTGTTTCCGATGCGTAAAGTGGTCTGCTAGGGCGCGTTTAAAATTGAGGCCATTGCACGATTTATTTTGTTTTCTGGCAGCGTTGCCTAAAGCACCTACTGTCGGTAAAACGTACTTAAACGGTCATTTATAAGCATAAAAACGCTTATGACCTGCGTTTTTTTTCTACTAGAAAACAAGGTTCCGTGTCGTGAAAAGGTCTCAGATGGCCCTAGCAAATATCATTAATCAAAGTTCTCTTCGCCGCGGCGGGTGAGGACTTCAAAACCGGTTGCGGTGACTAGGATGGTGTGTTCCCACTGCGCAGAAAGACGCTTGTCCTTGGTTTCAACAGTCCAGCCATCACGCTCTAATAATTTTACGTGGCGCTTGCCAGCATTGATCATCGGTTCGATGGTGAAGGTCATGCCTTCTTTTAAAACAAGGCCTGTGTCTGGGCGACCGTAATGCAGAACCTGTGGCTCTTCATGAAATACATTGCCGATGCCATGGCCGCAGTATTCACGTACCACTGAGTAGTGATTGCCTTCGGCGTGTTGCTGGATAACATGCCCGATATCACCCAGGCGAGCGCCGGGCTTAACAAGTTTGATGCCCTTGTACATACATTCCTGTGTGATTTGTACTAGACGCTCTGCGTGAGCCAGTGGTTGGCCAACAAAAAACATTTTGCTGGTATCGCCATGATAGCCATCTTTGATCACGGTAATATCAATGTTGACGATATCGCCATTTTTCAGAATCTTGTTGTCGGCTGGGATGCCGTGACATACCACGTGGTTTACCGAGGTGCAGATCGATTTTGGAAATCCCCGGTAGTTAAGAGGCGCAGGAATAGCCTGTTGTTCGTTGACAATATAGTCGTGGCAGATGCGATCTAGTTCGCCAGTTGAAATACCTGTCTTGACATGATCTTCAATCATTTCAAGTACTTGGGCTGCTAGTTTTCCAGCAACGCGCATTTTTTCTATTTCGTCAGAGGTCTTGATTGAAACTGTCATGAATTGTCCAGGCTATTCGGGTGGATTAATGGCGAAAACAGGATGTCTATGAAATCGCGCTCGCAAGCTTCACTTTGTACCATAAACGCCTTGTTTTTTTAACTGATTTTTCTATTTTGGCTGCGCAATAAACTTTAAATTACAGTCATATTGTGGTATAAATCAGCGCGCTTTAGGGGCAGTCCAGAAATCAGTGTTTATTTTTTGATTCGACTGTTGCTGTAGTAGCCTAACGGAAGGTGCTTTTACTTTCCTTTTTAATGACGCACACGTACCGTCACATGGTTTTGGGTGCTGCGCGAATCAGACTCTTTGATGAGTGGATTCAAGTGGTTAAATCATGGGGTATGTGGAGGCCTAACCCTCTAACAAGAGAAGAAATAATATGTCACAAGTAAGTATGAGAGATCTGCTAAAAGCAGGTGCACACTTTGGTCACCAGACTCGTTACTGGAACCCAAAAATGGCTCCTTACATTTTCGGAGCGCGTAACAAAATTCATATCATTAACCTTGAGCACACAGTCCCTGCACTGAATGAAGCTCTGGGTATGGTTCGTAAGCTTGCTTCAAGCAAGAACAAGATCCTGTTTGTTGGTACTAAGCGTGCTGCAAGCAAAATCATTAAAGACGAAGCAGTTCGTGCTGGAATGCCTTACGTAAACCACCGTTGGTTGGGTGGTATGCTGACTAACTACAAGACAATTCGTCAGTCTATTAAACGTCTGCGTGATCTTGAAGCACAACAAGCTGACGGTACATTTGAGCAAATCACTAAAAAAGAAGCTCTGATGCGTAGCCGTGAAATGGAAAAACTGGAACGTAGCATCGGTGGAATTAAAGAAATGGGCGGCCTGCCTGACGCACTGTTTGTTGTTGACGTTGATCACGAGCGTATCGCTGTGAACGAAGCTAACAAACTGGGTATTCCTGTTATCGGTGTGGTTGATACTAACAGCAACCCAGATGGCATTGATCTAGTTATCCCAGGTAACGATGATGCGATTCGTTCTATCCAGATTTATGTTCAAGCTGTTGCGGATAACGTTCTGGAAAGCGCTGAAATCGCTCCTGAAGGCACCTCTGAGTTTGTTGAAGTAGAAGCCTCTGAAGGCGAAGCTGCTAGCGGCGACGCAGTAGAAGCAGCTGCTAGCTAAGCTGTTTTCTAAAGCGTATCAAAATATACGCTGACATTATGCTGTAAAAAAAGGGGGCTGAGAGCTCCCTTTTTTTAATAAAACACTTTGAATGACGTGAAGTGTGAGTTAAGTAAAGATTGAATTTTAAGCAAAGGTATTAAGACAATGGCGGCAATTTCTGCAGCAATGGTTAAAGAACTTCGGGACCGTACGGGCCTGGGTATGTTGGATTGTAAAAGAGCACTGACTGAAAATGGCGGTGACATTGAGCAGGCGATTGAGCACCTGCGTAAATCCAGCGGCATGAAAGCGGCTAAAAAAGCCGGTCGTACAGCTGCTGAAGGTATTGTTGCCACTACAGTTTCTGACGATGGCAAATCTGCGTTAATGATTGAAGTGAACAGTGAAACTGACTTCATCGCTCGTGATGCGAACTTTCATGAGTTTGTTAAATTAGTTGCTGCACGCGCGTTTGCTGATAAGCAAACTGATGTGGCTGTACTAATGGATAGCGATCTGGAAACTGCTCGTGAAGCATTGGTTCAAAAAATTGGTGAGAACGTTAGCGTACGTCGCATCGTAATCGCTTCTGCTGAAGACGGTGTGGTGAGCTCTTATGTTCACGGTAACAGCCGTATAGCAGTTTTGGTAGCGCTTAAAGGCGGTAATAACGAACTGGGTAAAGACATTGCTATGCATGTAGCAGCGGTTAACCCACTGGTTGTTGCACCTGCTGATGTGTCTGCAGATATGATTGCTAAAGAGCGTGATATTTACACAGCTCAAGCTCAGGAAAGCGGTAAGCCAGCTGAAATCATTGAAAAAATGATTGATGGCCGGATGCGTAAATATCTGGCTGAAATCAGCTTGACTGAACAGGCGTTTGTTAAAGACCCTGATGTAACAGTTGGCGCGCTGGCTAAAAAAGGCGGTGCCGAAATCGTATCTTTCACTCGTTTTGAAGTGGGTGAAGGTATCGAGAAAGAAGTGATAGATTTTGCAGCCGAAGTAGCCGCTCAGGCCGGTATGTAAAACTCTTCAAAACAGGGCGGCGTTAGCTGCCCTGTTTTGTATACGCTAGTGTTATTTGTTTTCCCCCGTTTAAATTTTTGAGGATTCCCAACCACATGCCTACTTCAGACAAACAGTCCAAATATCAGCGTGTTCTTCTAAAATTAAGTGGCGAAGCCCTGATGGGCGACGAAGTTTTTGGTATTGATCCAAAAGTACTGGATCGTATGGCGCTGGAAATCGGTCAGTTGATTGGTATCGGCGTACAAGTTGGTGTGGTATTAGGTGGTGGTAACCTGTTCCGTGGTGCAGCATTGAGTGAAGCTGGCATGGATCGCGTCACCGGTGACCATATGGGTATGTTGGCCACGGTAATGAATGCGCTGGCAATGCGTGATGCGCTAGAACGTTCAAATATTGCTACTCGTGTAATGTCGGCTATTCCAATGAGTGGTGTGGTCGATCATTATGATCGACGTAATGCTATACGTTACCTTAATGCGGGCGATGTGGTTATTTTTTCTGCCGGTACCGGTAATCCATTTTTCACTACCGATTCAGCAGCCTGTTTGCGCGGTATTGAAATTGACGCCGATGTGGTACTTAAAGCAACTAAAGTCGATGGCGTTTATAGCGCTGATCCAGTTAAAGACCCAACGGCGACTAAATATGATCGTCTGAGTTATGACGAGGTGCTTGAAAAGCAACTGGGTGTGATGGATTTAACGGCTATTTGTCTGGCAAAAGACCAGGGAATGCCAGTAAGAGTTTTTGATATGAATAAGCCCGGAGCACTAGCCACAGTGGTTGTCGGTGGCGATGAAGGCACGCTTATTTATTAAATAAATGTTGGGTCAGTGAGGGGCGACAATGCTCGTTACTGAAACACTGAATAGAGCCGGTAGCTGCAAGTATTGGAGCTTATAGTTTCAAGTGGTGCCGGATGAACAAGATTGATTGAATAGAAAAGAGAGAAGGCTGTGATTAACGAAATTAAAAAAGACGCTGAACAGCGCATGGATAAGGCGCTCACTGCTCTGACTGCTGCCTTTAACAGGATTCGTACAGGGCGTGCTCATTCCAGCATTCTGGATAGTGTAAGCGTTTCCTATTATGGGTCTGACACGCCACTCAATCAAGTGGCTAATATTTCCGTTGAAGATGGGCGTACCTTGATGGTAACGCCTTGGGAAAGGCCTATGATTCCTGAAGTGGAAAAGGCCATTATGAAATCCAACCTGGGTCTTAACCCAGTGACTACCGGTGATATCATCCGTATTCCTATGCCTGCTTTGACGGAAGAAACACGTCGCGACATGGTTAAGCAAGCCAAGACTGAAGCTGAGCAAGCGCGCGTATCGATACGTAGTGTGCGCCGTGATGCGAACACTGATATTAAAGATCTGCTTAAGGAAAAAGAGATCAGTGAAGATGAGGAGCGTAAAGCTTCTGATGGCATCCAAAAAATCACTGATGCATTTATCGCCAAGATCGAAGTGGCTTTTGAGCAAAAAGAAGTCGATCTTAAAGAAATCTAATGGCATGGTTTAAATGTCGTTGATTACTGTAGATTTGTTCAGCCTGGGCGAAAGTCCGGGCTGTGCTTATTCTGGCAGGTGATATTGATCAGCAGTTTTAGCTAATAGGTTTAGCCAGTTAATGGGTATTCTGGTTGATCGGTAACAGAGGCACTATGGGTAATAAAGCAGCTGTTAATGATGTGCCGAGTGGAGCGGGAAAACTGGAAACAGTGCCGCGTCATGTGGCGATTATCATGGATGGAAATAATCGTTGGGCAAAGCTGCGGCATCTTCCCGGCGCGGCAGGTCATAAAGCCGGTCTGGAGTCGGTTAAGGCGGTGATGCGTGCCTGTGCAGAACTGGGCGTGGAAACACTCACCCTATTTGCCTTCAGTAGCGAAAACTGGCGACGACCCGAAACAGAAGTTAGCGCTCTCATGAGTCTTTTTCTTACGGCTTTACGTCGTGAGGTCAAAAAGATGCATAAAAGTAATATTCGCCTCAAAGTGATCGGTAATCGCAGCCGTTTCAGTGACAATATTCAGCAAGGTATCGAGCAAGCTGAACAGCTTACCGCAAATAATAATGGCTGCACGGTGGTCATTGCTGCGGATTACGGTGGACAATGGGATATTGTGCAGGCAGCGCAATCACTCGCTGAAGAGGTGCGTATGGGTGATATTGGAGTTGCTGATATTACCGAACAAAGCCTTCAAGCGAAGATTTGCCTGGGTGATATGGCAATGCCAGATCTGTGTATTCGTACCGGTGGCGAGCGCCGCATCAGTAATTTTCTACTTTGGCAGATGGCTTATACCGAACTTTATTTTACCGACCTTTATTGGCCTGATTTTGGGCGTGAACAATTTCTTGACGCGTTAACTGATTTTCAGCGCCGTGACCGTCGCTTTGGCCACACCAGTAACGATACCGACAGCAAAGATAGCGAGGATTTAGGTGCTTAAGACACGAATTATTACGGCGGTTATTTTGGGACCGTTGGTATTAGCTGCGATTATATTTTTATCCCCTCTGTATTTTGCAGTTTTTAGTGCTGTTGTGTTGGCGCTGGGTGCATGGGAATGGGGGGACCTTTCCGGTTTGCCGCCGCGCTCGCGAATCTTCTTTAGTGGTGCGGTGTTGTTGGCTTTTCAAGCACTGTGGAATTTTGACGCAGAGGTGCAGCGTAGTTTGTTGCATGCCTCAGTGGTGTTGTGGGGTATTATTTTCTGGTGGATTAAAACCTATCCTGCCAGCGCCGAAATGTGGGGGAGTACCCTAAAGCGGACCTTTCTTGGTTTGTTTATCCTGAGCTTTGCTTGGCTGAGCCTTAATCTGCTTAAGCAAGACGAGAACGGTGTGTTTTTGATCTTCTTGTTGTTGGCGATGGTTTGGGGCGCGGATATAGGTGCTTATTTTTCCGGCCGCAAATGGGGTGATCGAAAACTGGCACCACAGGTAAGTCCTGGTAAAACTTGGGCGGGTGTTTATGGTGCGCTTGTTGCTACCGTCGCCGTGACGCTTTTGATGTTATTGTTCTCTAATTTTTTAGACACTGCGGATGGCGGCAGTTGGTTATTGTTCGCACTGTTGGCAGTATTTATTACGGCTGTCTCGATTGTTGGTGACTTGGCGGAAAGCATGGTCAAACGTCACCGTGGCGTGAAGGATAGTGGCAAGCTGTTACCCGGACATGGCGGCATCATGGATCGTGTTGATAGCCTGGTGGCGGCGTTACCTCTCTACACTATCGCGTTAATACAGATGGGGCATCTTTAAACGATGCTAAATGCTGTAAAACAAATTACGGTTTTGGGCTCCACTGGCTCAATAGGAGTTAGCACGCTGGATGTGGTGGCTCGCCATCCCGATCTATTCAAAATTTTTGCGTTGACTGCCAATAGTAATGTTGAACGTATGGCGCAACAGATAAAAGTTTTTTCGCCCCGTTATGCGGTGATGAGTGATCCTGGTGCTGCTGCGCAATTACGCGAGCGTTTGAGTGGCTCTTCGTGCAATACAAAAGTTCTTGCTGGTGAGTCGGCGCTTGCTGAAGTTGCTGCCGACAGCGATGTTGATTACGTCATGGCAGCCATCGTTGGTGCGGCAGGCTTGTTGCCAACGCTAGCGGCAGTGAACGCGGGTAAACGTATTTTATTGGCCAATAAAGAAGCGTTGGTTATGTGCGGCGCGTTGTTTATGGAGGCTGTTCAACAAAGTGGCGCTGAGTTGCTGCCTATTGATAGCGAACATAATGCGATTTTTCAGTGCTTGCCTGTACAGCATCGAGGTGGTCTAGATCCGATAGGTGTGCGCCGTATTGTTCTAACGGCATCGGGCGGTCCCTTTAGAGATAAACCTTTTTCCGAATTTGCTGCGATTACGCCACAGCAGGCCTGTGCGCATCCTAACTGGAGCATGGGTCGAAAAATTTCTGTCGATTCAGCCACCATGATGAACAAAGGTCTGGAACTTATTGAGGCTTGCTGGCTCTTTAATACCAGTCACGACAAAGTCGATGTGCTGGTGCACCGGCAAAGTGTGATTCATTCCATGGTTGAGTATCTCGATGGATCGGTATTGGCGCAAATGGGTAATCCGGATATGCGTACCCCTATTGCCTACGGCTTATCCTGGCCGCAGCGAATTGATTCTGGCGTCAGCTCTTTAAATTTAGCAGAAATTGCGCAATTGGATTTTGAACCATTGGATAATGATAAATTCCCCTGTGTATCGCTGGCAGCTCAAGCGATTGCAGCCGGTGGTACTGTGCCGGTGGCGCTGAATGCTGCTAATGAAGTAGCCGTTGCTGCCTTTTTAGATGAACGGTTGTCTTTTACCGGGATTTATCAATTAGTAGATACAGTGTTGCAAGAATATCAGGGTCAGGCTTCAAGCAGTGTTGATCTTATTATGGCCGAAGATATGCGTGCCCGGCATTTGGCCAATAGCCTTTTAACTTCGTCATCTTTTAGAGCCCCGTAATGGATTTGTTACAAACTATTTTTGCCACCATTGTTACTCTGGGGTTACTGGTTACAGTCCATGAGTATGGCCATTTCTGGGTGGCACGTCGCTGTGGCGTCAAGGTGCTGCGTTTTTCTATTGGTTTTGGTAAACCGCTCTATACACGAAAAGACCGCCACGGTACCGAATTTGTGGTTGCCGCGATTCCTTTGGGTGGTTACGTCAAAATGCTCGATGAGCGTGAAGGCGAAGTAGCAGAAGCTGAATTAGCTCAGGCTTTTAATCGTAAATCAGTTGGGCAGCGTATTGCGATTGTGGTTGCCGGTCCGGCGGCTAATTTTCTGTTTGCCATTTTTGCCTATGGCTTGATGTTTATGACTGGTGTGACATCACTTGCCCCGGTGATTGGCGGTGTGACAGCTGATTCATTAGCGGCGAAGGCGGGTTTACAGGCTCAGCACGAAATAATTGCTGTTGATGGTGTTGATACGCCATCGTGGCAGAAAGTCAGTATGCAGTTGTTAAATCATATCGGCGACAGTGATGCCATTGAGTTACAGGTTCGCACCTTTGGTGGTGAGACTGAACAAGATCTTTCGATTCCCTTGCAGAACTGGCTCGTTGATACCGAAGTTCCTGATGTATTAGGCGGATTGGGCGTGCAGCCCTATCGACCTGAAATACCCGCTCGAGTTAAACAGGTTGTCGTGGGTAGTGCTGCTGAGCGTGCCAAATTACAAACGCAGGATTTGATCGTTGCTGCTGATGGCAAGGCCATTAATGTCTGGGGCGAATTAGTTGGGTTTATTCAGGCTCGACCGGGTGAAAAAGTTACCTTTGAAATAGAGCGGAATGGTGCACGACTGTTTCAAACCGTTATTTTGGAAACGCATGAAGACGCTGAAGGAAAAATAACGGGAAGGGTCGGTATTGCCGTTGAAACCCCTGAGTGGCCAGAAGAAATGCGCCGTGATAGCAGTTATTCATTGCCCGGAGCCTTTGTTGCCGCATCGCAGCAAACCTGGGATATGACGGTGTTAATTCTCGTTTCCATGAAAAAAATGCTGCTGGGGATGATTTCAATAAAAAACCTCAGCGGGCCTATTACCATTGCTCAGGTGGCCGGTGATTCGGTACAGCAGGGGCTGGAAACCTTTCTCAGTTTTCTCGCATATTTGAGCATTAGTTTGGGTGTTATTAATATTCTGCCGATTCCGTTACTTGATGGCGGCCACTTGATGTATTATCTCGCAGAACTTGTGCGCGGCAAGCCGGTTTCTGAAAAGATACAAATGCTAGGATTACGATTTGGTATCGGTATAATCATGACCCTTATGATCTTTGCACTTTACAACGACCTGACACGATTATTGTGATCGGGCACCTGACAAAGCGATAAAAAAATAACAATGAAACGACTTTCGTATTTGCTTTTATGTCTTGGGATTTTTCTGACGTCTTTTGTGCGTCTAGCCGAGGCTGCTCCCTTTACCGTGACTGATATTCGACTGGAAGGTCTGCAGCGTATTTCTGCCGGCATGTTATTCCAGGCCTTCCCGATTAACATTGGTGACAATGTTGAAGAAGGCGAAATCGTTGAGGCAACTCGTAGTTTGTTTAAAACGGGTTTCTTCAATGATATTCAGATCGGCCGTGATGGTGATGTGTTATTGGTTGTGGTGCAGGAGCGCCCCTCGATCAGCGCCATTAATATTGAAGGCAATGAAAAAATTAATAGCGAGGACCTTAAAAAGGGGCTTAAGCAATCAGGCTTGAGTGAAGGTGCTATTTTTCAGCGAGCAACGCTGGACAGGCTAGAACAAGAACTGGCGAGGCAATATATTTCGCAAGGCCGTTATGGTGTGACGATTGATACTGAAGTCACCGAGCTTGAGCGCAACCGTGTTTCTCTAACCATCAATATTTACGAAGGCAAGCCTTCGACAATTAAGCGCATTAATATTGTTGGTAACCACGTGTTTGATAACGAAACACTTCTGGGTCGTTTTTCATTAAAATCAACCAACTGGCGCAGCTTCTATAAAAATGACAATAAATATTCTCGTGAGCAGTTAGCGGGTGATTTAGAGCGTCTACGTTCCAAGTATTTAAACAGTGGTTATATTAATTTCAATATTGAATCCACTCAGGTATCTATCACGCCTGATAAAGCGCATGTGTTTATCACGGTTAATGTGGTCGAAGGTGATCGGTATGTGATTGGTGATGTCAGCTTTAGTGGTGATTTGGCTGTTTCAGAGCAAGAGCTTGCATTGCTGCTGGCTGTACATGAAGGTGATGTTTTTTCTAACAAGCATCTTACCGAAACGACAGAAGCAATGACTGATCGCTTGGGTGATGAGGGTTATACATTTGCCAATGTTAATGCCATTCCTGAGATTGATGAAGATAGCAAACGAGTGGATATTAACTTGTTTGTTGATCCGGGTAAGCGCGCCTATGTAAGACGTATTAACTTCACCGGTAACACTCAGACTAATGACAAGGTTTTACGTCAGGAGATGCGCCAGGTTGAATCTGGCTGGGCATCCAACAAAGATATCGAGTTATCCAAAGTACGCTTGCAGCGACTGGGTTTCTTTAAAGAAGTAAACGTTGAGACGCCGCAAGTACCGGGTACTGATGATCAGATTGATGTTAATTATCAGGTAGAAGAGCAGCCCTCAGGTTCTGTGAGCTTAAGTCTTGGTTTTTCTGGAGGCTCGGGTGTGACTCTGGGTGTTGATTTGAGTCAGCGAAATTTCCTCGGAACTGGTAAAGAAGTGTCGGTGGGAGCCAATAAAAGTGATTCAAGAACCAGCTACAGCTTCTCCTATCAAGATCCTTATTACACTGTCGATGGCGTGAGCCGTGGTTTTGACGTGTTTTTACGCGAATTTGACTTTGAAGAGGATGATGTTTCCAGTTATACCACGGACTCTTTTGGCGGTAATGTCAGCTTTGGTTACCCGATTTCAGAAACTCAATTTTTATCCTTTAAGGTGGGGTATGAAAACGTTTCAATTGGCACTGGGAGCTTCCCTGTTCAGGAGATAACTAGTTATCTGAACGCTGAAGGGGATGATTATAATAACTTTATTGCTACCGGACGATGGAGTGAATCAACACTGAATCGAGGCGTTTTTGCTGATCGTGGTGCTTCGCAGTCTCTTGCTCTGGAGTTATCGTTGCCAGGTAGTGATCTTGGTTACTATAAACTAACCTACAACGGTAAAATTCTATTCCCGTTGACTGATACTTTCACGTTACGTTTTAAAACAGAACTTGGTTACGCTGATGGCTACGGTAGTACTTCCCGATTGCCTTTTTATAAGCACTTCTTTGCTGGCGGGTTTGATTCGGTGAGAGGCTTTGAAAATAATACCCTCGGTCCACGCAGCACACCAAGCGCTACTGATCCGGATCAGGATCCTGAAGCATACGGTGGTAATCTGTTAGTAACCGGTAGTACTGAACTACTGTTCCCACTACCTTTTGTTAAGGATTCCCGATCTTTTGAAACAGGATTTTTCTTTGATGCGGGTAATGTTTTTGATACAGATTGCTCTAGTACAAGCCTAGCTTGCTCTGAATTTGATGCGGGCGAATTGCGTTATTCAGTTGGTTTTGCCGCGACATGGCTATCGGGTTTTGGGCCGTTAAGTTTTGCTCTGGCCAGTGCGTTAAATGAAGGCGATTTTGAAGAAACTGAATTCTTCCAGTTTTCCTTTGGAACCTCTTTCTAGTTCAGCCTTCAAAGCTCAAATGTTTTGTTAATTAAAATTTAATCGTACAAGAGGATGTGACGTGAAAAAGATTTTTTTCGGTTTGTTGATGGCGAGCATGATGATGGTTACTACTGTATCAGCCGCGCAGACAATTGCTTTTGTGGATGCCGATGCGGCTATCCTGAACTCTGAGCCAGCTAAGGATAAAATTACCGAACTTAAAGCGCGTTTGACACCTGAGCAGAACAAGGTCAAGGCTCTGGAAAATACGGTTAGAGGTTTGCAAACGAAACTGCAGCAGGATGCTGCTGTGATGAGCGAATCCGAAAAGCGTGATATGGCCAATGAAATCGAAATTAAAGCGGTTGAATATCAGCAGCGAGTCAAACAGTTACAGGAATCACAAGTTAAGAGTCAGCAAGAGCTGATGAATGAGTTGGCACCAAAATTTAAAGAGGCAGTGACTTCTTTGATGGCAGAAGGGAAGTACACCGTATTGATGCACCTTAAAGCCGCGCTGATTGTTGAAGAAAATGATAATTTGACCAAGCGTGTAACAGAAATTATAAACGCTAACCCATAAGTTAAGCGACCAGGGCATGCAAAAAAAAGCTGAATACACATTAGCCGAATTGGCTGATTATCTTGATGCAACCTTGCTCGGTGATGCTACTTGTAAGGTCAGTGGGTTAGCTAGCTTGCCAGATGCAACAGTGACTGATATCAGCTTCTTATCTGATTCGAAATATGTCGCTGAACTTGCTGGTTGCCAGGCTGCTGCAGTTGTTGTCTCAGCAGAATATGCCGATAAAGTGCAGGGTAATATACTTGTTTCTGATAACCCCTATTTAGGGTTTGCAAAAATCTCTTGCCTATTTGATGACCGTCCGCCTTTGCCCGTAGGGATCCACTCGATGGCGCAAATTTCTGAGGGTGCTCATGTTGCCGCGTCAGCAGCCATTGGCCCTCATGCCGTGATCGAGTCCGGTGCCGTGATTTCTGAGGGTGTTGAAGTTGGTGCGGGCTGTTTTATTGGTGCTGACGTTCAGATCGGTGATGATTCGCTACTTGCTGCCAATGTAACTGTATATCACGGCGTAAGTATTGGTGCTCGAGCAATTATCCATAGTGGCGCTGTTATTGGTGCTGATGGTTTTGGCTTTGCTAATCATCAAGGGCAGTGGCAAAAAATTGCCCAACTTGGCAGTGTATCTATTGCTGACGATGTTGAGATCGGAGCCAATACCACTATTGACCGTGGTGCTCTCCAGGATACCATTATCGAGGAGGGCGTTAAGATTGATAACCAAGTCATGGTGGCTCATAATGTCCGAATTGGTAAACACACGGCTATAGCTGCCTGTGTTGGGGTTTCCGGCAGTACTGAAATTGGCAGTCATTGTATGATTGCTGGCGGTGTTGGTTTTGCAGGACATCTAAAAATTACAGATCGCGTGTTTGTGACGGCCATGTCTTTTGTGACTAAATCGATAACTCAATCGGGTAGTTACTCTTCAGGTTCCGCAATGATGCCGACGCCGCAATGGAAAAAGAATTCTGTGCGAGTAAAGAAGTTGGATGCGTTGGTCAAGCAGGTTAGAAAATTGGAAAAAGAAATCACTAAACTTCAAAATCAGGATCATTTGGCATGATGTATATTGAGGAAATCAGGGAATACCTGCCACACCGATACCCCTTTTTGTTGGTGGATCGTGTTGTGGAGATTGAGAAGGGAAAGTCGATTGTTGCCTATAAAAATGTCACAGTGAATGAAGAGTTCTTTAATGGACATTTCCCTGGTACTCCAGTGATGCCGGGGGTTTTGATTATTGAAGCCATGGCTCAAGCGGCCGGTATTCTTGGTTTTAAGACCATGGGTAAAAAGCCCAGTGATGGCTCTATGTATTACTTTGTGGGCAGCGAAAAAATACGCTTTAAACGCCCAGTTGTACCTGGCGACCAGTTACAACTGGAAGCGTCTATCGTGGCTGAAAAGCGTGGTATCTGGAAGTTCGCTTGCAAAGCTACTGTTGAAGGTGAGCTGGTAAGTAGTGGTTTGATTATTTGTGCTGATAGGAAAAAATAAGATTGATCCATAAGACTGCTGAAATAGATCCAAGCGCAGAGCTTGCAGACGATGTTGAGGTAGGTCCCTGGACGATTATTGGGCCTGATGTCTCCATCGGTTCAGGTACTGTCGTCGGCCCGCATGTGGTTATTCGTGGGCCAACCAAAATTGGTGCTAATAATCGCATTTTCCAGTTTTCCAGTATTGGCGAAGAGTGCCAGGATAAAAAATACAAGGGTGAACCAACCCTGTTGGAAATTGGCGATGACAATGTGATTCGTGAATCCTGCACGATTCACCGCGGTACTGTGCAGGATAACGGTATCACTCGTATCGGTAACGACAACCTATTGATGGTGAATGTGCACGTTGCTCATGACGTTATAATGGGTGATCATTCCATTGTGGCTAATAACGCCTCTTTGGCTGGGCACGTACATGTCGGTAATCATGCTGTGTTAGGTGGTTACTCCGCCGTGCATCAGTTCTGTCATATTGGCGCTCACAGTATTTGTGGCGCAGGAAGTGTTGTACTTAAAGATGTGGCGGCTTATACCGTTGTTAATGGTAATACGGCGTCAGCTCACGGCATAAACGTGGAAGGAATGCGACGTAGAGGCTTTAGTAAAGAAGCGACTACCGCTTTACACAGAGCGTATCGAATTGTCTTCCGCAAGGGTTTGACTGTTCAGGATGCCATTGCTGAAGTGAAAAAATTGTCATATCAGGGTCCTGAACTAGATGTGTTTATCCAGTCAATTTTGATGTCGACACGGGGAATTGTGCGCTAACATTGCGCTGATTTCAGGCCTCCACTGAGGCCTTTTTTAAACTTCAAAATCCTCTACTTTAAAAGCATCTGCTAATCTTATGACCAGACCATTGCGTATCGGTATTGTGGCAGGCGAAGCCTCGGGTGATATTCTCGGCGTGGGCCTTATTGAAGCGATTCGAAAAATACATCCTGACACGATTTTTGAGGGTATTGGCGGCTCGCGAATGATTGCTCAAGGCTTTAAAAGCCATGTGCCGATGGAGCGGTTATCGGTGATGGGCTTGTTTGAAGTGCTCTCGCGACTGTTTGAATTGTTAAAAATTCGACGTGATTTAGCTACCCTCTTTATCAATAATCCGCCCGACATTTTTATTGGCATTGATGCGCCGGACTTTAATCTTGCGCTGGAAAAGAAGCTCAAGAGTGCGGGTATAAAAACCATTCAGTATGTTAGTCCTCAAGTTTGGGCGTGGCGTCAAAATCGCGTTAAGCATATTGCCGAAAGTGTTAATCAAATCCTTGCTCTGCTGCCTTTCGAACAAACTTTTTATCGTGATCATAATGTGCCCGTCACCTTTGTCGGACATCCACTGGCCGATACCATTGACCTTGAAACACCGAAGTTGCCCGCGCGTGAAGCCCTGCAGTTAAATGCTGATGATACGGTATTGGCTTTATTGCCAGGCAGTCGTTCCAGCGAAGTGAAAAAACTCGCAGCGACGTTTCTCGATACAGCGCTACACTGCCAGCGGGAAATGCCAGAATGCAAAATTTTGATCGCAGCGTTAAGCGAAAAAACCAAAGGTTTGATTGCTGAGCAATTGACTGAGTTTCCACAATTAAAAAATGTGTCTATCAGCGTTGGTCGTTCGCGTGAAGTCATGGCGGCGGCGGATGTATTATTGGTTGCCTCAGGTACGGTGACGCTGGAAGCCGCGTTACTCAAACGGCCAATGGTCGTTGCTTATAAAGTTTCTAAAATGACGTACCGAATCGCCAAAAAAATGATTAAAGTGGATCATATTGCGCTGGCAAACTTGTTGTCGAAAAAACCAATGGTGCCGGAATTTATTCAGGATGAGGCTACGCCAGAGAAGTTGTCTGCGGCGCTATTAAATTATCTGTCTAATGATGAAGCGGTAAAAGAACAGACCGATACCTTTATGGATATCCATTTGCAGTTACGTCAGAACGCCAGCGTCAAAGCAGCTGAAGCTGTGCTGGCTGAAATTGGCGAAGCCGAAATTAATGAGAGTGTCAGCGGTGGTGAAAGCAGTGATATTACAATTTGACGGTGTGATTGCTGGTGTTGACGAAGTTGGTCGTGGGCCGCTAGCAGGCGCGGTGGTTGCGGCCGCTGTTATACTTGATCCAAACAATCCTATCGAAGGCTTGGCGGATTCTAAAAAGTTAACGGAAAAACGCCGTGAAGCCTTATTTCCGTTAATTCAAGAGCGCGCGTTGGCTTGGTGCATTGCACGTGCTAGTGAAGCCGAGATTGATGAACTGAATATTTTGCATGCCAGCCTATTGGCAATGCAGCGAGCGGTATTAGGATTGAAGCTAGCACCGGAAAAAGTGTTAGTGGATGGCAACCGGTGTCCGGAATTGCCCTATCCCAGTGAGGCCATCATTAAGGGCGACAGTTTAGTGCCTGCGATCAGTGCGGCGTCTATTCTGGCCAAGGTTGTGCGAGATCGTGAAATGGTAGCCTTTGAGGAAACCTATCCTGGCTACGGCTTTGCAAAGCATAAGGGTTACCCGACAGCGCTACACATGCAAGCCTTGAAATCATTGGGTGCCACGCCAATACATCGACGCTCCTTTGCGCCAGTTAAGGCTGTTTTATCTAAATTCTAATAGTTGAGACCTCAGCATAACTACTGTGCTCGCCAATACTTTGTTGAAAGCAGGCTTAAAATGCTAATTTACGCTAGTAAACTCCGCTTTTCGCCTGAGTCCCGCTCGTCTTGGCTTCGCTCGCTACGTTATGCTGATGTCTCAGTTAACTATTCTTTAAGCCTTTTGAATTAAATCTGAATATGACTGCAGCTACTTTCGTACATCTTCGTATCCACACAGAATTCTCTTTGATAGACGGTCTTGCCCGTGTTAAACCACTGATTAAAGCGGTGACTGAAGACGGCATGCCAGCTGTTGCGGTTACTGATCAGAGCAACTTATGTGCGCTGGTGAAATTTTATAGCAAAGCTCGAGAGGCTGGAATTAAGCCAATTGTGGGCGCTGATTTGTGGTTGGATAATGACCAGAATGAAAGTCAGCCCTTTCGTATTACTTTGTTGGTCATCAATAGCGCCGGTTATCTCAATCTTACCAAGTTGATTTCACAGGCCTACCTAGAAGGTCAGCGCCAAGGGCGTCCGATTGTTCAACGTGAGTGGCTTGAACAGCAAAACGAAGGGCTAATTATACTCTCCGGCGCGCGTGAAGGTGATGTTGGGCAAGCGCTGTTGGGTGATGAGGCATCTGAGGCTGAAGAGCTGGCGCGGCAGTGGCAGCAATATTTCCCTGAGCGTTTTTATATTGAGCTGCAACGTACAGAGCGCAATGACGAAGATCGCTACTTGCATTTGGCGGTCGCTCTAGCAGACAAACTTGAATTACCGGTAGTGGCAACGAATGATGTGCGCTTTCTAAATACTGAAGATTTTGAAGCTCACGAAGCGCGAGTCTGTATTCATGACAGCCGTACATTAGATGACCCGCGGCGAACCCACCTCTACAGCGATCAGCAATATTTGAAGTCCAGCGCGGAAATGGTTGAATTGTTTTCTGATTTACCCGAAGCCATCGAAAATACGGTTGAAATTGCCAAACGCTGTAATCTGGAAATCGAATTAGGTAAGAACTACCTGCCCAACTACCCAGTGCCTGACGGCATGACCATGGATGAGTTTTTCCGTAAACTTTCTCTAGAGGGCACGGAAGAGCGGCTACTGCGTATTCTTGACCCTGATGCAGAGGATTACGCTGAGCGTCATAAAGAGTATATCGACCGACTGGAATTTGAACTGGGTATTATTATCCAGATGGGATTTCCCGGCTACTTCCTGATCGTGATGGACTTTATTCAGTGGGCTAGGGAGAACGATGTGCCGGTGGGGCCTGGGCGAGGTTCTGGTGCGGGTTCTCTTGTTGCCTATGCGCTGAAAATTACCGATTTAGATCCGCTGGAATATGACTTGCTGTTCGAGCGATTCTTGAATCCAGAGCGGGTATCGATGCCCGATTTCGATGTCGATTTCTGTATGGACGGTCGTGACCGCG
>JBALXL010000027.1:0-9647 GCA_036960805.1 Pseudomonadales bacterium
GTCGCTAATACTACCGTTCCGTAACGGGTATATTGGCTAATCTTACGCCGCCCCGCTTCACCTTCTTTCTTCAGCTGTTCCAAATGAGGAACTACCGCCGTCATCAACTGCATGATGATGGACGCTGAAATGTAAGGCATGATACCAAGCGCAAAAATACTCATGCGCTCCAAGGCACCACCCGAGAACATATTAAACAGGCTTAGAATGGTACCCTGATTTTGCTCAAACAATTGCGCTAAACGCTCCGGGTTAATACCCGGAACCGGAATGTGAGCACCGATACGATAAACAATGATTGCCAGTAACACGAAGCGTAAACGACGCCATAGTTCCGACAATCCAGCTTGCGCACCCGTGGCAGCAGTACCTTGCTTTGCCATCTAGTCCTCGACTTTTCCGCCAGCAGCTTCGATCGCAGCTTTAGCGCCTTTAGTTGCTTTAATACCTTTCAAAGTTACTGCTTTGGTAATCTCACCAGAAAGCATCACTTTAACTGTCTTGATGTTATCAGTAATAATGTTCGCTTCTTTCAAAGCAACGATATCAATAACATCAGCGTTAACAACAGAAAGTTCGCTTAGACGAACTTCAGCTGAATAACGAGAAACACGTGAAGTAAAACCAAACTTTGGCAAACGACGCTGTAATGGTTGTTGTCCGCCTTCGAAACCGGGCTTAACACCACCACCAGAACGTGATTTCTGACCTTTGTGACCACGGCCACAGGTTTTACCCGTTCCACTACCAATACCGCGACCAACGCGTTTGGCAGATGGTTTTGCACCCTCTGCAGGGCTAAGAGTATTCAAACGCATGTTATTCTCCTACCACGCTAACCATGTAGTTAACTTTATGGATCATGCCACGAACAGCAGGCGTATCTTCCAGCTCTACCACTTGACGAATCCGACTTAAACCCAAGCCGCGAACAGTCTCTCTATGCTTAGGGAGACGACCGATCGTGCTGCGTGTCAGAGTAACTTTAATTCGTTTTGTTTCTGCCATGACCGCTTATCCCGTAATCTCTTCTACAGTTTTACCGCGTTTTGCTGCGATATCTTCTGGAGATTTCATTTGCTTCAGACCATTGAATGTTGCGCGAACCACGTTTACTGGTGTGGTAGAGCCGTAACACTTGGCCAAAACGTTCTGTACACCTGCAAGCTCAAGAACAGCACGCATTGCACCGCCGGCGATAATACCGGTACCTTCAGAAGCTGGCTGCATGTAAATCTTCGATGCACCGTGTCTTGCTTTGATTGCGTATTGCAATGTAGTGCCGTCCAGATCTACCGAGATCATATTACGACGCGCTGCTTCCATCGCTTTTTGGATAGCTACAGGCACTTCACGCGCCTTACCGCGACCAAAACCGACACGACCTTTACCATCACCAACTACTGTCAGGGCAGTAAAACCAAAGATGCGACCACCTTTAACTACTTTTGCTACGCGGTTTACCTGAACCAGTTTTTCCTGCAGGTCACCGTTTGCTTGATCATTATTCGCCATGATAACCCCTTAGAATTCCAGTCCGGCTTCGCGGGCCGCTTCAGCCAATGCTTTAACACGGCCGTGATATTTATAACCAGCACGGTCAAAAGCGACTCGAGTGATGCCCGCTGCTTTAGCACGCTCAGCAATCAACGCACCAATTTTTGAAGCTGCTTCGATATTGCTGGTTGCGCCTTCACGTAGATCTTTCTCTACCGTTGAAGCGCTTGCTAAAACCACACCACCACAAGGCGCAATGACTTGAGCATAAATGTGACGCGGAGTGCGGTTCACCGTTAAACGATGCTCACCCAGCTCACGTATCTTGTGACGCGTTTTAAGGCCACGACGTACACGTAATAATTTCTTTTCGCTCATGCTGCTACCTATTTCTTCTTGGCTTCTTTACGACGCACTTGTTCACCGGCATAACGAACACCTTTGCCTTTGTAAGGCTCTGGCGGACGGAAGGCGCGAATTTCAGCGGCGACCTGACCAATCTTTTGTTTATCAACACCGCGCAGGATAACCTCAGTTACCGATGGAGTTTCAGCTGAAATCCCTTCTGGTAATTGGTAATCGATCGGATGAGAGAAACCTAAAGTCAGATTCACAACACTACCCGTTACCTTGGCACGATAACCAACACCCTGTAGCTCAAGTTTACGTTCAAAACCTGTGCTCACGCCCACTACCATGTTGTTTACCAACGCACGAGTGGTGCCGGACATAGCACGAGACTCTTTGCTGCTGTTAAGCGCTGCAAAGCGTAAAGTGCCTTCTTCTTGTTTGACTTCTACGGCTTGATGCACGTCCAAGCTTAGTGATCCTTTGCTTCCTTTAATGGAAAGCGTTTGACCACTTTGCGTAATTTCTACGCCGGACGGCAAGTTTACCGGATTATTAGCAACCCTAGACATAGCCTTTTCCTAGAAAACCGTACAAATGATTTCACCGCCAATACCTGCTTCTTGAGCAGATTTGCCAGTCATTACACCGCTAGAAGTAGAAACGATGGAGATACCTAAACCGTTTCGTACTTGAGGCAAATCGCCTTTGCCTTTATAAACTCGCTGACTTGGACGGCTACCGCGATGAATTTCTTCAATCACCGATTTGCCTTCAAAGTATTTCAGCTCAATGCTTAATGTTGGCTTGGCTTCGTCACTGTCTACACTAAAACCAGCGACAAATCCTTCACTCTCCAGCACCTTAGCAATAGAAACCTTCATTTTTGATGAAGGCATGCTAACGGAGGGCTTGGCCGCCATTTGCGCGTTACGGACACGAGTAATCATGTCTGCTATTGTATCTTGCATGCTCATATTAAGCGCGCTCCTAAATTAAAACTTTGATTACCAACTGGACTTTTTAAGGCCCGCGATGTCGCCACGCATTGCAGCTTCACGCAGCTTGTTACGTCCTAAACGGAACTTACGATAAACACCGTGTGGACGACCAGTTATTTGACAGCGATTACGCAGACGAACCGGGTTCGCATTGCGAGGTAACTTTTGAAGTGCTACTTGAGCATCCCAACGTTCGTCTTCGCTTAACTCTGTATTTTTGATAATCGCCTTAAGAGCGGCACGCTTTTCAGCGAACTTAGCTACTATGCGCTCGCGCTTTAACTCGCGCTGGACCATGGAGACCTTAGCCATACTATTCAGATCCTATTGCTTGAAAGGGAAGTTCAACGCTTTCAACAGCGCATGTCCTTCCTCATTGCTATTAGCCGTGGTGGTAATGGTAATATCCATGCCACGAATCTTATCGATTTTATCGTAATCAATCTCTGGAAAGATGATTTGCTCACGAACGCCCATGCTGTAGTTACCACGACCGTCGAAAGACTTACCATTCAATCCACGGAAATCACGGATACGAGGGATTGAGATATCAATCAAACGATCCAGGAATTCCCACATGCGGTCATTACGTAGCGTTACTTTACAGCCGATCGGATAACCTTCACGAACCTTAAAGCCAGCAATAGACTTACGCGCATGCGTTATAATTACTTTCTGGCCGCTGATTTTTTCCATATCGGAAACAGCTGCTTCAAGTACTTTTTTGTCGCCGATCGCTTCGCTCACACCCATGTTCAAAGTAATTTTAGTCACTTTAGGTGTCTGCATGGCGCTTTTGTAACCAAACTGCTTCTGCAGTTCAGCCGCAACTTCGTTTGCGTACAATTCTTTTAATCTAGACATTTTGCTATCCAGTTACTTAAGCGTCGATCATTTCTTGATTCGACTTAAAAATTCGGGCTTTAGTACCGTCTTCCAGAACTTTAATGCCCACACGGTCTGCCTTGTTTGTTGCAGAATTAAAGATAGCTACATTTGAAACATGTATCGCAGCTTCTTTCTCTACAATGCCACCAGCAATTCCACGTTGTGGATTTGGCTTGGTGTGGCGCTTAACCATGTTAATACCAGCAATAATCAGCTTGTCGTCTTCCAGCACGCGCGTGATCTTACCACGTTTGCCTTTGTCACGACCGGCAATTACTACCACTTCATCATCTCGTCTTAATTTACGCATCTTCGGCCTCTCAATAATCTCGTATGATCAGAGCACTTCAGGTGCTAATGAAACGATTTTCATAAACTTCTCACTGCGCAATTCGCGTGTAACCGGTCCAAAGATACGTGTACCTAGTGGAGCTTGGTTAGCGTTAAGCAGTACAGCAGCATTGTCGTCAAAGCGGATGATAGAACCATCAGCACGACGCACGCCTTTCTTAGTACGAACAACAACAGCGTCCAAAACCTGGCCTTTTTTAACTCGACCACGTGGAATGGCTTCCTTTACAGTCACCTTGATGATGTCGCCAACGCGCGCATAACGGCGATGTGAGCCACCTAGAACTTTAATGCACATGACACGGCGAGCACCGCTGTTATCAGCCACGTTTAGCATTGATTCTGTTTGAATCATTGGTCACTCCAACCTTTCTATGTCAAACCAGCCGTTAATTCGGCTGGACATGTTATTTCTAAATTTCTACCGCGCGGTCGTCAACACTTTCCAAAGCCCAAGTTTTGGTCTTTGAAACAGGACGAGTCTCTTTGATAGTAACGGTATCGCCAATGCGACATTCGTTAGCTTCATCATGAGCATGCATCTTAGTAGAACGTTTAACGAACTTGCCGTAAACAGGGTGCTTAATCTTACGCTCTATCAGTACTACAATGGACTTATCCATTTTATCACTGACGACTTTACCTGTAAGGGTGCGCGTATTAGTTTGTTCTGACATCTTATGCTCCCGCCTTCTCTGTTAGTACAGACTTAACGCGAGCAATATCTCTGCGCACAGCCTTTAACAAATGAGGCTGACCTAGTTGGCCAGTGGAATTTTGCATGCGCAGGTTAAATTGCTCACGCAGAAGTTCCAATAGTTGTTTGTTCAAATCCTCAGCGGATTTATCACGTAGTTCAGTCGCTTTCATTACATCACCGTCCGCTTAACGAAAGTTGTTTCAATTGGCAATTTAGCAGAAGCCAATGCAAAAGCTTCGCGAGCCAGCTCTTCTGAAACACCATCCATTTCATAAAGAACGCGACCTGGCTGAATCTGGCATACCCAGTATTCAACACTACCTTTACCCTTACCCTGACGCACTTCAAGAGGCTTCTTGGTAATTGGCTTATCTGGAAACATACGAATCCAGATTTTTCCGCCACGTTTAATGTGACGAGTCATAGCACGACGTGCTGCTTCAATTTGGCGTGCAGTAATGCGACCACGACCTGTGGCCTTAAGGCCAAAATCGCCAAAGCTTACTGTACTTCCGCGCAGTGCCAAGCCACGGTTGCGGCCTTTCATCATCTTGCGGAATTTGGTACGTTTTGGTTGTAGCATGGATTAAATTCCTTACCTTTAACGAGCGTTTCGGCCTTTGTTGCCCTGATTGGCTTTGGCTTTGGCTTTATCAGCTTTACGCTCAGCTCTTACCTGTTCAATGCCACCTAGAACTTCACCTTTGAAGACCCAAACCTTAACACCAATGATGCCGTAGGTTGTTAATGCTTCGCTGGTTGCATAGTCAATATCGGCACGTAATGTGTGCAGAGGCACACGGCCTTCGCGATACCATTCTGAACGTGCGATTTCAGCACCACCCAGACGACCACCAACTTGAATCTTGATGCCTTCAGCACCTTGGCGCATTGCGTTCTGAACAGCGCGCTTCATAGCACGACGGAACATTACACGACGCTCAAGCTGGCTTGAAACGCTATCAGCGACCAGTTTTGCATCCAGATCAGGCTTACGAATTTCTTCGATATTGATCTGAACTGGCACACCCATCATTTCACTAACGTCTTTTCTTAGGCGATCAACATCTTCACCTTTTTTGCCGATAACGATACCGGGACGTGCAGTGTAAATAGTTACGCGTGCATTCTGAGCTGGACGTTCGATCAACACTTTACTGACCGATGCATGACTCAATTTCTTTTCAACGTATGCGCGTACCTTAAGATCATTAAGCAGGTTTTCTGCATACTGACCACGGTTCGCATACCAGATAGAATTGTGATCTTTAACAATACCTAAACGTATGCCTGTTGGATGTACTTTCTGACCCATCTGAATCTAGACTCCCGATGTTTGCTTATCTGTCAGCTACTTTAACAGTAATGTGACATGACCTTTTCAGAATACGGTCAGCTCGGCCTTTAGCACGGGGCTTAACACGCTTCATAGTCGTTCCTTCATCAACGAATACCGTTGACACCTTTAAATCATCAATATCTGCACCTTCATTGTGCTCAGCATTGGCAACTGCAGAATCAAGAATTTTCTTGACCAAGTCAGCTGCTTTTTTATTACTGAAATGAAGGATTTCCAGGGCCTCACCAACAGCCTTGCCGCGGATCTGGTCAGCCACTAGGCGAACCTTCTGCGCAGAAATCTGAGCGCCTTTCAATCTGGACATTGTTTCCATCTTAATAACCCTTATAAACCTTACGACTAGCGCTTCTTGGCTTTCTTGTCAGCTGTATGCCCACGATAGGTGCGCGTACCAGCAAACTCGCCTAGCTTGTGACCAACCATGTCTTCGCTTACAAAAACCGGTACGTGTTGACGTCCGTTATGTACAGCGATAGTCAAACCAACAAAGTTTGGAAATATCGTTGAACGGCGAGACCATGTTTTAATTGGTCGTCTATCGTTTTTCTCTTGAGCTTCTTCCGCTTTCTTCATCAAGTGAAGATCGATAAACGGGCCCTTTTTCAGTGAACGTGGCACTATCGCTACCCTCTTTTACTGTTAACGTGCAGACCGCTTACGAACGATCAATTTATCTGTACGCTTATTAGTACGCGTCTTGTAACCCTTAGTTGGAACACCCCAAGGTGTAACAGGGTGACGACCACCAGACGTTTTACCTTCACCACCACCATGTGGGTGATCAACTGGGTTCATCGCAACACCACGAACCGTTGGACGAACACCGCGCCATCTGCTGGCACCGGCTTTACCCAAACGACGTAGGCTATGCTCTCCGTTGCTCACTTCACCGATTGTCGCACGACATTCAGTCAAGATTTTGCGCATTTCGCCGGAGCGTAAACGCAATGTGCAGTAGTTGCCTTCACGGGCAACGATTTGAGCAGAAGTACCGGCGCTACGTGCAATCTGCGCACCTTTACCAGGCTTCATTTCAACACAATGAACAGTCGTTCCCACTGGAATGCTTTTCAGCTGCAGTGTGTTACCGTTTTTAATTGGCGCGTCAGCACCAGTCGCAATCGCATCACCAGCTTTAATACCTTTAGGTGCAATTACATAACGACGTTCGCCGTCCGCATACAAAACCAGCGCGATATTAGCAGAGCGGTTCGGATCATACTCTAAACGCTCAACTTTTGCAGGAATTCCATCTTTATCCGCACGACGAAAGTCGATTAGACGATAATGCTGCTTATGACCACCACCGATATGACGAGTAGTGATACGTCCTCTGTTGTTACGACCACCACTTTTTGACTGTGGCTCCAGCAACGGCGCATAAGGCTTACCTTTGTGAAGATCGCTATGAACGACCTTAACAACGTGACGGCGCCCTGGCGAGGTTGGTTTACATTTTACAATTGCCATGTCTTACCCCTTATTCCCCGGCCACGAAGTCGATGTCTTGACCTTCTTGAAGCGTTACATAAGCTTTATGAATGTCATTGCGCTTGCCCATGCCATTCTTGCCACGCTTTGTTTTGCCTTTGATGTTTACTGTCTGAACGCCAGCGACATTAACGTTGAACAACTGCTCAACTGCTGCCTTGATTTCCGGCTTAGTTGCATCACTTGAAACCTTAAAAACAATCTGGTTATTCAGCTCAGCAGCCATTGTCGCCTTTTCAGAAACCAATGGACCTAGCAATACTTTATAAATGCGTTCCTGGTTCATCCTAATATCTCCTCAAATTTCTTAAGTGCAGATACAGTGATAACCACTTTGTCATGACCTACCAAGCTAACAGGATCAGCTGAAGCAACATCACGAACGCTAGCTTTAGGCACGTTACGAGCAGCCAGATAAAGGTTTTCGTTCACCTCTTCTGAAATTGCCAACACGCTACTACCTGCCAGACCAAAACTATTCATCTTATCAATGAACGCTTTAGTTTTAGGCTGATCAAGCTCTAAGCTATCAACTACAATAATTCGATCCTGACGCACTAACTCGGACAATATCGAGCGCATAGCACCGCGATACATCTTCCTGTTAACTTTATGCGAGTGATCCTGTGGTTTAGCTGCAAACGTCACACCACCGCTACGCCAGATTGGGCTGCGGATAGTACCAGCACGAGCTCGGCCCGTACCTTTTTGACGCCATGGCTTAACTCCACCACCACTTACTTCAGAACGCGTTTTCTGAGCACGAGTACCTTGACGAGCGCCAGCCAAAAAAGCTGTTACAACTTGATGTACAAGCGCTTCGTTATACTCTCTGCCAAAGGTGACTTCAGATACTTCAACATCTGACTTATCTGCACCCTGGATTGATAAATTCATCATCTAATTCCTCTTAGCTGCGCGCTTTAACTGTAGGGCGAACTAATACATCGCCACCTGGAGCGCCAGGTACAGCACCTTTAACCAGGATCAAGTTACGCTCGGCATCAACACGCACGATCTCAAGTCCTTGTGTAGTAACCTGAGCTGCACCCATGTGACCAGCCATCTTCTTACCCTTGAATACACGACCGGGTGTTTGACACTGACCGATAGAACCTGGTGCACGGTGAGAAACAGAGTTACCGTGAGTTGCGTCTTGCATTGCAAAATTCCAACGCTTAACACCACCGGCAAAACCTTTACCTTTCGATTGACCTGTAACATCAACTATCTGACCAGCTTCGAAATGCTCAACCGTTATTTCGTCGCCAACGTTAATACCGCCAAGCTCAGATTCTTCAACGCGAGACTCGTTCAACGCGTTGCCAGCTTTAACATTGGCTTTAGCGTAATGACCGATCATTGGTTTTGTTAGATGTGAAGATTTGCGCTCGCCCGAGGCAAGCTGAACTGCAGAATAGCCATCACTAGCTACTGTTTTGATTTGTGCCACGCGGTTAGGAATAACCTCAATGACCGTAACAGGTATGGAAGCACCCTCGTCTGTGAAGACACGGGTCATGCCACTTTTCCGTCCGACTAAACCAATAGTCATAATAACCTCGATACCAGCGTGTACGGGACTTTAACCCTCTACGGTCGTACTTTTCAGCACGTTCCACTGATTTTATTAAATTTACTTGCCGATTAACTCGGCATTAGCAAGGAATTAACCCAGGCTAATTTGTACGTCAACACCTGCAGCTAGATCTAATTTCATCAAAGCATCAACCGTTTTTTCAGTTGGCTCAACGATATCTAACACACGCTTGTGAGTACGAATCTCATACTGATCACGCGCATCTTTGTTTACGTGCGGCGAAATCAATACTGTGAACTTTTCTTTTCCAGTCGGCAAAGGGATTGGACCGCGAACTTGCGCTCCAGTACGTTTAGCCGTGTCGACAATTTCCTGTGTTGATGCATCGATCAAACGATGATCAAAGGCTTTCAGTCGAATTCTAATCTTCTGGTTTTGCATTGAACAAAACTCCGCAAAATAAGCTTATCT
>JBALXL010000028.1:0-9586 GCA_036960805.1 Pseudomonadales bacterium
TTGATTTTCAAATGAATCAAATAATGGTGTAAGCGTTATTTTAATTTAAAAAGAAATCGCTAATCATGCCTGTATTCGTTGCGATTTTTCTATTTCACCTCAATTTAGGGGTTTATGAGAAATGAGTAAATACGACAGTTTGCTTGAAGATTTTCAGCTTGTTTTTGTCAACAATGACTCGCTCATGTCGCATGTGCATAAAATTCGTTACGAAATTTTCTGCAAAGAACTTGAGCTTGAAGAGAGCAACCCGAAAAATGTAGAACAAGACGAGTTCGACGCCTATTCCTTTCATTATTTGCTTCAGCATAAACGCAGCAATCAATATGCTGGCACCATGCGTATGGTCCTGCCGCCCTGTCACTTACCGGAACTCTTAACACCGCTCGAAAAATACTGCTTAAACGCAGTAGACCTCAATATTATCGATATTTCAAAACTAGCACGCGGCAGTTTTGCTGAAGTATCACGATTGGCTGTGCCTAAATTATTTCGAAAACGCGCTGAGGATCGGGGCAAACCCGATATTACTAAGGCCGGAGTAACGACCCCTAATCGCCGACAATGTCCTCATATTGCAATTGGACTTTATCTGACCGCAGCGGCTTTATTTCTACTCAATCAATTGGATTACGTTTTCATAATGATTGAGCCCAAATTCGTGCACTCGTTAGCTCGTGTTGGCTTACAGTTTGAACAAATGGGTGAGGTAGTTGACTATCACGGTCAACGAGCGCCCTTTTTCATCACGCCTGAGCGTTTAAAAAAACACCTGAACCCCGAACTCAAACCACTGTATTCCCAAATCATGAAGCAGGTTCGTGATGATTTACGTCTGCATCATCCAATATCGAAAGTAGGCTAAGTAAACATACAGAAAGGAGTCATCGATATTTTCGTTATACGACCTATCAGCTAAACCGGAGCAGTTATGTCTCATTCTGCTGAAGCTATAGAGCGTAAAAACATGCTAAAACACCAAATTAACGACCGAGGTGTGCGCTGTAAACGTACCCTGTCGGCAATGCAAAAAGTCCCCCGTGAACAATTCCTGCCAAAAAAATTACGTGCCTTTTCTTACCATGATGGCCCACTACCCATTGATGCCGAGCAAACCATATCACAACCCTATATCGTCGCATTGATGACCGAGGCACTGGCGCTTGAGGGTGGCGAACGGGTGCTTGAAATAGGTACCGGCTCAGGTTACGCGGCGGTGTTAGCGGAGATCGCCAGTCAGGTGTACACGGCAGAACGTAGTGAGATGCTCGCGCAAAAGTCTTCAGCGCTTCTTGCCAGCCTGGGCTATACAAACGTTGAGGTACTTCATGCTGATGGCACCCAGGGATGGCCGGAGCATGCACCCTACGATGAGATTGTTGTTACCGCCGGTGGCCCTGAGGTTCCCGAGTTACTCAAGTCACAACTTAAAATTGGCGGCCGGCTCGTTATTCCCGTCGGCAAAGATGAACGCTTTCAGAAGTTAATCCGCGTCATCAGACTATCCGAAACAGAGTTTATAACCGACGACCTGGCTGATGCGCGTTTTATGCCACTAGTTGGTAAAGAAGGCTGGGCAGAGTAGCCTCTGAGTCCACACAAATCGCAGGCAAAAAAATGGGGGTTATCGATTGCTCGATAACCCCCACTATTTCTTACTCTAATACGTGACTAGAACAAGCCTTGGATAAGGCCGTCTTCGTCTACGTGGATAGAGTTAGCAGCTGGAACACGTGGCAGACCAGGCATAGTCATGATGTCACCACATACAACAACTACGAAGCCAGCACCAGCTGACAGACGTACTTCACGAATTGCTACAGTGTGACCGATTGGTGCACCGCGCAGTGTCGCGTCTGTAGAGAAGCTGTACTGTGTTTTAGCCATACATACTGGCAGATCACCGTAGCCCATTTCTTCGATTTGCTTCAGACGATCACGTACTGCTTTATCAGCAGTAACTTCACCAGCACCGTAGATCTTAGTAGCAATTGTTTGAATTTTATCAAACAAAGGCAGGTCCAGATCGTACAAAGGAGCGAACTGAGCAGAACCGCCTTCAACCAACTCAACAACGTGGTTAGCAAGCTCTTCAGTACCAGCACCACCGTTAGCCCAATGGCTAGACAGGATAGCTTTAACGCCATGCTCAGCAGCAGAAGCAATAATTACTGCAACTTCTTCTTCAGTGTCATGGATGAATTGGTTGATCGCAACAGTAACAGGAACGCCGAATGATTTAACGTTCTGGATGTGACGAGACAGGTTAGCGCAACCAGCTTTAACAGCTTCTACGTTTTCGCCAGTCAGGTTATCTTTAGCAACACCGCCGTGCATCTTAAGAGCACGTACAGTTGCAACGATAACAGCAGCAGCTGGTTTCAGACCTGCTTTACGACATTTGATGTCGAAGAATTTCTCAGCACCCAAATCAGCACCGAAGCCAGCTTCAGTTACAACGTAGTCAGCCAGTTTCAACGCAGTTTTAGTAGCGATAACTGAGTTACAACCGTGTGCGATGTTAGCGAATGGACCACCGTGGATGAATGCTGGGTTGTTTTCCAGAGTTTGAACCAAGTTAGGGTTCAAAGCATCTTTCAACAAAGTAGCCATTGCGCCATCAGCGTCTAATTGCTTAGCAAGAATAGGAGTACGTGCGCGAGTTTCACCAATGATGATGTTACCGATACGCTCTTGCAGATCTTTCAAGCTGTCAGCAAGACAGAAGATAGCCATGATTTCAGAAGCAACAGTGATGTCAAAACCATCTGTACGTGAGAAACCGTTACCTGGACCGCCAAGACCGTTAGCGATTTCACGCAGAGCACGGTCATTCATGTCGATAACACGCTTATAAGCGATACGACGGCTGTCGATGTCTAGAGCGTTGCCCCAGTAGATGTGGTTATCAATCAAAGCAGCTAGCAAGTTGTGCGCAGCGCCGATTGCGTGGAAATCACCTGTGAAGTGCAGGTTGATGTCTTCCATTGGAACTACTTGAGCGTAACCACCACCAGCAGCACCACCTTTCATGCCGAAACATGGGCCCAGAGAAGGCTCACGCAAAGCCATAACAGCTTTTTTACCAATGCGGTTCAGGCCATCGCCCAGACCTACAGTAGTAGTCGTTTTACCTTCACCAGCTGGAGTCGGGCTGATTGCCGTTACCAGAATCAGTTTGCCGTCTTCTTTGTCTTTCAAAGTATCGATGAAAGCTAAATCAACTTTAGCTTTGTCGTGGCCGTATGGACGCAGTGCTTCAGCTGGAATGTTTAGCTTAGCGCCGATTTCCATGATGTTTAGCATCGTGGCCTGACGTGCAATCTCAATATCGCTCATGTTTCTTACCTTTAGTTATAAATTCTTGAGTTAAAAACTCGCCTAAAACTGTTCATACGACCAATAAAAAAAATAAATGGCTCGTATTAAGGGCGCTTATTCTACTTGCACTAAATTCATTTTACCAGCGTGTCAACCTTAATTATTGTTTCTTATAAGGAACAATCTATTCCATAGTTCGAGCTTCTAGGTAAGCTTGCTCGGAAATACGAGTCCATTCACGCACTTGATCATTGAAAGCTTTAAAGGATGCATACACCTTTGCGCTCATTGGATCATTGGCCGCTTCTTCAGCCACAACCTCTGCCGACAGCTCTCGTAACTTACGAATCACCTCGTCCGGAAACTTACGCAATTCAACACCATGCTCTTCGACCAGTGTTTTCAAAGCCCTATTATTACGCGCAGAAAAGTCAGCCAGCATTTCTAGGTTGGCAACTTTCGCGGCATTGGTAACAATGGATTGCAGGTCAGCTGGCAGGCGTTGCAGTGCTTCTTTATTAACAATCAGCTCCATAGTCGTACCAGGCTCATGCCAGCCAGGGTAATAGTAATATTTGGCGGCCTTATGCAGGCCAAAGGCTAAATCGTTATAAGGGCCAACCCACTCCGTCGCATCAATCGCACCCGTTTGCAGCGATGGAAAGATTTCACCACCGGGCAATAACACCGGTACACCACCGGCGCGACGTAAGACTTCGCCGCCTAAGCCGGGCAGGCGCATTTTCAAACCTTTCAGGTCCTCAATGGTGTTGATTTCTTTATTAAACCAGCCGCCCATCTGCGTACCGGAGTTACCCACGGCCAATGGCACCAGCCCAAAAGGCTCATACACTTCCTGCCACAATTCCAGACCACCGCCCTGATATAACCAGCCGTTCATTTCCTGAGCCGTCATGCCAAAAGGCACCGATGAGAAGAACTGTGCCGCTGCGGCTTTGCCTTTCCAGTAATAAGCGCCGCCATGGCCCAGTTCAGCCGTGCCACGTGAAACAGCATCAAACACTTCCAGTGCACCGACTAACTCTTTAGCGCCGTAGACTTTTACTTCGATACGGCCGCCGCTCATTTCCGTAACCAGCTCCGCATAACGGTTGGCGCCTGCCCCCAGTCCAGGGAAGTTCTTTGGCCAGGTAGTGACCATCTTCCATTTAATGGTTTCTTGCGGCTGTGCCACAACAGCGCTTTGGCTATTTGTATCTGCTGGCTCTTCGCATGCTGCCAGCAGCACGGCAAACACAGAGATCGCCAATAATTTAATGGATTTCAGTTTCATGCTGTCTTCCTTTTTATAGAGCTTCTAACTTGGCATACGACACCACCAACCACTTGCTGCCGACCTGTTTAAAATTGATTTGTATACGCGCCTGCGGGCCTTGGCCTTCATAGTTCAGCACCACACCCTCACCAAATATCTTGTGGCCAACCCGCTGACCCAAGTGAAACTCAGTATCGGGAATCTCAACGCCTTTAAAGGGACTGGCCTTGGCACTATTACGCTGAAAACTCACTGGACGAGTAATCTGCGTTTTCAAGCGAACTTCCTTCAGCAATTCCGACGGAATTTCACGAATAAAGCGGGAAGGGCGATTCAGTGTTTCATTACCGTACAAACGGCGGCTTTCAGCATAGGTGATATACAACCTTTGCATGGCACGAGTAATGCCCACGTAACACAGGCGCCGCTCTTCCTCCAAACCAGAAGGATCTTCAATCGACATTTTATGCGGGAACAGGCCTTCTTCCACACCGACCAAAAACACCACCGGGAATTCCAGGCCCTTTGCCGAGTGCAGCGTCATCATCTGCACACTATCTTCATGTTCATCGGCCTGTTGCTCACCGGCATCCAAAGCGGCGCCGGACAGAAATGACTGCAGGGGCGACAACTCATCATCTTCATCGGGATCAAAGGCACGGGTCGCGCTGACCAATTCCTCAAGGTTTTCTACCCGAGTCTGACCCTTTTCGCCTTTTTCTTCCTTATGAAATTTCAACAGACCACTGGCTTGAATGACGTGATCCGTTTGTTCGTGCAGCGGCAAACCCTTGGTATGCTCATCAAGCTGATTGACCACGTCCACAAAACCCTGCAACGCACTGGCACCACGCGCTGACACACCGCCACCAATTAATTTGGCAACCGCGTCCCACAGCGAACAACCTTGGTCACGCGCTGTGACACGAATCATCTCAACCGCTTTTGCACCAATGCCGCGCGTTGGTACGTTGATCACACGCTCCATGGCCGCATCATCATTTCGATTCATCACCAGCCGTAAATAGGCGAGGGCGTTACGAATTTCCATACGATCATAGAAACGCTGGCCACCATAAACACGGTAGGGTACTCCGGAGCGAATTAAGCTTTCCTCAAGCACCCGGGACTGGGCGTTAGAGCGGTATAAAATAGCGCAATCTGAGTAGGCGTTGCCCTGTTTAAAAGCCTCTTCAATGGTGCTGACCACAAAACGTGATTCATCCACTTCATTGAAACCGGCATAAAGAGCAATTTGCTCACCTTCATTGCCATCGGTCCACAGCTCTTTACCAAGCCTGCCTGTATTTTTGGAAATCACCTGGTTAGCCGCTTTCAGAATGGTACTGGTGGAACGATAGTTCTGTTCCAGCTTAACGGTTTTCACATCATTGAAATCGGTGGTGAATTTTTGGATGTTCTCGATCTTGGCACCACGCCAACCGTAAATAGACTGATCATCATCACCTACTACAGTCATACGCCCTTCAGGGCCCGCCAATACTTGCAACCAGGCGTACTGTATGGTGTTTGTATCCTGAAACTCGTCCACCAAAATATGGCGGAAACGCTGCTGGTAATGCTCCAACACGGACGGCCTGTTAAGCCATAACTCATGGGCACGCAGCAGCAACTCACCAAAATCAACCATGCCCGCGTTATTGCAGGTTTGCTCATAACCGGCATAAATCATGCGCATAGTTTTGCTGTAGGGATCCATCTGCTCAGGCACATGTGCAGCACGCAGGCCTTCATCTTTCTGGCCGTTGATGTACCACTGCACCTGCTTGGGCTGCCAGCGGCTGTCATCAATATTCAGATTTTTCATGACCCGCTTAACAACGCGTAGCTGATCATCGGAATCAAGAATCTGGAAATGCTGAGGCAGGTTGGCTTCTTTCCAGTGCGAACGCAGCAATCTATGTGCCAAACCATGGAAAGTACCCACCCACATCCCACCGGAAGGAACCTGCAATAGATCTTCGATGCGATGGCGCATTTCCTTAGCGGCCTTGTTGGTAAAGGTCACGGCCAGAATGGCGTGCGGCGAAATATGCTCAGTCTGTACCAACCAGGCAATACGGTGTACCAATACGCGGGTTTTACCACTACCCGCGCCAGCCAACACCAGAGCGGTATCGTCACAGCTTAGCGTGACAGCTTCACGTTGCGCGTCATTTAAAGAATCGATTATTGCAGTTACATCCATAGCTTAAACATCTACCAGCGAGAACAAAGGCGAAATTATAACAGGTAAAAAAGGGGAAGGAATGCATACAAATAAGGGCGCCATTAGGCACCCTTATTCATAGCAATGTCATCTCACCCGAAGGGAATGACAGGCAGAAGAATTAACCTTCTGTCTGATAGTGCTCCATCAGAATTTTAGCGACTTCAGGACGCGCAAATTCTTTTGGAAGATCTTCACCAGCCGCCAATTTAGCGCGTACTTTAGTACCAGACAGCAGCACAAAGTCATCCATAGTGTGATCTTCTGCGTCACGCATCATCACAACTTTGTTCAGCTTCTTAGAATAAGCCGTGTGATCAGCCTTAAAGATTTCGATATCCAGTGCACCCTCTGGCACACGCTCATCAAAGATAGTTTGCGCATCAAAAGCACCGTAGTAATCACCAACGCCCGCGTGGTCACGACCAACGATGAAGTGTGAGCAACCGCTGTTTTGACGGAACAAAGCATGTAATACCGCTTCACGAGGACCGGCGTACAACATGTCGAAGCCGTAACCAGTGATCATCACTGTGTTAGCAGGGAAGTACAGCTCAACCATTTTACGAATCGCTGCGTCACGCACTGGAGCAGGAATATCACCTGGCTTCAGCTGACCCAGCAGCATGTGAATCAGAACGCCGTCAGCATCAACCGCTTCCAGCGCCATTTTGCACAATTCTTCGTGCGCACGGTGCATTGGGTTACGTGTTTGGAACGCAACAACCTTCTTCCAGCCACGCTCAGTAATTTCGTTACGAATCTCAACCGCTGTACGGAAAGTATCTGGGAAGTCCTGCTGGAAGTAGCTGAAGTTCAGTACTTGAATAGGACCGGAAATCACATAACGACCCAGACTTGAGAACGTAGAAACACCGGGGTGCTCTTTGTCTTCAGTCGCGAAAATCTGACCACACATAGTCTCGATTTGCTCATCGCTAACTTCTTCAATCGCTTCGATGTCCTGAATCGCCAGTACCGGGTGACCTTCAACATTTGGATCACGCAGCGCGATACGAGTAGCGCCTTTAATCGCTTCGATATCGTTAGTACGGTTAACGACAGGCACTGGCCAGAACAAACCATCAGTGGTGTGCAGAGTTTCTGCAACGCTAATCGCATCAGCCAGGTTCATGTAACCCGTTAGAGGGTTGAAGTAACCCGCGCCCAACATAACTGCGTTAGCTGCAGCTGCAGAGTTAACCAGCAGTGAAGGCAGGCCTTCAGCTTCTTTAGCCAGTTTATGGTGCTCTTCCGAATCGTATACAAATAACGGATTAAGTTCGTCTGAACCAAAAGGTTTAATCATTTTATTACTCCTGTTGATCTACGCGTAGTAGCTCAAAATTTTAAAAACTTTTGCTAACAGGTGCTTAACTGCGCACCTGTCGAATGGCATTAATCACTTCGTCGTGAATGGCACCGCAGGTTGCTACGATGCCTTTGTTGTTCTCTAAATGACGGCCTTGCGTAAAATCCAATGCATTACCGTGCATATCCGTCACGGTGCCGCCTGCTGCTTCAACGACTAACTTACCGGCCGCGTGATCCCAAATTTTTTCACGGTAGGTTTCGCTGGTTGGTAGACGCAGGTAAATAGAGGCGTCATTACGCGCCACCGCGGCATACTTGCACTGGCTATCGATACGGAAGGGCTCATCAGTGATGCCGAGTATCGCAGCAATTTGGGCTGCTTCGCCTTGATTTGAATGACCGGATTCTACTGATTCACAAAAACGTGCTTCGCTTGCAGAAGTAACCTGAGCCACTTGAATAGCCTGGCCTTGATCAGTTTCATCAAACAGGCGATACATAGTGGCACCGCCGTCTTTAGTGGCCGTAAACAGCGCACCCTGATGATCACCGACTTTCAAGTTCGGACAACCCAATACACCGGCGACTACTTCACCGTTTTCGATCAAGCCCAACGCAATGGCGTATTGCTCACCGCGCAAAAAACCTTTGGTGCCATCGATTGGGTCAAGCGTCCAATAGCGGGCTTCGCTGCCATCATGATTGCCGTGGTCAATCCAGCCCAATACTTGAGCTTCATCAGCGCCGCCCAGCTCATCAGCAACATGCTGAACCACAGAAGCGCGCAAACCCGCTTCGTCATCGCTGCGCAGCTCGGCGGAATCTTCTTCGCCAACCATCAAATCGTTGGGTAACGCTTCAAGTAGGTGAGCACACACGATCGCCTGAGCCGCGAAATCAGCAACCGTCACGGGGCTTTTATCTTTCTTTTCCAGCGTATCAGCGGTAATCAGGTTCGTTTGTACAGCACGACAAACATTGGCCGCAGCACGTACCGCTGCCATTCCTGCTTTAAGTTCCAACTGATAGCTCATCGACGTCGCTCTTATTAAAATTTAATTAACTGCTTATTTGGCTGGAATAAAGCCGTTATCCACCAAGTAGCTGATGACGATTTCTACACAGGCATCCAGATCATTCTCAGCCGTATTAACAATCAGCTCAGCATTTTCAGGGGCTTCGTAAGGTGCAGAAATACCTGTGAATTCAGGAATCTCACCAGCGCGAGCTTTTTTGTACAGGCCCTTCACATCACGGCTTTCGCACACTTCCAGTGGTGCTTCGACGAAAACTTCAATGAAGCTGCCAGCCGGGTGCTTTTCACGAACCAGATCGCGATCTTCACGGTATGGAGAAATGAAGGCAGAAAATACGATGTTGCCGGCATCACAGAACAGTTTGCACACTTCACCGATACGACGGATGTTTTCAGTACGATCAGCAGG
>JBALXL010000002.1:0-205697 GCA_036960805.1 Pseudomonadales bacterium
GGGTGCGCATTATAACTACGAACCCGGTAATAACAAGCAGTAATTTAAACTAATTATTACTGCGCCTTGTGAGTCTAAAAACAACCACCTTAACCGGCAGCCTCGTCACAAGGGAGGCGCATTATAACCACCCACTAACCAATAACAAGCACTAACTTAAACTAATTCAAAAGACCTAATCGAAGCGCTTACCCATCACAAACATCACCGGGCCAGACAGCGCATAAACCAAGGCCAAACCAAACAAAATACGCGCTGGATCAATAAAGACAACGGAGAACACCACCACTATCGCCAGCAAGGCAACAAAAGGAACTCGCCCCTTAATATCAAAGTTCTTGAAACTGTAGTACTTAAAGTTACTTACCATCAACAAACCGGCACAGACCACCGTAATAGCACCAAACCATGTCATTGCAGACGAACTAATACCTTCCTGCGCACAAACCCACACCAAACCTGCAACCAACGCCGCTGCAGGAGGACTCGCCAAACCAATAAAGTACTTCTTATCGGTAACACCAATCATCGCGTTAAAACGCGCTAACCGCAACGCCGCACCTGCCAGATAGATAAAGGCAGCCATCCAACCCACCTTACCTAAATCAGACAAGGCCCAGCTCAACGACACTAACGCAGGCGCAACACCAAAGGCGACCAAGTCGCTCATACTGTCGTACTGAGCTCCAAATTCACTCTCACCATGAATCAGTCGCGCCACACGACCATCAAAGCCATCTAAGATCATGGCAATAAAGATCGCAGTTGCCGCTGCTTCAAACTGACCATGCATACCTGCAACTACTGCGTAAAAACCACAGAACAATGCAGCCGTGGTAAACAAGTTAGGTAACAGGTAAATCGCTTTCGACTTAGCCTTTGGGTCCGAGTTAGTCATAATTCACTTCCATCCATACGAAACACATTAACAAGCATCAAATATAAAGCCGCAGCCCTATTTATGCCAGTTACAAAAAACGCGGCCTAAGCCGCGTTTTCAACAAACCTTAATCAAACAAGGCTTAGTTCTTTTCCTGATCAACAATTTTGTCGATCCAAGGCATCATCTTACGCAGCTCACCACCAACAACTTCGATTGGGTGCTCAGCATTGTTACGACGTCGCGCAGTCATTGAAGGGTAGTTAGTAGCACCTTCGCTGATAAACATTTTCGCGTACTCGCCATTTTGGATACGTTTTAGCGCATTACGCATTGCTTCACGAGACTGCTCATTGATAACTTCCGGGCCAGTTACATATTCACCGTACTCAGCATTGTTGGAAATAGAGTAGTTCATGTTAGCGATGCCGCCTTCGTACATCAGATCAACAATCAACTTCAGCTCATGCAGACACTCGAAGTAAGCCATTTCAGGGTCGTAACCCGCTTCAGTAAGCGTTTCAAAACCCATCTTAACCAACTCAACCGCACCACCACACAGAACAGCTTGCTCGCCGAACAGGTCAGTTTCAGTTTCGTCTTTGAAGCTGGTTTCCAAAATACCCGTACGACCACCACCAATGGCAGACGCATAAGATAGCGCAACACTTTTCGCTGTACCTGACGCATCTTGATAGATAGCGATCAAATCAGGAATACCGCCGCCTTTTACAAATTCGGTCCGTACAGTATGGCCCGGCGCTTTAGGCGCAACCATGATCACGTCCAGATCAGCACGTGGTACAACTTGATTGTAGTGAATCGCAAAACCATGAGCGAAAGCCAATGTAGCGCCCTGCTTGATGTTCGGTACGATTTCATCGCGATATAATTCAGACTGAAATTCATCAGGCGTCAGAATCATAACAACATCCGCAGCAGCAACTGCTTCAGCTACCGATGAAACTTTCAGACCGTGAGCTTC
This sequence comes from Pseudomonadales bacterium, assembly GCA_036960805.1. Lineage (GTDB taxonomy): Bacteria > Pseudomonadota > Gammaproteobacteria > Pseudomonadales > IMCC2047 > IMCC2047. Next base: position 1,866 of record JBALXL010000002.1, read on the forward strand.
AGCTTTAGCAACAGAAGAAGAGCCCGCGCGCAGACCAACAATTACATCAACACCGGAGTCATTCAGGTTACAAGCGTGAGCGTGACCCTGAGAACCGTAACCGATGATGGCAACTTTTTTGCCTTTGATGATGGATAGATCACAGTCTTTATCGTAATACCTTTGCATATCAACCTCTGAAAATTGGATTATTAACTAATAACTTAAATTTTAAATACTTAAATACTTAAATACTTAAATGACGCTCGCCACGAGCAATGCCGGAAACACCGCTACGCACAACCTCCATGACTAACAGCGGATCTACCGCTTCAAGGAATGCGTCCAGCTTGCTGCCCGTACCCACTAACTGAATAGTAAAAATACTTGGCGTCACATCAATCACCTGGCCACGGAAAATATCCGTCACCCGCTTAATCTCATCGCGCTGCGTACCGACCACCTTAACTTTAACCAACAACAGCTCACGCTCGATGTGAGCTGCATCAGCCAAATCCATCACCTTAACCACATCAATCAAACGATTCAGGTGTTTGGTAATTTGCTCAATCACACGATCCGTACCAAAGGTAGTAATGGTGATGCGCGACAGGGTTACATCTTCTGTCGGCGCAACATTCAAACTCATGATGTTGTAGTTACGCTGAGCAAATAAACCGACAATACGTGACAAAGCACCCGGCTCATTCTCAACCAATACTGCAATAATATGCCTCATTAGGTGCGCTCCGTCTTACTGACCCACATATCACGCATCGCACCAGGTGCAATTTGCATAGGGTATACGTGCTCATTTGGATCGACTTCGATATCCATAAACACCAAACGGTCTTTCTGAGCAAAACACTCACGCATTTTTTCTTCTAGCTCTTCGCGCTTGGTCACTTTAATACCGACGTGACCATAAGCCTCAACCAGCTTCACAAAATCCGGCAGCGAATCTTCGTACAGAATTTCCGAATAACGACCATCGTAATGCATGTCCTGCCACTGCTTTACCATGCCCAACGCTGAATTGTTAAGGCAGATAATTTTGACCGGCAGATTATATTGCATACAGGTCGACAGCTCCTGAATACACATTTGGATACTGCCTTCGCCCGTCACACAAACCACATTAGCATCACGATGCGCAAACTGTGCGCCCATTGCTGCCGGGAAACCGTAGCCCATGGTGCCAAGACCACCGGAGTTTAACCAGCGGCGTGGCTTGTCGAACAAATAGTATTGCGCTGCAAACATCTGGTGCTGACCCACATCGGACGCCACATAGGCATCACCCTCAGTCACCTTATATAACATCGACACCACTTCCTGTGGCATCAACTTATCGCCGTCAGTCTTGTAGCGTGGCGCAACTTGTAAACCGTATCGCTGACGCCATTCATTCAACTGGCGCCACCAATCAGCCAAAGCCTCTTGATCTGGTTCGATTTTTGACGCTTTAACTTGCATCAACATCTCAGTCAGCACATCTTTTATATCACCAACAACCGGCACATGTGCTTCAACAATTTTAGAAATCGTCGCGGGATCAATATCGATATGAACAATCGTTGCGTTAGGGCAAAACTTGCTCACTGTGTTAGTCACACGATCATCAAAACGCACACCCACGGCAAAAATCATGTCGCTGTGGTGCATCGCTGTATTGGCTTCGAACGTGCCATGCATACCTAGCATACCCAGGTTCTGCTTATTCGTTGCAGGGTGCGAACCCAAACCCATCAAGGTATTTGTTACCGGATAACCGAGCAGCTCAGCCATTTCGCCCAGCTCATCACAAGCGCCACTCAAAATCACACCACCGCCCGCATAGATTATTGGGCGTTTAGCCTGCAGCAACAACTCGACGGCTTTTTTGATTTGCTTGGCATTACCTTTGACCGACGGATTGTAGGAACGCAGGTTCACCTTATCCGGATACGAATAAGGGAAACGCTCAGTCGGCGCCGTGGTGTTTTTCGGAATATCAATAACTACCGGGCCTGGACGGCCAGTGGTCGCGATATGAAATGCTTTTTTGATAATGCCGGGGATCTCATCAGCACACTTAACAATAAAGCTGTGTTTTACAATTGGCCGAGAAATCCCAATCATATCCGTTTCCTGAAAGGCATCTTCACCGATACGCTCAGCGGGCACCTGACCAGATAACACAATCATAGGGATAGAATCGGTGTAAGCAGTGGCGATACCGGTAATTGCGTTAGTCGCGCCAGGCCCTGACGTTACCAATACCACGCCAACCTTACCGCTAGAACGGGTATAACCATCAGCCGCATGGGTTGCAGCTTGCTCATGACGTACCAGAATATGCTGGATCTTGTCTTGTCTAAATATCGCGTCGTAAATATGTAACGCAGATCCACCAGGATAACCAAAGATGATATCAACATCTTCTTCCTGGAGCGCGCGCATTAACATATCACCACCGGACAGTAATTCCACTTGCCTCACCTTTACATAACAAATTCGCCCACTCAGTTTGAACGGGCGAAATTAAAAATTTAAGAACTGAACTCGAACGAAAAACCGCCCAATACAGAGAACTCGCGATTTTGACACTTTGCACCCATTTGTTCAACCTCAACAACGTCTACAGTCGCGAAATTTACATGCTCTGTTTCTTAGAAAAACAACAATATCCGACTATACTCAATAAAATGTATTATCTTATGCTTTTGTTACCTGCTTACTTGTTACGGACAAACAGATGAAAACAGATCAACTCGTTAAACTTTCTTGTTCATTACTGAGCGTTCCTCTATTACTTATTGCGCTTGCCAGCTCCGCCCACGCCAGTGAAGTCTTTAAATGGGTCGACGAAGAAGGTGTCACGCACTACGGCGAACGCGCCCCCAAGGACAATGACTATTCGCTGATCAAAACCTATGGCGAAGTGCCCGGCGGCGAAGAGGCCAAGCAGCGCCTTGAACAGCAGCGCGCAGACAAAAAATCTGGCGATGCAAAAAGCGTAGATTATGCCGAGCAGAAAAAAGCATCCGATGATCAAGCCAAAGTACGCGCAGAAAACTGTAAAGGCGCACAGAATAACTTAAAAACCATTCAGGAAAACGCCCGCGTCAGAACTCTTGGAGACGATGGTGAATTCCGCTATTTGAGTGAAGAAGAGCGCCAAAACCAAATCACCACAGCCAAGGAAATGATTACCGCAAACTGCGATAGCTAACACCTTACAATTCAATACCCATAATAGAAACGGCGCCATCAGGCGCCGTTTCTATTAACCGCCTAGAATTATTCAAAAACCAACGTTTCGTCATCCATGTCGACTCGAATAATATGTTCAGGCGCAAAACGCCCTGCCAAAATATCCTGCGCCAGCGGATTTTCAATTTTTTGCTGTATTGCCCGTTTCAACGGCCGTGCCCCATAAACAGGATCAAAACCCGCATCCACTAAATTATCCATCGCCGCATCGCTAATCTCCAACATCAACTGACGCTCCTGCAAGCGGCCACGAAGTTGTTGCAACTGAATATCGGCAATACCTCGGATTTGATCTTTCAGCAAGGGATGGAAAACCACGGTTTCATCTATGCGGTTAATAAACTCAGGGCGAAAATGCTGAGCCACTACATCTAATACCGCATCTCGCATTTGCTCATAGTGACTATCACCCGCCAAGGTTTGAATAATGTCTGAGCCGAGATTAGAGGTCATCACTATCACCGTATTACGGAAATCCACTGTGCGTCCCTGACCATCGGTCAAGCGGCCATCATCCAGCACCTGCAGCAATATATTAAACACATCAGGATGCGCCTTCTCTACTTCATCCAGCAATAACACGGAATAAGGTTTGCGACGTACCGCCTCAGTTAAATAACCCCCCTCTTCGTAACCGACATAACCGGGAGGCGCACCAATTAAACGAGCCACGGAGTGCTTCTCCATAAACTCAGACATATCGATACGCACCATCGCTTCATCCGAATCAAACAAAAACTCAGCCAAGGCTTTACACAGTTCGGTTTTGCCAACTCCGGTTGGCCCAAGAAACAAAAACGACCCATTTGGCCGATTTGGATCAGACAAGCCTGCGCGCGAACGACGTACAGCATTGGATACAGCCTCTACTGCTTCCGCCTGCCCAATCACACGCTGATGCAGACTATCTTCCATACGCAATAATTTATCGCGCTCTCCCTCCAGCATTTTAGAAACCGGAATCCCAGTCCAGCGCGACACCACCTCCGCCACCTCTTCATCCGTCACTTTGTTACGTAACAGTGTCATTGGCACTTCTTTGTCGTCAGCTGCCGCGGCAATCTGTTTTTCCAACTCGGGAATGACACCGTATTGTAACTCCGACATCCTAGCCAAGTCCCCGGCACGGTGCGCCGCCTCCAGATCAATGCGCGCACTTTCCAGATCGCTCTTATATTGCTGAGTACCATGCAAACTGGCTTTCTCTGCTTTTAGCACTTCATCCAGATCAGCGTATTCACGCGCTAGCGTGTCAATTTCTTCATCCAGCACCTGCAAACGCTTTTGTGTAGCGGGGTCTTTATCCTTTTTCAAGGCTTCACGCTCAATTTTTAGTTGAATTAAACGTCGATCCAACCGATCCATACTCTCCGGCTTAGAATCAATTTCCATGCGAATACGACTGCCCGCTTCGTCGATCAAATCAATGGCTTTATCCGGCAGCTGACGATCACTGATATAACGGTGCGACAGTTTAGCCGCCGCAATAATAGCCGAATCGGTGATTTCCACACCATGGTGCACCTCGTAACGCTCTTTGAGGCCACGTAAAATCGCCACCGTATCCTCTTCAGAAGGCTCATCCACCTGCACCTTCTGAAAACGTCGCTCCAGTGCCGCATCCTTTTCTACATACTGGCGATACTCATCCAGTGTCGTCGCGCCAACACAGTGTAATTCGCCACGCGCCAACGCAGGCTTGAGCATATTTCCGGCATCCATTGCGCCTTCACCTTTGCCAGCGCCAACCATGGTATGCAGCTCATCAATAAAGAGAATCACTCGGCCTTCCTGCTTACCTAACTCGTTAAGCACCGCTTTTAACCGTTCTTCAAATTCCCCCCTGAATTTTGCTCCGGCAATCAAACTACCCATATCCAGCGACAACACGCGCTTATTCTGTAAGCCTTCGGGCACTTCACCGTTGATAATTCGTTGCGCCAAGCCTTCAACAATGGCGGTTTTACCCACCCCTGGCTCACCAATCAGCACCGGGTTATTTTTAGTACGACGCTGCAGCACCTGAATAGTACGGCGAATCTCTTCATCACGCCCAATCACTGGATCCAGCTTGCCAGCTTCCGCCATTTCGGTCAGATCAACCGTATATTTATCCAGCGCCTGCCGGTTCTCTTCAGCGTTTTTATCCGTCACCTGCTCACCACCTCGCACCTTTTCAACGGCTTTTTCTACTTCAGCCTTGGACGCACCTGCTTTTTCTAACAGACGTACAGCTGAACCCTTTACCTCAAATAACGCCAACAGCACTAATTCGCTGGAGATGTATTGATCATTACGCTGCTGCGCCAACTTATCAGTAACGTTAAGCACACGGCCCAGCTCATTAGACACAGTAACATCGCCCTGATGGCCCTTAACCTGAGGCATTGCATCCAGCGCCCATTCCAATTCAGAACGAAGGCTTCGATTATCACAGCCAGCCTGGCGTAATAATGGCGCAACGGCCCCGCCCTGTTGATCAAGCATAGCCAACAACAAATGTATGGGTTCAATGAAATTGTGGTCACGGCCGACCGCCAATGACTGCGCATCAGATAGGGCTGTTTGTAATTGAGTGGTGAATTTATCGATTCGCATCGAATGCTCCTGTTATTGCAGTTTTAATGACTTCATCACAAGCCGGGCTGCGTTTTCAAAGTGTTACTAACAGTAATGAGGGCAGTCAGAGCGGAATCAAGGAAGCACTATTGATCTGCGTCAACGAACGGAATAAAACCTCAGGAAGAAATCCAGATAAGACTCGCCATCCGACCAGTAACCCCGTCACGGCGGTAGGAAAAGAAGCGTTCAGAATCACTATAGGTGCAAAAATCACCACCATAAATTGCCTCAACACCCCTTAGCTGTAGGCGTATTCTGGCTAATTGGTAGATATCGGCAAACCAGTGCCCTGGCTTATCGGGGTTTTCAATGAAGGCCTCTGCGCAGCGGTCAGAAAAAGTAACGAACACATCTCGCACCTCTGAGCCCACTTCAAATCTATGCGGGCCAATGGCAGGCCCAAACCATGCCAATACATCGCTAGGCATCGCTCGCAATTTATCAAGCGTTGCTTCGAGCACGCCATCAGCCAAACCCCGCCACCCTGCGTGAGCGGCGGCAACTTGATCACCCTGCCGTGTGCAAAAAAACACCGGCAAACAATCGGCGGTCATCACTGCACAGGGCAAGCCCTGCTGATCAGTAAAGCAGGCGTCAGCTTCAGGAATAGGACCACCACACTTCGCAGCAACCACTCCAATACCATGCACCTGTTGCAGCCATTGCGGCTCATAACGGGTAGCCAAAGAGTGTTGAAGCTGTTGACGGTTTTGCTGCACATGCGCCAGGTTATCCTGCACATGCAATCCGAGATTAAAACTATTAAAAGGCGCCTGACTAACACCCCCGCGCCGAGTCGTTACCAGCGCCTGCACACAATCCGGCGCAGGCCAGTCAGGGCTAATCATCTGTAAATCGTTTGGGGAGTTGACCAAGCTATCGCTCCCTAATGCGTTTCATTCGAAATCAGCAAAAAGCGTGGTATCGTCTCTCAACAAAGCTAATAATCGCTGCATATCTTCCGGCAGCTCGACCTCCCACTCCATATCTTCATGGGTTGTTGGGTGTACCAACTGAAGACGGCGCGCATGCAACGCTTGACGCTTAAACGACTGCAAAAACGTGATCATTTCTTCACTTGCTGCACGAGGTAAACGTGGCCGCCCTGCGTACAGTGGGTCACCAACTAACGCATAATTGATATGCGACATGTGCACACGGATTTGGTGAGTACGCCCAGTTTCTAGCTTCAAACGCACATGAGTATGCGCACGAAAACGCTCAACCACCTGATAGTTAGTTGCGGCTTCCTTACCGGTTGGCACTACTCCCATTCTCTTACGATGTATCGGGTGCCGACCAATAGGCTCGTCAACACGGCCGCCACCTGTCATCACACCCTGTGCGACAGCCTCGTACTCACGACCCATTTCACGCGCCTGTAACTGCTCAACCAATTTAATGTGCGCAATCAGCGTTTTCGCAACAACCATCAAGCCTGTGGTATCTTTATCCAGACGGTGAACGATACCAGCACGAGGCACCGTATCCAGCTCAGGCGCATGGAATAACAAGGCATTTAACAGTGTGCCATCAGCATGCCCTGCCGCTGGATGCACAACTAAACCCGCAGGCTTATTGATCACCAGTATCTGGTCATCTTCATAAATAATATCAAGCGCAATATCCTGAGCTACCCAACGATCGGTACCCTCAAGCGTGACCTTTACTTCCAGCCATTCACCGCCCATGACCTTAACCTTGGCTTTATGTAACTCACCATTCATAGTGAGTTCGCCCGATTTGATCCAGCTTTGCAATCTGGCACGCGAATATTCCGAGAACAGTTGCGCGGCAACCTGATCAAAACGCTCGCCCGCCAGCGAGTCAGGAATTTGCTCTTTTAAATGAATCTCTTGCATATATGAACTTCAGCCTTGGGTGCTTTGTTTAACTGACAACCTATGATTTAATACGGCAGCGATTATGCTGGCTACAGCCACCAAATCAAACCAATCTTGCAATAACTTTTCGGAAACCTCTCCCTCACCATGATCACGCATTCAATCAAAACACTGGTAAGCCTTATCTGTCTAGCGCTGCTATTAACCGCTTGCTCTTCGAATGAAAAAAAGGAGTTTTCTGAAAACTCAGAAACTGCCTTTTACGAAAATGCCGTTAAGGCGTCAAAGTCGGGCAACTATAGCACAGCCGTTGAGCTACTGGAGGAACTGGAATCACGCTATCCATTTGGCCGTTATTCTGAACAAGCCCAACTAGAAATGATTTTTGCACAATACAAATCGGCAGATTACGAGGCTGCGCGCGCCGCCAGCAGTCGCTTTATTCGCCTACACCCTCAGCATGCCAAACTTGATTATGTCTATTACTTAAAAGGCCTTGCTGCTTACCAACAAGACAAAAGCTTTATCGATCGCTTTCTGAACATTGAACGCAGCCAGCGCGACATGGGCGCCGCACGTGAAAGCCTTGTCGACTTCGGCATTTTACTAAACCGCTATCCGGACAGCCAGTATGTCGATGAAGCGCGCGCGCGCATGATTCATCTGCGTAACATGCTAGCCGACCATGAAATCCATGTTGGCCGTTACTATCTCAAGCGTAACGCCTACATCGCCGCCGCCAATCGTGGTCGTTATGTGGTCGAAAACTACCCAACAGCGCCTTCAGTACCCGACGGTCTTGCCATTATGGTACAAGCCTATCAGCAACTTGGATTAACCGAACTTGCCGAAGAATCTCAGCAGATTTTAAGTAGCAATGCCCCTAATTATAAAGGCCTCGGCGAGCAAGCCAATTTCAGTATCAAAAAAGGCGAAATCAAAACAAAGCGCTCTTGGCTAAACCGTCTCAGTTTTGGCATGTTCGGCGACGATGGTAAAGTAAATTAGAATCTAAGCTTCACTACGTCGTCGGACAAACATGATGAATGCTCAGGATATTATTGACGCGATGCAGGTATTGCCTGCCATCGACTCTGACAATGAAATCAAGCGACGTGTTGATTTCATCAAGCACCAGCTGAGTGCGTCGGGCTTAAAACACCTCGTACTCGGCATTAGCGGCGGTGTTGATTCCACCACCGGTGGTCGTCTCGCACAAATAGCTGTGACCGAACTCAATCAACAACATAATTGCTCGGACTACCAGTTTATTGCTGTGCGCTTACCCTATGGCGCCCAAGTTGACGAGCATGATGCGCAAGTCGCGCTAGACTTCATCCAGCCATCCATCAAACTTGCCATCAATGCAAAACCGGGCGCTGACGCCATTCATGAAGAAACCCTCTGCGCGCTAAAAAATGAAGGGCTTCTAACCGCGTCAGGTAGCGCCATCGACTTTGTTAAAGGCAACGTCAAAGCTCGCACGCGCATGGTTATTCAATATGAAGTCGCAGGCCTTGTTAATGGCCTTGTACTAGGCACCGACCATTCGGCGGAAAATATCACCGGCTTTTATACCAAATGGGGCGACGGTGCCTGCGATCTGGCTCCGCTGTTTGGCCTGAGTAAGCGCCAGGTCAGACAACTGGCTAAAAAACTCGGCGCTCCGTCATCTCTGGTTGATAAAACACCGACCGCTGACCTTGAGTGCCTAGAACCATTAAAATCTGACGAACACGCGTTAGGATTAAGTTACGACAACATTGACGATTTTCTGGAAGGTAAATCAGTCAGTGATGCTGTGTGTACACGCATTATTGATATCTATAAAAAAACTCAGCATAAACGCCAAGCTATCCCGACGCTTTATAGCGACACGCAATAAACGTCATTAGCGCTATAAAAGAACCTCTTATTGGGCTCCGCAAAACACAACACTGTCTATACTTAAGCCTACTAACAATCGCCACAGAGGCCACTTCGGCGCATGAGCCAGCCGCAACTTTCCAATAAATATAACTATGACAGCCGCCGACTCCAAGATTTGGGGCTGCTACGCATCTTTAATTATTACCGCCTATTGCTATCAATCGTGCTGGTTTCCGGCTATTTCAACGAAGCCAGTAAAGTCTTCCTAGGCTTGGAAAAACCATCGTTATACCTATCCACCGCCCTACTTTATAGCGCGTTCAACTTTATACTCCTGTTTGCCTTACGCCGAGCGAAACAACTACAACCTCAACAAATAATTGCTAATATCTGTATCGATATCATTACCCTTGGTTTACTGACCTACGCCAGTGGTGGTGTTGCCGACGGCTTAGGCAATCTGGTGGTTGTGGCGGTCGCTGCGGGCAGTATTCTATTATCCGGCCGCTATAGCTTACTGTTTGCGTCGCTTGGCAGCATCACCCTGACCAGTGTTGAAATTTATCGAGCCACAGTACTACCTGACGTAAGCCATCACTATTTGCAGGCTGGCCTGCTCGGCATTCTGCTATTTGCCACGGCATTATTCATCCGTCACATTTCAAATCGTATCAAAACCAGCGAAAATCTTGCCCAACAACGCGCAAGTGACGTCGCCCATTTAGAAAAAATGAACCTGCTTATTATTCAGCGTATGCGTACTGGCATTGTAGTATGTGACCCACAGGCCCACGTAATAATGATGAATGAAGCGGCGCGTGAATTGTTGGTTAAAGAAAATATAGACTCTAACAACCCCTATGTTCGATTATTGCCTTGCCCCCTAAAAGAGCGCCTCGAACAATGGTTACAAAACCCTCAGCTGCGAACTAGTCCCTTTCAAATCGCCCCTGAAGCCGCCGAAGTACAAGCCAATTTTGCAGCCTTGCGCCAGCAGGACACCTCCAATATTCTGATTTTCCTTGAGGACAACAGTAAAGCCGCACAACACGCCCAGCAGTTAAAACTAGCATCGCTGGGGCAGTTAACAGCCAGTATTGCCCATGAAATACGCAATCCTTTGGGAGCCATTAGTCACGCCGCCCAACTATTGGCAGAATCCGAAACACTCGACCCTGCCGACCACCGGCTCAGCAATATTATCCAACAACACTCCGTACGTATGAATAACACTATCGAGAATGTGCTAGAACTTTCCCGACGCAAGCCAGCCATGCCAAAAACATTAGCGTTATCAGCCTGGCTCGATAACTTTATCAGCAGCTATAATGAAACAGAAACAGCCACGGGAAATTTTAAACTCGACATTAATCCCTGTTCGCTTGAAGTAAGTTTTGACCCTAGCCAACTGCAACAAGTAATCAGTAACCTTTGCCAAAATGGACTGCGCTACAGCCAACAAAAAACCGGCTCACCGACCCTTTACCTACGGGCTGCTACACTAGCTGTTAATAAACAGCCGTATCTCGATATTATCGACGAAGGTCCCGGTATTGACACCGAAACAGCTGCCCGCCTATTTGAACCCTTTTATACCACTGAACGCACTGGCACCGGGCTGGGCCTCTACATTTCTCGCGAACTGTGTCAGGCTAATAATGCCCGCCTTGACCACATTGCCTCTTATCAGAATGGCTGCTGTTTCCGTATAATTTTCCCTCACCCCAAACAACTGGCTGATTAGGCCCTGAACTATGAGCACACACACCGTACTACTGGTTGATGACGAACCCGATATCCTGGAATTGCTCTCCATTACGTTAATGCGCATGGATATAGCCACCAAGCAAGCCGCCACCATCGCTGACGCTCATCTACTATTAGCCAACCAGCGATTTGATTTATGTCTTACGGATATGCATTTGCCCGACGGCAACGGTCTTGATTTAGTCGCCCATATTCAACAACAGCACGTTAACCTGCCCGTCGCTGTCATCACTGCCTTTGGTAGTATTGAAACAGCTATTGATGCCCTTAAATTAGGCGCTTTCGATTTTGTTTCCAAACCGGTGGAATTACCGCGTTTACGTGACATGGTCCAGCAGGCACTCAAAATAAAACCGGTTGCAGAAGTTTCCAAAAACATTGAGAAGAATGCCAGCGAACTGCTCGGTCAATCGCCAGCGATAGAACAACTGCGCAGCCAAATCGGCAAAGTATCTCGCAGCCAGGCACCGGTTTACATCAGCGGCGAGTCAGGTTCAGGCAAGGAGTTGGTAGCACGGCTAATTCACCAACTCAGCCCCCGTGCAGACGCCCCCTTTGTACCCGTTAACTGTGGCGCAATCCCCAGCGAACTAATGGAAAGCGAGTTTTTTGGTCACAAAAAAGGCAGTTTCACTGGCGCTATTGCAGATAAAATTGGTTTATTTCAAAGCGCCCAAGGCGGCACGTTATTTCTCGATGAGGTAGCGGACTTACCACTGCATATGCAGGTCAAATTATTAAGAGCCATTCAGGAAAAATCCGTACGTCCCGTGGGTTCGGAAAAAGAAGAGCCTACTAATATTCGAATTTTGAGCGCCACCCATAAAGATCTTGCCAAAGAAGTAGACGCCGGACACTTCCGCCAGGATATGTTCTATCGCATTAACGTCATTGAAATTAATGTACCCAGCCTGCGTCAACGCCAGGAAGATATCGCTCTACTGGCAAATCACTTTTTGAACAAACTAGCCGCGCCTAACGGCGAGGCAATCACCCAATTAAGCCCTCCAGCCCAAGCGGCCCTGCAGAGCTACCATTTTCCCGGCAACGTGCGCGAGCTGGAAAACACACTGGAACGCGCCTACACCCTCTGTGAAAACAATGTAATTGATGTCGCAGATTTACAACTCCGACCAACACAGACAAGTGTTAGTACGTCCGCAACTGAAAACATTCAGATAGACCACAACCAAAGCAATGCCGCTAAACACACACCATTGGCCAGCTCACCCAGCGACTCATCGCTGGATAGCTATCTGGAAGAGGTTGAGAAACAGGCCATTCTTAAGGCCCTTGATGAAACGCGCTGGAATCGAACTGCTGCAGCCGAGAAGCTTGGCATCTCTTTTCGCCAGATACGCCACCGTTTGAAAAAGTTTGGCATCGAGTAACGATGAAAGCTTATATAAATAGCCTAAACCCGGATGATGAATTTTATATCGCCGAAAGATGCTTTATCACGGAGCTGTCCAACAGCCCAGATGATCCCGACGTCTCCATCGCCAAGGCTAGAATTGAGCCCGGCGTCACCACGGCCTGGCATCGTCTAAAGGACACCACCGAACGCTACGTACTAATCAGCGGCAAAGGACTTGTCGAAGTGGGTGACCTGCCCGCCAAAGAAGTCACTTTCGGCGATACGGTGATTATTCCAGCCATGTGCCGCCAACGAATCACTAATACGGGTTCAGAGGATTTGATCTTTTTAGCGATTTGCTCGCCGCGGTTTTTAGTAGATTGTTATGAAGAGCTCAGCGAATAAAGCTTAGAGATCTTTGCACGAGCCGGAATTTTGTTTACTGGCAAGGAAAAAACGCACGGAATGAGGGAGTTTATGTTTATAAATGACCGATTGAGTACATTTTTAACACCGTCAGAAAGCAAAAGAACAATCGTGCAAAGGTCTCCCTTTGATAAAAGCTCACCCAAAAGTCATTAACCAACCGGCTTAAGTCGCAACTCTTTAGGCAATGAGAAAGTAATATTTTCTTCTCGCCCTGCCAACTCCTCAGGCACCGTTGCACCGCACTCCTGCAACCGTTCTATCACCTGATCCACCAAAATCTGTGGCGCTGATGCCCCAGCAGTCACACCTATTTGAGACACACCTTCCAGCCATTCCGACTCGATTTCTGTGGCGTCGTTAATCAGATAAGCGGGCGTTCCCAACCGATCCGACAGTTCACGTAGTCGATTGGAATTTGAGCTATTTGCTGCCCCCACCACCAAGACAAGATCAGATTCATCAGCCAGCACTTTCACCGCATCCTGACGGTTCTGGGTGGCATAACAAATATCATCCTTGCGCGGGCCTTCAATATTCGGAAAGCGATCGCGTAGGGCGTCAATAATCTCGGCGGTATCATCCATTGAAAGAGTGGTTTGAGTCACAAAGGCCAGATGATCCGGGTTTTTAACCGGCAATTCGGCAATACCAGCCACGTCCTGTACCAGATACATATCACCACCTTGTTTGTGGTCATATTGCCCCATAGTACCTTCCACTTCTGGATGGCCTGCATGACCAATCAAAATACATTCCTGCCCTTCACGGCTAAATTTGGTCACTTCCATATGTACTTTTGTTACCAGCGGACAGGTGGCATCAAATATCTTTAAGCCACGTTGTTCTGCTTCATTTTTAACCGCCTGCGACACGCCATGAGCACTAAATATCACCAGCGCGTCATCAGGTATTTCATTAATCTCTTCAACAAAAATTGCACCACGTTTACGTAAATCATCCACTACGTAGCGGTTATGTACCACTTCGTGACGTACGTAAACAGGCGCGCCAAAAATCTCCAGTGCCCGATTAACAATTTCAATGGCACGATCAACACCGGCACAGAAGCCGCGAGGATTGGCGAGTTTAATTTTCATAGCATTACCGCTTCATTTACCCAATCTGTAGGCAGGACTTAAGCCTAACCCTCTGATTGATCAGTTATTCCGGCTTAAGCATCCAGCTTAATCGGCTCAACCGCCAGAATTTTTACATCAAACAATAAATCCTTGCCGGCCAGTGGGTGATTAAAATCCACTTCCACTTTACCTTCATCAATAGCGACGATAACACCCGGCGTTTCTTGTTTGTTGGCATCGGCAAATGACACTACCAAGCCTTCGCTAAGCTCCATTTCCGGACTAAAAATATCCACCGACATGATCTGGCGGTTGTTGGGATTAGCCATGCCAAAACCTTTTTCCGGCAGGATTTCAAAACTTTTTTCAGCACCAGCTTCTAAGCCAATCAGCTGCTCTTCAAAGCCGGGTAGCAATTGACCATCGCCCACTACAAACACAGCAGGATCTTTATCAAAGGTGGAATCAACTGTTTCGCCACTTCCCAGCCTTAATGCAAAGTGCAGGGTTATCTGCGTGCCCGGCCCAATCGCCAAATTATTGTCAGTCATCGTTATTTTGTCCTGGGCGTGAAAGCCAAAGCGTATCAATTATCAGCATAATCGCGCCGATCGTAATCGCTGAATCCGCCAAATTAAAGGCTGGAAAATAGCGCTGCTGATAATGAACAGAAATAAAATCAACCACATAGCCTAATACTACGCGGTCATAAAGATTACCCAGCGCGCCGCCCAGCACTAATGCCAAGGCGATCGCTAACCAAGTTTCGTGTGCTTTGAGGCGCTTAATCCACACCACCAACACCACACTAACGCCACCTGCAAGCAACGCAAACAACCAACGCTGCCAACCACCGGCACTAGCTAGAAAGCTGAAAGCCGCACCGGTATTATGCAACAGGGTTAAATCAAACACCGGCAACAGCTCAACTGGGCGGGCGTAGTCGAGCATCGCCGTAGCCAGTTGCTTTGTGACTTGATCCAGCACCACAACAAGGACGCTAATCCACAACCAAATCAGCTTACCGAATGATTGTGAAGTCATATCCAACGCCACATTGAGGGTAAGGCTTTAGCCTTATATGTCAGACTGATGCCCGATACCCCAGGGCACCCTCTCTTGTGGTTAAGCCACAATTCACCTTGTAAAGCGGGGTATTCTGAGCCTGAGCTACATAAAACACTCATATTAGGCAAAAAGACGAGTCTCACCCTCACCGGCAATGTTGTCTTCACAACGCCCGCACAACTCTGGATGCTCGGCACTGGCGCCCACGTCTTCACGGCGGTGCCAGCAACGATCACACTTCTCATGCTCGGAAGCCTTAAGCCCAACACGTAAGCCTTCAACGTCAGTTTCTTCACCCGTGGAATCATCACCCACAACCACTTCAGCGGCGGAGGTAATCAACACGAAGCGCAGTTCGTTTTGCAATTGATCCAGTAGCGTTTTCAATTCAGGCGCGCAGTGCAAGACCACTTCCGCATCTAAACTGGAACCAATGTCGCCAGCTGTACGCGCAGCTTCCAATACCTTGTTCACGGCGTTTTTAACGTCCATGACTTGCTGCCAATCGGCTGAGCTAAACTGGCCACCATCAAGACGTGGCAGTTGATCATACCAATGCGCAACCCAAACAGGTTCGCTGTGTTCGCCGGGAATCTGATCCCAAATCTCATCAGCTGTGAAGCTCAGAATCGGAGCAATCCAGCGTACAAAGGCTTCGGATAAATGATACAAGGCAGTCTGCGCCGAGCGTCTAGCAATACCATCAGACTTGGCGGTGTACTGGCGATCCTTAATAATATCCAGATAGAAACCACCCATATCGACCACGCAGAAGTTATGTAACTTCTGGTATATCTGATGGAAATGGTAGTTGTCATAGGCGTAAATAATTTCTTCCTGTAACTGCGCCGCACGATCCAACGCCCAACGGTCCAGCGCCAGCATATCTTCAACCGGTACTAGGTCAGTAGTTGGGTCAAAACCGTTCAAATTCGACAAGAAGAAACGCGCAGTGTTACGAATACGACGGTAGGAGTCGGCTGAGCGTTTAAGAATTTCATCAGAAACACTCATTTCACCACTAAAGTCAGTCGCGGCGACCCATAGGCGCAGGATATCCGCGCCCAGGTCGTTAGCCACCTTCTGTGGTGACATCACATTGCCCTTCGACTTGGACATTTTGTGGCCCTTGGCATCCACCACAAAACCGTGCGTCAGCACCGCTTTATAGGGCGCGCAACCATTGATCGCCATCGATGTTTTCAGCGAAGATTGGAACCAGCCTCGGTGTTGATCCGAGCCTTCCAGGTATAAATCAGCCGGGAATTGCAGGTTATCGCGTTGACGCAATACCGAGTGATGCGTCACACCGGAATCAAACCATACGTCCAGCGTATCGGTAATTTTGATGTACTGATCGGCTTCGTCACCCAACAACTCTTTCGCGTCGAGATCAAACCAAGCGTCAATGCCTTCTTTTTCAATTCTGACAGCAACTTCTTCAAACAGGCGCGATGTTTCTGGATGCAATTCCAGTGTTTCGCTGTGTACAAACAGCGTGATAGGAACGCCCCAAGTACGCTGACGAGAAATACACCAGTCCGGGCTGCTATCGAGCATGCCATCGATACGCGCACGGCCCCAGCTTGGCTCCCAGCGAACATTCTCAACCGCGCTTTTTGCATCGGCCAGCAAATTATTCTGCGTCATGCTCACGAACCACTGCGGCGTGGCACGGAAAATCAGTGGCGTATTAGTACGCCAGCAATGCGGGAAGCTGTGCGTAATCTTGCTTTCACACAACAAACGACCCTGTTCTTTTAAGGTTTCAACCACCAGCGGATCGACTTTGTAAACGTGCTCACCGGCATACAACTCGGTGCTATCACGGAAGATGCCGTGCTCGTTGACCAGATTCAGCGTACCGATGCCGTATTTCTGACCAACCACAAAGTCATCTGCGCCGTGATCTGGTGCCGTGTGTACCGCACCTGTACCGGCTTCCAACGTCACGTGATCACCCAAAATCACAGGTACCTGACGATCATAAAACGGATGCTGTAGTTTCAAACCTTCCAGCGCTTCACCTCTGAACCGGCCAATCACTTCGTGGCTTTCAATACTGCTACGTTGTAAAACGCCTTCCATCAAACCTTCAGCCAGCACCATGCGCTCAACGCCTTGGGCTGTCTCACATTGAACGACTACGTAATCCAGTTCAGCGTGCAAAGATACCGCCTGATTAGAAGGTAACGTCCAAGGCGTTGTGGTCCAGATCACTACGCTCAACGGGCCTTCACCTGCGCCGCAATTAGCCGCGCTCAGAAATTCCGTCTCATCAGCAACTGGGAAGCGCACATCGATAGAGAAGGAGACTTTATCCTGATATTCCACTTCGGCTTCAGCCAAGGCTGAGGCACCGACCACACTCCAGTACACCGGTTTGAAACCACGGTGCAGGTGGCCGTTTTCAACCACTTTACCCAGCGCGCGAACGATATTGGCTTCAACATCAAAGTCCATTGTCAGGTAAGGATTTTGCCACTCACCTAACACACCCAAACGAATAAAATCTTCACGCTGACCATTGACCTGTTTGCGGGCGTATTCACGACATTTCTGACGGAAGGTTTTGTGATCGACTTTAGTACCGGCTTTACCGATTTTAGTCTCAACCTTGTGCTCAATCGGCAGACCGTGACAGTCCCAACCCGGCACGTAGGGCGCATCAAAACCACTCAGGGTTTTGGATTTAATGACGATATCCTTGAGCACCTTGTTAACGGCATGACCGATGTGAATGTCACCGTTAGCGTAGGGAGGGCCATCATGTAGAATGAATTTTTCACAGCCTGCGCGGGCAGCACGAATTTTTTCGTACAGACCATCTTTAGTCCAACGCTTGAGCATTTGCGGCTCACGTTGTGACAGGTTCGCCTTCATGGAAAACGCCGTTTTTGGCAGATTCAGGGTATCTTTGTAGTTGCTCATGATTTATTCAATTTGCTCAGTTTCAATCGAAAACGTCGCCCTGTAGGGCGCGCTTGAAATAGTTTTTGCTAGCCCGCGCCAAAATGTTTGCGCGCACCGCTTATATCTAGCTGGATTTGCTGCTTCAGCGCATCCAAACCATCAAATTTTTGTTCGTCGCGGATTTTCTTACGGAAAACCACTCGGATATTTTCACCGTAAATATTGGCATCAAAATCAAACAGGTGAACCTCCAATACCGGCACTTTGCCGCCCACCGTAGGACGTACGCCAACATTCGCCACGCCCTGCGCCAATTTACCTGCTTCCAGCCCAGCCACTTCAACAGCAAACACACCTTCCAGCGGGGCTTTTTTACCCTTCAATGCCAGGTTAGCGGTGGGCACACCAATGGTGCGACCTAATTGCTGACCGTACTTCACTCGTCCGGAGATCGAATACGGTCGAGCCAATAACTGTTCGGCCAGAGCAAAATCACTACTGTTCAACGCGTTGCGAACCGCCGTGCTACTCACCCGCTCACCGTTCATTTCCAGCGTGTGGGTTTTTTCGACACCAAAGCCAAAACGTTCACCGGCCTGCTCCAACATCTGAAAGTCACCGCTCTGCTGACAGCCAAAACGGAAATCGTCGCCAACAGTCAGGTGCTGAACACCCAGACTATCAACCAGAATATTTTTAACGAAGGCTTGCGCCGACTGACAACGTAGCGTTTCGGTAAAATGCAGACAAATCACCGTATCAACGCCAAACTCGGTAAGCAGGCGGACTTTCTCACGAAACGGAGTCAATCGTGCTGGCGCGCCCTGACCCGCAAAATATTCCAGCGGTTGCGGCTCAAAAATCAACACCGTGGCTGGTAAATTCAATTCACTGGCCTTTTCGCGCAGCTGGCGCAAAATCATTTGGTGGCCGCAATGCACACCGTCAAAATTCCCGATGGTCAGCACACATTGCTGAGCCGGAAACTTACGCCGATAAACGTCTAAATTGTGCAGGCCTCTGATCAGCTCCATAGTCTTCTTACGCGATTCGCCAAAAAACGCCGATTATAGCCTATCCACCTTGATGCGAATACGGTTTTTCTGGCGTGAAGAAGTAATTTAGTCAGCTTCTAATGTCGCAAATGACGAGGACGAAGACCGCATACAACCAGCGTAACGAAATAAACGGAAGCTCCAGCCACACATAAGATACCCAGCTGCCATGCACGCTGCCAAACCGACCATTCCAGCCAACTATCAGCGATACTGCCTAACCACAGAAGAACAAGCACCATTGCGGCGTTAGCCACTAGCAACCTCAACCCTAAAGCACCCCAGCCAGCATGCGGCCGATAAATACCCATGCGGTATAAACCCGCGAACAGCAAACCTGCATTTAAGAAGGCCGATAGAGAGGTCGCCAGCGCCAAACCAGCATGCTGCAACGGCCAGATCAAAATCAGATTCAAAACCATGTTAGCGGCCATCGCCCACATGCCTATTTTTACGGGGGTTTTAGTATCCTGCCGCGAGTAATAACCCGGCGCCAACACCTTGATCAGCATAAAGGCCAACAAACCCACTGAGTAAGCACGCAGACTCATCGCCGCCATCGTCACGTCATTAGCTGTCATCGCTCCGTACTGGAATAACGTCATAATCAGCGGCTCTGCCAAAACAAATAACGCCAGCGCCGCAGGCAGTGCCAACAAACAAACCAGCTTCAGCGCCCAATCCAGCGTGCCGCGAAACTGCTCGAGTGAGTCACTCACATGCTGCCGAGACAGACTTGGCAGTATCACCGTAGCAATCGCAATGCCGAATATACCCAAAGGCAATTCCACCAAACGGTCGGAATAATACAACCAGGACACACTGCCCGTTTGCAGGAACGACGCCAGCACGGTATCCAGCAGCAGGTTAATCTGACTGACCGACACACCAAACAGCGCAGGAATCATCAACTTAATAATTTGTCGCACGCCTTCGTGCTTACGATCAACACGCGGCCGTGGTAACAAATGCAATCGAGCAAGAAAGGGCAGTTGAAAAAGTAACTGCACCGTACCGGCGATTAACACGCCCCAGCCTAGCGCCATGACTGGGTTATCCAGCATCGGCGCCATCAAAAGCGCACAACCAATCAACGATAGATTCAATAGCACAGGCGTAAATGCTGGCACCGCAAATCGCCCATAACTATTCAATACCGAGCCGGCAAAGGCGGTCAGGGAAATCAATAATAAATAAGGGAAAGTCAGACGCAGCAAATCAGAGGTCAGCGCCATTTTATCTTCAAACTGCACAAAACCCGGCGCAAATAACATTGCAAGCAGTGGCGCGGCGATCATCCCCACCGCCGTCAACATGACCAACGTTAGACCTAACGTGCCGGACACATGATCGATCAGAGACCTTATTGCCGCCTGATCACGCTTACCCTGATATTCAGACAGCACAGGCACAAAAGCCTGCGCAAAAGCACCCTCAGCGAATAAACGGCGCATAAAGTTGGGGATTTTAAAGGCGACAAAAAAGGCATCGGCGCTGGCAGAGGCTCCAATAAAATGAGCAATCACAATATCGCGCACCAAACCAAGAATACGCGACAACATGGTACAGCTGCCCACTACGCTGGTGGACTTCAGGTTAGAGCTTTTTTTAACGTCAGTTTTAGAGATTTTTTTATCTTCTGGCATGAATAGCTGACACATTGAGAGTTTGCCGCATCATATCGTTATCCCTGTATTTTCACCAGCCAGCGACGGAAGAGGCAGGCGTCAATTTAGCTTCAGTTACAACGTCAAGCACACAGCATATAAGCCCCCTCCCGTTCGGTCGGAATGACAAAATACAGGATGTATCTCCTCGCCCAACAAGAGAAATATCTTTCACGTACATTTTCCATAAAATAAGGTTACAATGCGCACCAGCAAAACACCCCGTTAAAGCCATAAAAGCGTTGACATAAAAAGTTTGACGAGGCATAGTTCGCGCCCTGAAATTTAAAATGAATTTCGACCCAATTTAATTATTCACCAAGGAGCCAAACTGTGGCAAACAATTCTGGATCTAAAAAACGCGCACGCCAAGGAATCAAACGCCGAGCTCACAACGCAAGCTTGCGCTCAATGGTGCGTACTTCTGTTAAACAAGTAATCGCTGCAATCTCTGCTGGCGAATACGAAGCTGCACAAGCTGCATTTGTAGCGGCAGTGCCTAAAGTTGACACTATGGTTAACAAAGGCATCATCACGAAGAACAAAGCTGCGCGCTGGAAAAGCCGCCTGAACACTAAGGTTAAAGCGCTTAAAGCTGCTTAATCTGTTCAGTCGCGCAACTTAGGTTGCCCGCACATAAAAAAACCGGACATGTTCCGGTTTTTTTATGCCTGTTATTTCTCTTCCAACTCGTGCTCTCGTCTTATTGCAGAAAGCGCCGACGCCATAATACCCGCAGGCACAGCAACTAACCCCAAACCAAGCATCAACACAACAAAAGTAAATAACCGCCCACCTGACGTTATTGGATAAATATCGCCATAGCCAACCGTAGTAAATAATCCAACAGCCCACCACAAACAATCAAATATCGAACGAAACACCTCCGGCTGCGCCTGATGTTCAAAGTGATAAATCCCTACCGCAGCAAGAAAAATCACCAACCCCTCTTTCGCAAGATATATAGCCTTGCCGAAATGCAACAATCAAGGCAAACGCATTAATCACAACGAACGCAGATCAAGCGCGGCAGTAAGAGGAAGGGGGGGGGATCTAAAGATAAAACCTAGTCGTTTTTCCGCAGCATAAATCCGGTACAAATATTCAAGCGAGAAAATAACAGCGATACAGATTTCAGAATATTAGAGAAACCAAACAACAACGGGAGGTAGTTCAGGCAGGACTTCAATTGAAAATCATACTGCGGAATACACGATCAATATTGTAATTACCATGCCGCGACGGGTTTATCGAGTATATTTCTTCTCTTCAAAATAGCATTTTTCATTCCGTGAGTACTGGGCGAACACCTTGTCCGCTACGTCAGAATTAAAACACCACCAAATTATCTCGGTGCACCAACTCCGGCTCACTAACGTAACCCAGCAGACCTTCAATCTCATCACTGGATTTACCGCAAATCTTCTGTGCCTCAACATTGCTGTAATTTACCAGGCCTCGAGCAACACGTTCGCCGCTGGAACTTTCGCAAGTCACCATATCACCACGCACAAAGCTACCACTTACACCAGCAACTCCAACCGACAACAGGCTTCGACCTTTCTGTTTTAGCACGCGAACCGCACCATCATCCAGCACCAGTGTACCTTTAGCTTGCAAGTGCCCCGCCAGCCATTGCTTACGCGCTGCCTGCTTTTCAAGATCAGGTACCAGTAAAGTACCCAGGCGCTCACCTTGATAAAGGCGCTTGAGCACATTTTCCTGACGACCACCAACAATGATCGTGCTGGCCCCGGAACGTGCAGCCAAACGACCAGCGTTAACTTTTGTCGCCATTCCACCCTGGCCCAGCGCACCGGCACTGCCGCCAGCCATGACACTTAGCTCTTCATCATGGGCGTAGGCTTCAGAAACAACAGGTGCATCGGGATTTTTACGTGGATCACTGCGGTGCAAACCTAACTGATCAGTCAGGATCACTAAGGTATCGGCTTCAACCAGATTGGTTACCAGCGCCCCCAGCGAATCATTGTCACCAAAACGAATTTCGTCGGTCACAATGGTGTCGTTTTCATTAATAATCGGGATCACACCCAGCTTCAGCAACTCACGAATGGTGCTGCGGGCATTTAGGTAGCGCTGACGACTGGAGAGGTCATCATGGGTCAGCAGTATCTGAGCAGTGTGCATTTGATACTGCTGGAAATTTGATTCGTAGGTTTGCACCAAGCCCATTTGGCCAACGGCGGCCGCCGCTTGCAGACGATGCACTTCCTTAGGGCGGGTTTTCATACCCAAACGCGCCATGCCTTCGGCGATAGAACCCGAAGACACCAGTACGATTTCCACACCCTGCTGACGCAGCCAAGCCATTTGCTCGACCCAGCCAGCGATAGACTCGGTATCCAGACCTTGCCCGTCTGCGGTCAATAACGCACTGCCAATTTTCACAACCCAACGTTGCGACTTAACGATTTTTTGCCATTCGTTTTGCAAAGCCACGGATCAAACCCTATTACTTAAAGCTACTGAACATACTCTACTTCAACGTCGTGATCATCGTCGTCGTCGTCAAAATCATCATCTTCATCTTCGTCACCCAAGCCCATCTTACGACGCAGGCGAGCCTCATGATAAGCGCGGATACAGGCGCGAGCTTCCTCTTCCATATCAGATTTAAGCTGACGCTCTTCTTCGGCTTTTTCAGGATTTTCGGCTTCTTCAAGCGCCTTTTCTTCGATATAGGACATCACTTCATAACAAAGTGCTTCCGTGCCTTCACTCTTAATCGCCATTACGCGATAAACAGGGCCTTCCCATTGCAGCTCATCCAGCAAGTCCTGACAGCGCTGCTCACGCTCATCTTCAGGCAACAAATCCAGCTTGTTCATCACCAACCAGCGATCACGCTTGGCCAGCGTCGGACTGAATTTTTCTAGCTCATGAGAAATGCATTGCACTGATTCAGCCGGACTAGAACCGTCATAGGGCACCATATCAACAATGTGCAGCAGTAAGCGGGTGCGCGATACGTGACGCAGGAACTGAAAACCCAGCCCAGCACCTTCAGCAGCACCTTCAATAATGCCCGGCACATCCGCGATCACAAAGCTGCGATGCCTACTTAAGTCGACCACACCAAGGTTTGGCACCAGCGTGGTAAAAGGATAATCCGCAACTTTAGGTTTAGCCGCAGAAACAGAACGAATAAAGGTCGATTTACCGGCGTTAGGCAAACCTAATAGACCCACATCGGCCATTACTTTTAATTCAAGACGAACATTACGAATTTCGCCAGGTGAGCCATTGGTTGTTTGGCGCGGCGTCCGGTTAACACTGGACTTAAAGCGAGTATTACCCAAGCCATGGAAACCACCCTGAGCAATCATCACGCGCTGCCCATGCTTAGTGAAGTCGACTAAAACCTCAAGCGTATCCTGATCAATAACCGTGGTACCTACTGGCACATCTATAACCAAATCATCGGCTCCAGCGCCCGTACAACCTCGCCCACGACCAGGCTTACCGGATTCGGCACGGTAGCGTCGCTGATAACGAAAATCGACCAGTGTATTCAGCGCATCAGTAGCTACCATAAACACCGAACCACCATCACCACCATCCCCTCCGTCGGGACCACCTTCAGGGCGATATTTTTCGCGTAAAAAACTCAGGCAACCATTGCCACCTTTGCCCGCTTCTATCGTAATACTTGCTTCATCTATAAATTTCATGGCGACAGTGTATCAACAACTCTTTGTAAAACAA
Organism: Pseudomonadales bacterium; assembly: GCA_036960805.1. GTDB lineage: Bacteria > Pseudomonadota > Gammaproteobacteria > Pseudomonadales > IMCC2047 > IMCC2047. Next base: position 26,499 of record JBALXL010000002.1, read on the forward strand.
ATTCAGCGGTCAAACTACTACCGCAATAAGCCTCAAACAAACCATCCGAGACAATAAACATCAGGCAAAAAAAAACCCCGCAGCGCGGGGTTTCTTCAAACTTGCCAGTGCTTAGGCCGTCGCTTCTACTGTTACGTATTTGCGATTTAACTTACCTTTCACTTCAAATTTAACAACGCCGTCTTTCAGTGCAAACAATGTGTGGTCTTTACCACAGCCTACGTTTGAACCCGGGTGGAAACGTGTTCCACGTTGACGAACGATGATGTTACCCGCTTTTACTACTTCACTACCAAAACGTTTGACGCCGAGTCGTTTCGATTCCGAATCGCGTCCGTTATTGGTACTACCACCAGCTTTCTTGTGAGCCATACGCTACTCCTAGTTCTTACTTACGCTTAATTCGCGCTCGCTTAAATTACTTGATTCCAGTGATTTTAACTTCTGTAAACCACTGACGATGGCCCATAGTTTTCATATGGTGCTTACGACGTTTGAATTTCATGATTTTCACTTTCTTGTGACGACCATGTTCAACAACTTCACCGCTTACCTGGCTGCCTTCAACAAAAGGGCCACCAATTTTAATGTCGTCGCCTGCGCCAATCAGCAGAGCTTGACCGAAATCTACATTGGAACCTGTTTCCAGATCCAATTTCTCAACGCGTAGAGTTTGACCCTCTACAACGCGGTACTGTTTACCACCAGTCTGAATAATTGCGTACATAAAATTCTCCAAAAAAACCTTTTGTGCCTAAGCGCCGCCGCCGCAGTCTTTACGGCTCAGACATTCTATATCAGCCCTTTACCCCGGCAGCGGACTGTGTGCTGCAACACCCCCGAGAAACAAACGGGTGAGGTCAATAGGGTGCGGGATTTTACGGCAAGATTATGCTTCAGGCAAGCAGCAAACAACATTTACCCTACATATTTAATAAATTTTTGCTTTAGCTGCTAAGAGGCAGCATTTTCCCTGCCTCAAGATTGACAGTCAAGGCCCTGCCCCCTAGTATTCGAGGCCTTTATTTTACTGACTTCTGGCCCACTTTGAAGATGGATCCAAAACGCATTTTTAACGTTGTTGAAGACGACTTTTCTGCCGTCAACCAACTGATCTTGGATCAGCTCCACTCCGACGTGGACCTGGTGGAAACCATTAGCCAGTATTTGGTCGACAGTGGTGGTAAGCGCATTCGCCCATTGCTTGTGTTACTTGCTGCGAAATGTTGCGATTATCAGGGCAAAGATCACATCCTGCTCGCCACTATTATCGAATTCCTGCACACCGCCACCTTATTACACGATGACGTCGTCGACATGTCAGAGCTGCGCCGTGGCCGCTCCACCGCCAACGCCGTGTTTGGCAATGCGCCAAGCGTACTGGTCGGAGACTTCCTCTATTCGCGCGCATTTCAAATGTTGGTTGATTTAGGCGACCTGCGCATCATGGCCATTATGGCCAGCTGTACCAACCAAATTGCTGAAGGCGAAGTTAAACAACTCAGCAACGCTCGCAATCCAGATTTAACCGAGCAGCAATATCGCGATGTCATTCAGGCCAAAACAGCCATTTTGTTTGAAGCTGCCGCCGAGACTTCCGGCATTCTATCTGGCGTTAACGAAGGTCAGCAGCAAGCATTGAAAAACTACGGCGCTCATCTAGGTATGACCTTCCAACTTATTGACGACCTATTAGATTACGACGGTGAAGTTGAAGAAATGGGCAAAAATGTCGGCGATGACCTTGCCGAAGGCAAAATGACTCTCCCGCTAATTCACACCCTGAAGAACAGTTCACCAGAAAACGCCAAACTCATTCGTGATGCCATTCTGGAAAACAACCCGGAACATGCCACAAAAATCATTACCCTGGTCAAAAACTCCGACGCGCTGAGCTATACCCTTGAAAAGGCCGAACTCGAAGCAAACCAGGCCATTCAACAACTAGAGAAGCTGCCTGACAACAGCTATCGCAGCGCCCTCAAAGATCTTGCCAAACAAGCTCTTAATCGCTCAAAGTAATTCGACACCACTACACACCCCGCATTTATCTTCCGTTATTTATAAGCGGCTACTTATAAATAACGCCTGCCTTCAGGTCACTTATTTGACTATCGGCTCGTGAATTATTAATAATACAGAGCCGCCGAATATAAAACCCCTTCATTTTCAAAAAGTTACTGCTCGGCAACACTTCATTAAAAGGTTCTTACAGGATGTAGGTTAATGACTATTAAACGAGGTAAATTCGGTAAACGTCGGTCCAATAGCCTCTCCATGTGCCACGAAATGGCCAAGTCAGGTATATCCCTGCCGCTACTGTTCACGCCGCAATTTATCGCTTGCGATGACACCTTTACTCGTATTATTAATGGTCAGTCAGACATAACCCCCAGCCTTAGCGACACACGTTTTAAAGACCTTATCTGGCAGCAAAATCCGATTTACCGTGCCTCCATGCAGGCTTATTTATCCTGGTGCGATACCCTTAAATCAGACATTGAGAATGCACCGATTACCACAACGGAAAAAGCCTTACTGTTTAATGCCGCAACTCATCTAACCCATGCACTAACGCCCCAGATAAACCCTGGCAACTCTGCTGTCCAACATGCCTATGAAAGCCGTGGCGCCAGTTTAGTACACGACCTTCACCGCATGACACACGACCTACTTACACAAACCTTGCCGTCTCACTTCACAACTAAAACAGAGCTGGCAGCGGGAAAACATATTGCCGCTAGCTGTGGTACCGTTATTCATCGCACAGAAATGCTTGAAATCATTCAATACAGCACCATTACCAGCAACGTTAATGCGATACCTTTATTGATTATCCCTTCGCCAGTAAACCGTTTTTATCTATGTGATCTACAGGACGATAACAGCCTGGTGAATTACCTACTTAAGCAGGGATTTCAGATATACACCCTAAGTTGGCGCAATCCCGCTAGCGCACACAGCCATTGGAATCTGGAAAGTTATGTCAGTGAAACACTAGATGCCATCCATCAGTTAAGCACTGAATGCGGCCATCAAAAAATCAACCTACTGGGGTTTGCCGCAGGCGGCATGTTGGCAGCCTTGGCCATTAGCCTGTTGTCACAACGCGCAAAAAACACCGACAGTGATTTAAATAATCACAACAGCAACCCCATCAACAGTGCAACGTTAGCGATCACCAGTCTACAGACTCACACCAGCTCACAGGTAGGCCATCAACTCAACGATCAGTTAATTCATGCGGCCACAGCACTCACCCAGCTACACGAAGTCGCGGATGCAAAACAGCTGGCGCGTAATTTTTCCTGGTTAAGTCCCAACAATCTGCTCTGGAACCCGTTGGTGAGTAACTATTTTAGCGGCGAGGCCAGCCCTGATCAGGACATTACCCACTGGAACAATGACACCTTACGCACCACTGCCGGCCTGTACTGCGACTTTCTATCGATGACGGGCGGTGATCCCCTACTAGATAATAACGCTCTCAGGCTCTGCGGTGAAACCATCAACCTTGCAAACATCCAGTGCGATACTTATACCCTGGCGGGTTCTTGCGATCATATAACACCTTGGGAATCCTGCTACCAGACCTGCCTGTCGATGGGCGGGGCACGCGATTTCGTATTGGTAAATCGTGGCCATACTCGGGCCCTTGTGTGCCCGATTGATGCCGATGATGCCTGTTATTACACCCACAATGAAATAGGTAACAACCCTGATGACTGGTTATGTGATGCTAATCAGCAAAGCGGCTCCTGGTGGCCTCATTGGGCTAGCTGGCTTGCACAGCGATCGGGTGGCAAACACCCTGCGCAGCAACTCTCTGATGAGACACCGCCAACATTAGGTCCCGCCCCTGGTCTCTACGTGTTTGAGTAATATAGACGACCAATTTATAACAATGAATTAACCAACCGCCGACTTTGTTATCTCGTGATTTGCTCCTGCTTCATCTAAAATGATGTCATCTTCTCAATTCGCAGCATCAGGACAGCCTAATGCACTATGACTACCTGATCATTGGCGGCGGCATTGTTGGCCTATCCACGGCATGGCAACTACAGCAACGTCAGCCAGATAGTAAAATCCTATTATTGGAAAAAGAACCTCAATTAGCCCTGCATCAAAGCAGCCATAATAGTGGCGTCATTCATGCGGGCCTGTACTACGATCCAAAAAGTTTGAAGGCAAGTTTTTGTCGCGAGGGCGCTATTGCAATGCGTAGGTTTTGCCAGCAGGAAAAAATTCCCTGCCAGCAAACCGGCAAATTACTAGTCGCCACCGATACGCAGGAATATCAACGTATGCAGGATCTTTATGATCGCTGCATGGAAAACCAAGTGGAGGTGGAATGGCTAAATCAAGCACAACTACACCAACGTGAACCAAACATTAGCGGGCTTGGCGCACTGTATATCGCCGAAACAGGCATGGTTGATTATGCCGTCGTTGCACTGCACATGGCGCAGCGTTTTATAGACATGGGAGGAGATATACGCCTAAACACGAAGGTTACTGGCTTGGCAGAAAAATCTGACGAAGTGGTCATAACGACCTCCGAAGGCGAGTTTCACAGCAACCAGCTAATTGTCTGCGCAGGCCTGATGGCAGACCGATTAGTAGAAATGGCAGGGCTTGAAGCGGATTTTCAGATAATACCTTTTCGAGGTGAGTACTATTGCTTGCCAGGATCATTATCTGACCTGATAAACCATCAAGTTTACCCGATTCCCGACCCAACATTGCCATTTCTTGGCATACACCTCACCCGAACTATCGATGGCCGCATTACCGTGGGACCCAATGCTGTACTTGGCCTGCATCGGGAAGGGCATGAAAAATTCAGTTTCAACAACAGGGATGCGAGACAGATCTTTGGCTTTAGCGGTTTCTGGCGCTTGCTGGCAAAAAACCTAAAGCCCGGTTTAGCCGAAATGAAAAGCTCTCTCATCAAATCCAGCTATTTAAAACTAGTACAAAAATACTGTCCGCAGTTACGGCTTGATGACCTGCAACCCTATCCGGCTGGCATTCGCGCACAAGCCGTTTTAAAAGATGGCACGTTGGTTCACGACTTTTTATTCAAACAAACCGCGCGCACTTTACACGTCTGCAACGCACCATCGCCTGCAGCCACCTCATCCATCCCTATCGGCGCGTACCTGTGCGACAAGATACTTGGATCAACTGACCCCGCTTAACTCGCCCCGTAGAGCATACGCGCTAGAAAACAGCCTAGCTGTTCACGTCCGTGTTGTAATCTGCAATGCCTGCGGTAATTTCGGCATTACGGCGCGCGGCTTCTTTGCGTAATTCACCGCGCATTTTGGCAGCTTCACACAGTTGCCGCTCAAACTCTGTTTCGATGATCAGCTCAGGTGCTTTTGTTGGTTTACCATCCTTGCCCATACACACCATAGTGATATAACCGGAATTGGTGTGTCGCTTGGTGCTACACTCCAAGTCCTCTGCAATAACTTTCACACCTACTTCCATTGAGGTGTTTCCCACGTAGTTGATATTAGCTCGAAAAGACACTAAATCGCCCACCTTGATGCTGCCATTAAACACCACGTTGTCAATTGAGCGTGTCACCACATAGTGACGGCAATAACGCGCAGCACAGGCATAAGCGACCTGATCCAGCATTTTCAAAATAGATCCACCGTGCACATTACCGGAGAAATTACCCATATCCGGTGTCATCAAAATGGTCATATGTAAAGATTTTTCTTGCCCTGGCATAGCTACCTCATCTACCTTTTTATCGACTAAAACGGTGATTTACATTGTTTTTCGGACACTATCTGCCCATTTTACAGTTATTGTATGGTCGCCCTACATGCGATCCATCACTTCAATTCCTAACAAATCCAGCCCTGTTGCCAACGTGCGTGATACCAAGGCGCAAAGCTGCAATCGACTATCACGCGCAGCTTCTTCAACACCCTCTTTGAGAATCGGGCAGGCTTCGTAAAAGCTCATATAGTCGCTGGCCAATTCATACAGATATGCACACAACACATTCGGCATACAGTCATTGGCAACCTGCTCAATGACTTCAGAAAACTGCAGCAACTTAAGTCCTAGCGTGCGCTCATTAGAATGTTCCAGCAACAGAGCTGCCTTTAACTCTGCCGGATCAACATCCGCTTTGCGGAAAATACTTTGAATCCGTGCATAGGCATACTGTAAATAAGGGGCTGTATTACCTTCGAAACTGAGCATGCTATCCCAGTTAAAAATATAATCACTGGTACGATTTTTCGATAAGTCGGCGTATTTTACTGCACCAATACCTACCTTTTTAGCAACCTCAAGACGAGATGCCTCATCCAGCTCAGGGTCTTTTTCCGCGATCAGTTGTGCCGCTCGTTCTACCGCCTCATTCAATAATGCCGCCAACTTAACCGTGCCGCCGGCTCGTGTTTTAAAAGGCTTGCCGTCCTTGCCCATCATGGTACCAAAGGCCAAATGTTCAAGTGCCATATCGGCTTTTACAAAGTTCGCTTTGCGGGCAATTGTAAACACCTGTTGTAAATGCAACGCCTGACGCGCATCAACAAAATACAAAATACGGTCAGCATTTAACTCATTCTGGCGATAACGTAAGGCCGCCAAGTCTGTCGTTGCATACAGATAACCACCGTCGGATTTTTGCACGATGGCAACCGAAGGTTCGCCATCTTTATTAGCCAACTCCTGCAAAAACACTGCTTGAGCGCCCTCACTGGTGACCGCCAACTGTTGATCTTGAAGATCACTAACAACATTCGAAAGGTCAGCGTTATACGCACTTTCAGGGCGAATATCCCGCGGCGTTAAGGACACATTCAAGGCGCGATAAATATCTTCACTATGGGCAACAGACACATCAATAAATTGCTGCCAAAGTCGTTTACAACCCTCATCACCTGATTGCAGTTTCACCACATAGTCACGTGCAGTATTGGCAAAGTTATTATCGTCATCGAAATGTTTTTTAGACTGCTGATAAAAGCCTTCCAGATCAGCCAACGCCATTGAGGCATTATCGTTAGACTGTAAGCGCCCTTCTAACTCAGCAATCAACATACCGAACTGCGTACCCCAGTCACCCATATGGTTCTGGCGAATCACTGTATCGCCAGAAAACTCCAACACTCGAGCAACCGCATCACCAATAATGGTACTGCGTAAATGGCCAACGTGCATTTCCTTAGCCAGATTCGGCCCGGAATAATCGACAACCACAGTTTGAGCATCACGAGCGGGCTTAATAGTTAACTTTTCATCGGCCAATGCTTGCTCACACAGCTGCGCCAAATAATCGGGTGCTAGGTGGATATTAATAAAGCCTGGACCAGCGATATCAATTTTATCTGCAATGCCGTCAAGCGCTAGTTCAGTAACCACCTTTCCCGCTAACTCACGCGGATTTGTTTTCATTTTTTTGGCTGCAGGCAGTGCACCATTAGCCTGATAATCACCAAACTCGGGGCGTGTACTCTGCGTCACTAAAGGCTCACTACCTTCAGGCAAGCCTGCTGCTTGCATGGCTTTACTGACCTGCTGCACTAAAAATTGTTTTATATTCATGACAACCCGACTCTATGCTTAATAATCAGCCCTGCAACGACAAGGCATGACGCGTAAAAAGTCGCGTAGTATAACCGAATCACGCCCCCATTGACTATTTAGCGTCAATCTCAAAATGATAAATACGATGGAAATCAACAGCACTTTTCGATAAAATTATGAGTCGTTAGTAAAGGAAGTTTAAACACAGGAGTGGCGCAATGAGCGGTAAAGATTTCCGCGTTACTTTTCATGGAGAAGTAATGCAAGGATGGGATCCTGATGAAGTAAAAGCCAATATGGCTACACTTTTCAAGCTCGATCCACAAAACAGACAACATGTACAAAAGCTGGATAGATTATTTTCCGGCCGCACTGTTATCATCAAGGATGGCCTGAGCGCTACAACCGCACAGGCTTATGTAGATGCTATTGCCAAAGTAGGTGGTGACGCTCGAGCAAAGAAAAAGAGCGGTCCGCCAAACAATGCATCTGAGCGCCGTTTGGCGCTTCGCAGAAAGCAAGGTGATAGAAGACGCTCGGCTAGGCTATCAGCAATTATGCCAAATAGACGAAAAAACAGAGGCCGCCGCCATGCGGACCTTATGATTTAGTCGGTAAAGAAACCATGAGCTTCGCCCGACTAAGAGCTAGCTCTAATTTTTAATGCCTCGGCAGGCGTTTCACTTGTACTCACAGGCACCACATCAGGATGCAATTCGTTAAGTGGTACTGCCAAACCTTTATCGAGCATCACTTTGGCATGATCACGCGTCAATTGGCGCGGCTCCTTAACGCCGCATGAGTGTGCTATCACGCACACTTCATAAGCCATATTAAGCGCATAATTTTTAACTCGCTCGGATTTATCCGTCACATCCAGCTCTCTTTGTAAGCGCTTACTATGCGTGGCAATACCCGTTGGACAGGTATTTTTATTACATTGCAGTGCCTGAATACAACCCAGAGAAAACATAAACCCGCGCGCAGAAGTCACAAAATTCGCACCGATACACAACGCCCACGCCATTTCAGACGGGGTAATCAACTTACCTGAAGCAACCACTTTAACGCGACCTTTCAAGCCGTATTCATTCAATTTATCGACCAATAATGGCAAGCTTTGCTTGAGTGGTAGCCCCATGTAATCCATTAAACTTTGCGGTGCTGCGCCGGTGCCTCCATCAGCGCCATCCAAAGTAATAAAATCAGGTGCGCACTCCGCGCCACGCTCCTGAATTCGAGCAAATAATTGATCCAGCCAACCACCACCGCCCAGCACCGCTTTAAAACCAACTGGTTTTCCCGTCACATTACGAATGAGTACAATTATATCGATCAGATCGTAATTATCAGCAATATCTTCATGACGGTTCGGGCTAATGGAGTCCTGCCCCTCTGGAATACCGCGAATTATCGCAATTTCTTTACATACTTTTTCAGCGGGAAAAATACCGCCTCTGCCGGGCTTAGCCCCCTGGCTCAACTTGATTTCAAACATTTTTATCTGCTCAACAGCACCTAATGCTTTGAGCCGCGTATCACTTAATTCGCCTTTGGCATCTCGTACACCGTATTTATCTGCTCCCTCTTGATAAACAATATCTGCACCGCCCTCTCCAGTGCTCACCCAACAACCTGACATTCGGGCGCCATGGGACAGTGCCAGTATCGCTGGCTTTGAAATAGCGCCATAGCTCATGCCGGAAATGTTAAATAAAGAGTGTGTTGTATAGGGCTCGGGACAGCTCTCACCAATCGTTACATCGGCAACGGGCACTGCATCTTCAGTGAGGGTAGGGAAAGGACAGTTAACAAACGACACCGAGCCGGGTGGGCTCAAATTTCGCGTAGAACCAAAGGCAATCAGCTGTGTGCATATAGTGGAATTGAACATCCGACTCAAAACTTATTGATAGGAAAGGATTTTTATATCGCTATCGGCGTGTTGGCGACAACGAACACTGCCCACGATCCGGATTTGGGGTAACACTCACATGAAGTTCATGACTGAGCTCATCAGCTCCGCCGATATAATGCCCATCAAGCCAAATCTGCGGAACAGTCACTGGCGTTTTAGCACTGATTAATGGCTTTACTCTCGCCAACATCTCATAGAGCGCTCGCGGCTCGCTGACCACATCAAAATATTGATATTCAATACCGGCCTGTTCTAAATAACCTTTGGCACGCTGACAATGCGGACAACTTTGTTTTCCGAATAAAAGGTTTGATTCAACTTTAGATGTTTTTGCATAAGCTTCAATCACCGCCTGTGTCAGCAAACCTCGGTTAAGCGCAGCACCCTGGCTAATCACGCGGCCTTCCACCATCACAATAGGTGCATGCCAACCGCCCTTTTTAAGCGGCTGCCACCAATAACTAAGCCAGTCTTTCACGACTAATTCAACGGAAATACCAGCCAGTTCATGCGCCATCGTATCGGCAATCACATCATGAGTCAGCGCACATTCGCCACAGGGGATACTGACTTTGAATGGCCCCCAGGCACCCGCCCAGCGGTACAAGGTGATTGTTATGTTTTGAGCTTGCGTCATAGGCTACTTCCTTTAGGAGAGTATCAATTGGCACGCGACTGAAAGGTTGGAGTTCTGACCTTCAACAAAATGGCACCTTCAGCAACGCTCCCATTAATTAACAGACGAATAAATCCCGGCTTTCAATGTTGGGCAAATAAAGCAGCAAATCGTTTCATAGGTCTCTAAATGGCAAGCAAATGTCAGCTTAATTATTAATGCCGCTAATTAAACCATCCGCCAACCAGTCTTGAAGAAAACCAATTGCTTGAGTTGCAACGTCAGCCTCATCAACATTAGCTGCCAACAATGATTCGCAAATCTCAGAGAAAGACAGTCCCCGAACCGCAGCCTCCAAAGCAACAGCTTCGTGCAATGATAATGATTTATAACGACTCATAAGATCCTGGCGCCACACAATAATTTTTTGTGGCGTCTCAAAAAAAGTTGGATCCGGCAAGTCTTCTTCGGCTCGACCGGCACGCCAATAACTTAATACATCCCAGCTTTGTTCAAGTATTTGTAATGACGGATGGAAGTTGAAATTTAATGCTGGCCACGCCTCAGCAGACACCAAGGCGATTTTTTCTAACGCGCGCATTGATACATCAGCGCTGACAAAGGCATTAACGAAAGCCCATTCAAAGGCCGCTAACTGCGCCATCAAATGTGCATGCACACCCTTTTGCTCACTTAAAAACTGCGCCAAGTCCTGCCCAAACCAACGTAAAGTAAAATAACGCGAAGGTTTTGCGAGAATATACGCCTTAGCTAACGCAGCAAATTCTTCATCGCCTAACGCTAGCCCAAGCACTTTGTAATCTGTCGCTAACGCACCAATTAACCGCGCAAAATAAGCATTATCATAAATAGAAACGCGCTCGGCAGGTGAAATCTGACCGATAGATTGAATACGCTGCACAATGCCTTCATCACCGTCGGTCATATGACGGCGAAACTCCGTTTGTATTTGCTCCAACTGACTCATGCCGCCACCTGTACAACCTGTCCAGCGATACATCGCAGCTGTTCTAACTCCGCCATCAAATCAGCAAAAGGAGGCATATTGTCGTCTCGTTCAATCATTGCCGACACAGCACCAAAACGCTCAAAAGCCTTGGTCGACAATTCCCACACCGGATCAGGCACCGGCTGATCATGGGTATCAATTACGTAGCTGCCATAATCGGTGTGACCCGCCAAATGAAACTGTCGCACTCGATCAACCGGCATTGCATTCAAATAGTCCATCGCGTCAAAGCCGTGGTTACGGGCACTGACATAAATATTGTTAATGTCGAGTAAAATGTGACAATCAGCCGCTTCAGTCACTGCATTAATGAAGTCCCATTCGCTCATTTCATCCTGCTGATAAGTCACGTAACTAGAGACATTTTCAATGAGTAATTGTCGACCAAGATAGTCCTGTACTTCACGAATGCGCCCTGCAACATGTCCAATTGCTTCTTCCGTGTAGGGTAACGGCATCAAATCGTGCAAGTTAACTTGCCCTTGGCCCGTCCAGCACAGATGATCAGAAATCCACTCGGGCTCGACGTGTGCGCTCAACGCTTTTAGTTGTTTAAGGTAGTCGTAATCCAGTGGATCAGTACCACCGATAGACATAGAAACACCGTGCATCACCACCGGATAATCAGCACGAATTTTATCGAGGTAATAGCGCGGCTTACCGCCATCAACCATATAATTTTCGGTGAGTATCTCAAACCAATCAACATTCGGTTTGGTATCTAGGATCTCCTGATAATAATCAGTCCGCAGGCCAAGGCCAAAACCTAAAAATGGCTTCTCCATTTTTTCACTCAACCTACTACCCTCTCTTTTTTACTGATTTTCAAAAAATGGAGCCGCCATTTCAAATCAAACAGCGGCTCCCAAACGACTAGTGGTAATTATTCGCCTACTTCACCACCAATATCGTCACAGGCTTTTTCGCTCATCACAACAAAACCGTGCCCTTTACAAACCGCATGTCCTGCACAGGCATTCTCAGCAGTTTTACAATCATTGTGGCCTTTGCACTGGTTTACACCGTAGCAATGCACTTGTTCAGTTGCACTAGGTGCTGCAATAACGACACCGGCTGCACCTAGTGTAAACAAACCCGCTGCAGCAATAGCTAAAGACGCACCTACTGTTTTATTGACTGACATATTCCGTACTCCTAAAAGTTAAATTACTCATCGGTGCTTTTAATGAAACACACCAAATCAAAGCCTAGAAAGAATAAACACTATCCTGTAAAACAATTTACATTCGCCATTGTCATAACAAAGCTAGACGCGCTTATTTTATTTTCCAAAGACACACTTAATCTTTGTCGGGGAAACACGTTCAAAATGAACAACCGAATTAATGTGCCGTCTTCAATGGGCTAAAGGCCAATAAAACCCGCCTTAGAACTCCCAATGCAGAAAAGTATACTGATCTGTATACTTGTGAGTCAAGCAAAAATATCTCGTCCATTTTAAAATCTAGTCAGTACACAAAACCAACCACGGAGGAGGAACAGGCATGGATGAAAACGATGTGGAGGATAATTGCTACTTGAGTCAGGGGAGGTTTTTAAAACGGAAGACTAAATTGTTGCGCAAAAAGAAAGGCCAAGAGAGATCAGAAAATCCAGCTTCGCTTCATCAACTTTAAAATCGATTCATTCTTAGCCTGGCGATCAACATTAGCGTCATTAATAGAAGGCACAGCATCAATCAGTTGTAACTGCTCATCAGGGAAAGACTGGAATCGCGCACCCAGCAACACAAAATCCTTGTACCACTGAAAGGGCAATAACGAGTTATCAATATATTCAGCATCGGCCATATATATAAATGCCCGATACGGAACGCCAGCATGCTCAACTACCACGTCATACACCGCATAACCCGGACCTTCAATTTCATCAAGAATGGGTTTTTCAGCCGCTGATATAGAAAACAGCGCACCGAATAAACTATCCGTTAAATCACCTGAATTTACAGCGTTACATTTGGCAGATAGATCCGCACCACGTTTATGAAATGCAAGCTGATAACCGGCTAATTCGGCAACACCTACTAACTGGCTGGAGGGAATGCGTGCACCTAAACGTGCAGGATGGAGATTAGAACCGTAGGCGTAATAAAACAGACGCCCCGGCTCAGAAGAACTCATTAAGCGACCATTCTCAGCCATTTTACGGCGGAGGTATACTCATTGAAAACTTCAAGCTTCAAACGTTTTCTAGCGGCCTTTAGCGCAAAACGGCGACCAACGCCGTGCATGGTATCGAGAGAAACAATAAAGGCATATTTACTAACAAAACGTTCGGTTTCATTAGCCAGCAGATCAATCAAACCGTCCATTTCACGCACGATAAAGGCGCGCTTAATTTCACGCAGGTCAAGTACCAAAGTCATTGAACCAGAAACGCCTGGATGCGACGCAATGTCAGAGAAGGATGAGGCGAGGTCTGACACGCCGATGGCTCCGTAGGCGCCCATAAAAATTATATTTTTTTTCAGATCAATATCGTAACGAACGGTCATTTCAGTATCTCAATCAAAAAGATGAATACGTCCCTGAAAAAACTCCTGCCCTACGGTGAATAATTAACTTTCTAGAAAAATAATTCCGCCAACTTTTTACCCGGCTCATCGGCACGCATAAAGGCTTCGCCAACCAAGAAAGCATACACATCGTTCTGCTTCATCAACACGACATCTTCGGGTAAATGAATACCGCTTTCAGTCACGACTAAACGATCATCGGGGATACGGCTCAACAGGTCAATAGTGGTTTGCAACGAGGTTTCAAAATTGTGCAGGTTACGATTATTAACGCCTACTAATGGTGTATCTAACGTCAAGGCACGCTTCAGCTCAGCGGCATCATGTACTTCAACCAATACATCCAAGCCAACTTCCTTTGCGGTAGCGGCCAGCTCATGCATCAAAGCATCATCCAGTGCAGCAACAATCAGCAGGATACAATCAGCGCCCAACGCTCTGGATTCAACCACCTGATAGGGGTCGATCATAAAATCCTTGCGAATAACAGGTAAAGAACAAGCAGCGCGAGCCTGCTGCATATAGGCATCACTGCCTTGAAAGAAATCAATATCCGTCAATACCGACAGACAACAAGCGCCACCCAGCTCATAGCTACGAGCAATTTGCGCGGGATCAAAATCTTCACGAATCACACCTTTACTAGGTGAGGCCTTTTTAACTTCGGCAATCACCGCCGAACGACCCGCGGCAACCATTTCCTGCATTGCATTGGCAAAACCACGTGGCGCATCGACGGCAGGCAATATCAGCTCTAACTCAGATTGCGAGCGCAACGTTTTACGCGCCGCCACTTCTTCGGCTTTACGACTGAGGATTTTTTCTAATACGGTGGGGAGACTGTTTGTCATTCTTAATCCGGTTTCAAATATTCTTTAGAGCTAAACAACGCGTGTGGCTTGCCAACTCAGTCATCTTTTCACGCGCCAGACCACTATCAATTGCGTCCTGCGCCAGTAACACACCTTCTTTCAACGTATCGGCAATGTTGGAGGCATATAATGCAGCGCCCGCATTGAGGGCAATTATATCGGCCGCTGGACCTACACCGGTCTTAAACGCTCGCTTGATAATGTCTAGACTGGCTTCAGCATCGGCTGCTGTTAAGGTTTCCAGCGTGGCACGCTCAATACCAAATTCTTCTGGGCTAACGGTGTACTCTCGGATTTCACCACCTTTAAGCTCAGCCACATAACTTTCATCAGCAACACTTATTTCATCCAGACCATCGGCAGAGTGCACTACCAGCACATGCTCAGAACCCAAACGCTGTAACACCTCAGCCATCGGCCGAACTAGATCTTTACTGAACACACCCAGCACTTGGTTTTTCACCAGAGCAGGGTTTGTCAGCGGGCCCAGCACATTAAAAATAGTACGTACGCCCATTTCCTTGCGCGGGCCAATGGCGTGTTTCATGGCGCTGTGATGCGCTGGTGCAAACATAAAGCCCAAACCAATTTCTTCAATACAGCTAGCAACCTGTTCAGGCGTTAAATCCAGATTAATGCCCGCCGCTTCCAGCACATCGGCACTGCCGCTTTTGCTGGAGATAGAACGATTACCATGTTTGGCTACTTGGCCTTGCGCTGCGGCAACAACAAAAGCACCAGCGGTGGAAACATTAAAAATGCTGGCTCCGTCGCCACCCGTTCCACAGGTATCAACTAAATGTGGTCCACTGATATCAACGCGTTTTACCAGATCACGCATGACCTGCGCAGCGCCGGTAATTTCATCAACAGTTTCGCCCTTAATACGCAGACCAATCAAAAAGCCACCAATCTGTGCCTCTGTCGCTTCACCCGTCATGATCAAGCGCATAACTGACGCCATTTCATCGGTGCTTAAATCACGCTTATCGATAACGGCTGCAATGGCCTGCTGCATATTCATGATGATTAGATACTCATGTCTAAAAAGTTTTTTAGCTGCGCATGACCATGCTCAGTCAAAATAGATTCAGGGTGATACTGCACGCCTTCAATCACAAAATCACGATGCTGTACGCCCATGATTTCGTCGATTTCCCCATCGGCACCTTCAGTCCAGGAAGTGATTTCCAGGCAATCCGGCAGGCGATCTTTATCAATCACTAGGGAGTGATAACGCGTCGCTTCAAAGGGGTTAGGCAAACCCTTAAACACACCCTGACTGTTGTGATGAATCATGGAGGTTTTGCCGTGCATCACTTCTTTAGCGCGAATCACGTAGCCACCAAAAGCCTGTGCGATAGCCTGGTGGCCCAGGCAAATCCCAAACAGCGGTTTAACACCGGCAAACTGCTTAAGCACTTCGACGGAAACACCGGCTTCGTTTGGTGTACAGGGGCCAGGCGAGATCACGATATGATCCGGATCCAACGCCTTGATTTCTTCCAGCGTAATTTCATCGTTCCGATATACACGCACATCAGCACCCAACTCGCCGAAGTACTGCACTACGTTGTAAGTAAAGGAATCGTAATTGTCGATCATCAATAACATAAGTACGCCTGCTCTAAGCCTTATAGGCCATTGCAACAGCGCGGAACATGGCACGCGCTTTGTTCATGGTTTCTTTCCACTCCAGCTTGGGCACAGAGTCGGCAACAATGCCGGCGCCCGCCTGGATATACAGCTTTTTATCTTTAATAACGGCGGTGCGAATGGCAATCGCCGTATCCATATTGTCGTCCCAGGAAATATAACCCACCGCACCCCCGTAAACACCGCGTTTAACGGGCTCTAGCTCGTCGATAATTTCCATAGCACGAATCTTTGGTGCGCCACTCAACGTACCCGCAGGCAATGCCGCGCGCAACACATCAATAGAAGACAAACCCTCTTTCAGGTCGCCCATCACATTAGACACAATGTGCATCACATGAGAGTATTTCTCGACAATCATCTGATCGGTCACACGTACCGTACCAATTTCGGATACTCGTCCGGCATCGTTACGACCCAGATCAATCAGCATCAAATGCTCGGCAATTTCTTTCGGATCTGCTAACAACTCGGCTTCAAGCGCTTGATCTTCTTCTTCGCTATAACCACGACGGCGAGTACCAGCAATCGGACGCACTGTGACTTCACCCTCTTCCACGCGCGCCAGAATTTCCGGTGAGGAACCAACAATGTGGAAATCATCCAGATTGAGGAAATACATGTAGGGCGACGGATTCAAATTACGCAGCGCGCGATATAAATTAATCGGTTCAGCTTCGAAGGGAATGGTCATACGCTGTGACGGTACCACCTGCATCACATCACCAGCGAGCACGTATTCCTTAACTTTCTCAACACTTGCTTCAAATTCAGCCTGTGTGAAACCTGATTTAAAATCGGCTTCACTGATCTCCAATTCATCGGCAGCTTGCTGCGCCACACTCAGATCAATGTCCGCTAGCTTGGGCGTCGGCAATGGCAGCTTCGCTACCAGCTCATCAAGGCGATTTTGTGCATTGCTGTAGGCATCTGACAGAGCAGGATCAACATGTACTGTCAGCGTCAAGGTGCCCGCCAGGTTATCAAACACCAGCACTTCATCGGACACCATTAACAGAATGTCCGGATTGCCCACAGTATCGGGCGGCACGGAATCACGCAGGCGCGGCTCAATATATCGCACCGTGTCGTAACCAAAATAGCCTACAAGACCGCCGTTAAAACGAGGCTCACCTTCGGTTTCAGCGACATTGAAACGTGCCTGGAATTCTTTCACAAACTCTAGTGGATCTTCATGCTCAAGCGATTCGACCACCTCTCCATCGGTGGTCAGTGTAATCTGATAACCGTGTACTTTAAGCACCGAACGGCTAGGCAAACCAATGATCGAATAACGTCCCCATTTCTCACCACCCTGCACCGATTCGAACAGATAGGAATAGGGGCCATCGGCCAATTTAAGATAAGCGCTCAACGGGGTGTCCATATCCGCCAGTACACGACGACTGACGGGGATACGGTTATAACCCTGAGCGGCTAATTCAGCAAAACGTTCGGGACTCATTAATCGACCTTAGCTAAAGCTGCCCGCATTTCTGCAATGGTACGGGCATAATCATCACTACCAAAAATGGCGGAACCGGCAACAAAAGTATCCGCACCGGCGGCGGCTACGTCGGCGATATTATTGATGCCGATGCCTCCATCCACTTCAAGGCGAATGTCGCGACCACTTGCAGTAATAAGTTGACGCAAATCACGGATTTTATTCAATGTATTGGGGATGAATTTCTGACCACCAAAACCAGGATTCACAGACATAAGCAGAATCATGTCCATATCGTCCATCACGTAATCAAGATAGCTCAACGGCGTCGCTGGATTAAACACTAAACCCGCCTTACAGCCCGCATCCTTAATCAGTTGTATGGAACGACCAATATGGTCAGAGGCTTCCGGGTGAAACGTAATATAAGTGGCACCGGCTTCGGCAAATTCACCGATCATTCGATCCACTGGCGATACCATTAAATGGGCATCAATCGGCGCTGTCACACCATGCTTACGCAAGGCTTTACAAACCATTGGGCCAATCGTTAAATTCGGCACATAGTGATTATCCATAACATCAAAATGCACAATATCCGCGCCCGCTGCGAGCACGTTGTCGACCTCTTCACCTAAACAGGCAAAGTTGGCAGCTAAAATGGAGGGTGCAATCAAATAATCTGTCATGGGGGTCTTGTACTTATTTACGTAAATAGAGGTCGGTATTCTACACACTGGAGGTGTTTTTGACACGCCCGTTTTGCAAACCTAAAAGCTTGTCATTCCGAACGCAGAGAGGAATCTTTCCCTCAGCCAACAAGGCTTCTCTCGTTGGCCGAAATGACACAGTTTTTATTTGAGCCTTAGCCTTTCCTATGCTGCTTAATTAGATCATAGGCCGCCTGAATTTCCTGCGTTTTTTCTTTAGCAATACGCATCATTTCTTCAGGTAATCCCTTGGCTACCAGCTTGTCTGGGTGATGCTGGCTCATCAGTCGGCGATAGGCCTTTTTCATCACCGCGTCACTGGAGCTCTCTTCAACACCAATTACTTTATAAGCCTCTTTGAGCTTATCGGCAGGCGTATAATGTGGTTGGCCAGCACCTTGCTGATGGAAACCACCCTGCCCGGCAAAGGCACGCTCGGCTTTGATACGCTGATGAATCGCTTCAAAGCGAATATTAGAAATGCCCAGTTGCGCACAAATATGGCGCAGCAGGGCATTTTCAGACTCGCTTAGCGAACCATCGGCATAAGCAGCCTGAATCTGGATTTCCAGAAACATCTGCACCACTGTTGCGTGGCGCCCGACTATTTGACGAAAACCAGCCAGCTCGCTATCAAGTTCAAAGCCGTCATCTTTTCCTTCTGAAAACAACTGCATGGCTTGCTGACGCATATCGGCAGTCAGATTCATGCGCGACATAACAAACTCAGCCCATTCGATTTCATCTTTTGAAACCTGGCCATCAGCCTTAGCCAACTTGCCCATGGTCAAGAAAGTCATGCGGAAGAAAGCTTGCTGAATCTGCGCTTGATTTCCTGTACCAGGGCTCGACATACTCCCCGTTAGCGCCTTATCAAACTGGTGCCCAATAAAAAGCCCCAAAATTGCGCCCGGTATGTTAAACCAGTTATAACCAATAAACGCGCCCAGCAATTTACCAAATATCATTTACTCTAAAACTCCTTTAATTCTTTTACGGACTGACTCATCCAGTCTCGTCAGTCGTTCTGGCGTACCAACATCAACCCAGTCACCGTAATATAACTCACCACTTACCTGCTGCGCATCCATCGCTTGGCGCAACAAGGGAGCCAACGGCATTCTGCCAACTTCAAGCTCAGAAAATAACAGCGGATTTAATACACTGATACCCGAATAGGTGAACTTTTTATCACCCTGCGCCGATATATGCCCGCTATCGTTCAAGGAAAAATCCCCCTGCGGGTGTTGTTCGGGATTCGTTACCAACACCAAATGCGCAGCCTTAGGCTTAATGAGCAGTAACTGCTCAAAGGGATAATCACTCCACACATCACCATTAACGATAATAAACGACTCATCTCCCAGCAACGGCAGGGCCTTAATAATGCCGCCCGCCGTTTCCAGCGCCTTGGCTTCGGCAGAATACTGAATGTTAACGCCCCATTGGCTTCCGTCACCCAATGTCTGTTCTATTTTCTCTCCCAACCAGGCGTGATTAATCACTATTTCTGTAACGCCCGCCTGCGCTAGCTTTTCAATATGGTATTGCACCAGTGGCTTACCCCCCACCTGCAATAACGGCTTGGGAGAGATGTCGGTCAATGGTCGCATACGCTCGCCACGTCCGGCGCAGAGAATCATCGCCTTCATTAGTTAAGCTGTCTCTTTATTAATTGTGAGATATTCACAGTTTTGCATGGCAGGCACCACCACCTCGTCCAACCAACCGTTAAATTCGGCAAACTCAGTGTACTGCTCACAGACCTTTTTCAAATATGCAAAGGTGCGCGGTATGTCCTGCAAATAACCCGCCTTACCATCACGCAAATACAAACGAGAAAAAATACCGACACATTTGAGATGACGCTGCAGACCCATCCAATCAAACCAGCGTTTAAAAACGGCATATTCAGGCATATCTACTTGCGGCCAAAGTCCATACTGAAGCGAAAGCTGGAGATAATCGCCGATCCATTTCTCTTCGTGCTCATCAGACCAGCTGATATAACAGTCACGCAACAGTGAGACCAGGTCGTAGGTGATCGGCCCTACCACGGCATCCTGAAAATCCAGCACCCCGACATGGCCGTCAGCCAAAGTCATCAAATTACGGGAATGATAATCACGATGCACACAGACTTGTGGCTGCTCTAACGCACTAGCCACCAATTTATCAACGACATTATCGAGGCGCTGCTTATCTTCCGCACTCAACTCTAAGCCAAGTAACTGCTTAAAAAACCAATCGGGGCAAAGCTGCATTTCTTGCCGCAACTTATCCGCAGCATAGTTTGGCAAGGCGTAATCATGCGGCGCGGCACTACGTTGAATAGTTACCAGTTCGCCTAATGCCGCCTGATATAAGCTATCGGCATGCGTTTCAAGCTGAGGCAAAAACAAATCATCGCCCAAGTCAGATAACAGCATAAAACCCAAATCAAAATCCGCTGCCCGCACCTCTGGCACATGCACACCTTGCTCTAGCCAGGCTTGGGCAATAGCAACAAAGGGACGACTGTCTTCTTTATCTGCAGGTGCATCAACGGCAATCAACGTTTGCCCGGAGGATAGCGCAGCCGTGCGAAAGTAACGCCGAAAGCTGGCATCCCCGGACACGGCTACAAGTGACTCATCATGCCCGTCCTGATAAAGGTTGAGCTGCTGTAATTGGTCGACAACCCACTCAGAAAGGGCTGTTTGTCTATGATCCAAAATTGACCTCGATTAGCCTATTTAACAAAAATTCAAAGGCGACATCTTACGACATCCTACCTAGTGCGTAAAACCCCATCACAACGGTCCTATGCCGGTAGATTTTCAGCTGAGTTCAGGGCACTTATATATTCCCTTTAGGGTAAACCCGGCGCTATAATCCAACGACTAAATATTAGCTCGCCACGGCGAGTACCAATCTTACTTTTTGAGCTTCCTGCCATGACACATATCGGAATCCTACAATGCGGTGCGCTACCTGACGACATACAAGAACCGTATGGTGACGTCCCCGAGATGCTAATAGCTGCTTTTCAAAGCGTTGACCCGTCACTTACATTCACTGTTTTTGACGCCATCAATGAAGAGCTACCTGAATTAGACGCCTGCGACGCCTTCCTATGCACTGGCAGCACCAGTAGCAGCTACGAAAGAACACCCTGGATTTTAGCGCTAGAAGACTTTTTCCGCGAAGGCGCACGAACAGGGAAAAAATTGTTGGGTGTTTGTTTTGGCCACCAGCTAATTTCTCAAGCGCTGGGCGGTAAAGTTGAGCCCTGCGATCGCGGCTGGGCGCTAGGCACCGGCTTTTACGAGCTGACAACACAAAAATCGTGGATGAATCCATCGCTGGGGAAACTGGACATTCTGGTTCTGCATCGCGATCAGGTAACAATTTTACCGGAAAAAAGTCAGGTCATTGCACAAAGCCAATTCTGTCCCTACTTTATGGTGCAGCATGGCCCTAACATACTTACCATTCAGGGCCACCCGGAGTTCAATCCCGATATTTTGCGTCACCTGACGGATTACAACATCGACAATTTTACCGCCAATAAAATCCGTGAAGCGCTAACGACCCTGAGCGCACCAATAGACTCCGAAGCCGTTGTGAAATGGATGATCAATTTTATCAAAATTGAAATCCCCAAGCGCAAAGCTCAGTTCATTGACGTGCAGCAACAACCTTTATAACGACCTGTAACAAAGCCCTGCCCAGCTGCGGGGCTGTATCCCACTCTACTGCTAGTCCAGCAAAACACCCATCTGATACGAAGACTGCTATGTTTGAAAATCTACCCTTGTTACCTGCCGACCCGATTCTCGGCTTAATGGATGCTTTTCGTAACGATAGCAACCCCAACAAAATTGACTTAGGCGTTGGTGTCTATAAAACCGAACAGGGTGATACACCCGTGCTGGAATCGGTCAAACAAGCCGAGCGCGATATTCTCGCATCAGAACAAACCAAACTTTATATTGGCCCAGCAGGTGCGCCTGCATTCGGTGTCGCAATACAAAACCTACTCCTGGGCGAAAATCATCCAGCCCTCGCTGACAATCGTGTATCTGTCTTACAAACACCCGGTGGCAGCGGAGCACTGAGGGTTGCCGCTGAGCTGGCAAAAAAAGCCAACCCAAACGCTACTATCTGGGTCAGCGACCCAACCTGGGGTAATCACATCCCTCTGCTGCGCGATACCGGCCTGCAAATCAAAACGTATCCCTACTACGATGTAGCAAATCATGGCATTAATTTCGACGCTATGCTGGAAACACTGGCTCAAGCGAAAGCAGGCGATCTGGTATTACTACACGGCTGTTGCCACAACCCCTCCGGCGCAGACTTATCTCAACAGCAGTGGCAAGCCGTCACCCAACTGGCTAGCGAAAAGGGTTTTACGCCGTTCATTGATATCGCCTACCAAGGTTTTGGTGCCGGCATTGACGAAGATGCCTATGGCGTACGCTTGATGGCCGAACAACTACCTGAATTATTAATCGCCAGCTCCTGCTCGAAAAACTTCGGCATTTATCGCGAACGTGTTGGCAGCGTTATTGTGATTGCCAAAAACGCCGTACAGGCCCGCGTCAACAGTAGTCAGCTAGCCCGTATCGTACGTGGCATTTACTCCATGCCCCCGTCTCACGGCGCGGCAGTGGTCACACATATTTTAGGAAACGACGCTTTACGCCGGCACTGGTTAGGCGAACTGAATACCATGCGCGAACGCATTTTCATATTACGTGGACAACTGCTGGAGCAGCTCAGCAGCAAAGGAGCCAGCAGCGACTTTTCGTTTATCACCCAGCAAAGCGGCATGTTTTCCTTTTTGGACATTTCACCTGCTCAGGTACAAAGGCTGCGTGAAGAGTTCAGTATTTACATGACCAGTGATAGCCGTATTAACGTGGCCGGCATCAATAGCAACAACATTGATTACCTGAGCAGCGCTATTGTTAGCGTGCTCTAAAAAGTCAACGAATAGCTTTATAGCACGAGCTCGCCTTTTCGGGGTGGCTCGCACTTCCCTAATGCCTTATCATCTGCACCTTAATACAGGTTCTGAGCGGTCTATTAGTGATGGCTGAACCACAACGTAATACCAAACAATAACAATAAGGCGCCCGGCTGATAGCATGTCTGACATTTTTCGTTTGCCACTAAAAACCTCTCTGCTTACTGCGCTATTAATTAGTGCTCCACTATCAGCAGCCTCTTCGAATGACAGCAATCGCTGGCACTGTAAAGCTGCCGCAGACGGTAGCTGGCAATGTGGTAGCACAGAACCCGCAGACGGCTTGGGCACACGTTTTGTTGCGCCTCAAAGAGTGACTGTGGTTATACCCGATGCCAGCACACCTTATAAAATCGACGGCGAGCAACTTGACTGGGTGCCTAGAGCTGCACTCAGTGAAGAACAGCAA
The DNA here is from genome assembly GCA_036960805.1 of Pseudomonadales bacterium. Taxonomy (GTDB): domain Bacteria; phylum Pseudomonadota; class Gammaproteobacteria; order Pseudomonadales; family IMCC2047; genus IMCC2047. The sequence continues at coordinate 50,270 of JBALXL010000002.1, forward strand.
CTAACCATTCCAGGGTATTGTCCTGGCGGCTATGCTGAACCGGCTTACGTTGATGCCGAGCAACGTTTGTTATCCCCTGATTCGCAGCCCACTCAAGGCTCAGCCAAAAGCTCACAGACCGATGAAAACGGCGTAACAACACTGTCTGGCAATGTTGTTCTCACCCAGGGCAACCGTCAGATTAAAAGTGAGCAGGCCATACTTGATCGCGAGGCAGGCACGGCCACCTTTGTTGGCCGCACACAGTTCCGTGAACCCGGCATATTGTTGATCGGCGAAGATCCTCAGGTAAACCTCAACAGCAATGAGATAACCCTCACCGATGCCCAGTTTGTTGCTCACAAGAGCCATATGCGTGGTAATGCTAAAAAACTAAATCGCCAAACAGATGGCGTTATCCGTGTTGATCAAGGCAGTCTGACCTATTGTGCTCCAGGCTCTAATACCTGGGCCGTGGAAGGCAGTGAAGTGCGTATCGATCAAGAAAAAGGCCACGCAACCATCAAGCATGCGCGCCTTAAAATAAAAGATGTGCCGGTGTTCTATTTTCCCTGGGCTCGCTTTCCGCTAGATAAGCAACGTCAGTCCGGTTTTCTGACGCCTGATATCGGCACGTCAGATGGCATTGATATCGCCACTCCTTATTACTGGAATATTGCGCCAAATTACGACGCTACATTAACACCCCGCTATATCGGTGACCGTGGCGTTCTAGGCGAAGCCGAATTCCGTTATTTACACAATAATAATCACGGTGAAATTGGCGCTGCCTTTTTATCGAGCGATGACGATTTCCAAAACAAGAATCGCTGGCTCGGCTCCGTTGATCACCAAGGCACGTTGTTCAACCGCATCAATACTCGCGTCGATTACACCACCGTCAGTGACGATGATTATTTCAGCGATTTGGGCACCGACCTTAACGCCACCAGCCAAACAAATTTATTACGTCTGGCTGAAGCGAGTTACAACGGTAACTATTGGGATATTACCGCTCGCACCCAGGGCTATCAAACCATCGACGACACCATTACCGATGCCAACAAGCCCTATGATCGTCTACCGCAAATCATTGTTAACGGGCTTTATCCTCATGACGACAGCGGTTTCGAATTTGGACTGATGACCGAATACAGTAATTTTGACCGTGACAACAGCGGACTAACGGGCATTAACCGCGCCGTTGGTCACCGTACCCGTGTTGCACCGTCCGTCAGCTGGTTATTTGAAACGCCCTATGCCTACATCAAGCCAAAAGCCACTTACCATTACACACGCTATCAACTGAATGACTTGGCCGCCGGCTTAAATGACTCACCCGACATCTCAGTTCCTGTTTTCAGCATCGACAGTGGTCTGTTCTTTGAGCGTGATACTAACTGGGCAGGTAAGTCAGCAACGCAAACCTTCGAACCTCGTTTTTTCTATCTAAAAGCGTCAGAAGAAAAAGGGCAGTTGGAAAACCCGCTGTTTGATACCAGCGAACTTGATTTCAGCTACAACCAACTGTTCCGCGAAAACCGCTTTGTTGGCGGCGATCGAATTAATGATGCCGACCAGGTCTCATTGGGGCTAACTACTCGTTTTATTGAAAATGACGGTTTCGAACGTGCCCGCGCTAGCATCGGTCAGATTTTCTATAACGATGATCGCAATGTTACCCTTACCAACACCCCCGTACGTACTGACAGAACATCGGATTCTCCTGTTGCCGCAGAGCTAATGTATGCTCTTAAATCAGGCTGGCGTCTGCAAGGTGACATTGAATTTGATACCGATATCAACCGTACTAACCAGAGCAGTCTGAACCTGCGTTACCACGGTGATAACAAACACATTTTCAACATCGGCTACCGAGTACGTAACGATGATAGAGAAAGAATCGAGCAAACCGATATTTCAGCGGTATTCCCCGTCAGCAAACATTGGAGTGTTGTTTCTCGCTGGAATCACGACCTAATTCGCGATCGCATTGTCGAAGCATTCGCTGGCCTTGAATACCAAAGCTGCTGTTGGGCTGTGCGTGTCATTGGTCGCCGCTGGATTAATGATGACGACATTACCGCAAGTGATGGCGTCGATGAAAAAGATGCTATTTATATCCAGTTCGAACTAAAAGGACTGGGCAATATTGGTGATTCCACGGAACGACTGTTTAGCGACAGCATCCCCGGTTATCAAGAAGACTAATAGGACAAGGCAAATAGACCCCTATGTTTAATACCCTACGTACAAAAATTTTACCCCTGCTGGCCATTGCCCTGCTAACGCCAAGCTTAGCGGTTGCCGCCAATCAACCACTTGACCGTATTGCGGTGATCGTCAATGACGACATCATTATGCAAAGCCAGGTGCAACAGGCTATCAACTCCGCCATCGGTAAATTACAACAAAGCAACCAAGCTATGCCGCCCAAAAAAGCGATTATCTCGCAGGTGGTTGAAGGCTTGATTATGGAAAGCCTGCAACTGCAGATTGCTGACCGTGGCGGTATTCGTGTTGACGACACCTCCCTTAATGAAGCCGTGCAACGTATTGCTGCACAAAACGACATGACGATCGAACAGTTCCAACAGGCCATCTCCAAAGAGGGCTCAAGCTACACAGTGGTACGCGAACAGATCCGTCGCGAATTAATTACCACCCGCGCACGTCAAGGTAGTGTTGGCCCACGTATCCAGATCACCGATCAAGAAATCCAGAACTACCTAAGCTCTGCTGAAGGAGAGCAACTGCTCAAGAGCAAATACCATATCGGTCACATCCTGATCAAACCTGCCAGCAACTCGGCGGCCGACAAACAACAGGCCCAAGAGCAAGTTCAAGACCTATATCAGCAGCTACAATCGGGCTCGGACTTTAATGAATTAGCTCGCAACCATTCAGCTGACTCCAGCGCCAATAAAGGCGGCGACATGGGCTGGCGTGACGGCTCACAATTACCGTCTTTATTCAAAGAGGCTGTACAAGCTTTGAAAACGGGCGAAACAGCTCAACCTATCGCCAGCTCTAACGGTTTCCACCTGGTTAATCTGATCGAAAAACGCGGTGGCAGCAGCATTATTCAAAACCAGACATTAGTGCGCCACATTCTTGTGCAACCCACTGAAATTCGCTCCGAAGATCAAGCTGAAGAATTAATTTACGAGCTCTTCACTCGCATTCAGTCCGGCGAAGATTTTTCTGAAATGGCACGCCTTTATAGTGGCGACCCAGGCTCACGTGCCAAGGGCGGCGAGCTAGGTTGGATCACTCCAGCAGGGCTAGTGCCCGCCTTTGTTAAGGTAATGAAAGAAACTCCTGAGAACACCGTCAGCGGCCCCTTCAAAAGCCGCTATGGCTGGCACATTCTTGAAGTTCAAGGTCAACGCCAAGAGGACATCGGCGCTGAAGCCAACCGCCAAAAAGCACGCGAGATACTCTACAAGCGCAAATTTAATGACGAGCTGGAACTGTGGTTACGCGAAATTCGCGATAACGCCTTTGTTGATGTCAAAATTTAACACTGCAGCACAATCATGAGCGCGCCCTTACTGGCCATAACGCCCGGTGAACCCGCTGGCATCGGCCCGGATATTACTATCCAGATTGCTCAGCAGCCACAACAAGCAGCCCTAGTGGCTATCGCTAGCCCCGTGCTGCTACAAGAACGGGCTGCGCTGCTAGGTTTACCGCTGATACTTCGCCCGTTTGTCGCCGGCCAATCGCATCCACCATTGCCAGCCGGTGAGCTTTACATCTGTGCTGTCGAACTAGCTGCTGAAGTTGAAGTTGGCCAGCTATCAACAGCCAATGCGAACTATGTATTAACCACTCTGACTCGTGCCGCTCAGGGTTGTGTTGACGGTGAATTTTCCGCCATGGTCACCGCCCCCGTACACAAAGGCATCATTAACGATGCTGGCTGCGCCTTTAGCGGACACACTGAATTTCTTGCCGATCATACCGATACCGAATTAGTTGTTATGATGCTCGCAACCGAAGGTTTACGCGTTGCTCTTGCCACGACTCATTTACCCTTGGCAGACGTACCCGCCGCTATCACTGAACAAACCTTAACCCGTGTCATCCGTATTTTACAGGCTGACATGGTGTCAAAATTCAGCATAGAAAAACCGCGTATTTTAGTCTGTGGGCTCAACCCTCACGCAGGTGAAGGCGGACACTTAGGGCGCGAAGAAATCGAAACGATTGAACCTACGCTTGAAAAGTTACGTGCCGAAAATATTAACCTGATCGGCCCATTACCCGCAGACACGCTGTTCACACCAAAGTACCTTGAACAGGCCGACGCCGTATTAGCCATGTACCATGATCAAGGTTTGCCGGTCCTCAAACACCTGGGCTTTGGTAACGCGGTTAACATCACCCTCGGTTTACCCATTATCCGTACCTCCGTTGACCACGGCACCGCACTCGACCTAGCCGGTACGGGAACTGCCGATGCAGGGAGTCTGCAAACTGCCATCAACTATGCAATCAACATGGTGCAGGCAACAATATAGGTCAGACTTAGCGTACCCCGCTTTACAAGGTGAATGGCGCAGCAAGAGAAAGGTGCCCTGGGGCATCGGGTATGAATCTGACATGTAAGGCGAAAGCCTTACCTACAACAGCGAACTTCTAAGTAACTAAATTATGAAAAAACCAGCAGGCCATCAGGCACGTAAACGTTTCGGACAGAACTTTCTGCAGGATCAGAATATCATTCGTAATATTCTGCTTAGCATTAGTCCAAAGATAACAGATAACATTGTCGAAATTGGCCCGGGCTTGGGCGCCATTACCGAGCACCTGCTCAAAGCCACCGAGGGCAACCTCAACGTGGTGGAAATTGACCGCGATTTGGTAAAAGTCCTATCAACTCAGTTTTTCAGTGCTGCAAATCTTAATATCCACCAAGGCGATGCACTAAAGTTCGACTTCAGCCAATTGGCCAACGACGAAAGAAAACTGCGCATTGTTGGCAACTTGCCCTATAACATTTCCACGCCACTGATATTCCATCTCATCAGTTACGCCGAGCAAGTAAAAGACATGCACTTCATGCTGCAAAAAGAAGTGGTCGACCGCATGGCGGCGCAAGCTGGCGACAGCGCCTATGGCCGCCTTAGCATCATGGTGCAATATTCTTGTCACGTGGAGTCATTGTTCAATGTGCCTCCCACGGCGTTCCATCCGCAGCCCAAGGTTGATTCGGCCATTGTCAGGTTAGTACCCTACGAGACACTGCCTTTCCCTGCCAAAGATGCTAAGCATCTCGCGGGACTGGTCACCACCGCGTTTAATCAGCGTCGTAAAACTATTCGTAACAACCTTAAAAAATTAATCAGTGCGGAACAACTCGAAGCACTTGGCATTGATCCAGGCTTACGCCCTGAAAATCTAACCTTGCAGAATTTTGTTGCGATCAGTGATACTTTATCTTCCCAGAGCAGTGATTCCGTCACTGATCAAAACGACAATAACCACAGTCAATAGCAGCTAAACATGAGTACTGAACAGGACCACCGATACCAACTTCACGTCACCGTGGAGACACAATATATTCCCAGCCAGTCAGAACCAGACAAGGCAAAGTTTGTATTTGCCTACATCATCACGATTACCAATAGCGGCAGTCAGGCAGCACAGTTACTGAGCCGTCACTGGATTATCACCGATGCTAATAACGAAGTGCATGAGGTGCAGGGCGAAGGCGTCGTTGGCGAACAACCCACCATCGGCCCCGATAGCAGTTTCAGCTATACCAGCGGCACACTACTCGCCACCGATGTAGGTCACATGCAAGGCAGCTACCAAATGCTAGGAGAAGATGGTCACCTGTTTGATATCGACATCCCCGCCTTTTGTCTAGCTCCACCTCACACTCTTCACTAGGTAGACACCAAACAGATGGCCACCTACGCAATCGGCGATATTCAAGGGTGTTTTAACGCCTTCAGCTGCCTGCTCAAAGAAGCAAATTTCGACCCCGCTCAAGACACGCTCTGGGTAGCTGGCGATCTCGTTAACCGTGGCCCAGACTCACTCTCAACATTGCGCTTTATTAAGAATCTTGGTGATAGCGCCAAAGTCGTTCTTGGTAATCATGATTTACATTTACTCGCCGTTGCCTACGGTATAAAACCAGCCGGCAACAGCGATACCTTCGATGCAATCATCAATGCCGACGACGCAGAGGAATTATTAAGCTGGCTGCGCCAACAACCACTGCTGTATTATTGCCCTGAGCGTAACTACGCGCTGGTTCACGCAGGACTCGCGCCGCAGTGGACTATTGAGCAAGCCGTAGAGCTGAATCTTGAAGTTGAAAAAGCACTCAAGGGTGATAACTTCAAAGATTTCCTAACGCACATGTACGGCGATACACCGGATCACTGGCAGGATAGCTTACAAGGCTGGGAGCGGCTGCGTGTTATAACTAATCACTTCACCCGCATGCGTTTATGTGATGCCAATGATCATCTCGACTTCCGCCACAAACACGGTTTGAAAGATGTTCGCAACGGCTTCAAACCCTGGTTTGCCCACGCGCATCGTAAAACCCGCGATATCAATATATTGTTTGGCCACTGGGCCGCCTTAGAAGGCGAAAGCAATGAAGACCGCGTATTTGCACTGGATACCGCCTGCGTATGGGGCGGCCGCCTCACCATGATGCGACTGGAAGATCACCGCCTATTTAGCTGTAGTTGCGAAACCATCAAATAATCTCATTTATTAAGGCTATTTATAATGTCCGATTTCAAACGTATTTCTGCACAACAAGCTAAAGACATGATTGATGCTGGCACTGTAACACTAATCGATATTCGCGATGAGGCCAGTTTTCAGGCCGGTCACATGAGTAATTCCATTCATGTTGACCACCACTCCGTACAGGGCTTTATACAGGACGCCGATCTCGATATTCCATTGATTGTATGTTGTTACCACGGCAACAGCAGCCAAAGTGCTGCCCAGTTCTTCATAGAAAAAGATTTCAGTGACGTTTACAGCCTCGATGGCGGTTATACCGACTGGTGTGTTCAGTATCCCGAAATCTGCGCTGCCGGCAACGAATAAACATCATCGCTAGTTATTAAGCACTTCCGCTCTAAGCCTTCCCAGCCCTGCTGCTGGGACTTGTCACAGCAAATCCAACGCTCTTCTTCCAATAGTTCTGGAACTTCACCTTCTGCCTTATATCTAAGCCATTAGAGACAGAAACTTAAAAGTTTTTAATCTTTTTTTTAAAAATTGCCCGCTTTGAATCTATACTTATTACAAATACGGAAGTTATAAGGGGAGAAATACATGAGTATTTTCAACCATTATCAGACCCGCTATGAAGAGGCTCAACAGGAAGAATTCTCGTTGCAGGAGTATTTAAACCTCTGCAAACAGGACCCCACCGTTTACGCCTCAGCTGCTGAACGTCTGTTAATCGCCATCGGCGAACCAGAGCTTGTCGACACATCTCAAGACCCTCGCCTAAGTCGTATTTTTTCCAATAAAGTCATTAAGCGCTATACCGAATTCCAAAATTTCTACGGCATGGAAGAATGCATCGAGCAAATCGTGTCCTTCTTCCGACACGCAGCACAGGGACTGGAAGAGAAGAAACAAATCCTTTATCTACTTGGTCCCGTTGGTGGTGGTAAATCCTCGCTGGCCGAAAAGCTCAAGCAGTTAATGGAACGAGTCCCTATCTACTCGCTCAAGGGCTCACCACTTCAGGAGTGTCCTTTAGGGCTATTCAACCCCGACGAGGATGCGCAAATCCTGGAGGAAGAATACGGCATCCCCAACCGCTACGTGACTACCATCATGTCACCCTGGGCCGCCAAACGTTTACAGGAATTCCACGGCGATATCAGCCAGTTCCGCGTTATCAAGCATTACCCCTCCGTACTGAATCAAGTAGCCGTATCCAAAACCGAACCCGGCGATGAGAATAATCAGGATATTTCCTCATTGGTCGGTAAAGTCGATATCCGCAAGCTTGAGGATTACGAACAAAACGATCCTGACGCCTACAGTTTTTCCGGTGGTCTGTGTACAGCCAACCAAGGGTTGATGGAATTCGTGGAAATGTTCAAAGCGCCGATCAAGGTATTGCACCCCTTACTAACAGCCTCTCAGGAAGGTAATTACAACGGTACCGAATCCATCGGTTCAATCCCCTTTGACGGCGTGATTCTGGCGCACTCCAACGAAGCCGAATGGCAGAATTTTAAAAACAATAAAAACAATGAAGCCTTTATCGACCGTGTCTATATCGTCAAGGTGCCCTACTGTCTGCATGTCACCGAAGAAATAGAAATCTATCAAAAACTGCTTAAAAACAGCTCTTTGCATCATGCTCCCTGCGCACCCGACACACTCAACATGTTGGCTCAATTTACGGTACTTTCACGTATCAAGGAAACTGAGAATTCCAGTATCTATTCAAAAATGCGTGTTTATGACGGTGAAAATCTCAAAGACACCGACCCTAAAGCAAAATCGATTCAGGAATACAAAGATGCCGCTGGCGTCAACGAAGGCATGGACGGCCTATCCACGCGTTTTGCTTTTAAAATCCTTTCCAAGGTATTTAACTTTGATGCCACAGAGATTGCCGCCAACCCGGTTCACCTGCTGTACATACTGGAAAAACAAATCGAGCAGGAACAGTTCCCCAACGAGTTGCACGAACGCTACTTGAACCACCTGAAGGAATTTGTTGCACCGCAGTACATCAATTTCATCAGCAAGGAAATTCAGACGGCGTATCTGGAATCCTACTCCGAGTACGGTCAAAATATTTTCGATCGTTACATCACCTATGCCGATCTATGGATTCAGGATCAGGAATTCCGCAACCCTGAAACCGGTGAAATTCTCGACCACATCGCCTTGAATGACGAACTGGAAAAAATCGAAAAACCCGCAGGCATCAGTAATCCCAAGGATTTCCGTCACGAGGTGGTGAACTTCGTACTACGTGCCAGGGCAGCCAATCAGGGTCAAAACCCAACCTGGAACAGTTATGAAAAACTGCGCTTGGTGATTGAGAAAAATATGTTTTCCAGTACCGAAGACCTGCTGCCGGTTATTTCCTTCAATGCCACATCATCAAAAGAGGATCAGACCAAGCACAAGGACTTTGTCGACCGCATGATCGATCGCGGCTACACAGAGAAGCAAGTCCGATTGTTATCCGAATGGTACCTACGGGTACGCAAGTCTCAGTAAAAGCGGGTGCCGAAGTCAGTTAAATCAAACTCCGGCAGTTCAAGGTAAAGCGACCTGTTCGCAATATCGCTTTACATAAACGACGAGCGTACAACTATGGCTTTCCTGATTATCGACAGGCGACTCAATGGCAAACATAAAAGTGCTGTAAATCGGCAGCGCTTTCTGCGTCGCTATCGCAAACACATCCGTGAAGCGGTGGCTGACAGCATCAAAAAACGCAGCATCACTGATATGGAGCGTGGCGAGTCAGTCAGTATTCCGCGTAAAGACGTTTCCGAACCCTCCTTTCATCATGACAAAGGCGGCCGACAAACTCGTATTTTTCCCGGCAATAAGGAATTCAAAACAGGCGACCATATTCAGCGTCCTCAGGGCGGCGAAGCGGGTGGTAGTGGACCGGGTGACCCTGCCGATGCTGGTGAAGGCGCGGATGAGTTTGTCTTTGAGCTGACCCAGGAAGAGTTCATGGAATTCATGTTCGAAGGCCTGGAGTTACCCAATCTGGTCAAAAAACAAATCGTTAACACCACCAGCTTTAGCCGTGTCAAAGGTGGCTATACCAACGAAGGCATTCCAGCGCGCCTTAACGTATTACAATCCCTACGCAGTGCCTATGCCCGCCGAATTGCCCTTGGGGGACGCGCCCGCAAGCAGGTAAAGGCGCTGGAAGCCGAACTCAAAACACTGGAAAAACAAGCCGCCAACGACCGTGATGCAGGCCTTGAAGCACATTCACAACTACGAATCAGCGAAATAAAAGCGGAACTGGAGCGTCTTAATAAACGCCTTAAAAAAATCCCGTATCTGGATGATTTCGACCTTAAGTACAACAACGTCATTGATGTGCCTCGGCCTTCAACCAGTGCCGTCATGTTCTGTTTGATGGACGTATCGGGCTCCATGACACAGGACATTAAGGACATCGCCAAACGTTTCTTCATCTTGCTCTATATGTTCCTGAAACGTAATTATCAAAAAATTGATGTGGTGTTTATCCGCCATCACACCACCGCCAGTGAAGTCGACGAAGAGACCTTTTTCTATTCCAGAGAAACCGGCGGCACCTTGGTTTCCAGTGCACTGCGACTAATGGATGAAATAATTCGCGAACGTTATCCCGAAGACAGCTGGAATATCTATGCCGCCCAGGCCTCCGACGGTGATAACTGGGCCGATGATTCGCCAGCCTGTAGAAAGCTATTGGTCGATAAAATCCTGCCAAAATTACAGTATTACACTTACGTGGAAATCACCCCCAGAGATCATCAGGCGCTCTGGTACGCCTACGAAAACGTGGTTGATCGTTATCCTGATACCTTCGCCATGCAGCAAATTGAATCATTAGATGATATTTATCCGGTCTTCCATAAGCTGTTTGAAAGGAAATCGAGCTAATGAGCAAGAGCAAAGCAACTAGCAACAAGTTCATCGCCGAAGGTTCCGAATGGACCTTTGAAAACCTGCAGCGTTATGAAGAGGAAATTGCTCGCATTGCCGAAGGTTATCGGCTCGATACGTACCCTAACCAACTTGAAGTGATCAGCGCCGAACAAATGATGGACGCCTACTCATCAACCGGCATGCCGGTGGGCTATCACCACTGGTCTTTTGGCAAACAGTTCCTTAATACCGAGCAGGGCTACAAACGTGGAAAAATGGGTTTAGCCTACGAGCTTGTCATCAACTCAAACCCCTGCATTGCTTACCTAATGGAGGAAAACACCCTCACTACCCAGGCGCTGGTTATTGCCCACGCCTGCTTTGGGCACAATTCCTTTTTCAAGGGCAACTACCTATTTAAAACCTGGACTGACGCCAGCGCTATCGTCGACTACCTGCTCTTTGCCAAACGCTATATTTCTGACTGTGAAGAGCGTTATGGCATGGACACCGTCGAATCATTGCTCGACTCATGTCATGCGTTGATGAATTACGGCGTTGATCGTTACCACCGCCCCACCCCTATTTCCTTTGAAAAAGAAAAGCTACGTCAGGAGGAGCGTGAAGCCTACCTCCAAACCCAGGTCAACGACCTATGGCGTACCATTCCACTAAAAAAAGAACTCAGCGAAAACGAGGCTCCACGCTTCCCCAGCGAACCACAGGAAAATATTCTCTACTTCATTGAAAAAAATGCCCCATTGCTAGAGCCCTGGCAACGTGAAGTGGTGCGTATCGTGCGTAAAATCGCCCAGTATTTCTATCCGCAAAAACAAACTAAAGTCATGAACGAAGGCTGGGCCAGTTTCTGGCATTACACCATCCTCAACACGCTCTACGACGAAGGCCTCGTCAATGATGGTTTCATGTTTGAATTCTTACAATCTCACACCGGCGTAATCTTCCAACCAGATTTCGATTCACCCTATTTCTCGGGCATTAACCCTTATACATTGGGCTTCGCCATTTACAGGGATATACGCCGAATCTGTGAGCACCCCACCGACGAAGATAAACGCTTTTTCCCCAACATTGCTGGCAGCGACTGGCTCGACACCATTCACTACGCCATGCAAGATTTCAAAGACGAAAGTTTTATTCTGCAATTCCTGTCACCCAAAGTAATTCGCGATCTCAAACTATTCGCCATACTCGATGACGATGAACACAAAGACATTGAAATCACCGCCATTCATGACGATGAAGGCTATCGCAAAGTACGAGAAATTCTTGCCGATCAATATAATCTAAGCAAACAGGAGCCCAATATTCAGGTCTACAATGTTGATGTCACTGGTGACCGCTCCATTACCCTGCACCACACCCAGCATAACCGGGTGCCACTACATGCCGAACAAGCCAGCGAAGTCGTCAAACACCTACATAATCTTTGGCAGTTTGATGTCCACCTGCACTCCTTGCAGGATGATAAAATCAGCGCCAGCATCGAATGTACCGACGAAGATGTAAAAATCATCAGCTCGCCGAATGTAGAGCAGCACTCGCCTATTGAGGATGCTCCCTGACAAGCCAGTGAAGAACAAGGTACGCATCTGCGCTCACTTGATAAACCAGCTTTGATTATTTTTCTAATTCGGCAGCGTGAAACATGTTCAACACCGCTGTTTGGTATAAAATATTTGCTTCGTACAGCGAGAATAACGGGCTCGAAACGCCCAAAAGGAATATCAATGAACATCGTTACCCGCGCTATTGCTCTAGTTTGCCTATGCCTGTTTATTGTCGGTTGCAGCGTCAACCCCGTGACTGGAAAAAATGAATTCACGCTGGTTTCCGCCTCACAGGAAGTCAGCATCGGCCAGAAACAATATCAGCCTTCACAACAATCTCAGGGTGGCCGTTATATTGTTGATCCAAACCTGCAAGTGTATGTCCGCGGCGTGGGCAAAAAACTGGCCGCAGTCAGTGACCGCCCTGACCTACCCTATGAATTTGTGGTACTAAACAACTCCGTACCCAATGCCTGGGCCTTACCCGGCGGCAAAATCGCCATTAACCGTGGCCTGCTAATCCATTTAGATAGCGAAGCTGAATTAGCTGCCGTATTAGCGCACGAAATTGTACATGCCGCCGCACGTCACAGCGCCAAACAAATTACCCGTGGCAAATTACTCGGTGCAGGCTCTCAAGCGCTGGGAATCGTATTAGCCGACACCAACTACGCCAAAGCCGCTAATGTTGTTACTCAATTGGGCGGCGCTGCCTTTATGGCGCGTTATGGCCGCTCAGCCGAACTGGAGTCCGATGCTTACGGCATGCAATATATGGCGCGCGCGGGTTACGACCCTTACGGCGCGGTTAAACTTCAAGAAACCTTCGTTAAACTCAGCAAAGGTAAAAGCCCTGATTTCCTAAGCGGCTTATTTGCCAGCCACCCTCCATCACAGGAACGTGTTAACGCCAACCGAGAACTGGCCAAAACTTTACCTAAAGGAAATACCTTCAGAGCGCGTTACCAGAAAAAAATCGCTCAACTCATACATGACAAACCTGCCTACAAAGCTGAAGGCGAAGCACTAAAAGCCCTTAAAAACAAAAAGCCTGCTCTGGCGCTAAGCCATCTAGATAAAGCGGTTAAGATACAACCCAACGACGCTTATTTTTGGGAGTTACGTGGCCATGCCTGGAAAATGAAAGATCATTTCAGTAATGCCCATAAAGCCTATACAACCGCTATTGGCAAAAACCCTGATCTTTACAGCCATCACTTGGCTCGCGGCATACTTCGCTATGAGCACGGTGATAAACAAGCCGCCGAAGTCGACCTCAAACGTAGCAATAAACTACTGCCAACCCAAGCTGCCAGTTTTTTATTGGGCGAATTAGCCGTTACACAAAACAATACTGCGCAAGCATTGCAGTATTATAAGAGCGCGGCTCAAGCTGGAGGCGATGTAGGCCAAGAGGCTCTGCAAAAAGTAGCACGGATAGAAATCCCTAAAGCCCCTCATAAATACATCGCCAGCCAACCCTATGTGGATAAAAACGGCACATTACGAATTGCTATCAAGAACCGTTCCGCCGTCACAGTCACCGACATCGAAGTACATCTCAGCGAAAGCAGCGGTTACGCCTATGCTTACCGCGTACCCGAGACATTGAAACCCGGTCAACAGACAGCCATTCCAACAGCAATTAAAGGGCTGACCAGTGTTGATGATGCTCGACGTTATCGGGCGCGAGTGGTTAAAGCGCGAATTGCCCAATAAAAGAAATTTAAACGCTTAAGGTGTAGGGTTGTGAAGCGAACGCTCGAACACCCCCACCTGTTAAAACTTATAACTCAATTGTAGTGTATAAAGATTCCATTTTTCTTTTACTTTACTGGCGGCAAGATTTTCAACAACAGGTAATGTGGCTGTACCTTTTACCTGATGTACCTCTCCGGCCAATAACCAGTCCTCGGCCAACTGATATTGCGCACCAACAACAACCGAGTTACTAAACCCATCAGACTTAGGTCGGCCAAACTTCAACTGACCTCTACCTGATTTATCATCGCGATTAGGATAATAATCCTCATAGCGACTAAACAGGCGCAGCTTTTCATCAACCTGCCAACTCAACTGGAAATAATAGGCCTCTGACGTTCGTTGGCTACTCAAACCTGGCGCGATAACATTTTCGTAAATAAAATCAGTTTGCCGATACTCTGTTGTGAACTGAAAGCACTCCCAGTTATATTCAAATGATAAAACGTAACTATCAATGTCCATATCACCGGGGAAAATAACCAGTGGTGTAGTATCAATACGCCCTTCAAATTTTATATAGGTGAGGCCAAAGCGCATAAGGCCACCATCATATTCAAACAGACTACGCGCGCCCCAAAGCTTGTCACCCTCAATATTTGCCGGTTGAGAAACGGGGATCAAAAGCCTCTCAGAACGTTCATCAAAAGGCACAGACCCTCTGAGAAAATCAAAATTAATCAACCAGTTAGCGGCTTCCTTATAACCGGACAAAATGACACTGTCAGAGGTATGAAAGATATCTCGAAAAGCAGCCGGATAAATAGATTGAGGTAACAAAACAGACGGCCTGGTGGCAGCAACATCCCGTGTTTCATTATAAAGTCCGTAGGGGTTTTTCACACGTCCAGCCCGCACACTCAAACCAAAACCTAATTGATTAACCAAATTATAATTGATTACCGCGTAATCAACATTGACGCCATTAGTCGAGGTTTTACCTGCATCGCGATAAAGTCCCTGCACTGAAAACAACAGTTTATCCAGCGGCTGCCAGGAGACACCCAAGCCAACACTTCTGAAATCAAAACTGGTATCGGTACTATCACCAAAAAAGTTATTTTCATCAGTATAAATGACACCTTGATTAAAGAAGCCATGCCAATGCAATTTCCCCGGCGACTGTGCAGTAGCTGTAGTGCTCGCTAATAAGCCAGAAAACAAGATAAAGGTTAATTTACCGAACGGATATCGTTCGAACATTTTCATTCAAAACCTCCCTAGAGATATAACCTATACTGCCCGGTGTAATAGCCACTCTATCAATCATTTCGTCTTCGGTTTTCACTTCAATAGGTGCAATGCCAATACCTGAATAGACGTATCGATCCCAACTACGACGTAATTGATGAGGGAACAGGGAAAGTGTTTTACGGGTAAATAATCGGTGCACAGGATGCGCATCAGGCAAGACAAAAACTGTTATCTGAGTACCATTTCCCACACGCCTTAAACGCATAGAAAAAATAGCTCTAACCATACTCCGCGTCATCTCTTCAGTTTCAAAACCTCTATGAGCAATCACCCCCTGATTATCAGCGTAGATATTACCTGCACAGAACAGGGAAGTGACGACTAACAGTTTCATCCATACTCGTACACTTAGCACGCCCTTCCAATGGGCTGTTTGCTTTAACGTTCGCATGAAAAAAGTATAGGTACGATTTCTATAAGCAACAAACATTAACAGGCTAAAAACCATTCCCCTTTTAATTAACTTTAATCAGATCTTCTGTACAGGCAGTTCCAAGCTCAGAATAAACCAGTGGCAACAACTATTTCTTATACCCCGAATAAAACCGGCGCCAGCCCCAGTAGTTACTGAGCAGAAAACAGGCTTCCATCAGCATCGCCACTGGGCTACCTACCAACAAATTATGCACTACCCAAAAAGAGGACACCCACATCAAATAATGTCTGACCTCCCGGTCGGACTGTTTGAATGTACCGACGGTACCAATCAGGGTCGCAGCAAGTCCCAACAGCCCAATGACATCCGTCCAGGTAAAAGAAAAACTAATAACGCTAAGTCCGAGAAAAAACCACATCCAGCGTTGACTGGGGAAGAAGGCAGCCACCAGAAAACGTAACGCGTTAACAAAGACAAGTGTGCCGACACCATAACGCTCCAGCACCAAAAAGTGACTGGCATTAAAAATCGCGCAAAAGAAAATACACAATAAAACGGTTTTTCGGGGTTTGAATTGGAAAGAGGCCATGCCGAACACAAACGCTAGTCCCGCGAGGACTTGGGAAATTAAAAAAGCACTCATATTGCTTTCATCAGACTCAATTTATTCCTCATTCCGGAAGTAACGAAGTGAAGATCCGGACAAGCGTAGCGCAGAACGTACTTTAGTACGGCCCTTTAGGGTGAGCGTAAGCGAATAATCCAGCTTCTAGAATCCTACTTTATTTTGGGGTGAGTAAAATGGATGCCGGACTAAATCCGGCATGACGAAGCTACTTAATGAGTGATTTCTAACAAAATTTTACCCTTATGCTCCCCACTAGCCATAAGCGCATGGGCCTTACCGGCATCGGAAAAATCGAACACGGAATCAACAACAGGTTTAATGCGGCCGTCAGCAAACGCGGGCAGAATATGGTCATGAATCTCACTAGCCATCACCTGCTTCTGTTCAAAACTTTGTGCCCGTAACGTGGAGCCCGTCAGCATCAAGCGTTTCATCAATACCGGGATAAAATTAATCTCAGCACGAAAGCCTCGCGCAAAAGCGATGGAGCAGATACGGCCATCTTCCGCTGCCAGCTTGATATTTTTGGCAATAAAATCACCACCCGCCATATCCAGAATTACATCAACAGCCGGTAACTCTTCAAGAAAATCCTGCGTATTGTAATTAACGGCTTTGCTCGCACCTAACTCGATGCAAAAAGCGCATTTCTCATCAGAGCCGGCTGTGACAAATACCTCCGCCCCCATGGCTTTCGCCATTTGAATCGCCAAACTGCCAATGCCGCTACTGCCACCGTGTACCAACAGCGTTTCGCCAGCTTTGAGCTGACAACGCTGAAATACATTGTGCCAAACAGTAAACAGCGCTTCGGGTAACGCCGCCGCTTCCAGCAACGAAATCCCATAGGGCACTGCTAACAGCTGACTTGCTGGTACGGTCGTATAATTACAATACCCGGCACCGTGGGTGAGCGAGCAGACCGCATCGCCCTCTCGCCAATCGGTCACCGCATCGCCACAGGCGATAATTTCACCCGAGACTTCCAACCCCAGAATCGGCGACGCATCAGCCGGTGGTGGATACTGCCCTTTAACCTGCAGTAAATCGCCACGGTTAATGCCCACACCCGCCACTTTGATCAGCACTTCATCATCTTTCAACGCTGGTAAAGCCTCCTCTGCCACACTCAGCGTCAGATCTTCATTGATAGCGATGTATTGGCGTCTTTCCGGCAGTTGCGTCACTGATGTTATTCCTGATTAGTTACTTTAAGACCTCTGCATAGCGTTACGAATGCAGTAGCTATACAGAGGTCTTTCTTATTTGACGAAGTTACGTAATGGCCCAACGCCCGTCACATCAACAACCACTTCATCACCCGCTTTCAAGTATTTAGATGGTGTAAAGCCCATGCCAACGCCCGCTGGTGTACCGGTGGCGATAATGTCACCCGCTGTCAGTGTCATGCCTGCAGACATTTTGGAGATCATCGCTGGCACGTCAAAAATCAACTTATCGAAGGTTTCGTTCTGACGCTCTTCGCCATTCACAAAACATTTCACGCGAATATCTTTTGGCTCAGGCATGATGCTGCGGTGAACAACTAATGGACCCATTGGGCAGAAACCATCAAGGCTCTTGGCGCGGAACCACTGAAAATGGCTTTTTTGCAGATCACGAGCTGATACATCATTAATCGCCGTGTAACCGTACACATAATCCCAAGCATCTTCTGGTGCGATGTTTGTGCCGGTTTTACCGATGATCAGTCCCACTTCTGCTTCATAATCCAGCTTTGAAGTCAGTTCTTCATAAGCAGGGAAAGACGCTTCAGGCCCAATGACAGACGTCACTGCTTTGGTGAAGATGATCGGCACAGGCGGCTTATCGGCCGATGTTTTCATCTTCTTGGCAACTTCGTTGGCGTGCTCCTGATAGTTTTTACCCAGACACAGAATGTTGCGTGTTGGCACAGGAATCGGCGCCAGGGGTGTTACATCCGCATAGGCACGGCTGGCAACGTTTTGCTCCGCTGCTTTTTCAGCCAACGCCCAAGCTGCAACAGTTGCCGCATCGTCAGCTTCAACCAAACCTAACAGCGTATCAGCCGCCAGCTCAACATTCAGTTCTGCCGCAGCAGCTACCAAATCAACCGCAGTCTCACCAACCACTGCACCCAACTGACCGTTTTCCAGGGTTAAAAATTTCATTACATCGCCTCGTTATAATTTCTCATAAATACTCAGCCGTTAGGATAAAGAATTTGGCTCTGCGAGGAAACCTTTGCGGCGTTATCAGTGGGCTCTTCACAGCCTTTGTCATCTCGCTTGCAGGGGTGATTAACAGGGGAGATCTTAAAGTGCTCAGTAAAATCTCTCACAGTCATTCAGGATGACAAATCTCTGACCGTCATTCCGGACGAAGCGAAGATCCAGAACCCATTAACCTTCATCCGACAAATGGATACCGGATAAAGCCCTACACAAGCAAGTCCGGTATGACGAACTTATGTAATACGTTTTCGTATTAAAGCTTGCATGCTCACCTTATAATCAAAGCATCTAACAACCATAAGTTGTATTTGTGAGCCTACCATCAATGAAAACCTACCTCGTCGGCGGTGCCGTTCGCGACCAATTATTGAACTTCCCTTTCCACGAGCGCGATTGGGTCGTCGTGGGTGCAACTGCGGAGCAACTTCTTAAAGAGGGCTACCAGCAGGTCGGCAAAGACTTCCCGGTATTTCTGCACCCCAAGTCTCACGAAGAATACGCACTGGCGCGCACCGAACGAAAATCCGGCAAAGGTTATACCGGCTTTGTTTGTCACAGCAGCCCCGACGTTACCCTTGAGGAAGACCTGCTACGCCGCGACCTCACCATCAACGCCATCGCAAAAGATGAAAACGGTGAGTTGATCGACCCCTACGGCGGTCAGCAGGATATTGAAAACCGTATTCTGCGCCATGTCTCCGAAGCCTTTGCCGAAGATCCTCTACGCATTCTACGCGTGGCGCGTTTTGCCGCGCGTTATCATCACCTCGGCTTTCGTATCGCCGATGAAACACTGGCTTTGATGCAACAAATGGTCGACGAAGATGAAGCCGCTCATCTGGTGCCGGAACGGGTATGGAAGGAAATCCACTCAGCTTTAACGACCGAAACCCCCGCTGAGTTCTTCCGCGTCCTGCGAGCCTGCGGCG
Organism: Pseudomonadales bacterium; assembly: GCA_036960805.1. Classification (GTDB taxonomy): domain Bacteria; phylum Pseudomonadota; class Gammaproteobacteria; order Pseudomonadales; family IMCC2047; genus IMCC2047. The sequence goes on from JBALXL010000002.1 coordinate 69,610, forward strand.
CGCTAAAGGTATTAATCCCCGAACTCGACGCACTGTTTGGCGTGCCACAACCCGAAGTTCACCACCCTGAAATAGACACCGGCGAACATGTCATGATGGCGCTGCAAATAGCCGCACAAATGACGGAATCCACCACAGTGCGTTACGCCACCCTCATGCATGATCTCGGCAAAGCCCTCACGCCCTCCGACCAATGGCCTAAGCACCACGGCCATGATGTACTAGGTGTGAAACCTGTCAATGTCGTGGGTAATCGCTTGAAAGTACCCAAACAATTTACCGAGCTAGCACGTCTCTCAGCCGCATTACACATCCACTGTCATATTTGTCAGGAAATGCGTCCCATTAAAATACTGGAACTCATTGAAGGCGCCGACGCCCTGCGACGTCCAGAACGTTTTGAGGAAATGCTGTTGGTTTGTGAAGCCGATGTGCGTGGTCGTAAAGGTCGTGAAAATGAAGCCTACCCTCAGGCCGAATATTTAATGCAGGCTTTTGAGCGCTACAAAAGCGTTGATGCAAAGCAGTTGGTTGAGCAGGGTTTTAAGGGGAAGGAATTGGGGGAGCAGTTGCGGGAACAGCGCATAATAGCGATTAGCGCAAGAACCTCTTAACCTAAAAACGATGTCTGAGAAGGTAGTACGAGTCACTCCATGTCTCACAGGCACATACCTATGGAAAGATATGGAAGCACTGCGCTCAAGAACAGAATAAAAAAACCTTACTTTCGGTCGTCAGAAAAAATTACCCCTGAGGAATAATCAACTCAAGCGTTTCTGACAGCTCACCGAGCACTTCAAATAACAATTGCTCGCAGGTCTGCGGCGTCAAACTGAGGGTTTCTTTCACGTTGGCGGGTAGCGAATCAAACACCATTTGAACGGATTCTGTTTCGGGTACTGTGCCAGCCAGCTGTTTTGCAACATAAATAATTGCCGCTTCAAGCTGGTTCTCCGATAACTCTGGCTGATCTTGATAGAGAATCAGGTTGCTTAAAGATTCAGGCAGCTGCCAATGCTTGGCTAACGCTGCGCCTAATTCTGAGGCATTAAACCCTAATAATTCTGTTTCCAGCACATGCAACGGTCTGCTTTCAACTTCAGCACGCAGGATGGCATCTTCCATCATCTCAGGCATATGCTCATACATAACCAAATGGCCAATATCCAGCAACAGACCACCTACAAACAGACGTTCGGCATCTGGGAATCGTTGCCTACTGGCCAGTATGCGCGCGAGTAACGCTCTTTCTACACTGGACATCCAGAACTGTTGAATATTAACGGTATCACTTGAAAGGCCATCAAAAGCGCGGGTTATGCTGGTAGCAACGACGAGGTTATGGATATGTTTGAAGCCAATAACCTGAACCGCTCGGCTGATGGTATCTACTGAATTGCTCAAACCAAAAAAAGCACTATTGGAAATTCGCAACAGTCTGGCGCACAGGGACGGATCGGTACTTAGCACGTTGCCCAATTCGCTGATTTGCGAATTGGGGTCGGCGATAATGCTTTTAATTTTAAGGTATACGTCTGGCAAGCTATAGAGTTTGGATGACGCTGTGACCAGCTTGCCCATAGGTACTAACGCAACTTGCTCTGCGGCATCGCTCATATTCGAACAAATCCTTTTTAAAAAACAGCTTTGATTCCCTCGCCACTATACGGTGCGATGAGTCGCATGCTTACATGCACAAAAAAACTTCGTAAATCGAGTCTAGCAGAAACCCTAAATTACGCCTGTTTTTAGCACGCCCCCGTGAAAATGTTCCTCATAATACCAACGTAAGGAACGCATTTTTTGTAGTCTTAACTGGGGCCAAATATTAACAAGTTCTAGCTATTCATCCACCTCGTCAACATCCAGCTGCCCGGACATACGGCGGCGAATATGTGACCAGGACATCCCCGTGGCGAGAATGGCGCCGAGCAGAAACAACACGATATAAGTGATGACCGATACGCTATCAACACCAATAAGGCCTAAATCAACCAGCCACCAGACGATAATACCGAAGAAGGCTAAAGCTAACCCCAGCCCTAATGTCCCCAGCGAGCGTAATGTGGCGCGAATATAAACCACCCAACCAATTAGCAACACAACCGTCGCCATGGCAAAGCCTGGCGTGATGGATAAGCTTTCACCAAACAGGGTTTCTTTCGCCCAATGAAACCAGCTATAGCCGCTGGGGTTGTAGCTGGCGTAAACCAGCACCAGTGCAAACACTAATCGGATCAAGAAGCTTTGGAAGGTAAAACGGTTCGCTGCCATAAAAATCTCTTAAAAAATCGTTGAGTTGTTTATTGTTCAGAAAGTACATGGGTGCCGTATTACCGAGGCAAGTTCAGTACAGGCTAAGCTCGACATGACGGAAGACGTACCAAAGATCGATCATGAATGATCGATCTTTGGTTTCAAACTATAGAAAACGAAGAAATTAACGTGTAAGCGCGGCCTAACTAAACTTAATCACCATCCTCCGGCACTTGGCGGGCCAGACGGACACCACGCTCATCGATGATGAGCTCTTCGTCTTCTTCCAGCACATAACGTTTTGCGCGCTTTTGAACATACACTTTGGTACCAGGTATGGTTTCCTGAGCTTTAGGTTTGTCGGTATTAAAATTGATGATCTGCTTCCAGGTACGAGTCAGGTCATCGCCGGTAATTACCATCAGATCGCCCTCCTCCCCTGACTCCAAAGCATACTGAACTGCATCAACTTCATCAGGAACGACCGCAATATTAGCATCGTCGATACCAAGCTCAAGCAAATGACCTCTTACCAGCTGCGGTACTTCATCATGACCACGGCCACGACGATTATTATCAGCTTTGCACACAAAGTGAGTGAAATGCGGCAGACAGGCCTCCACACAAGCTCGAATATCTTCATCTCGACGATCGCCGGGCACCGAGATCACAATCATGCTGCGACCCGTAGGTTCAAGTTTGCCTGCAAGGTCGGCCATAGCGGCATAACTGGCCGGGTTATGTGCGTAATCGAGAATGACCTTGAAGGGATGCTCGTTGTACACATTGGTACGACCGGGGCTTTGATAGAACGAGGTATCAAAGGTGCGTAGCCCCTGGCGAATTTCTTCCAGATCCTTGTCAAAGCTATAGGCCATAGCAGTAGCAAACATGGCATTCTGTACGTTGTGCGTGGCCTTGCCTTCAATTGTTGCCGGGATCAAATGCGTCCACAACAGCGGAATATGAGCGCCTTTATCGTAAATAGTGATCATGTCGCCGTTGATGCCTTTTTCCAGCACGACGGCGCGCCCATTGGCGCGAATATGCTCACGCACCAGTCCGTGGGTTGGGTCCATAGTGACATAACAGATATGCTTGGCACGGGTATTGTCGGCCATTTTAAGACAGAGCTTGTCGTCGGCGTTCAGCACCGCGGTATCGTTGGCAACACGCACCACCGTTTCTTTCACTTTGGCTAATTGCTCTAATGTATCAATGCCTCCCAGCCCCATGTGATCCGCTGTGACATTAATGCAAGCCGCCACGTCACATTCGCTGTAGCCCAAACCGGCGCGCAGAATACCGCCACGCGCTGTTTCCATCACCGCAAAATCAATGGAGGGGTCACGCAGCACAATTTGAGCCGAACTCGGGCCCGTCATATCGCCCTTCACCGTCATACGGCCATCCACCAGAATACCGCCGGTGGAGGTCATGCCAACAATATGGCCGCTGGTTTTCATGATATGCGAGAGCATTCGGGTAGTGGTGGTTTTACCGTTGGTGCCGGTAATTGCCGCCACAGGTATACGTGCAGGTGTGCCTGGCGGATACAACATATCCAGCACCTTACCAGCCACGTCACGCGGTTCACCTTCACTCGGAGCCACGTGCATACGGAAGCCCGGCCCAGCATTCACTTCAACGATAGCGCCGCCGACGTCTTTATAGGAATGAGTGATATCGTCGGTAATAAAATCGACACCACCAATATCAAGACCAATGGCGCGCACGGCGCGAATCGCCATGTCACGATTATCAGGGTGTACCACATCGGTCAAATCGATTGCGGTACCACCGGTGGAAAGATTGGCGGTAGAACGTAAAAAGAATTTTTCGTTAGCGGCCAACACGGTATTTTCATCGTAACCGGCCTCTTCAAGCAAACGGTTAGCCTGCACATCAATTTCGATGCGGGTTAACACTTTTTCGTGGCCGATACCTCGGCGAGGATCAGCGTTAACAAGTTCGACAAGCTCGGCAATGGTGGATCGGCCATCACCAATAACATGTCCTGGTACACGTTTGGCAACAGCCACTAATTCATTGTTAACCACCAGCATGCGGTGATCAAAACCGGTGATAAAACTCTCTGCCAGAACTGCGCGTGATTTACCCTGCGCCTTGGCAACATGGAAGGCTTCACGTACTTCCTCATCGCTGTTGAGATCAATAGTGATACCACGACCATGATTAGCATCAAGCGGTTTAATTACCACCGGGTAGCCAATTCTCTTGGAACCCTTAACTGCACCATCTTCATCATAAAACATGGCTTGCAGAGGAACCGGCAAGCCCATGTCCTTCAGTAAACCATGGGTGCCTTTTTTATCGCCAGCAAGAGCGGTAGCAATATAATTGGTATCACTGGTAACCGTAGCCTGTATGCGCTTCTGGTATTTACCATGGCCAAACTGCACCAGGCTATATTCATTCAGTCGTAGCCAGGGAATGTTACGCTCAACGGCGGCATCAACAAGGGATTGTGTACTGGGCCCAAATTCACGGCGCTGGGTACGATGCACAAAATCTTCAAGTTCCGTCTGGAAATCAAAGTCCGCATCGATCGAATAACCGGTTTGTTGTTGCAGTTTTTCAGGCAGTAAATGCATCAGCAGACGCAACGATAAATGACCCGCTTCTATACCGGCATCACGTTGTTTATATGCATACACCATGTTGTAGATACCCGGCTCGCCGGTGCTGCGGGTACGACCAAATGAAACGCCGGAGCCGGCAATATTCTGAATCTCGAGCGCTACGTGCTCCATGATGTGGCCCATCCAGGTGCCGTCATCTTCGGTGAGACGACGGATAAAACCACCCGCTTCGCGATAGGAGCAACCATGGGCCGCCAAACTCGGCAACGCCCTTTGTAAACCGTCGGTAAATTCCCTGCCGCACTTTACCGAGGGCCAATCCAGCAAAATACCAAGATCAAGCACCATGCGAATAACGGGGAAGTTAGCGTAAATACTGGGGCCAACATAAACATTTGTAGCGGTTATCTTCATCAGTCTCTCCTGAAACAAATGGCAGTGCCCGGCAACAATGAAAGATTGCCATGATCACTAAAGAATACACAAACGGCAAAAAGTATAAAACGGCTTATTAAGAACTTATTTTGGTGGGTAAGGCTTCCTTTCTACGATATCGAAACGACAACCCTCTGACAAAATATGCATCTTCAGATCAAGTAAACTCAAGGCCTCATCTTTAGTTGCCTGGCTCATTGACGAATAACTTAGGTCAATCGGGTCAACCACTGTCACGGCACCACTACCAACCACCTCAAAACTCTGGTGATCAGGGCTGATAAAGATCGCGGTATCTTCATCAAGACCGACACCAATCATAAAGGGGTTATAGGAAATAGCCGCCAATAAACGTCCAAGACGATTACGTTGACTGAAATGCTGGTCAATTAACAGGGCATTGGTCAAACCAAGGCCTGGAGCAAGGCTCACACTATCCGCCGAAGGCAAGAATCCCGTCGAACCACCAGCAATCATGTGTTCTGGCATAATCGCCGCGCCAGCTGATGTGCCTGCAACATGCACGCCTTGAGCATTCAAACGACGGATTTTTTGCGACACTTTTGTCCCGCCTAGAATAGTCGAGAGACGTAACTGGCTGCCGCCGGTAATAAAGATGCCGTCGGCCTGATCAAGCTGCTCGAGATAATCTTCACGGTTGGCTTCGGATCGATCATTAATAGTCAGTGATACGGCTTGCTTGACGCCGATACCGGTGAATATCTCAACGTATTTATCGCCAGTATCAGGTAACTGAGAAGCCGTTGGAATAATCACAATACGGGCTTCTTTACCGCCACACAGATCAACAAAGCGATTTAAAACTGGCCCAGAGTCAGTGCGCTCTTCAGCGCCACCAATGGGTATCACATAACCGCGTTTTTGACCGTCTTTTACAGGTGAAGGAGGACACATTACGCATTCACCCATTGTATGATTTTTATCATTCTTCAAATAATCCTTGGACTAATATTTTGCCTTGTTTGATATGCCAAACACCATTGGCCATCACACTTTCGATGCCATGTTCAGTGTCGAGCACCAGTAAGTCCGCGTCCAGGCCAATTTCAATCCGGCCCTTTTGATGTAGCTTCAGCAAGGTCGCAACATTGCTGGTCATCAGGGGCAGGACTTTTTCCATTGGTAATTTCAGATCGAGCATTGCTTTAAAGGTCGTTGCCATCGCTGTGGATTTGGCAAAGCCCATTTTCAATAATTCACCCTCGGTGTTAAAGCAGGGTAAACAACCACCGCCATCGGAGCTAATCGTTAACTTATCGCCATCGTAGCCACCGTCAAAATAACGTACCACGGCGTCTTCAGCAGACCAACCAGGATCTCCCTCTTCAGTTGGGAATGCTGTTAAATCAACACTGCAGCCACGTTTAGTTAATTCGCAGGCCTCTTCAAACAGGGCTTTGTTGCGGTTTACGTGGGTTGGGTTGAATACCCGTGCAGGGATTTCACTATTATCGAGACAGGCGTTGATCATCGACAGGCCACGTTTACCATCGCCCAGGTGGAAATGCACGATGCCCGCTTTACCGGTCATCAGACCTGCCACATGCGCTTCACTGGCCAGACGTAAAATTTCGTCTTCTGTTGGCTGGCTCGAGCGATGATCACTGATCGCTACTTCACCCACGCCTATAACAGGTTCGAGATTAACAATATCGCTGCGCACCGATTCAGTCAACGTAACCGCTGGCACATGGTAGCCGCCGGTATAACACCAGGCTGACAAGCCTTCTTCGCGCAACCCCATCACCTGCGTTAACAGGGTTTGCGGCGTACGCGTTAAATCGTCGGTGCCAAGCAAGCCGACCACACTGGTCACACCGGCGCGGGTAAACTGACTTAAATGTAACGGAGGCACTCGTGTTGATGGGCCAGCTTCACCGCCACCGCCGGTGATATGCGAGTGCCCATCGATAAATCCCGGAATCAATCTCGCACCCGCAAGATCGGTGACATTAACCGCCATTTGGCTATCGAGCTGCGGGATATCATCGTCAATATGCACAATCTTACCGGCGCAAACTAATAGATGTTTTATGCCAAGGGAATGCGGCGCATAAACGTCGGCGTTAGTGATTAACTCAAACATAATTTTTTAACAGCTCAAAAATAATTCTGTGGGCCACACGTTCAGCGCCTAACGGGAAAGCCGCTATTCTGTGAGTTATCTTAAAGTAAGCTCACCCAAAATACCGCTACAATTTAACGCTGCCATACATTTAGACGTGACGATTTAAAAAATGAAACCATATAAAAGGCCCGAACAGCCAGGCCACATGACTTTTAACATCTAAATAAAGTGCGTACTGTCTACGAACATAAACCCGAACAACTAAAATCAACAAACCACAACAGCTGGCCAGTACTATCAAAACTCTGCCATAAGTGTTCATAGCCTGACTGCGTACCCGGCAGACAAGCGTCCGGGGCGATGTCCGAAAGCGGCCTCAGCACGTGAGCATATTTAAGAATATCACTACGCGGCAGCTCAATATCTACATAGCAGCCGACTAAGTCGCCGTAGGTCAGCACATCAATATCCAACCCTTTACTATCGCTGCAACGTGATGATCGGTCGCGACCATTTGCATTTTCGATAGCTTTTAGAGTGCCAACTAACTCAGCCAGAGGTAACTGAGTACGTAATTGAACAACGCAATTATAGAAAGCTGCACCGTCAAAGCCCACCGCGTCACTTTCATACATATTCGAGATAACAAGATCAGGATCAAGCCGTGCAAGCGCTTCCAGCCCAGCACACATTGATCGCTCACGATCAACATTGGTGCCAAGCCCAAGAAACACTATTGTCATTATTTCGAGCCACGCTCGATAATCACACCCACATCGTCGGCCGCTTTAACAGCACCCGGCTTGGAAACTTTGAACCGCATCCAAGGTATATTAAAACGTTCCATCACCAATGCTGCGCCCTGTTCCGCCATGGTTTCGATCAACTGAAAAGCACTGCCTTCGACAAATTCAATCAGACAATTCGAGATTGCTTCATAATCCCGCGTGTATTGCAGATCTTCGGTTTCAGAGGCTTTTTTAATGTCGCAGCCCATGTCGAGATCAAGACTGACGGTTTGTTTTATTTCTCGCTCCCAATCGTAGATACCAATGACGGTTTCGATTTTTAGTCCGCGAATGTAGGTAATATCCATAGCTAATTTGTCTCAGAAAGTTCTTTTATTGAGGGTAACTCTTCCATCGGCCACCGTGGCGTGCAAATAATTTCCAGCCCTTCACGTTGTCCCGCCACTAAACGCTGACAACCGGCAAAGGCGATCATCGCACCATTATCAGTACAAAATTCGGGGCGTGCGTAATGCAAATTACCACCACGCTCCTTTTTAAGCATCGCCTCAAGGCCTTTCCGCAATTGCTGATTGGCACTCACTCCACCGGCAATCACCAGATTTTTATGGCCAGTTTGCTTTAATGCACGCTTACACTTGATGGTTAGCGTGTCCACCACCGCCTCTTCAAAGGCCCGTGCGATATCCGCCTGGTCTTGCTCCAACAATTCACCGCGCTCTTCTATACAGTCGGCAATGGTATTACGGGTAAAAGTTTTCAAACCGCTAAAACTAAAGTCCAGCCCCGGTCGATTAACCATTGGCCGCGGAAATTTAAAACGCCCCGCCGTGCCTTTACTCGCCAATTTAGCGATAACCGGACCACCGGGATACTTCAGCCCCATCATTTTGGCGGCTTTATCGAAGGCCTCACCTGCCGCATCATCTAAAGACTCACCCAATAATTGATATTGACCTATGCCTTTTACTTCAACTAATTGCGTATGACCGCCCGAAACAAGTAACGCGACAAAGGGGAACTCAGGTGGCTCGGCTTCCAGCATCGGCGCCAATAGATGGCCTTCCATATGATGAATACCCAATGCAGGAATATCCCACACCATTGCCATCGACTTCGCAACCGACGCACCGACCAGCAAAGCGCCAATTAAACCAGGGCCTGCGGTGTAAGCGATTGCGTCAATGCCCGCCACATCGGTATTAGATTCCGCCATAACTTCTTTAATAAGGGGCAGTAGACGGTGGGCATGATCACGCGACGCCAACTCGGGCACCACGCCACCATATTCGGCATGCAGATCAATCTGGCTATATAAGGCATCGGCCAGCAGACCCTGCTCACTATCATAGATAGCAACGCCGGTTTCATCGCAGGATGTTTCTATACCCAAAATTCTCATGATACGATCCGAAATTTATTGCGCTGGCCTCCCTCTCATTGCTCAAGAAGGGCCCCCTAAAAAGGCGTTTTATACCATATACAGCACTATCATTGCTTGTAAAAACAGTCCTGCAGCCTATTACTCATCGACACAACAGGATATTACTACCTTTAGAGGGTTTTAGGCTTTACAATCATCAACCCTGATATTAGAATGCGCGGCCTTGCGTATATTAAGCTGTGGTTCTGTCAATTTTAAGCGGTTTTTCAACCTCCGCCTAAGAAACAGTCCACTAAATACAAACATAATTCGGTTAAAGGTAACTTTAATGCCTCAAGTAAGTCTGAAAGAAAACGAACCTTTTGACGTTGCACTACGTCGCTTCAAACGTTCTTGCGAAAAAGCAGGTATCCTGGCTGACGTTCGTAAACGCGAATTCTACGAAAAGCCAACATGGGTTCGTAAGCGTAAAGCTGCTGCCGCTGTTAAGCGTCACCAGAAGAAAGTTTCTCGCGAAACACGTCGCATGGAACGCCTTTACTAGTAAAGGCTTCCCGATAGCTCAGCTTGAGCTATTTAAAATTTTGCACCCGCTGCCTGTGAGTCGATATGTCTGAATTAAAAGGCCAGATCACTGCGGCCATGAAAGATGCTATGCGCGCCAAAGACAAACCACGTCTTGGCACCATCCGTCTAATCTTGGCTGATCTGAAGCGCATCGAAGTTGATGAGCGTATAGAGCTTGATGATGAACGTATCATCACCATCATGGACAAAATGCTCAAGCAGCGCCGCGACTCTATTAGTCAATTTGAGGCAGCAAACCGCCAGGAATTAGCTGATATTGAAAAAGCTGAAATCACTGTCATTCAGTCCTTTATGCCCGCCTCTCTCAGCAATGAAGAAATCGAGCAACTGGTCGACGCCGCCATCACCAACACCGGTGCCAGCAGCATGAAAGATATGGGTTCTGTGATGGGCCTGCTAAGACCACAGCTACAAGGTCGCGCAGATATGGCCGAAGTCAGCAAACTGATCAAAGCTCGCCTATCCTGATAAAACACCACCTGACCTGAATCGCAGGTTAGGTTAAAGCTCTCCCACAGCAACACCAAGCCATCAACAAAAATCGTTGATGAATCCAGCCTCTCCCGCGATAATAACTTGCCATGGCCGGACTTATCCCACAGCAGTTTATCGACGATCTTCTGGATCGCACCGATATCGTTGAAATCATCGATGGTCGCGTCACGCTGCGCAAAACCGGCCAAAATTACTCCGGCCTCTGCCCGTTTCATAACGAAAAATCACCCTCATTTACCGTCAGCCAAACAAAACAGTTTTATCACTGCTTCGGTTGCGGCGCGAACGGCAACGCCATTGGCTTCCTTATGGAATTTGAGCGGTTAGAGTTCCCGGCCGCCGTAGAAGCCATCGCTAGAAATGCTGGCATAGAAATGCCCGTCGAGCGCCAAGCCAATCCGGAAAGAAAAAAACAGCAGGACAGCCTCTACGACCAACTTGAACGCGCCCAGCAATTTTTCACCCAGCAGCTACGCCAACACCCAAGCCGCGAAAAAGCAGTAAACTACCTAAAAGGTCGGCAATTAACCGGCGAAACGGCGAAAAAATTCGTTATCGGCTACGCCCCACCTGGCTGGGAAAACCTGCACAGCGAGCTAGCAAAAAGCGAAAAAGACGAACAACAACTGATCGAAGCGGGCATGCTCGTCAAACGAGAAGACCGCGACGGTTGCTACGACCGCTTCCGCGACCGTATTATTTTCCCTATTCGCGATAGCCGTGGCCGCACCATCGCCTTTGGCGGCCGCGTTTTAGGCGACGACAAACCCAAATATCTGAACTCGCCAGAATCGCCTGTCTTCCACAAGGGCAACGAACTTTATGGCCTCTACGAAGCAAAACAGGCCAGCAACCGCCTCAGCCGCTTTTTAATTGTTGAAGGTTACATGGACGTAGTGGCACTCGCGCAACACGGCATTCATTACGCCGTCGCCACGCTTGGCACATCGACCAGCGACACACACCTCAACAAATTATTTCGCATGGTTTCGGAAATCATCATCTGTTTTGATGGCGACGCCGCTGGCCGCAAAGCTGCGGCTCGCGCATTAGACACCGCCCTACCCATCCTTGAAGATGGTCGTCAAATTCGCTTTTTATTCCTACCCGATGGCGAAGACCCCGACAGCCTGGTTCACAAGGAAGGCAAAGACGCCTTCACCCAACGTCTAAACCAGGCAACAACTCTGACCGATTATTTTTTCTCCTCAGTCAGCGAAGGACTCGACAGCAACAGCCTTGACGGCAAAGCACGCATCAGCAAACTGGCACTGGAAAAAATGCAGCCCATGCCCAGAGGCGTGCTTTATGAGCTTATGGTTAAAAAACTGGCAGAAATGACAGGACTGTCGGTCGAAAGTCTAAAAGAAAACGCCGCTAAAGAACCTCAAAAGCCGGCGACCAACGCCATCTCACACACCGAATCAAGCGACAATTATCACTACCCTGAGAGCGCGGGAGAACACGATAATTATTCAGATTATAACAACGACTACCAGCCCGACTACGGCAGCCAGCCATCTTCGCCGCCAACAAAACCAAACAAACAGCGTCGCAGCCGTACCACTCAGCCTGCGGAATCCGCCGCCGCGTTACTGCTACACAATCCAGAACTTGCCTCTAAAGTCGACGATATCGAACCTCTAAGAGCTGTCGACAGCATAGGAATGGAACAACTTGTCGAGCTCCTGGAGCTATTAAAAAAACAGCCCGACCTCAACACTGTCGGCATCCTTGCTCACTGGCAAGGAGCTCACGGCGAGGAAGCCAGCGAACAACTAAAATCACTAGCCTCACGCGAACAATTAGTCACCAAGGACAACCTCCAAAGCTCTTTCCTTGATACTCTTTCGCACCTACAAAAACATCACAATGAACAGCAGCTAGAGCAGCTACTCAAACACGCAAAACATACACCGCTAACTATCGATGAGAAGCAACAGTTACAGGCTCTTCTGCTGGCCAAGCACTATAAATCAAAATGAAGTAAAAAATACCGCCCTCTACCCTTGAAAGTAAGCGTTTTGCCACTATATTTAACTAGAATCCAAAGCGCATAAACCTTATAATTGCGCCCTTTTGTCGAGTTACTAACAGGCCCTCTATGTCAGATCCTTCGGAGAAACAACGTTCCCGATTAAAAGAACTAATTGCGCGTGGCAAAGAGCAGGGATACTTAACCTACGCTGAAGTAAACGACCACCTCCCTCAGGATATTTCGGATCCTGAGCAGGTCGAAGATATTATTCGCATGATCAACGATATGGGCATCTCTGTAGACGAGGTTGCGCCTGATCAAGACTCAATGCAGCTCAACGAAAACACTGATGAAGCCGCTGTTGAAGAAGCTGCCGCTGCATTAGCCGCTGTTGAGACAGAAGTTGGTCGCACCACTGACCCAGTGCGCATGTACATGCGCGAAATGGGTTCGGTTGAGCTACTAACTCGCGAAGGCGAAATCGTCATTGCCAAACGTATTGAAGAAGGCATTCGCGAAGTCATGATCGCCCTCGCCAGCTTCCCTGGTGCTGTTGACGTCATTCTCGAAGCCTACAAACAAACTGTTGAAGAAGAAGGCCGCATCAGCGACATTCTTAGCGGCTTCCTCGAAGATGAAGTTGAGCAGCCGGTTATTCAAGGTGCCTCCGCACCTGCAGTAAAAGACGGCGATAAAGAAAAAACTGACGACGATGATGACGATGAGGACGAAGTCGAACGCGGCCCAGATCCCATCATCACTGCCGCTCGTATGGGCGCGCTGGAAAAACAGTTCAATATCGTTAACAAAGCAATTGCCAAACACGGCCGTTGCACCGAGATCGTACTCAAAGAACAAGTTGAGCTGGGCGAACTATTCTGTCCATTCAAGCTTACACCACGTTATTTCGATCGATTGGTGCAAAATGTTCGTGAGACCCTGGATTATATTCGCGCACAGGAACGCACGATTCTACATACCTGTACACGCGTCGTTAGAATGCCTCGTAAAGCCTTCATCAAAGCATTTATGGGCAGTGAAACCGACCCTGCGTGGCTTGATATCGCTATCGAAGGCGGGCATGAATATTCCGAAGGGCTTGCCGAGCATCGCGATGACATCATCCGTGCACAACGCAAACTGAAAGGCACAGAAGCATCTATCAGCGCCGCGATTTCCGAAATCAAGGAAATCAACCGCCACATGTCGATTGGTGAAGCCAAAGCTCGCCGCGCCAAGAAAGAAATGGTTGAAGCTAACCTGCGTCTGGTAATTTCGATTGCTAAAAAATACACCAACCGTGGCCTGCAGTTCCTCGATCTGATTCAGGAAGGCAACATCGGCTTGATGAAAGCCGTTGATAAATTCGAATACCGTCGTGGTTATAAGTTCTCGACTTATGCTACATGGTGGATTCGTCAGGCAATTACCCGCTCCATTGCTGACCAAGCACGTACCATTCGTATTCCTGTACACATGATTGAGACTATTAACAAACTCAACCGTGTATCACGTCAGATGCTTCAAGAAATGGGTCGTGAACCTACACCTGAAGAACTTGGCGAACGCATGGAAATGCCAGAAGACAAGGTTCGTAAAGTACTGAAAATTGCCAAAGAACCTATCTCCATGGAAACACCTATTGGTGACGATGAAGATTCGCACCTGGGTGATTTCATCGAAGACGTTAACATCGACTCACCCGTGGACTCGGCAACTGCCGAAGGCCTCAGTGAAGCGACTCGCGGCGTACTTTCTGGCCTGACAGCACGTGAAGCCAAAGTACTACGTATGCGTTTTGGTATCGATATGAACACTGACCACACTCTGGAAGAAGTGGGCAAACAGTTCGACGTAACCCGTGAACGGATTCGTCAAATCGAAGCTAAAGCACTGCGTAAACTGCGTCACCCTAGCCGTTCAGATCACCTGCGTGGTTTCTTGGACGAATGAGACTAGCCAGACACAACGCGGCGCTTTATAATGCGCCGCGTTGTTGATATCTCTTATTTCAAGCAAGCTTTTCAGCAACATCTCAAAAAAGAATACATGTAGGGCCTTTAGCTCAGCTGGTTAGAGCATCCGACTCATAATCGGCAGGTCCCCAGTTCGAGTCTGGGAAGGCCCACCATTTCTTCTTTGCGCAAAATCCTCGAGCGCAAGTCAAAACTCCATCACTCCAATCAGCCCCATTTGAACACTGCTTTCGATAAAGCCCACAGGCTGCTTTGTGCCATAAGCAGGCATAAAAATAGACATCGACCTGTTAAGAGTCCAATTTCTTGAACCCATAAGCATCTCATTGAAATAATAAAGTTCAGTCAGTTTTAAGGTTCTACCGGAGATCTCCAAGCGTCGAATTTCTCCACGCTGCCTTCGAGCGCCAGCTGCTGTCGGAATTCGCCGCTTAATGAAAAACGACACCATGTCCTGATTTAGTGTCAGCACCTCCACCTTGTTTCCTTCCTGAGCCAGGACCTTTGCTGGTTTATAATCACTGAAATAAAGGGCATCACTGACTTCAAATCTATAGATCAACTGTTCGTTTGCCACTTCCGTTCCGGTTAAGTCAGATTCAAGAGTTAGCCAAGACTGATAAGAATCCCAATCGGCACTTATTTCAGCCTCAAAGTTTTTGATCTTGCTTTTGGGCTCCGAAGGACTGCCTTGGCACACTCGATCAGTGACGGTTCCAAGCCAATGAGCGCGACTCTCGAGCTCGCCAAAAAGGTCGTATAGCAATTCCTTCTCGACCTTGCCAAGCGGGGTGGGCGTAATCGGTGTAAAAGCTTCAGCAGAGGGCCCTTGTACTAAATCAGAAAGCGGAGTGAAACAAGCTACGTTGTCAGGAGTAATCTCAGGGCTTTTTTCTTCTTGAAACGCCTTGTCTGGAGCTCCAACTACGCCGCCTTTCTCTGAAGACTTCCCGTATTGCTCCTTTATCTCTTGCGCCTCTTGCTTCGCCCGCTCAATGTCTTCTTGCGAGGGACCTTCTGGTATTGTTACTGACTTTGCGTCAGCTTCTTCCGGAGGCTCGTCACCATAATGTACTCTCCCTGATTCATCAGTCCACTTGTAAATCCCCGCCACAGTAACGGTACAGATCAGAAAAAGAAGCAACACAGTAAAATTCCCTTTCTTCATGTATAAACCCCCTATAAACGGACCTTAATTATTACTTCAGTCTTAGTGATGCTAGCTTTTTTCTTCTTTCACAAAGGCGCAGGTAAACATACGCTTATTTTTTCGACCCTCGAGTTACTATGAATGTTCATTTTGGTAGATGGCAGGCCTTCTCAGGTACTGCACTATCGACAGGCATTCATAATCGGCAGGCCCCAAGTTCGAGTCTGGGAGGACCCTCCATTTCTTCTTTGCGGAAAATCCTCGAGCGCACATCAAAGCACCGCCATTCTAATCTTCCCATTTGAGCACAGCTTTCGATAAAGCCGACAGGCTGCTTTGAGCCAAAAGCGGCCATTCAGTACAGGGCGAATATCAGGGCAGCGCACAGAGCCATGCATTGAACATCTCTGTATATCACGCTACCCACCGTTTATTGGCTACCACATAATTTTTTGGCCACGGTAGAATAGGCACTGCTAGAAGCCGTATTCCTGACCTGGAACAAGTTTTGATGACCATTTTGGAGTACGATAAAAAGATGCAAACATTGAAGGCTTGTGCCGATGAGCTTGCTTTTCGTTAATTGGTTTTATGTGGCCGCCTCTTTCAATGCCTGTAACTTTACACTCATTGGAGGTTATGCCATGAAAAGTTATTTAGCATTATCCATGACTTTTATTATCGTCATGCTGTCAGGTTGTGATGTCGGCCCCAAATCATCAATAGGCTTTAGTTTGCCCGATGGCGATGCGAAGCTTGGCAGGGCAACCTTTCAATCATTGCAATGCAATGCCTGTCATACCATCGAGGGTGTCGAGAAATTAGCGTCCGGTGACGAGTCGGGGATATCGGTCAAACTGGGTGGTGAAGTCAGCCGCATAAAAACCTACGGTGAACTGGTTACCTCAATAATTAACCCCTCTCATCGGTTTCCGAAGGGTTACCCAATTGAAGCAATTCAAAGCAACGGCGTTTCAAAAATGCGCACCTACAATGACACTATGACTGTCAGCCAACTAATTAACCTAGTCGCTTTTTTGCAATCTAAATACGACTTAGAAGAATATCCACATTCCAAGTACCCCACTATGTAGGATGATCAATAACGATCACTTACTGAATATGACGCCTGCTGACGCTATTCTATACCTCGTCAGCAATAGTTGTAGCTTGGGAAGACAAGGGAGATCACAGGATGATCGCTTTTAACTGTGTGAACGGATAATTATATAGATTGGGTTATTAAACCTTAGGGTGTAATGCTTCACCGTAAGTTTCAAGAATGAAAGGCCATCTTTTTAGAAAGCTTCTTTTTTGCGGGGATCTTTAGAGCCAGAGGGACTCTAAAAGGCTTAGGAGTGGTGGGCCGTGCTGGATTCGAACCAGCGACCAATTGGTTAAAAGCCAACTGCTCTACCAACTGAGCTAACGGCCCCCTAAAAGCGGACGCCATCATACTGCTTTATAAATAAGTATAAAAGCCTTTTTCAGAGAATCCGTACTATAATCTGCTCGACGCTCTGTGATGTTTGCCTCAAAACTTTGATTATTCCATTTATCCGAATGGCTCTTAAGGGTCGGAAGCTGGCTTGCCTAACCTCAGCTGCACGTTCTCAGGAACCAGTATGCCTCCCACCTAGTGAATAACGGGCGTTCACTCTACGAAGCGCAACAGACCCTGCGGCACTCAGACCCCACCGTGACGCAGTGATACGCTCATCTATCAACCAGAGCCCTTCAGGAGGCTACAGAAAGTGCGGAGTGTGCCTGGGATACCCTGCCAAAAGCATCCTAGAGGCCGCTACTCTGGACGATCTTGCTACGGCCACACCTTTGGGGTGTGGCCAGGCTTTCCTTTATTATTTTTCTTTTTAGCAACTGTTTTACTTTCGCTGGAGCGACCAGCTATAACAAAAAGATAGTCATCAAAATTTTAGTTTTTAGGTTCTCGCCCACTTCGCCCCGACAGTGACACAGAGTCATTTACAGGTTTTGATAATCCGGACTTAGGAAAAGCAGCCCACAGTTTATTTATGGACGTGCCAAGCCACATCAGGCTTCCACCCACTCACCCACGCAGGAATATCACCTGCAGGCATCGGCCTTGCAATGCCATATCCTTGTGCTAATTCACAGCCCAGTTGCAATAGAGCAGTGCCATGCTCAATCGTTTCCACACCTTCAGCAATCACGTCAAGTTTGAATGATTTAGCTAGGGCTATCACGCCTTCAACGATAATCAAATCATCATCGTCACTCAACATGTCACGCACAAAACTCTGGTCTATCTTGATTAATTTTGCTGGCAAACGTCTAAGATAAGTAAGTGATGAATAACCTGTACCAAAATCATCCAGGGAAAATTGTACGCCTAATTCCATACAGGCATTCATGATTTCTGACACATGCTGCACATCATCCAAGGCACTTGTTTCCAGTATCTCTAGCTCTAAATAGCGTGGCTCAACATTAGGGTGGGCTGCTAGCAGCGTGGCAAGCCTATCCGAAAAGTCAGACTGCTGTAATTGTATTGCTGCAATGTTTACACTGGTGCTTATGGGTAGATTTAGTCCTGTTTCTTGCCATTGGCTTATTTGTGTCAATACGGTATCAATGACCCATTCACCCATCTCGACAAGCATGGGGTTATGCTCAATGAGCGGCAAAAACTCCATTGGATTTAATAGCCCTCGTTCTGGATGTTGCCAGCGAATTAGTGCCTCAACACCCGTCACCACACCTGTCCGCATATTAACCTTAGGCTGATAATGAAGCACAAATTGCTGCGTATCTAATGCCCTGCGAATAGCCTTTAGGCTTTGCCTTTGCAATTTAACAGCTTCATCTTGAGCGGTATCAAACAAGTGATAACGATTCTTACCCGTTCCTTTAGCGACATACATGGCTTGATCAGCATGGCGCATGAGCTGGTCGGCATCCACACTATCTTGGGGATAGAGGGTAACGCCAATACTAGCTGATACATTTAATACCACGTCACCGACGATGACAGGTTCAGACGCTGCCAGTAACAACCTCTCTAATATCGGCTCGCAATCTTCAACTTTATCTAAATCCACTAATACAGCCACAAATTCATCACCACCAAAACGGGCTAAGGTATCGCCTTCACGTAACGCCTCTTTCATGCGGACTGAGAGTGCAATCAGCAGTTCATCACCCTCATCATGACCATAGACATCATTGACGTGTTTAAAATTATCTAAATCTAAAAATACGACAGCGAGTGATTGCTCGTGACGGTGGCACTGCAACATGGATTGAGATAATCGGTCAGCAAGTAATGAACGGTTGGGTAAATTAGTAAGTATGTCGTAATTGGCAATACGCTCTAGTTCCTCTTGATATTCTTTCATCGGGGTGATGTCGTTACCTAAGGCGACATAATGGGTAGTGATACCGTGTTCATTACTTACTGCACTGATAGTTTTCATTTCAGCATACACTTCGCCATTTTTACGACGATTCCATACTTCGCCAGACCAATAGCCTTCTTCCTTTAGTGCTTGCCACATGCCGACATAAAAATCGGATGCTTGTCTACCCGATTGAAGGAAACGTGAATTCTGACCAATAGCCTCTTCACGACTAAAACCCGTTATACGAGTGAAGGTGTCGTTAATATCGATAATGGTCGCTGTATCATCGGTGATAGTGATGCCTTCACGGGCATGAGTGAATACACTGGCAGCGAGTTTGAGTTTTTCTTCTGATTTCTTGAAGTCGGTAATGTCTGTATGTGTGCCCACCATACGTAGTGGCTTGTTATGACCATCGCGGCTTACTGCCATGCCACGCCCAAGTATCCATTTGTAACTATCATCCTTACATCGCAGCCTATAGGTGGCTACATATATTGGCAGGCTTCCTTCCAGATAGGCTTGCATGGTTCCACTGACAACCTCCTTGTCTTCAGGGTGAATACGGTCAACCCATTCCTGATTGATAGGAGTGATTTCATCTTCAGCATAGCCAAGCATCTCTTTCCAGCGTTTGGAATAGATGGCTTTGTCGGTTTGTATATCCCAGTCCCAAACACCGTCACCTGAACCCTCGATAGCAAATGCC
This sequence comes from Pseudomonadales bacterium, assembly GCA_036960805.1. Classification (GTDB taxonomy): domain Bacteria; phylum Pseudomonadota; class Gammaproteobacteria; order Pseudomonadales; family IMCC2047; genus IMCC2047. Next base: position 89,402 of record JBALXL010000002.1, read on the forward strand.
CAGATTTTTTCACTTTTACTTATTCTCTTCAGCTGGCGCTGAACAAGAAAAAAGAGGAGAACACCAGTAGTAAGGATATAAAACCAACCCTTTATTGTTTGTAGCTGGCTTATTTCCTCTTCACTATTAAAGAAGTATGTAAGAGCGTTATCAGAAGCCAGTATCCATATAGCACCTACACATATGTAGATTAATGATATTTTTGCAGAGGATTTCCATGAACTATTCATATACTAAACTTTAAACCGCTAATCTCAGTCTGAGAATTAAATTTACTTAAACACATGCTTCACATGCGCCCTATCTTTCTATTTCGCCAAATTATGATTTAAACAAAAAACCACCGCGCCGACCACAAAAAAACCTCAACATAGCACTGTTCTGGCCAACAATTCCGGACACTTTAATTAGCTAATTGCTCATACTGAATCGGCGACAAATTATCATTGAATGAGTGAGGTTAATCCAGGTTGTAATATTTCATATAGGCAGCCGTGGAACCAGGCGTAGTATACATAACAGCCGGTTCTGCACGCGCCCCCATTGTACAAAATACGGTGGAATCAGTACTTCCTAACACGCCTGTCGTAGGTGGGAATTATTTAAGCTCTGTGTCGTATGCCTGGCCAGATGGGCGAACTTATGTTTTAGGTGAGAGTAACTATCGAACTTAATTGGGCGCTAATGATTTGCTTTGTCCCACGCAGGTTCGATTTTTGTTCGGCGTTCTGCATACCCCTTCCCATGTAACGCATAATCGAATGAGCAGCTGAAACGTGCTTCCGAACCCAAGAAGTTCGGTTGGCTTCTGCCCCACTCCAATCAGCCCCATTTGAACACAGCTTTCGATAAAGCCCACAGGCTGCTTTGTGCCAAAAACAGCCATTCAGGAGTTAGAACAACACCTTTTTCCTGAAGCGACTAGTCTACGCGCACACCGTGATTTGCAAGCCATCGCTGATCCAGAACCCAGCGTACAGCGCTAACATCCTCTTGGCTTTTCACTAATTTACCCGCATATGACTGCACCCGGGCCAGCTCTTCTTGTGCCGCCATCATTTCATCGGACACTGCACTGCGTTTCTGCAACGCCGGATACATAACACGAAGCGACTGAACGGCCGACAACTTTGCAGAACGAGGACTGCTCACTTGTGCCACGCCATTTTCCAGGGATACTACGCGAAATGGGTAAGGGTAGGCTGTCAGTTCGGCGTCAGCTTCAAGCAGCTCATTTACCTCGCTCACCCGAAAGTCCAAACTGCTCAGCCACAAGACAAAGCCAACTAGTACCAGTCCCACCAAAATATAGAGATAGTTTCGGGTGAAACCATCCAACCCAGCGCTTTCCTGCTTTTCATCCATGATAAATCCCCTGTAATTGAAGTAGTGGCGTTAAGGCTTGAGATGAACATAGGCTTCGACCAGATTAACCTCCACGCACTCTAGTAACGTCACATTAGCCTGTCTTAACCCTGTTGCAATTGATAGCTGCACTATTAGCTAGAATACTCATTCGTGCTGCTCCTACTAGATTTCCTTTTCTTTGTGGCGTCGGAAAGCAGGTGACTGAACTCACCATCTCAACGCCATTGCCCTCTTAAAAGTAGCTCTCCCCTCACAACCACAAGATAACGGTTAGCCGTTGTAGCACTTGTTTTCTCATACTTTTGACGAGTTATCGATTGAAGTATTCACTTCAATCGAAGTGATATTAGCTGAATTTCTGCTATTACTAATAAGGTCACTTATATAATTATGCTCGGCTCCACCTATGGTGAAGAGATGTGTGGCTTTAAGGTTGAAATAAAAAAAGTATTTCCCCTTAACCAAAAAAATTTGGTTCTTTGTATTAAGCATGGATGCATCTGATGGAAGCCGGCTCTCGAAAAGTACTCTTTTTTTCTATATCAGTAACGTTGCTCATCATGGCTGTCGTTTACTACTCATTCCTCACCGGACGCGATATAGCAGAACGCCACTCTCCTTTAGTTGATGCAGCTATGGCGATTAAGCTTGAAGCGACCACAGCACATTTATGGTTTGAAGAGGTTGTTAGTGGTGACCGAACTGTTGATATCGAGGTGATATGGGCTCATCTTGACCAATCAGAATGGTATGCACATGCAATGCTTGATGGAGGCAAGAATGAGAAAGGCACCTTCCTAGCCCTAAACGACCCCAATTTACGACTCCAAGTTGAAGAAACAATAACCGGTCTTCATAACTTCCGCCAAATTGCTCAACAACGGTGGAATGCACAATCAACATCAGGTGCTGGCTCTGATCTCGACCAACAATTTGATCTCGCCTTTTTACAATTCAATCTTTCTGCTGATAATGTTGAGAACGCCTTACACAAGGCAATAGCAGAAGACTTACAAGCGTTTAAATTTACACAACGATTATTAATCATCCTTATTTTTATATTGGGGATCGTCATAGGTGGCTTATTACTACGCTACAACACTAGGCAAATCAAAAATATAGACGCACTAAAATTGAGCGAAGAAAATGTTCGCCAATCTCAAAATCTACTTCTGAATATAATTAATGGAGCGAAGCTGGGTTATTGGGACTGGCATTATCAAACTGGTGTGCATATTGTTAATGATGAATGGTTGTCAATGCTTGGTCTATCACGACAAGATATTACAAATCATACTCGTGACTGGGAGGACCGTATTCATCCGGCTGACGAAGAGTTTGTGAAAAAAAATGTTCAAACTCATATTCAGTCTGGGAAAAATTATGTAACTGAATTCAGGATGAAGCATGCTGACGGCAGGTGGATATGGATTCAAGGCTCTGGCTCTGTTGTTGAGTACGATGAAAGCACTCACGAACCTCTTCGGCTTTGCGGAACACATCAAGATATTACCGAGCGAAAACTCGCTGAACTACGTGAAAAATCCCGCGCTCATGTATTAGAACTCCTTACGAGTGACGAGCTATTACCTGTAATTCTAGAAGCCATTGTGCGTGGTGTTGAACAAGAAAACCCGGCTATGCTATGTAGCATTTTATTACTAGACGATGCCGGCAAACATTTATTGAGTGGCGCAGCACCCAGCCTACCTGATTTTTATAACACGGCGATTAATGGCGTTGAGATTGGTATGGGGGTTGGCTCCTGCGGAACAGCCGCTTTTACTAATGAACGCGTCATTGTTGATGATATTCAGATCCATCCTTACTGGACGTCCTATAAAGAGCTGGCAAATAAAGCAGCATTGGGCGCCTGTTGGTCGGAACCAATACGCTCGATAGAAGGTAAAGTACTTGGCACCTTCGCCATTTATCATCACGATAAGTATCAGCCAACAGTCGCTAATCTTAGCTTAATTGAGCAGACAGCCTACTTAGCAAGTATTGCTATTGAGCAAGCTCAGAGTCATTTAGCATTAAAGAACAATGAGCTGCGGTTTCATCAATTGCTTCAGTCTATCCCTTCAGTTGCCGTACAAGGCTACGACTACGAGGGTAAGACACGCTACTGGAATAAAGCTTCCGAGAATCTATATGGATACAGTGCTGATGAAGCAATAGGCCAGAGTTTGTATGATTTGATTATCCCGCCAGCGATGCGACCCGGTGTGCGAGATGCGATGCAGCAGATGCTTGAATCTCAACATCCTATTCCCTCTGGTGAGCTCACTTTAATGACTAAGGATGGGTCATATATTAATGTATTTTCCAGCCATGCCTATGTCCATGTACCGGGACAGTCACCTGAAATGTTCTGCATCGATGTTGATTTAACCGAGCGTAAACAATCCGAAGAAAAACTAAAGCTGGCCGCCACCGTATTCTCTCACGCCCGGGAAGGCATCATGATTACCGATGCGTCTGGCAACATTGTCGAAGTCAACGACACTTTCACCAACATCACCGGCTATTCCCGCGAAGATGTCATTGGCCAGAACCCACGCATGCTCCAATCAGGCGGGCAATCGCCTGAGTTTTATGCCGAAATGTGGGAATCTCTACTAGAAAAAGAGCACTGGAAAGGCGAAGTATGGAATCGACGTAAGAGCGGCGAAATCTGCGCTCAACTCCTCACTATCAGTACGGTGCAAGATGCTGCGGGTCAAGCGCAGAACTACGTTGCATTATTCACTGACATTACACAAATGAAAGAACATCAGGGGCAGCTAGAGCATATTGCACACTACGATGTATTAACCAATCTGCCTAACCGTGTATTGCTCTCTGACCGCTTAAGCCAAGCCATGGTGCAGTGCCAACGTCATCATCAGTCATTAGCCGTCGCATTTCTGGATTTAGATGGCTTTAAAGACGTGAATGATACCCATGGCCATAATGTGGGAGATGAGCTACTCATTACGTTGTCACGCCGCATGAAAGAGGCATTACGTGAAGGTGATACCTTAGCCCGTATTGGTGGAGATGAGTTTATCGCTGTATTGGCAGGTTTAGCTAAAGCTGAAGATTGCCAGCCTGTATTAGAGCGACTCCTTCAGGCCGCTGCCACCCCGGTTACCGTGGATAACGCTGTAATGCAAGTGTCAGCGAGTATTGGGGTAGCCATCTACCCACAAGATAATGTAGATACAGATCAGCTCATGCGACACGCAGACCAAGCCATGTATGTGGCTAAGCAGGCAGGTAAGAACCGTTATCACTTGTTTGATACGGTACAAGATGAAGCCGTCAAAATTCAGCGCAAAAGTATAGGTGACATTCGTTCAGCTTTAGAGCGCCGAGAATTTGTGCTGCACTATCAACCCAAGGTGAATATGCACACTGGCAACGTCATTGGAGTAGAAGCCTTAATCCGTTGGCAACACCCGAATCTCGGTCTGCTGTCTCCCGCAGCCTTTTTACCCGTAATTGAAGACCATGCCATTAGTCTGGACGTAGGTGAGTGGGTTGTCGATACTGCTCTAATACAAATCAACCAATGGCAAAGCATGGGGATACATCTACCCATCAGCGTCAATATTAGCGCCTATCAACTACAACAAGATAACTTCTCAATTCGCTTAGCCGAGTTATTAGCAGCGCACCCTGAAGTAAACCCACGCCATTTAGAATTAGAAATACTGGAAACAAGCGCCTTAGGTGACCTGCAACATGTGTCAACAATCATGAATGCCTGTATAGCGCTCGGCGTAAACTTTTCCATAGATGATTTTGGTACAGGCTATTCATCACTTACATACCTTAGACATTTGCCAGCCAGCCTGATTAAGATAGACCAAAGCTTTGTACGTGACATGTTGATTGACCCTGATGATTTGGCCATTATTGAAGGCGTTATAGCCTTAGCTAAATCATTCAAACGTGATGTAATTGCTGAAGGCGTTGAAACGATTGAGCATGGCACTGCTCTATTGCAACTGGGCTGTGAATTAGCACAAGGATATGGCATTGCAAGGCCGATGCCTGCAGGTGATATTCCTGCGTGGGTGGATGGGTGGAAGCCTGAGGTTAGTTGGCAGACCTGAATAAATTGAAGAGCGATTTGAGAACCCCCGACGTTGCCGTCGTGCCAGTTCTAGCCACCATATATGAATGTGCCAAAAGTGTTGTAGCGCTATCTTCCTGATGTTAAATAACCTAGCTGTCCGCATGAGTCGAAAGCAGACAGTCTGACATGTAAATCTCACCCGATCTTCCAGTTACTTCGTGAAACACAAACCACTCAAAGCAATCTTAGTTGCTGCAACTAACACCCCCAGCCAAGTTTTAGTTTTTCAGGTTTTTAGCTTCTCGGCCATTCCGACCCCACGGTGACGCAGCAGATGCTCACCTCTCTACCAGAGCCCTTCAGGAAGCCGAAAAAAGTGCGGCGGCGTGTCTTGCCGTCACCCTGTCAAAAGAGCCCTAAAGGCAGCCCCTCTAGGCGACATTGCTACGCCCACATCCTTCGGCGCGCGGCCTGGTTTCCCATTATTTTTTTGCTTTTAAATCACAATAGCTTTATACAAGCCCCCAACAGGAGATAACAATGCCACCAAAGAAGTTTTACGCAGTTTGGGCCGGCCATAAACCCGGCATTTACACCACTTGGGCTGAAGCAGAGAAACAAGTGAAGGGTTATCCCAAAGCGGGATTTAAATCATTTTCAACAAGACCGCTTGCCGAAGAAGCATTCGCTAACGGTACAGTTGCACCCTCAAAACCTGCTCTTCAACGCAAACCAGCAGAATCCCCTAACGCCACCAACGGAACATCTACTTCCGATGTAGATATTTTCTGTGATGGGGCATGTAACCCAAACCCTGGACAGTCAGGTACTGGCATCGCTATCTACAAAAAACAGCAACTGGATCAGCTTTGGTATGGTCTACACAACCGATCTGGAACCAACAATACTGCCGAGCTACTGGGGCTTTACCATTCACTCATATTTGCCAAAGCAGCCGCAGAAGATGGCCAAAGCGTCACGGTTCACTGTGACTCTAAATACTCCATTGACTGCGTTACAACATGGGCATCGGGATGGAAGGCTAAGGGCTGGAAAAAGAAAAGTGGCGAGATTAAGAACCTAGACATCATCAAACCTGCACACACTCTTTATTTAGAGATCGCTGCCAAAGTTCAAGTGCAGCATGTAAAAGGCCATGCGGGCATTGAAGGTAATGAGTTAGCTGATCGTATGTCTGTGATTGCTATCGAGCGACAAGAGGCTGAGCTGAGTCAATATACTGAATCACTGTCTATTCCCGATATTTTAGCGCTGGCCAGAGGCTAACTTTTAGACTAATAGTGCCAAAGATGTTCTGAGCAAGGACGACGATTTCCACCTCGTTAACGGGCTAAAAAAGGTGTAAATGTGACTCACTGATTGCGCTCGGCTATTTCGTTGTGTGAGTAATTTAAATAAATACATCCAAATAATTTAGATTTGAATTTTTGAATAAAGATAAAAAAGTAAGGGTAAGTAATGGCTATTGGCTTTGATTTTGGAACATCTAATTGTTCGGTTGCACATGTTGTTAACGGTAATGTTCAAGCTATTCCTTTGTCGGATAACGAATCATCTATCCTATCCGCATTGTGCGCGCCGACTCGCCAAACGGTACCCGAGTATCTTTTTAGTTGCCTTAATATTTCACCTATGAACAGCGTCGGTGAAGGTGCGCTCAGGCGGGCAATCGCTGAGAACCGAGCAGAGGATTTGCAGGTAAAAATAGATGACGTGCTCTTTGGTAAACAGGCTTTAGATTTATATCTGGAAGACCCCGAAAATGTCTATTACGTAAAATCGCCGAAGTCATTCTTGGGCACACTGCAACTGCATGAGCCTCAACTGGCAATGTTTGAAGATATCGTCTGTGCGATGATGGCTAATATCAAAACAAAGGCGGAAGCATCCTTAGATAGACAAATCACTGAAACAGTTATCGGCCGGCCTATTAATTTTAATACCCTAGGCGGGGAAAAATCGAATATTCAGGCTGAGGGAATATTGCGTAGAGCTGCGTCTCGGGCAGGGTTTAAGCATATTGAATTTCAATTTGAGCCTGTTGCGGCAGGTTTAGATTTTGAATCCACTTTAACGTCAGAAAAAAATGTTCTCGTTGTCGATATCGGGGGTGGAACCTCCGATTGCTCGTTGATTCGCATGGGACCAAAGTGGCTGGCAAAGAAGGACCGTTCGGAAACCCTCTTAGCTCATGCTGGCAAGTCAGTGGGCGGCAACAATTTAGATATCTCAATAGCATTTCAGCGATTCATGCCTGAGTTTGGTAAAAACACAGAACAAAAATCAGGTTTACCTATGCCATCAATGGCATTTTTGAACGCGGTTTCCACTAATGATGTTATTGCACAGAGAAAATTTTATTCATATGAAAACCTGGAAGCGCTAAGAAAATTACGTATCGAAGCCAAGCAACCAGATAAATTAGAGAGGCTTATTCAGGTGCATCAAAAAGCATTAGGGCACCTGGTTGTTGGTGAGTCTGAAAAAGCAAAAATCGCATTATCAGATAAATCACATCATACAGCGAATATCGAATTACCATCAGAAACGATTGATATACCTATGTTCGCTGAGCAAATGGAACACGCTATTGCCGGGCCAATGCGCCAAATAAAAAGTTTGATTGAAGAAATATTGACGCAAGGAGCCGTAAAACCAGACGTGGTATATATAACAGGCGGTTCTGCACGCTCTCCCTTTGTACAAAATACGGTGAAATCAGTACTTCCTAATACGCCTATCGTCGGTGGGGATTATTTAAGCTCCGTGACTTATGGCCTCGCCAGATGGGCAAACTTATGTTTTAGGTAAGCGCAACTGCCGAACTTAATTGGGCTCCAATGATTTACTTTCCCCCTCCAAGTTCAGTTTTTGTTCGGCGTTCCGCATACACCTCCCCGTGGAGCTCATAACCGAGTGAGCAACAAAAACCCCTTTTCGCCACCAGAAAGCTTGCCCATGGCTCGGGCGGCTTTCAGCTCACTCCATCCACCTGAAAAACGCTTTACAATTCTTCCGCTTACGAGATCCAAAACAAAAACATTCATAGCTGTAAGTACGCTGTTAACAGATATTTGGTCCTCTAAAGATCCAAGTATCCCAAGCAGGCGTTTGATGTCTACAAGGAGAGGTATATGAAAAAACTACTATTAGCCGTAGCCATCACTTTAAGCCTGGCAGGTTGCGGGCACGTCAGCGTTGAAGACTATGCAGCCAACCAGCCACAATTTGACCCTCAGAAATTCTTCAACGGATCACTCTCCGCTGAGGGAATAGTGCTTTCTCGCAGCGGAGAGTTGCAGCGTTACTTTACCGCTGACATTGAGGCCACATGGCACAAAAGCAACGGCAGCCTAAAGGAAACCTTTTATTGGAATGACGGTGAACGACAACAGCGGCACTGGAAATTTAACCGCCGTGAGGATGGCACTTGGCTCGGTACCGCAGAAGACGTTGAGGGCATGGCCGAAATGCGCTTTAGCGGCAATGCGATTCACATGCGCTACCCCCTGCAACTATCAATGGGAGGGCGCACCATAACGCTCACCATGGATGACTGGCTGTTTCAGGTATCCGACAATGTCATCATTAACAAAACCCGTATTAGCAAATTCGGATTTAGACTGGGTGACGTGATATTGACCATTCGCAAGCCTTAATACGGGTTACGCGACTAAAGTAGTCCAGCAATAGAACAACGCAACTAATTAGAGTATCCGACGCAGCCCTTTTATAACGTCGAGCAGCATAAAAACAAACCCCCAAGGATAACCCCACTACCTCCCTCTATTTCAATAATAAAATGCAATGATCTTTTACGCTGACTGTCCTAAGATGAACTCATTGTTATTTGTTGCTTCTTCCCGAAAGGAATCCTACATGCCACGCAGCACAGACTTCAAAAAAATTACTTGTTTTAAATCTCTGCTTATCAGCGCCAGTCTGACGTTTTCAGCAGCGATTTTTGCCGATACTCTGGATCAGGCGCAACAATCCTTCGACAAGGCCTCTTACCCTACAGCTATTATTGAATTAAAGAATATCCTGCAAGCGGAGCCTGAAAATGCCGCTGCTCGATTATTACTAGGGCGTAGTTATTTAAAACAACGAAATATTCTAGCGGCCATCAAAGAACTGGAGTCGGCAAAACAGCTCGGGGCACCAGAGTCAGAGTGGCTGGTACCGCTCAACCGAGGTTATTTACTGAGCGGTAAAACGGATGACGTTATTGCCTCGCTAGATAAGCTGCCGCAACTCGCTAACGCTGAGCAAGCGGAGCTATTGGCGATTATCGGCCATGCCCAACTGAGCAAAAACCAAATCATTGATGCCAAGGATTCCTTTCAACAGGCTCTCTCAACAGATAAAAATGCCTATGCAAAAATTGGGCTTGCGCGAGTGGCAATGTTGGAACAACAAAACGATGTCGCCCTGCCTTTACTAGAAGAAGCGCTGTCCATTGATCCAAATAACCTGAACGCCCTGTTATCTAAAAGCCAACTCTTATCGTCACAACAACAGTTTCAAGAGGCCATTGAACCGCTGGATCGCGCGCTGGAGGTTGATAACCGCCTACAAAATGCCCGCATGATGCGTAGTGAACTTTATATCCGCACCAATCAACTTAAAAAAGCTCGCAGCGAAGCCGAATTACTGCTTAAACAAAACCCCAATAATGGCTTGGCGTATTTCACTCTTGCGCGCCTGCAGTTAAATGATCAGCAATACGCTGCAGCGCAAACCTCAGGTGAAAAAGCCCTACGTTCAATGCCTGATCATTTGATGAGTCATTTTATTTTGGGTGCCACTCATTACGCTCAGCAAAACTTCGAGCAAGCGCAATTTTATCTGGAAAAATTCGTCGCAGCGCAACCTGACCATCTAATTGCCACTCGTCTGCTAGGGGCTATTTACCTTCAACTCAAAGACTCAGACCGTGCCGTTGAACTATTAGCTGCCTATGACAGCAAAGGCATCAGTAACGATGCGCAGCTGATCAATCTACTAGGCCGCGCATATTTACAGTCTGGCGACTACACGCAGGGAACAGAAACACTCAATCGAGCATTAGAGATAAACCCTGACATTCAAAACACTCGTACTCAACTTGCGATAGGTCAGATTGCCAGTGGTGACGTTAACAAGGCGATTGTCGAACTGGAAAACGCCATAGCGCTACCCGACGCCACCGAACAAACCAGTGTCATGCTGATACTTTCCTACCTCAACCAACAGCAACTCGACAAAGCTTTTGCGGCCATTAAAAACGCCCGCCAACAATACCCTGATAATGCAGCCTTCCTTAACCTCAAGGGCATGACTCACGAAAATCAACAAGATACCGTCGCGGCTAGAGCAGCCTACGAAGAGGCGTTAAACATAGATAAAAAATTCATTCCTGCGCTATTGGCCTTAGCCAAACTAGATATGAAATCACACCAAATTTCGGCTGCTCGCGCACGTTTGAATAGCGCACTTGAAATCGATAAAAACCACCCACAAAGCTTATTGTTGATGGCCCAATCATCCCAAATAAAGGGTGACACCAATGAGATGATTAAATGGCTGAAAAAGGCCCGTGATAGAAACAGCGCAATGATTTTACCCGTTAACCTGCTCACCAATTATTATCTAACCGTTGGTGATTTAAAAAAGGCTAGTAGTGAAGCTTCACGCTATTTCACTAGCCAGGACAAAAGCGTTCACAGCCTGTTATTAATGGCACGCGTTGCTTTAGCGAAAGGAGAAAATGATAAAGCCAGCTCCTATCTACAGGACGTGGTATCAAGCAACCCCAAAAACATCAACAGCCGACTGCAGCTGGCTCAGCTATACAGCAACAGTAAAGATTATGCACAGGCGTTAAAACATCTTGATGAAGTACTTGCCCTACAGCCACAACATCTCGGAGCGCAAACGGCTCTTGCTGGCATTCTCATCGCAGAACAACGCTACGATGAGGCCCAGCAAGCCATCGATAAGTTTTCCAGCAACGTACCTGATCACTTCATGACAGATCGCCTGCAAGGTGACTGGTTTGCAGCCCAGCAACAAACCGGCAAGGCCATCGAAGCCTATGCAAAAGCCTTTAGCATGAAACAAACGCCTTACCTGGCTAACACGCTGAGTCGGATTTATGCTCAAGAGGGAAATCAACAGCAAGCCGCCGATACATTAGAAGCATATTTACTGAGCGCACCAACAGATCATAAAAGTCGCCTTGTCTTAGCCTCACACTACCAACAAATTGGCAGCAACGCCCAGGCGATCAAGCATTATGAAAAAATTGCAGCAATAGAGGAAAATGTGATCACCTTCAACAATCTGGCCTGGCTTTATTGGCTGGAAAGATCGAGTAAAGCACTCAGCACCGCTGAAAAAGCTTACCAATTAGCGTCCGATAGCGCCGCTGTTATCGATACCTATGGCTGGATCATGCTACACCAAGGTGACAAATCAAAAGCTCTGAAGCTCATTCAAAAGGCAACGTCCCTAAGTCCAGCCAATCCGGACATACGGTATCATCTGGCTAAAGCGCTGGCCGATATGGGTGATAAGGACAAGGCAAAAAAAGAGATCAGCCGTCTGTTGAGAGATTATCAGGGTTTTGAAGAAGAGCCCGCAGCCAAAAAGCTGGCGGCCGCATTGGAATAATGCGCCGCTAACGTACTTACGAGACAAATAAAAAGGCCCGCTAGCTTAATGTTAGCGGGCCTTTTTATTTGTCTGCTGCGGTAAATTTACCGTCTTTTAACGCATCGCAATATTCATCACTTGCTGAAGGCAATACAGACCTAAAAACAATGCAGGCCATTCACCTACCAAAACAAAAACCACCATTTGCTTTCTTTCTGGATCAAGCACAGAGAACTTCTGGCCGCCACGAATATAGTCCTGCACTTTGTGCAGACAGAAAAATCCGGCCAGTGCAGAGGCCCCAAGTATTGCCAATAAAAACATATTTTTAACTCCAGCATGCGTTGTGGCCGTCCATATTAGTCGCCCGTTTGCTGAAGGGCAATAGTTGATTCATGCTCTTGTTACAAAGCACTTGATCGCACAACTAGTTGATAGATATATAACCCATCAAGCCGGTCTTCATATGCTCTACTACGTGACAATGAAACATCCAGCGTCCAGGGTTATCAGCGACAAAAGCAACTTTCACTTTCTCATTACGCGCCAATAAAACGGTATCCGTATGGTAAGGCGTAATTTTACGTTTATTGGATGACAAGACTGTAAAGGTAATGCCATGCATATGAATAGGATGATGATGCGGCGTAGCGTTGTGCAGTTCCACCACATAACTGTGATTCAGCTTCAGTCTGGCCAGCGGCGCGGGAATAGCCTCCTTGCTCATACCTTCCCAGGCGCGACGATTAATAGTCCAGAAGCTATGGTTAACGCTACCATCAGCATTCACAGGCGATAATGCGCCAGCCCATTCGAATACTAATTTCAGATGCTCAGCATTTTTCAAATCCGGCTCTGGAATAGGGTTAACCGGTAATGACGGCACTTCAGTGCGTAAAGGCTGATTACTGGCCACGGTACGGAACCGGAAAATCTCGAAATATCCACGGCCTTTTTTATCATAGACAATGACCTCTTGCCCCACTTGAGAAGGCGCAATAAAACCCACATCCAGACGCATGCCCGCCCCCGTGTCACGAGAATCAAGCGTATAAGGTTCGGCTATCGCGTTACCGTCATGCGCTAATACCTGTGCAGGATAATCCTTAAACGATAGGTGATAGACACGGGTATTATCAAGGTTTAGAAAACGCGATCGTACCGTGCCGCCGGCAGGAATATCCAATATCGGTTTGATCAAACCGTTGATAGTTTTAACAGTGCCTAATGTGCCCGCTCTCGCAGCTTGCCTCGGGTCTGAGAGGGACAACCAACCACCCTCTTTATCCAATCGCCAATCACGTAGCTGCACCACCGCCTCATGGTCAAAAGCAACAGGTTCGGCTTCCTCAACAATAAAGGCACCGGTTAAACCTTTACCCAATTGAGTAAGACTATTAACGTGCGGGTGATACCAAAAGGTACCTGCATCCGGACAAATAAAATCATAAAGAAAACTAGCACCTGCCGGAATGGGCGGTTGCGTTAGAAACGGCACGCCATCCATGGAGTTTTCGATCCGTATACCATGCCAATGAATCGTAGTCGGTTCGTTAAGACGATTAATAAAACGAATACGGATGCGCTTGCCCTGTTGAGCGCGAATGACCGGCGCGGGGAAATCCCCATTAAAGGTCAGAGCTGCGGTTTGTTTACCGGGAAGCAACTCAATCGACGTCGGTTCGGCTATCAACTCAAAATCAGCATCGCCATCCGATTCGCTCAATGTAAACTTAGGCACACTGCAGGCCGTTAAGCCTAAGCAACTGGCCTGTAAAAATGCTCGTCGAGTTAGTGACACCTGAATTGCTCCCGAAAAAACCTATTGATTATACGTGTAACGTTAAGTGGTTATCCCAGCGTGTCGCATTAGCCTGTGCGATTAATTCCAGAGAATCCGCAACGCTAAATAACTGCCCCAGGCCATTGCTCACTACAAAACCATCAGCTGCAGATACATAGGCAGCCCCAGCGACATCTTTCACTCTAAATTGATTTAATAACCGCTGCTGTGAGACATCCCAAAGATTGACCACACTACCTCGTGGCGAAGTCGTCAACGCTCGTGACCCCGAATGGTTCATCGCCACGCTGGCAATATAATGATGCTGGGCCAACCATGTGCCAGTATCAGCTTGCATAGCTTGAAGTGGCTGTCCGGCTCGATGAGAAAACACCATCGGCCCGCTATAGTCTTCACCACCATCGGTATTGAACTGTGCGCCCACCACCACACTGCCGTTTGTTGCGACATCCAAATGACGTAAACTCAAGTGTCGCCGCGGTGATTCAAGTCGATCTTTAATGTTGCCGTCACGGCTATCCAAATATACTAACGCCGACTGCATAGACTCTAAATTGAGCTTTTTACGACCCTGATCAGGATGGGTTTGCAACCCGCCAAGAGCGATGGCTAACGTAAACCCATCCGGCATCATCGCCAACTGGTGTGGCCCAATACCTCCCAGATCAAACGCGTCTACGCGCTGATAATTGGCCGTTGCATCGTAAACGCCGATAACACCTCGGCCCTGTTCAGCATAAATATTTTCCGGCACAAACAACCAGCGCCCATCAACAGAAAATACCGCATGGCCATAAAAGTGCCGATCAGAAGCGGCGCTTATTTGCTGCTTAAGTCTACCTGCTGATACATCAACTATATAAATAGCATTACCCGGTCGACGCGCCACAAAAATTGCGTCGTCAGTGCCTGGCCGTATTATCGGTGCATGAGCACGCTGTTCAACAGGGATTCGAAACTTCTGCCCTTCGCCCAGTTGCCAAGCACTCAAGGTATGTTGATTCTTATCATCCGAGGCAGATAGCAATAACGGCTGCTGCTGACGACCGCAGCCTACCAGTGGCAACGTGCTTAACGTACCGCCAGCCAGTGCCAGCTGCAAAAACTTTCGGCGTTGCACGTTAATCGCCGTCGTTACTATTAAAGCCAAGTTGAATACCAAGGCTTTCAGGTAATTGATTCAAGTCAGACTGCAGTTTCTCCAGATCCTTATATAAAGCAAACAGTGCTAGATATTGCTTTGATTCTTTAGCACGCGATTTTTTAAGCTGCGTAAATAGCGGCCCTTTCAATACGGCAAACTGCTTATTCACATCGATAAAGGTTGTGTCGATGCTCTGTAACAACGTCGCATCCACCTTCCGCTCTTCAGTAAGGTAATCAATCAAACCATAGCCATTATTGCCTCGATAGAGCTGCTCCAGTGACGCCACACTTGCTTGCATTAGTGGCAATGAATGCTCACTACGCCACGACTCCAGGCGATAAGGTTTGGTTCGTCCATCAGGCTTATTACTGGCAAGAGGAATACCCAATTTATTACGCTTAACCATCTCCGTGCCGACAACCAGTGTATTAAGTAACTCACCTAATGCCGCATTATTATCAGGATATTGCGCATTATCTTCACCAGGCTGCGAGAGCTGATCGGCAAAACCATGCTGATTAACGTCGCCGCGCCATTGTGACACCAACTGATAAGTAACCTGTTGGACGCGTGTTGTAATCGCCTGCAGCATCTGACAGCGGCGCTGCGCCTGTGGATCATTGGTATAGCGTTTTAAAGTACCACCACGCTCATCAAACAATAAATATTCCAGTGCAGCCAAACCCTGTACCGAAATACTGGCGGAAGCAATTCGCTCAGCAGATAGCACCTCATCACTGGCTATTAAAGCTTCAATTTTCTTGCGTGTTAAATCCTTACGATCTGGCCAGAATTGTAACTTCCATTGCAGATTACCGTCTTCAATCGGCCCAAAACCGATGGGTTGTACTCGCGCCCAGGCGGTCATGGTATCGCGCCATTGTTGCTGTAATTGCGGTTGTAAGGTGGCCTTTTCCTGGCTTGCCTGACAAAACGCGGCAGCCTCTACAACTAGCGTGCTAGCCTGGGCATCCAATTCAACATACCAGGGCGTGATGATGTCGTGGGCGGCATGAGCTAATAGCTTTTGTTCCGCTGACTCATCGCTGCAAGCCACTAAAAACAGGCTGACAATCATTAACGATAACCATCGGCAACCGATACTTCTTCGGTTCAAACGCTGACGGATTAATTTAGCATTATTCATTGTTAGTTTTCCGTTCACAGATTCTCAATATAACTCAGTAAATCGTGCCGCTGATTTCGTGTCATTTGTTCAACTTTTTCTCGGCTATGCTGCGCTTCACCACCATGCCAAAGAATAGCTTCCAGTACGCTACGAGCGCGGCCATCATGAAGAAAACCAACTTGTGGCGCAACTTTTTTGGCCAGACCAATGCCCCACAAGGGTGCCGTTCGCCACTCTCGTCCACTGGCAGAAAATACCGGACGATCATCAGCCAACTCATCGCCCATATCGTGCAATAACAAATCCGTATAGGGGTAGATTGTTCGGTTGGATAACCACGGGTAATGTGACTCCGCAGTTTTCAAAACAGGCCGGTGACAGCTTTGACAACCCGCTGCTGCAAATAACATTTCACCCTGGATATACGCGTCGTTTTTAACGGCTTGCGAATTAGGCACCGCCAAATTCGCCACATACAAAGTCACACGTTCAAGTAATTTATCAGGGATTTCAGGCGTGCCACCATTTTCAGTATTCTGGCAACGAACCTCTGTAAGAGTACAATTCTGACGTGTCACCAGTTCAGAGCTAATGCCCATATCAGCATGAAATGCTGCGGCGCTTTGCTGCAGAACACTGGGTTGCTCTGCTTTCCAGCCAAAACGCCCCATCTTCTTCTGCTGCGTTACAATATCCCAAACTCGGTTTTCTCGCCCAGAAATACCATCGCCGTCAGCATCATCGGCATCTTCCCATTGCAACAGCAATTGTTCCGGCACTGCTTCAAGCAACCCCATGCCCGTTAACACCGCCGCACTGCGTACTGATGTATCAAGCTCCGATACCATTTCGCCATAACCTAACCGGAGCAACCTCAATTGAGGTTTTCTTAACTTAACTGTTTCGCCATCGGCTAAGGTACGTACCACTTCGCTATAGCGAATAAAGGCCTGCCCTTCAGGGCGTACGCCAGGAACAGCCTGATTCTGCAATTGCCCGCCATAACTCGGTTCTGGAATAAATCCCGCTTTACCCACAGCTCGCCCTATCGACAGGCTAAGGCTAAGCCTGACCACTTGATGCTGTAACGGTTTATTTTCTAACGGTGCCAACCCACGGCCAGTTGCCACATGACAGCTGCCACAACTGTTGGCGTTATAAAGTGGCCCAAGCCCATCACGAGCCGTGGTGGTGGCAGGTGCCTGCACCCAGGCGTTACGGAAAAAGCTACGCCCCACGGCAAAGTCCAGCTGTTCCAACAGCGGCATAGCCTGATCGGGTTGCGCAAACACATGACGCATGGATACTTGAAGAGCGGCGTCAGGATCCTCGGTCATGTAATCGGAAGTATCTGTATTTTCGGCTAACGGTTCGACAGGTGAACAGGCCATCAATGTCGATAACAACAGAGAAAATGCAATCGTTGGTAGTATGTGAAGCGGAAATAACCGCATTGAGGATACCTGCTGAAAAAAACAAAGGAGGTTACCTGCTGGCAACCTCCTCAATTTAGCCTGAATCGTCATTCGCCGATTCGGGCAATATCACTAACCATCAGGCCTAAACGCTAGCGACCTGCGCTGCGCTAATCACGCTGAAAAATCAATTAAAAGTCATGGCCCGCGGTATCGGGTTGCAGGTTATTTACATTAATGACTCGCGCAACACCTTCAATAGCCCGAGTTTCAGCGACCAACGCGTGAATAGCGTCACGGATGATTTTCTGACCAGCTTCGTTGCCTTCAGCAATCATCTGGTCATATTTCATTCCCAGCTGCTCGGCACTTTCCACCATCACCTCAAAACTGGCTGTTGTTACATCAAAGGCAGCGCGAGCCGCCTCATCAATTTGTGTATCTTTGGCTCGTACCAGATCAGACAAGGATGCACCTTCTACCACCGCGCCATTAATCCGTTGATAACTGCCGAAATACACATTGCGGATACCATGAGCATTATAGAAGTGTGAATTATGAGTGTTATCACTGAAGCAGTCGTGCTCGTCTTCCGGCGAGTTAGCTTCCAGTGAAACCTTGAGACGCTCACCGGCTAGTTCGCCCAACGCTAGGCTGCCCATGCCAAACAGCATAATATCCAGGCCTTCCTGCGGCTCGCTGCTCAATAATTCTACGCGGTAATTATTTGTCTGCCCCGCAGCCCACTGATTCTCCATATAGGTCAAATCATCAACCAACAGCTGCACTGCCGCACGTAAATAGTCAGCGCGACGCTCACAATGTCCGCCTGTGCAGTTTTCATCAGCCATATAATCCGTATAAGGACGCTCACCAGCACCAGCATTGGTGCCGTTTAGATCCTGGCCCCACAATAAAAATTCAATGGCGTGATAGCCCGTCGCCACATTGGCTTCCGAACCGGCCAGTTCATTGAGGCTAGCCAACAGTTCCGGCGTCAATACGGAGGTATCAATGATTTCACCGCCAACATTTAATTCAGTGCTGGCAATAATATTCATCTCCGCACCTTCATTACCCAGCTCAAAACTATAATCACTGGCCACATAATCAATCAGACCTTCGTCCAACGGCCAGGCATTCAACTGACCTTCCCAGTCATCCACCACTACATTACCAAAACGGAATACTTCACTTTGCTGATAAGGAATACGCGCCTGTTTCCAGGTCTGCTGAGCCGTTTTAAGCGCTTTTTCGCTCGGCGCAGCCAGCAAGGCGTCGGTTGTTTTTTGCAGCGCTAACGCAGTAATCAATGCATCTTCATAGGTGGCATGAGCTAAGTTCGCGTAATTCTCAACGACTTCGCGCTCATTAACCGCCGCTACAGCCATAGTTGTACTTAACATTACGGCCAAAGCCATCAAAATACGTTGCATCAATCCATCCTTTTTAGGAGTCACTTTGTCATCGCCGTTAATCTTAAAAGCAGCTCTGCACAAAGGAAAACAGTTCAGTCATTTAACAGCCGGAAAGGGTATTATAATTGAGAACTATTCGCAAATAGTTTACGCGCAGCGACCGACTAAGCAGAGCCAACCTTAAAATCAATGCCCTGCGCCAATGGCAATTCCGCGCCCCAGTTAATAGTATTAGTCTGACGCCGCATGTAATTTTGCCAGGCATCGGAACCCGCCTCACGTCCACCTCCAGTGTCTTTTTCACCACCAAAAGCACCACCAATTTCCGCACCAGAAGTGCCGATATTGATATTAGCAATGCCACAATCACTGCCCACCGCCGACAAATACTGCTCAGCGTGCTGTAGATTATTAGTAAACAGCGCCGATGAAAGCCCCTGCGTCACATCATTTTGCAGCTTGATTGCGTCGCTAAGCTGACTGAATTTCATCACGTATAACAATGGCCCAAAAGTTTCACGTTGCACCATTGGCCAATGATTTTCCGCCGTCATAATCGTCGGCGTGACAAAAAAACCACTTCCTTCAACAGGTTGCCCTCCACACAATATTTTACCGCCCTGTGTCTGCGCCTCAATAATCGCTGAGAGATAGGTCTGCCGCGCCGCCTCATCAACTAAAGGCCCCATTAACACGCCCTGCTGCAAAGGGTTAGCAATAGACACCTGCGCGTAGGCTGCAAGCAATCGCTCAATCACCTCGTTATACACTGACTCATGTA
The DNA here is from genome assembly GCA_036960805.1 of Pseudomonadales bacterium. Taxonomy (GTDB): domain Bacteria; phylum Pseudomonadota; class Gammaproteobacteria; order Pseudomonadales; family IMCC2047; genus IMCC2047. Next base: position 109,187 of record JBALXL010000002.1, read on the forward strand.
AAAACAAACGTCGCGTAGTGGTACACCGCTGTCCTGCCGTGCCCACGCTGCCAAAAACAATCGCAGGTATTACTAGATCCAGATTAGCCGTTGCGTCAATAATCAGGGCATTATTACCGCTCAGTTCCAGCAGGCTTTTACCCATTCGGTCCGCCACTACGCCAGCAACTTTTCTGCCAACATCGGTAGAGCCCGTAAAGGACACCAACGCGACATTACGATCAGCAACCAAGCGCTGTACATATTCCGTACCCGGTTCTATAAACAGACTTAATAGCGGAGGTAAATTTTCTTCGCGCATCACCTCAGCGCACAATTTTTGTACCGCAATCGCGCATAACGGCGTTTTCGCTGACGGCCGCCATACCACCGAATTACCCGTGATCAATGCGTTGAAAGCATTCCATGCCCAGACCGCCACAGGGAAGTTAAAGGCGGTAATCACAGCCACCACACCCAACGGCTGCCACTGTTCATACATGCGATGTTGCGGGCGCTCCGAATGCAGGGTTTTACCGTACATCATGCGCGATTGACCAACAGCAAAGTCGGCCATGTCGATCATTTCCTGCACTTCGCCAAGCCCTTCGGGAAAAATCTTCCCCATTTCCATCGCTACCAAGCGTCCCAGCTCAGCTTTGCGCTCACGCAGTCGAATGCCAATTTTACGCACCAGTTCGCCGCGCACCGGGGCTGGTACTTGTCGCCATTGCTCTGCCGCCGCTTGAGCATTCGCTAACACCGCGTGATAACTTTTATCATCACAACAAGCCACCTGCGCCAGATTTTCTCCCGTAGCAGGATTAATCGATACTAACGACTGTCCTTCTTTACTCGTCAGCCAGTCACGGCCATCAAAAGCACCCGAATTTAATGATTCGATGTGCAGTGCTCTCAACGTCTCACGGCACTTAGTTTCCAACGCCTGCTCAATATCCATATAGCCCCCTATTCCAATCACTGCGGATTATCTGTTCCATATGAAATTAGAACCAGCTCCGGCTCATTTGGTTCACCCTCGCAAACGTAAGAGTCATATCAACAGGAAACCTCTGAGCACAAGTAAGGTCTAAATTTTTAACCTATAAAAATATTTGCACTCTATGACTCAGCAGCAAGCCCATACAAGGGCAAGCCCTGCATCGTCAGAACTTGCCCACTTTGCAGCCTCTGTGGCAGCTCACCTCAAAGCCACGGAGACAGGCTGGCTTTATCATCCTGATAACCCCGCCGCGTTACTGTCGCTGCGCGAAGATAAGCAACCTGTTCACCTCGAATTAACCCCTTTTACGGCCCAACCTCAACCCGTTGATGCCGCGCCTTTTTTCAGAGACATCACCACCATGGCTGACTTGCTGCAGGCCTATCGCGCTGCCAAAGCCACTTGCACTCCTGAACCTGATAGCCAGGTTCACCCCTACGCAAGTCAATATCTCGAAGAGCGCCTGCATTCGGCACACCACAGCTATAGCGCGGCAGATGCGCGCCGAGTCGCACAGTGGGTGAGCACGCTGGATTGTTATGCGGCGGTAAAAAGCGTGGAAAGCCTGCTTGACTGTCACAGCAATCTCACTCTCTTTGAGCTTGCTGAGCAAAAGGATTGGCAGGTGCATTTTGACCATCTCGCCATTCGCTGCGGATCAGCACAACATCACCACGCAGAAACCATGATCGAAGCGTTACAGCACCATCACGGTTACGTGCAGTCACATATTAGGTCGCAGAAATATTACCAGTTCGACGATGGCTGGAATGCTTATCCACTCTACAAAATCCTTAATAATGGCCAGGTCATTCGACTGTTCGTTGATCAATCCAACGCCAATGCACCGCTACAAATTATTCAGCACTGGAATCGTAGCTACGGTTTTAATGCACACCATTTAGCGCTACGTGTTACTCGGGTTGTCGATCATCAATGCCAGGCAGTACCATTAACAGAGGTTATCGCAGCGTTGGCCGACGCCAATGTAGATACCCTGACGCCAACCGGCTTTTACACTCACGGACTGCTCGAACAAGTGTTCCAGAAACCTCGCCGTAATACCGACGTGCCCACAGAACTAAACCATGAACTGGAGCTTATTGATGACAGCCTCACACGCACTATCGAGAACGGCAAACTCATCGAGCTAGTATCAAGGAGGGAGCTTCCCTCACACTTGGCAGAGCAACTTTTTAGCCTCTACCACATCAAGATGCCCAGAAAAAACAAAGCACTTTCGGCACCTATTTATCCTTATTTTCTACCCGCGCAGGCGGCTCACGTCATTTTAACATCCTTGGAAACCCAATCTGAAAGCAGCGAATAGGAGCCCCATAATATGCATAACAACAGGCTCAGATCTTTCAACAGCGTATCAGCAAATAAATCAACGGCAGGCATCAGCCTGATTGGCGCAGCATCATCATTAGGTTGCCCAATTGCCGGCAGTGAGCGAGCGCCGTTCACACTGCAAAACAAAGGCTTAGTCGAAGCGCTTGAAATCCAAGGTATTGCCGCCCAATGGCACAGTATTATTCGCGACGAACCAGCCTCTTCAGTAATCGACTCACTGGTCAACCTCAGTCAGCAGCTGGCCGACAATGTCGCGAAACAACTTTTCAATCATCAATTTTTTGCAGTCCTTGGTGGGGATCATGCCTGTGCAATCGGCACTTGGAGTGGTGTTTATCAAGCCCGCAAAGGCAAACCTTTTGGGCTCATTTGGGTTGATGCCCATATGGACAGCCACACCCCGCAAAGCTCACATAGCGGCGCTTTACACGGTATGCCGCTAGCCTGCTTACTCGGACACGGCGACAAACGCCTCAAACAGCTTGCGAATCCAGGTCCAGCCATTCAACCACAAAACCTGTGCCTGATTGGCGTACGTAGTTTTGAGGCAGAAGAACAGCTGCTGCTAAGAGATCTCGGCGTACGCGTTTTCACCATGCAGGAAATTGAACAACGCGGTATGGAGCAGATAATGCGCGAAGCATTACATATCGTCACCGCCGAAACTGACGCCTTTGGTCTATCCATTGACCTTGACGCCATTGACCCACAACTGGCGCCCGCCGTTAGTATTACAGAACCCGGCGGATTACAGCTAAAAGACATCAATGCCCTGTTACGTCCGCTGGCAACAAGCGCTGAATTTATCGGCATGGAGATCGCCGAATATAACCCAAACTTTGAAAAGGACGGCATAACAGCACGCCTGATAAACAGTATTTTAGCCGCTAGCGTTAGTCATCATTAAACGTCACATCACTCAATCGGGAGATGAGTATGAATACACACATAGTAAAAGAAGCCCATGTCGCCGCACACAATTACGAACCTTTACCTGTGGTTCTTGTTAAGGGAGAAGGTATTTATGTGTGGGATGATCAGGGACGTCGCTATACCGATTTAATGAGCGCCTATTCCGCCGTTAGCCTGGGTCACTCTCACCCGCGAATGGTCAACGCCATCTGCAGCCAAGCCAAGCAATTGGCGGTATGTTCACGGGCTTTTTTCACTGATAAGTTAGGTCCCTTCCTGGAGCGTGCCTGCCAACTGACCGGACAGGATCGCGCCTTGCCGATGAACACCGGTGCCGAAGCCGTGGAAACAGCCCTTAAAGCCGCCCGTAAGTGGGGTTATAAAGTCAAAAACATCCCCGAAGGAAAAGCAGAAATCATCACCTGTAACGGCAACTTTCATGGCCGTACCATCGCCATTGTCGGTTTTTCCAGCGAACAGCAATACCGCGATGGTTTTGGCCCATTCCCGGAAGGATTTGTAGCGATTAATTATGGCGAGGCGAAGGCGCTTGAAGCTGCAATCACCCCCAACACAGCCGCTTTTCTGGTGGAACCCATTCAAGGCGAAGCAGGCATCGTGCTTCCACCAAAGGGCTATCTCGCTGAATGCGCACGCATCTGCAAAGCTAACAACGTGCTGCTGATCTGCGACGAAGTACAAACCGGGTTGGGCCGCACCGGCAAACTGCTGGCATGCGAACATGATGGCGTACATCCCGATGCGCTAATACTGGGTAAAGCATTAGGTGGTGGCATGTTAGCCGTATCGTTGTTTCTAGCACGCCAGGAGGTAATGAACGTCTTTCATCCAGGCGATCATGGCAGCACCTTTGGCGGCAATCCTCTAGCAGCGGCTGTGGGACTGGAAGCACTTAATGTTTTAATAGAAGAGAACTTGGTCGAACACTCTGCCGCGATGGGTGATTATTTTATCGATCAGCTGAAAAAACTGCACAGCCCGTTAATCAAGGATATTCGTGGTAGAGGGTTGTTTATTGCGCTGGAAATCGAACCATCACTGGCCAACGCCCGTCAGGTATGTGAGCACATGGCACACCACGGTTTACTCAGTAAGGAAACTCATGACACCGTAGTTCGCCTAGCTCCCCCGCTGACCATCACCCAGCAACAGATTGATGAGACGATCACCAGTATTCAAAAAGCACTGAATGATTTAGCTGAGCAGTTAGCGAAAAGTGCTTAGGGCAGTTACTGTAAACAAGCATTGTGTCATTTCAAACGAAGAGAGAAATCTTCAGCCGCGGCCGTAAAGGTTCCTACCACACGATCGGAATGACACAGTTTTTAAAGCGATTAACCGCCCAGCTTATCCGTCGCCACGTGATAGCTCGGATCTTCCATCATATTCACTTCGCACAGGCTACCCGCTTCTTTCAGCAACTGACGACACTCAGGGCTGAGGTGGCGGATATGTAGATTTTTACCCGCCGCTTTGTATTTAGACGCTAGGCTGTCGAGTGCTTCAATACCGGAGTGATCACTGACCCGTGAACGTTTGAATTCAATCACTACATGTTCCGGGTCATCCTTCAGGTCAAACAACTCTCGGAAGTGTGAAACCGAACCAAAGAACAACGGCCCACGCAGGTCATAAACTTTGTAACCGTTATCATCGATATAGGTTTCTACTTCGATGTTTTTAGCGTGTTTCCAGGCAAATACCAGCGCCGACACAATCACACCCACAATCACTGCAATCGCCAAATCGTAGGCGACGGTCACACCCGATACGAGAATGATAATAAACGCATCGGTGGTGGGGATTTTTCGAATAATGCGGAATGAAGACCATTCAAAGGTGCCTAGCACCACCATAAACATAATACCCACCAGCGCCGCCAGTGGAATCATTTCGATGTAGTGTGCGCCAAACAGGATAAAGCCCAGCAACACCAATGCCGCGGTGATACCAGACAGGCGTCCACGGCCACCGGAATTAATATTGATCATGCTCTGACCGATCATCGCGCAACCACCCATGCCGCCGAAGAAGCCATTAACTGTATTGCCGATACCCTGGCCCACACATTCACGATTACCTTGACCACGGGTGTCGGTAATCTCATCAATTAGCGTCAAGGTCAGCAGTGATTCAATCAAACCAATAGCAGCGATAATTATCGAATAAGGCAAGATAATCCACAGCGTTTCCAGTGTGAACGGCACCATAGGAATGGAGAAACTTGGCAGTTCACCCTTCAAAGTTGCAGTGGCAGCATCAGCTGCCGAGCCCATATCACGTACAAAATCGATCACCGTGCGTGTTTCAAGCTCCAGACCCACCGCAATCAGCGTCACGGTAAGAATAGCCACCAGACCTGCTGGCACAGCTGTCGTGAACTTAGGAAGGAAATGCATGATCATCATAGTCAGTACAATCAGGCCTACCATCAGGTAAAGCATATTGCCCTCCATCATCACCATCGCGCCGCTGCCATCCTTGACCATAAACTGCGTTAACTGCGCGAGGAAAATCACGATCGCCAGACCATTCACAAAGCCCAGCATCACAGGATGCGGCACCATGCGGATAAACTTACCCAGTTTGAGTATGCCCGCCGTGATTTGTAATAAACCGGCCAACAACACAGCAGCAAACAAGTATTGCACGCCGTTTTCGGCCACCAACGATACCATCACCACGGCTGTAGCACCGGTAGCACCGGAGATCATGCCCGGACGACCACCAAAAACTGACGTCAGCAAGCCCATCATAAAGGCGGCGTACAAACCCACCATCGGCTGGACACCTGCCACAAAGGCAAAGGCTACTGCCTCAGGCACCAACGCTAGTGCGACGGTCATACCGGATAGCACGTCGTTTTTAATGTTGGAGTGTTTGTTGGCTATCAGATTAAACATAAAGTTTGGGCCGCCTGTGTATTTTGCTTTTTGCGTAAGTTAAATATGTGCATAAAATGGGGCGCGATGATAGCACAGGCACACCTATGCCCAAAGGCTTCCCTTTGATTTTTCAACTACTTAGCTTCTAATAATGATGGATTCTGGATCGAGTCCGGCATGACGAGGTCCGAACGACGAACGCTGTCATTCCAACCTATATGGGAATCCATCACTTCCTACTCAATAAAACTGGGAACCCCACAAGAGCGCTGGTATCTTATGCCCAACAATCCGGCTTACAGCCCTGTTTATTAACTATCGGCAGAAACAACCTTGATCAAACGCTACGAATTCTGGCCCGCACGTTTATTTGAAATCCCCTATTATCTCTGGCTCTGCATGCATTGCCTGTTGAGAGGCATGGGTATTCGCACCCTCGCCAAAGCCAACTACGCGCTTAACCACGGCGAAATTGGTTTGGGGTCAAAATATGAAACGCACCAGGCCTTTGATGAAAAGTACTTCTTACCGACTGATTTTTTGTCCGACAGCTTAAGTCCTGCCGACAAAGCAACAGCGATCAAAACGTTTGCCGATCAACACGGCTATCCAGTGCTATTAAAATCCAACGTCGGCTGTGTCGGCAAAGGCATCATTAAACTCTCCGCACATGATGATATCGAAGCCGCATTACCCACACTAGCGGGTGATTATCTCCTGCAGAAGTTCACCACCTTTAACACCGAGTACGGCGTTTTTTATACTCGCCACAAGGGCAAGGTTCGTATCACCGGCATTAACCGCAAACATTTCCCCACTGTCAGAGGCAACGGCAAAAGCTCACTGGCCGATCTGGCGCGCAACCACTATCGCTACAGTGATCATTGGCATGCTTTTTTGCAGTATCACGATACCTCCCGCATTCCTGCAGCCGGTGAAAAAATACAATTGTCATTCATCGGTTCCCACACTCTGGGCTGTAAGTTCACCGACGACACTCACCTGATAACACCCGAACTTGAAGCCGCCGTAGCAGACGTATTCGCCTCGCAACCCGGTTATAATTTTGGTCGCATAGACATCAAAACACTCAGCCCTGAAACCTTTCAACAGGGTGATTTTGTGGTCATCGAAGTTAATGGCGTTGCCTCCTTGCCAACTCACATGTTCGACCCTAAATACAGTCTTGCTGAAGCTTATCGAATCTTTATCCAGCATGCGGGTTTACTGGCTAAAATCGCCCATGAGCAGCGCCATCGTCCGATGGAATTTCTACCCGTTAAAGAGCTCATTCAACAAATTCGAGAAGGCAACAGTACGCTTAATACCGCTCATAACAATATTACCAACAGGCAACCTGCCCATGGCGATTGAAATTGAACGTAAATTTTTAGTTTCCGGCACCGCTTTCCTTGATGGGCTGACGGGTACCGAATTTCAACAAGGTTATCTAAGCCATGGCACGGCTACTGTGCGCGTACGCATTGCCGGTGAACAGGCGTTTTTGACCATCAAAGGTAAAACACAGGGCATCTCTCGCAGCGAATACGAATATGCTATCCCCAAAGCTGATGCTCGCAATATGCTGGCAACACTGTGCGACGAAGCCGCCATTGAAAAAACACGTTATTTGATCGAACACGCTGAAAAATGCTGGGAAGTTGATGTTTTTCACGGCGCCAATCAAGGTTTAATCGTTGCCGAAATCGAACTCAAAGACGAACACGAAAAACTCACATTACCCGACTGGGTTGCTGAAGAAGTCTCCAGCGAAGTTCGCTACTTCAATAGCCAGCTTGCCAAACACCCCTATAGTCAATGGTCTGAAAACGGTGATAACAAATGAAACGACTCACGGTTATTCGTCACGGTGAGGCTGGCGCACCACCGCAAGGAAAAACAGATTTTGAGCGTCCGCTAAACCAGTCCGGCCTGCAGGAAGCACGAAGTATTGCGCTACAACTCAAACAAGATGACTTCAACTTTGATCAACTATTTTGCAGTACTGCTCAGCGCACACTGACTACGGCACAAATAATTCACCAAGCTTTCGAGCCCAATAACCGGCCGCTACTTACCGATCAGGCCCTGTACAATTTTGATATTGAACCCTTCTACCGCTTTATTGAAATGATTGACGATGATATTCAGCACGCCGTCATCGTTGCCCATAATCCCGGCTTAAGCTATCTAGTCAACGATTTACTACGCGCGCCCGTGCGAAGCATGAGCACTTGCACAGTGATACAAATGCAACTCAACATTGAGCAGTGGGTTGATATTCAAAGTCGTTGCGCTCAATTACTGACTATTCACACACCAATTTAAAAACAGCCAAAAGAGCTCTCAAGTCAAACCGCCAAATTCCAGATTAAACGCCCTCTTCAGTTCCTCACTCGCGATCAAATACACCACTACTCGAAAGCCCCATCTCGTTATCCATATCAATGCACAAGATCAAACGGTAATATAAATGAGAACGGTTTGCATTAGTCTTATCTTTACTATAAAGTCGCCCTCAAATTTAAACCATCTCTTTAATCTTTTCTTGGGGAAAATATTATGAAGAAAACCTTACTCGCCCTGACCCTATCAGGTCTTTACGCCAGTGCTGCAAGCGCAGCCACACCCACTATTGAAGAAATGTGGGAAATCATTCAGCAACAACAAGCCGAAATTTCACGTTTAAAAGGTGATCAAAAAGTAACTGACGCCAAGGTCGAAGCGACCGCTGAAGCTATCGACAGCAGCAACCTTGCAAGCGTTGCTGAATGGGTGAACGACACTTCTTTCGGTGGTTATGGTGAAATGCACTACAACAACCTGGACGACCAAAACGGCACTAGCGATAAAGATGAAATTGATCTGCACCGCTTTGTATTGTTCTTCGGTCATGAGTTTACCGATGACGTGCGTTTCTTCTCTGAATTCGAAGTTGAACACTCTATTGCTGGTGAAGGCAAAAGCGGTGAAGTTGAAATCGAACAGGCCTATATTGAGTGGGACTACGCCGCGAACCACACTGCCAAAGCCGGTGTATTCTTGGTACCTGTTGGCATAATCAACGAAACTCACGAGCCTGACACGTTCTACGGTACAGAGCGTAACCCAGTTGAGAAAAACATCATTCCTGCTACATGGTGGGAAGGTGGTGTTTCCAGTAGAGGTGAAATCGCTGAAGGCTGGAGCTACGATGTAGCATTACACTCTGGTCTCGAAATTAATGCCGGTAAATTTAAGGTTCGCGACGGTCGCCAGAAAGTATCCAAGGCAGCAGCCAGCAACGGCGCCGTGACAGCGCGCGTTAAATACACAGGTATTAAAGGACTGGAACTGGCCGCAACTGTTCAGCACCAAACAGACGTAACTCAAAACCTAGCGGCCTCTAACGTCGATGCAAACCTGTTTGAAGCACACGCTGCTTACCAAAACGGTCCGTTCCAGCTGCGCGCTTTGTACGCAATGTGGGATTTGGATGACGGTATCAACGCCCACGGCGCAACAACTGGCGCAGACGAACAAGAAGGTTTCTACATTGAGCCATCTTACAAAATCACTGAAAAACTGGGCATCTTTGCACGTTACAACGAGTGGGATAACCAGGCAGGCGACAGCAGCGACAGTGAGTATCAACAAGTTGACCTTGGTGTTAACTACTGGTTAACACCAACGGTTGTTCTCAAAGCCGACTACCAAGATCAAGATGCACCTACCGGCAAAACAGAGCTGGACGGTCTGAACCTCGGCGTAGGCTGGAGCTTCTAAGCATTGATTGCTTAATTAGCACTAGTTGCTAAAATAGTCCTCGTTCAGGGCGTCAGGTATTTGTTAACGCAAAAATCTGACGCCCTGTTTGGTTTTACGAGTAAACTTCTGAGTCCTTATTTTGCATTTAATTTCTAGTTACAAGCCCTTATCAAAACTGCTAACTCTGGCAGCCTTGCTGATCCTTGCCCCCACCATCTGGGCCAAGGGCGTTTATATGACTGCCGAGCAGTTTATACAATCCAGTTTCCCCGTTAATAAGCCGACACCTCAAGTCATTTGGCTCAATGCCGAGCTCAAAGCAGAAATATCCAAATTCCTTTATCGTCCTTATCGCGGTTTGCGCGTCCGTTATTGGCAGCAAGACAATCGCAGCGCTTGGATCTTTGACGAGGTTGGCAAAGAAAGACCCATCACTATTGGCCTGGTACTCAATCAGCAAAAGATAGAATCAGTCAACATTCTGGCTTTTCGCGAAAGCCGTGGCTGGGAAGTTAAATATGCTTTTTTCACCGACCAGTTTAAGAATGTTGAACTCAACAAAAAACAGAAACTCAGTCAGTACATTGACGGTATAACCGGCGCAACATTATCCGTAAACGCCGTAAAACGGGCTGCCAAGTTAGCGCTATTCCTTAATCAGCAGGTACTGAAAAAAGAGACACTCAATCAGCCGGCGCTGGGTCAACCATCACAGGAAAAAAGCTCTAGTGTCACTGCGCAATAGCCTTATTCTATCCGTACGCTGGCACCGCCGTATTGGCCTGCTTTGTCTTCTTTTTGTGGTCGTGTTATCGGTCACCGGTATATTACTGAACCATACCAGCAGTTTGAAGCTGGACAGTATTAAGCTGCGCTCGCCTATTCTAGCAAGCCTCTACGGACTGCCCCGCCCTGAACCACTCTCCTTGCCCGTTGCAGGCCAATGGCTAACTCACGACGGTTTAAACCAGTTGTATTTAGAAGACACAGCTATTGCTCAATGCCAGGCGCCGCTGCTCGGAGCTGTTTCCCACAATGGGCTATTACAGGTTTTATGTGATCAGGAACTATTATTACTAAGCCCTGAGGGGGAATTACTGGAAAGTATCACACCCGTGCTAGGCCTTCCCGCAGGTGTAAAAGCATTAACGAAGCATAATAATCAGCTTCTTATCGATACGGATAACGGCGCAATCATTGCTGATATTGATAGCCTGCAATGGACACCCACTGAGCAAACGCCTGAACAATGGCCGAGCCCACAAAGCCCTCCATCACACTTACGCGACACAATTAACACTAACGCTCCCGCCATCGACCTTGAACAGGTATTGCTGGATTTGCACAGTGGTCGCTTATTCGGAGGATTAGGCGTGTTGGTTATGGATCTAGCAGCAGTATTATTAATCGTGCTTTCCATCACCGGCTTTATCGCCTGGAATAGCAGTCGAAAAATAAGGAAAGTCGCCGACAACTCTCGTCGATCAAAACGCTACCGGTAAAGTAGTCATCACTAAAAACAGAGCACGCTAATAAACAAGATGCTCAAAAAAGAAAAACTTGGGGATAAAAAAAAGCGATCATCATATCGATCGCTTAAGGTACGGCTAGGGGGGAATTGTTACAGCTAAGACGCTAGGCAGAAACATCCAACAAAGTGCCTAACACTTCGCTCGCTGAATTAACTACTTTAACCGACGCCTGCGTTGCCTGACTTTGATCTTGCAGATCAACAAAAGATTGCGTCAAGTCAGCAGCTGTATTATTGCTTTCAGGCGTACTAGCCCCTGCTTTAGCAATATTAGAGCTTGCTTCTTGAAGGCCTTCAAAACCACGGCTAATGCCAGATAAGCCTGCTTGTAATGCGGGTGATACGTTCACAGTCTTTTACCTTAAATCAGTCGCTAAAAATAGCTAGGTAAAATTAAGTATAGACACGAAAACAAAAATAGCAAACCTTAGGTTTACGCTACCAACTTTAGCTGCTAATCCCTGCTAAGCAGTGTTCGAATATCCAGATGGCTTGCTGCAAGCTGAGCTTTATCTTCAGCCTCGACCAAGAAAGGAATAACACCCAATAAAGGTGCCTTAATCCGGCTTTTAAGGGTTTGCAGGTTTTCGTCAAAACAGCTCATGTTGGCATCCAGTCCATTCGCCACCCAGCCAGCTAACGGCACACCATCATTAGCAATAGCCTCAACCGTCAATAACGCATGGTTAATACAGCCCAACTTCATGCCGATGACCAGAATCACTGGCAGCCCCAGTGCCTGCGGCAATCCAGATAAATATTCCGTCTCATTCAACGGTAACCGCCAACCACCGGCGCCTTCGATCAATGCGAGCTGCGCGGGCTGCTCAAGTACCGTCTGACAGTGCGTAATCAATGTATCCAGCGTCAGTTGATGTCCAGCCTGTTGCGCGGCAATATGAGGGGCGATAGCAGGCTCAAGAGCAACCGGGTTCACTTCGTCATAACTGAGTGACTCTGTCATTTGCGCCATCAACTTAACCGCATCGTCGTTTCGCAAACCATCAGGAGTGCACTCACAGCCTGCCGCAACGGGCTTGATAGCCAACGTCGCTAAACCCTGTTGTCGCGCGGCGGCCAGTAAACCCTCTGTTACCAGAGTCTTACCTGCATCAGTATCTGTGCCCGTCACAAAATAGGCGCTCTGTGCGGCTCTCATAGCGGCTTTGTCAGCCGTAAGTAATAAACATCATAACTGGCAGGCAGAGAGCCATCGACGTCACGAAAGACTTCATAGCCAGCTTTTAATTTTTCAATACGCTGCCGCCCAGTCAACCCTTTGGGCCGACCACGGTTTACATTGTGCGCGCCCAGGGCTTTAAGTTCAGCAGTGAGTTGTCGTAATTCGGGATAACGCATAACGATATCCTGCTGCCAGAACTCACACTCGAATCCCGCGTTTAGTGCAGCATCTTTCACTGCATCCGAATCGAGAAAACGATTTACATGTACATAGCCATCAACCTGCTGCCAGGCGCTACGCAATTCATGCAACGTGTCAGGGCCGAGAGTTGCCAGTACACAGGTGCCGCCAGGTTTTAACACACGTATCACATCGTTACACATCTGCTGAAAATCCGCGCACCACTGCACCGCCAAACTGGAAAACACCAGATCAACGCAATTATCTTGTAACGGTAGATTTTCCGCATCGGCGCAACACCATTGCAGTGGGGATTGAGGAAACTGACCTCGCGCATAAGCGAGCATGCCTTCGGCAATATCCAATCCAAACACGGTGCTTGTTGAAAAACGTTGTACCAACTGAGCGCTGACAACGCCTGTACCACAGCCCAAATCAACGATATTAGCAAAGGCTTGATCCGGGATTTTGGTGAGCAGGTTTTCAGCCACACTGCGCTGCAATGCCGCCACCTGATCATAGGTCGAGGCAGCCAGACTAAAAGAGCGCGCCACATCCTCTTTATTTACCTGAAGTTTCGCTGCGGGTAAATTTTCATCATCAAGCAACGGCTTCACCTCAAGGCACTCATTCATCGTCTTGCCTCCACTGCCAAAAGGGCATCAATCACAGTCTTCGGGTGCGATAGCAGCGGCGCATGCCCTGCGCCCGTAATCACTCGAACATCTGCAAAGGCATTCAAATTGTCGATAGCATTCGCAACAGGCGCAGGCACCAACGCATCATGCTCGCCTAACAAATGACATTGCGGCAATTTAAGCTCCGCGATATCGAGGCGAGTATCCAGACTATTCAATAAATTCAGACTCATTTGCAGTGTTGATTGCGAAGGCCGTTCAGCCTCAGAAATAACTGCTTTTAACAATCGAAGATCAATGCGAGCCGACTCAGAGCCCTGACAAACCAGCGCCAGAAATCGCATCAGTGTAACTTTTGCATTGTCATTCAACGCCGCGGAAAACTGTTCATATTCAGCACTAGGCATCGCCATCGGCCAATCGGCCTTTTCAACAAAAACAGGGTTGCTGGCAATGGTTACTAGCCCTTTTACTTGCTCTGGAGCAACACGGGCAAAGCGCGTCGCCAACATGCCGCCTAATGACCAACCGCACCAAATTGCCGGAGGCAGAGCCATAAAAAAATTCAGTAGTGCATCCAGTTGCCAATCAGCATCGCTCGATTCACTCGTCGACGCATCATCACCGCCGTAGCCAGGCAAGTCGACAAGGTGCACATAAAAGTGTGCTTGCAGCTCAGACATCAACGCCCTCCAAACACCGGCATGATGTCCCCAGCCATGCACTAATACCAATGCCGGCAGAGCTGGATCACCAACAGTGGTTATTCTCACTCCACGGGTCATCATGAAACACTAGCCTTAAAATAAACATCGGCCAGCGCAGCTAACAATCGCTCGACCTGCTGCTCACTATGTGACGCGCTCAGGGTGACTCGCAAACGAGCCGTACCGACAGGAACAGTCGGCGGACGAATAGCGGTCACCAAAATACCCTGTGCTTTAAGCGCCTGACTCATTTGTATTGCCAACTCTGATTCGCCCACCATAATGGGCTGAATCGGTGTCTGCGATGGCATTAGCTGCAAGCCCAGCTGTTCTGCGCCCGTTCTGAATTGATTAATACGTGTCGTTAGTTTATCTCGACGCCAATCGTCAGTTTGTACTAGCTTGAGACTGGTCAGAGACGCTGCAGCTATCGCTGGAGGCATGGCGGTGGTGTAAATATAGCTACGTGCTTGCTGAATCAAGGTTTCAATTAGTTCTTCAGAACCAGCCACAAAGGCGCCCGACGTACCAAAACCTTTACCCAGAGTACCCATCAGAACCGGCACCTGTTGTTGATCAAGCTGGAACAAATCCAACGAACCACGTCCGCCTTTACCCAGACAGCCCACACCATGAGCATCATCCACCATCATCCAGGCATTGTTTTGTTGTGTTATTTCGGCCAATTCAGCTAATGGTGCAATATCCCCGTCCATGCTAAACACGCCATCACTGACTACCAGTTTGCGATTGGCATCTGTGTTGGCTAGGCGCTGACTTAAATCGCTACTATCGGCATGTCGAAAACGTTGAAAACGGGCTCCACTTAATAGCCCTGCATCGAGTAGAGAGGCGTGATTAAGACGATCTTGAAATACCGCATCGCCGCGCTTTAATAACGCGCTGATAACGCCGAGATTAGCCATATAGCCGGAGGAGAACAATAACGCTCGCGAACGGCCGGTAAATTCGGCCAGCGCGTCTTCAAGCGCATGATGCGCGGTACTGTGGCCATTAACGAGGTGTGACGCGCCACCACCAACACCGTAGACATTGGCTGCCGCCTGAAAGCTGGCGACTACTTCAGGATGGTTAGCCAACCCGAGATAGTCGTTGCTGCAAAAATTCAGGTAGGCCTCTCCATCCACGGTTACTTCAGCGCCTTGCGGGCCCTGAGTTATTAACCGTGAACGGTAGAGATGTTGCTGTTTACGCGCCGCAAGTTGCTCAGCCAGGTCATTAAAACCGCCCATACCGACTCTTCGCAGCTAAACTTTGGCTGTTTGAGCAGCTTCAACGAAATCAGTCGTTGCAGTGGCCTGACTAGCATCGTAGAAAAAGGAATCTGTACGCTGTTGCTTAACCGCATCTAGTAATGCTGCTTGCTGCGCGTCATCACTATGTTCTTGATTACGCTGCTCAGGACGAATACCCAGTCTCTGAAATAATAATCGATCTGAGTCAGCTTCAGGGTTAGCTGTCGTCAGCAGTTTCTCACCATAGAAAATAGAGTTCGCGCCCGCAAGGAAGCACATTGACTGCATCTGCTCATTCATTGCTTCGCGGCCGGCCGACAGACGCACGTGTGATTCAGGCATCATGATACGTGCCACGGCAATGCTGCGAATAAAGTCGAAAGGATCAAGATCATCAACATGAGCCATTGGCGTACCTTCAACTTTCACCAACATGTTGATTGGTACACTTTCTGGATGATGCGGCAAATTCGCTAACTCGACCATCAAACCAGCACGATCACGCAGGCTTTCGCCCATGCCAACAATACCGCCACAGCAGACTTTCATGCCAGAATCACGCACGTTCTGTAACGTATCAAGACGGTTTTCGAAGGTACGGGTACTAATAATACCTTTGTAATATTCAGGTGAAGTGTCGAGATTATGATTGTAATAATCCAATCCAGCATCGGCCAGTTGTTGCGCTTGATCGCCATCCAGCATACCCAGCGTCATGCAGGTTTCCATGCCCAGCCCTCTAACTTGCTTGATCATGTCAACGACGTAAGGCATCTGTTTTACTGAAGGTGAGCGCCACGCTGCGCCCATGCAAAAACGACTAGCGCCTTTTTCACGCGCCACTTTGGCTTCTTCAATAACACGTTCAATTTCCATCAGCTTTTCTTTTTCAAGACCGGTGTTGTAATGGCCGCTCTGCGGGCAATACTTACAATCTTCAGGGCACGCGCCCGTTTTGATCGACAACAACGTGCTGATCTGTACTTCATTAGCATCAAAGTTTTGACGATGTACCGTTTGCGCCTGAAACATCAAGTCATTGAAAGGCAGCTGAAACAGCGCGGTGACCTCTTCTGGAGTCCAGTCGTGGCGTATGCCGGTAGATTGTTGATTGCTCATTTGATGTTCCTTTTGCTACGGCTAATAGTATTGGAAATATCCGCTCTACTCAGAGGTGAACAGTATTTCCACTTGCCCTATTCTTAATTAGAGGCGCACAATAATATCCACACCCTCAGCTGTCAACCTGCAAGGATGCCCATGGTTAACTACTGGTCAAATATCATACAGGCTTTATTGCCTGAAAAATGCCCTTTATGTCGCCTTAACAACGCGCTTGATCCACAAACGAGTCTCTGTAAAAGCTGCACTGAGTCCTTACCCTGGCTAAGAAATGCGTGCCCAAACTGTGCTTTACCTTTAAACACTCTCGCATCAGCGAGAAATATTTGTGGGCAATGCCAAAATAACCCGCCGCCCTTCCAAGAATGCCATACGCTATTCCACTATCAGCCACCCATAAACCGATTAATTAGCCGCCTGAAATTTAACCAGCAATTATTATATGCCCGTGTTTTTGGCCAACTAATGGCACAACACATGCACCACCGCTACGCCAAGTCAGCACTACCGGATATGATCATTCCTGTACCGCTTCATAAACGCCGCCTTCGCGAACGTGGTTTTAATCAAGCGCAGGAGATTGCCCGCATCTGCGCCAAGCGGTTGTCACTACCTCTCAATAGCCAACAATGTCAGCGCGACAAACACACCAGCCACCAGCTCGGGTTATCGGCCATTGAACGACATCGCAACATGAGGAAAGCCTTCAGCAGCAAAGTGTTCAAACCCAATATGCGTATTGCGCTAGTTGATGACGTCATGACCACCGGCACCACATTCCACGAGTTATCATCATGTTTAAGAAATGCTGGCTGCGAAGAAGTCCACCTCTGGTGTATTGCTCGAGCTCATCATGAATAGCAAGGCAAGGCTGTAATTAAGCCTGTATCCGTGTTCTGAAACACTTCATAATACTCAAAAAACACTAAGGGTATAATGACTATGAACCGCGAAAAGATTGCCTTCGCATTTTTTATTATGCTGGCTCTAACACTTAACTTCGGTTTCTTTTTGGGTGAAATCGATCGCCCTGACCACCACAGTGTTTACGAACTCTACGCAGCCATAGTCGTGAGTTTAATCGCCACTGTCATGAAGCTGGGTGACCGTACTCATGTTGGGGCGGTACTGCTGGCCACTAGCTTAGTTGCTGACCTTCAGCTGATCATCGCCGCGATCATCTGGGGAGTAATGACGCATGCCTCCGATAGCGGCATGACAACATACGCCATGGCGAGCATTGTCTCTCTTTCTGCTGGCGCACTACTGGCAAATATTACCTCGGTAGTATTGTTGATTGTTGAAACCATGACGGTACGGCATTAACAGGCCCTAACTATGCAGCATGTTCTTTATCTGCTTTTAAAGCGCCTGCGGGCGCCCATCATTACCATTATCAGTGTCTACGCCATCTCGATCCTTGGCTTTGTTGTTATCCCGGGGCAAGATCATCAAGGCAACATCTGGCATATGGATTTTTTCCATGCCTTTTATTTTGTGAGCTTTATGGGCTCAACTATTGGCTTTGGAGAGATCCCCTACCCCTTTACCGTAGCGCAGCGAGTGTGGGCCACACTGTCCATTTACGGCACCGTAATCTCATGGCTGTACAGCATGGGTACAATTTTTTCTTTATTTCAAGATCAAAACTACCAACGCCTGACCCGGCGCACGCGTTTCATCAAACAGGTCAAACGCATCACGGAACCCTACTACCTGATTTGTGGCTTTGGCTCCACCGGCAGCCGTGTTGCCCAGCAATTAGACAACCACAATATCCCATCGGTTATTATCGAATCAAAACTGAACGTCATTAATGAGCTTGAAACTGACACACTCGGGCTCAAGTTACCCAGTTTATGCGCCAACGCCAGCGACCCAGGGGTACTTAAAATTGCCGGCATTGAAAACGATCTCTGTGTAGGCGTGTTGGCACTCACCATTGACGACCAAGCCAATCTGGCAATTGCCATTAACAGTAAACTGGTTAAACCCGATCGATTGGTAATTAGCGGCACTCAATCCAAGGCCACTAGCGGTAATTTAGCCTCCTTTGGCACCGACATGATTCTCGATCCCTTTGAGATTTTTGCCGATCACCTGATGCTGATGCTAAAGCAGCCTTACAAACACCTGATCTACGACATATTGGTTAACCCCAATCACAATGTATGGGCATCGCCTTATCAGGATACTCGTGGCAGCTGGGTGATTTGTGGCTACGGCCGTTTTGGCCGTGCACTTGAAGAGCAGTTCAAAGCCCACAATATTGCCCACACCTTTATTTCAACTGATCCAAAGGGCTATAACGCCCCTTTCGGCACGATAGAGGGGACGGGTACCGAAGCTCCAACACTCCAAGAAGCCGGTATCGAAAGCGCCCTTGGCGTTATCGCTGGCACCGACAATGACGCCGATAACCTATCCATCATCATCACCGCACGTAATCTTAATCCTGATTTGATCACCGTCGCCCGACAAAACGTTCGCACCAACAAACCAGTATTCAAGGCAGCTGCGGTTAATTTAATCATGGAGCCAGGCCGTATTGTTGCCAATGAAATCTATATGCGTGTCCGCACGCCACTGCTCACCGAATGCTTCGCTTTAATTCGTCAGCAGGATGAAGCATCTAGCCGCACATTATTACGGGTAATAGCCAACACCATGGACGTCGAGGAACTCGACGCCTGGACGCTAACAATTGACGAAGAACACAGCCCGGCCATAACCGAAGCAATCAATGAAGGCAAAACAGTAGCTCTAAGATCACTGGACAAAGACCCGCGCGATAGAGACCAACCGCTCCCTACCGTTGCGTTGATGTTGAAAAGAGATGATGAATACCGACTTGCACCGCCGCCTGAAACGGCATTACACAAAGGCGATCAAATTTTATTTTGCGGTCAGCACATCGCGCAAACCTATATGGGTTGGATTATGCGCGACCATAATACCCTGCGCTATATCCAAACCGGCAAGGTTGGCCCCGATGGCTTGCTATGGCGTTGGCTGAAAGAGCGCCACCAAAGGAAAGTGGCGCGTAAAAATTAAGCGCGGGTCTAAAAAACCTAACCTGCGGCGACCTAATAAACCGCAGAAGAAATAACACCCAGCATATTCCACGCTTCTTCCTGCGCATAGGCAATCGATACATCCAAGTCTGTTGTTTGCAGACCGGTCAGATCCCAGGATTGCTCATCAATCAATTCCAGGTACTGAGGACCCTCATCAGGACAAATCTCTTGCTCCATAGCACTGGCTGCACGACTGGCGATATTCAACAGCCCAGTACAGACCTCATCATCGCCAGCGAGACCTGGCGTATGTTGAAATCGAACTGTTTCAACCAAACTGGCAGGCAATTCCCAAACGGATAACAGTTCTGCTCCGCATTCGGCAAAGGTAAAACCGAGCACGTCATACTGTTTTTGCCATGCGTTCTCATCTGGCTCAAGCAGCAACGCCTGCAAAGACTGCTCGGGCATTTCTGTTAGCGCAATTAGCTTGCCAACGTTATGCAGTAAACCAATCACAAATAAACGTTCAATATCAGGCTGCTTGCAGGCACCGGCTAAAGAGCGCGCGATCAATGCCGTGTCCACGTTATGGCGCCAGAAGCTATCCATATCAATAACGTCCGCTGGCACGCCAGAAAACGAGCCTGCCACGGAAGTAGCCAGCACAAGATTCATCAACTGATCTGTGCCGATTAAATTAATTGCTCGGGAAATAGTGCCAATTTCGGCTGGAAAGCTGTAAAAAGAACTATTGGCAATTTTAAGTAATCTTGCCGTCAACGCCGCATCAGTACTGATCAATTCAGCAATATCATCAATACTTGTTTCTGGCTTTCTAATCAGCTGTTGAAGCTTCATGTACACGTCAGGGAGGGTAAAAAGAGCGCTGGATTTTTGAGCCAATTCAACGGCGTTCATAACATCGTCCTTATCTATAACACATCAAATAAATTACAAAAAAGATCATCCAAGAGGAATGCTTTTTAGTATAGACAAGACCGAAAAATTTGCTTGAATTCAGGCAATCAAGATTGATTACTTAATCGCTGTAAAGGCGCGGCACACGTTTTGAAATACCCGTTAGCAACTCATAAGCAATGGTACCAGCAAGCTCGGCGATTTCCTCAACAGCCAGCCCATCACCCCACAGCGTCACTTCATCGCCCACCTGGACATCATCTAATCCAGTGAGATCAACGGTAATCATATCCATGGTGACACGCCCGACCAAAGAGGCACGCTGGCCCTTCACCAACACCGGCGCACCATTAGGCAAACAGCGAGGATAACCATCAGCATAGCCAATAGAAGCCACTCCAATGCGACAATCTTGTTCTGCGACCCAGCTACCGCCATAACCCACGGCTTCACCAGCCTTGAGCTTACGAGTGGAAATAATGACCGACTTAAGTGTCATCACAGGCTGTAGATCACGATGATTCTCGCGCCAATCAGCAAAGGGACACACTCCGTAGAGCATAATACCCGGTCGCACCCAATCACGTAGCGTGGAAGGCCATCCCATAATAGCCGCCGAATTGGCCAAACTACGCTTCGCCTCAAGAGCGCCTGTTATTTGATCAAACAGTGCCTCCTGCTCGGCCGTGACGGAGTTTTGCGGATCATCGGCACAGGAAAAATGCGTCATCAGCCGAACTTCAGCAACATTTTTATGCGCACTTAATCGCTGAAACCAACTCACGTATTCATCAGACGAAAACCCAAGTCGATGCATACCACTATCAAACTTCAACCAAATGCGTAACGGACGGCTACATTGCGCAGCTTCCAGCATATTTGCTTGTTCGGCATGCAGGATAACCAAATCAAGCTGATGTTCGCAGGCTAGCTCAATTTCCTGTTGATCAAAGACGCCTTGCAACAACGTTATCGGTTTCGTGATACCTGCACGTCTTAATGCCAATGCCTCATCAATAAAAGCAACGGCAATGGCATCGGCTTCCGATAATGCGGCGGATACCTGCAAAGAGCCATGCCCATAGGCATCAGCTTTAAGCATGACCATGATTTTTTGTTGCGGGGCAAACTGGCGGGCAAGTTTAAAGTTATGCCGTAGCGCATCCAGATTAATATGCGCGAAGGTTGGCCTGGTCACTCAAAGTCCTCGTAACTACCATGAGCAAGATCTTCAAATTTGGTGTATTTACCAATAAAGGCCAAACGGCGCTTACCAATCGGACCATTACGCTGCTTGCCGATAATGATTTCAGCGACACCTTTATCAGGGCTTTCATCGTTATAGACTTCGTCACGATAAATAAAGGCGATCACATCGGCATCCTGCTCAATCGCACCTGATTCACGCAAATCCGACATCACCGGGCGCTTATCGGTACGCTGCTCAAGACTACGGTTAAGCTGTGATAGGGCAACAACCGGCACTTTCAACTCTTTTGCCAGCGCTTTTAAGGAGCGTGATATTTCCGAAATCTCAGCGGTACGGTTTTCCGCCGAACCCTTCACCTGCATCAACTGTAGATAATCGATCATGATCAAACCCAGCTGCCCATGCTCACGCGCAATACGCCGCGCACGTGAGCGTACTTCGGTCGGTGATAACGAGGCGCCGTCATCAATAAATAACGGCCGATCCTTCAGCAGACTCACTGCGGAGGTCAGGCGTGGCCAATCATCATCGTCCAGCTGACCAGTACGCATTTTTGTTGCGTCGATACGCCCCAGCGAAGACAGCATCCGCATCACCAGTCCATCAGCCGGCATTTCCATACTGAATACAACAACCGGTTTATCGCCGGATATCACTGCGTGTTCAACGAGGTTCATGGCAAAGGTGGTTTTACCCATCGACGGGCGACCAGCAACAATAATTAAATCTGAAGGCTGCAAGCCCGCGGTCATGGCATCAATATCGGCAAAACCAGTACTCAGACCGGTAATTGCGTTATCGGACTGATACAACTCATCAATTTTTTCAATGGCCTGGGTGATCAACGGGTTAACCGATTGAGGCCCGCCAGTACTAGGACGCGTTTCAGCAATATTGAATACTTTACGCTCCGCTTCATCAAGAATATCGCTACTGCTCATGCCGCCCGTATCAAAGGCATCATCGGCGATTTCGTGAGCTACAGCGACCAATTGCCGCAATACCGAGCGCTCACGGATAATATCGGCATAGGCACGTATATTGGAGGCGCTAGGGGTATTTTTCGCTAGCTCGCCTAAATAGGCCAAGCCGCCGACCGCTTCAAGATCACCGATTTTATCCAGCGATTCAGACAGGGTAATCACATCCAGAGGCTGGTTTTTCTCAATAATCCCCCCCATAGCGCGGAAAATTAATTGATGTTCATGACGATAAAAATCGCCATCCACCACTTCTTCAGAGACCTTATCCCACGCCTCATTATCCAGCATGAGTCCGCCTAGCACGGCTTGTTCAGCTTCTAACGACTGGGGCGGCACCTTTACGGAGGATGTTTGCCTATCAATATCTGTGTACTGCATCTGTATTCCGATTTGTAGAGACGAAAAAAAACACCATGCCCCAACTTTCTATGAAGGCACATGGTGTCTATTTTTACGTCCTATATCAACCCCGTGAATGCAGTTTGCACTCTCGAAGCGGGGACGAAAAGCCAATAATTTAGCCCGTCAGCAGTACTGCCTTACACTAAATAGACCTGATACTAAGTTAAAAACTTAACCCCAGAGGCCATCAGTGCAGTCAACGTACTGCCGCCGTTAAATCAAAGCTTCTTACTTATTCGCTTTCAGCAGCAACAATAACTTTTACAGAAACTGTTACATCGCTGTGCAGCTGTACATCAACATCGAATTCACCAGTGTGACGCAATGCGCCTTCTGGAAGACGAACTTCGCTTTTGTCGATGTCAGAGCCAGCAGCAGCATTCACTGCATCTGTAATTTCACGTGTACCAACAGAACCGAACAGTTTGCCGTCTTCGCCAGCATTAGCAGCGATAGTCACTTCAACACCTTCGATTTTAGCAGCACGTGCATCAGCAGCGCCTTTCTCTACAGCAGCAGCTTTTTCAAGCTCAGCACGACGGATTTCAAAATCAGCCAGATTTGCAGCAGTTGCAGGAACAGCTTTACCAAAAGGGAACAAAAAATTGCGGCCGTAACCAGGCTTCACATTGACTTTGTCACCCAATTTGCCCAGTTTACCAACTCGTTCTAACAGAATAACTTCCATCTTTATGTCCTCTATAAAATCTTTTTGTTATTCGTATCAAATGGCCATTAGGCCCGACACGAATCAAAAATCATTCTGGCGTCTTTTGTAAGCGGCGGCGAAAATTCATCAGGCTGTCTACCAGCGCGAGATATGGCCCCACCAAAAACACCAATATATACATGAGCACCAACCAGTGGTAACTCAGCTTTTTAATACTTACAACCCCATGAACCAAGGCAATAGCAGCAATAAACAACGGCATCATTAATATCGGTGCCCATCCAATAAACACTGGATGCAGATTACCACCAAACTGGGCAATCAGAACCGCTGGAATAGCAACCAACGGTGGCAACATAATTTGCCTGAACTCTTCTCCAAAGCCGCCAGGATTAAACAGTAACGACTGCCACCAGCGCCCGAGAATCAAGCTAAGTATTATTACCATCAAATGCGCTGCTGCCCAAAAACCTGTTAGCAAACTGCTAAACATGGCGTAGGACTGCTCGGTTTTCATATCCACACTGGGCGCTAATTTACTTAGCACTTCCGGATTCAATAACTCCGGTACCAGTAGTGGCATAACCCAGCTGACGATCAATCCCAGCACCACCCCCACAAATAGGGTTGATACCCATGACACAGTGGCTCTTAATACCGCCGCCAATATCATGGCTCCCACAATAACAATGAGGGAGGTTGGATCGCCGCGCATCACCAGCCATAAAACAGCTGGCATACCCGCCCAAAGCAAAACATTAAGCCCTTCGGCCGTACCTTTGCGTAGGGTTGTTAAAACAATTGTTGCGGCACTGAGCCAAAAAAGCAGAGGCACTGCCGCCGAAACGACGGCCACAATGATCGCCTCACGACGACCACGCATTGCATATTCAGCTACGGCTCGCACAACTATCTACTTCTTATTCGTGGCTGTCCGTGTAAGGCAGCAGAGCCAGATAGCGTGCGCGTTTGATCGCAGTAGCCAGCTGACGCTGATAACGGGCTTTAGTACCAGTAATACGACTAGGTACAATTTTGCCAGTTTCAGTAACAAAACCTTTCAAGACTTCCAGATCTTTATAATCGATCTGTTTAACGCCTTCCGCAGTGAAGCGGCAATATTTACGACGACGGAAAAAACGTGCCATGGTAAAACTCCTAAAAACTATTCAAAAAACAATCAGTGTTAGTGCCCCGTGAGACGGGAACCGCTTTATTCAGCGCTATCGCTAGCTGCTTCTGCTTTTTCAGCAACAGGTGCTGCTGCTTCTGCAGGTTTTGCAGCTGCTGGAGCTTCTGCAGGTTTTGCAGCTGCTGCTGGAGCAGATGTGTTTTCGCTACGAGTATCGCGAGAAGCACTTGCCATAACTGGAGATGCGGCAGTAACAGCTTCTTTCGTAGTGATAACCAAATTACGAATAACGGCATCGTTAAACTTGAATGAATAGTTCAGCTCATCAAGAGCTTCCTGATTACATTCAACGTTCATCAACACGTAATGTGCTTTGTGAATCTTGTTGATAGGGTAAGCCAGTTGACGACGACCCCAATCTTCCATGCGGTGAACTTGACCGCCGCTCTCTGTTACGATTGCGCTGTAACGCTCAACCATGGATGAAACTTGTTCGCTCTGATCTGGATGAACGAGAAATACTACTTCATAGTGCCGCATAGATTCTCCTTACGGTTTTGGCAGCTTCGTTGCATTACCTTTAAACAAAAGGGCAAGAAGCAAGGAGTTATAGGGAAAAATTCCCCAAACAAATTTTTAAGCTCGCGGATCTTAGAGCAATGGCTAGCCGGACGCAAGTTTACTGAGGAATTAGCACGAAAAAAGCGTTATTTTCAACACTTGCGAGATCAGCTCAGCTGTAGGCAAAACTCAGCGAGCCCCGCTTTACCGGGTATCGACCTTACCTACAGCTGTAAATTATTTCCCGGTGTTAGCGAGACCGCGCTGACGCACCACCTCAAACAGGCACACTCCGGTCGCTACCGAGACATTCAAACTGCTCACTTCGCCTGCCATCGGGATATACACCAGCTCATCGCAGTGTTCCTGAGTTAAACGGCGCATACCTTTATCTTCCGAACCCATCACAATGACGCGAGGCCCAGTTAAGTCAGCCTCATAAATCGGACGACTTGTTTCATCAACGGCTGTACCGGTAATCCACAAGCCTTTATCCTGCAGGGCTTTCAGTGTGCGCGCCAGATTAGTCACTTTAATAAAGGGCAGTGTTTCAGCAGCGCCAGAAGCGACTTTACTCACCACGGAATTCAAATCTGCTGAATTGTCTTTAGGCACCACAACCGCTGTCACGCCAGCCGCATCGGCACTGCGCAAACAGGCACCCAGATTATGCGTATCTGTTACTCCATCAAGCACCAACACCAACGGTTGCGAGGCATTCTCCAGCAACTCGTCAAGATCACTCTCGCTCAAGCTTTTTTGATTTTTACAAATAGCCAGCACGCCCTGATGATTACCGTCAGCGTGACGCTCAAGCTCATCAATATCAACCTGATCGACTTTAACTCGGCTTTTCTTCGCCTGCTGCAGCAACTCGCGTACTCGCGCATTCACTTTATTTTTATGAACCAATACACGCTCGACACGGCTAGGGTTACGCTGCAATAACGCCTGCACTGCGTGAATTCCAAAAACGATTTCCATACTTAACTCACTTACCTTTTACTATCTGCTTTATCTATTTAATAAAAGCTTGTCACTCCGAGCGACCGCAAGGAATCTTTCTTCAAGATCTCTCGCCGCCCTCGAAACAACAAAAACTTAACTCTTTGGCGCGCGCGTAGCTTTCTTAGGCTTAGCGGCAGGACTCTTTGCCCCACCTGCAGCGCTTGGTTTTGCACCTTTTGCGGCAGGCTTTCTCTTCTTGCTCACCGCTGCCTTGCCACGCTTTGCGCCTTCTTTAGCTGCCTTAGCCCGCCCTGACTTTCTTGCGGGCTTAGCATCACTTTTGCTAGCACCAGGACGCCCTTGCTTACGACGCGGTGCTTTGTTTCGATCTTGCTGATCCGAACCATCATCTGAGGCCAGCTCAAAATCAATCTTGCGCTCATCCAAATTAACACGAGCCACTCTGATTTCAACACTATCACCCAGCTGGTAGGTCACACCAAAACGCTCGCCCTGCAAGCAATGATGCACGCCATCAAATTGATAATAATCATTCTTAAGCGCGCTAATATGCAGCAAGCCTTCAACATAAACATCATTAAGCTCGATAAACAGACCAAATGCGGTAACACCTGTAATGACACCGACATGGGTATCACCTACCCGTTCCTGCATGTACTCGCATTTAAGCCAATCCATCACATCGCGAACGGCTTCATCGGCACGGCGCTCATTAGTTGAACAGTGCGCGCCCAGCTCTTCCATCTGATCCATTGTGTACGGATAGATATCCTTGCGTGCCATTGGCTTAGTAGCGTCGGTGCGTATCACCTTAGCCGTTTGCTTACGACTACGAACGACCGAACGAATAGCGCGATGTACCAGTAAATCAGGGTAACGACGAATTGGTGATGTGAAATGCGCATAGGCATCAAAAGACAAACCAAAATGCCCTTCGTTATCCGGGCTATACACCGCCTGCAACATAGATCGCAGCAACACCGTCTGAATCAATCGCGCATCGGGACGCTCTTTTATGCCGGCCAATAAATCGCGATAGTTAGCCGCTCGCGGCGCATATTCGCCCTCTAAACGCAGCCCAAGGCTATCAAGAAATTCACGCAGATTATTGAGCTTTTCAACACTTGGTTTGCCGTGCACACGGTACAAGCCGGGTAACTTATGGCTATCCAGAAAATCTGCCGCCGCCACATTGGCGCACAACATACATTCTTCAATCAACTTGTGTGCATCATTACGCGTCACTGGCACAATGCGCTCAATCTTGCGATCTTCGCCAAACATCATACGTACTTCGGTGGTTTCAAAATCAATCGCACCACGCGCCACACGTGCAACTTGCAGCACTTCAAATAAATCCTGAAGCGTTTGCAGATGCGGCACGACAGCCTGATATTCAACTAGCAAGCTCTCCCTATCCGGCGCGTCCGTATCCATTAACATGGAATTAACCTTGTTATAGGTCAGCCGTGCGTGAGAATGAATCACTGCTTCGCAAAAACGATAGCCCAGCATTTCGCCATCACCAGCGATCGTCATTTCACAGGCCATGGTCAGACGGTCGACATGAGGGTTCAGCGAGCACAAGCCGTTCGACAACAGCTCCGGCAGCATCGGAATAACTTGCTCAGGAAAATACACCGAAGTGCCACGCTCGTAAGCCTCTTTATCCAGCGCTGAGCCAACGGCTACATAATGAGAAACATCAGCAATCGCCACCCACAGCGTCCAGCCGCCTTCTTTGCGGAATTCGGCATAGACTGCATCGTCAAAATCACGGGCATCTTCACCATCAATCGTCACAAAGGGCAATTTGCGCAGATCAACGCGTTTGACCGCATCTTTTTCAGTCACTTCAGTGACAAAACCTTTTAGCTGCTGCGTTACCGAATCAGGCCACTCAAAGGGAATATCATGAGCACGCAACGCGACATCTATCTCCATGCCAGGCGCCATATGCTCGCCCAACACATCAATCACTTTACCTACGGCAGGCTTGCGCTTCTCAGGATACTGCTTGAGTTCAACCATCACCATTTGGCCCGGCTCAGCCGACATGCGGCCACCCTCAGAAATCAATATATTTTGACAAATACGGCGGTTTTCCGGCGCCACAGAAGCAACACCGTTTTCCACTATTAAACGCCCCACCAACTGCTGGTGAGCACGTTCAAGAATCTCAACAATCACCGCTTCATCTTTACCGCGATGTTGGAACTCCGATGCTCGAACCAACACCCTATCGCCATCAAATACGCGATTCATTTCGCGGAAATTAATAAACAGGTCGTCGCCGCCTTCATCATTAATAAAAAAGCCGTAACCGTCCTTATGTCCTTGTACACGCCCCTTCAATAAACTCAGGCGATCAATGACACAAAAATCACCGCGGCGATTCTGCAACAGCTGACCATCGCGCAGCATCGCATTCATACGGCGGCGCAATGCCTCAAGCCCGACATCGTCGGTAAGCTTCAGTTCGGCTGATATTGTTTTGAGACTAGCTGGACCGTCGCGGTTCTCAAGATGAGCAATAATAAACTCGCGACTGGGAATAGGGTTTTCGTAGTTAGCCGCTTCACGAGATGCGAAGGGATCAGAAGTTTTACTGCGTTTACGTGGCATAGGTTGTCCGGTATGTAATCATCTGCGCATTGTAGCCATAAAGGTTAGACAACAATAGCAATATTCGTTGACAAGGCTTTTTAATCGCAGTAAAGTCGCGATCCAAATTTGCTGAAGCAACATTTCAATGGTTGTGACGCAGAGCCCAGGTGGTGGAATTGGTAGACACGCTAGCTTCAGGTGCTAGTGCTCTTCGGGGCGTGGAGGTTCAAGTCCTCTTCTGGGCACCAATCTAAGCATTTGATTTTATTATCAAATACTATCAAAAAGGCCGATATCCTTTCGCGAGGAAATCGGCCTTTTTTGTGCCTGCGCCCCGCATACCTCATGGTCGACCACATAGCCAATTATTAGCTGCCTCAAAAAACCAAACATCAGAGTAATTTCTCAAAGTACCCGCGAAAGTAGTCACAGGTAGAATTATGCTTGCTCAACCAGGTTAATCAAACGTAGAAAATAGATCCCGAGCAAGCCTGCCGCCGAGTATCCGGGCTAATTCGCATGAGGAATCCTCAACGCTACTCAGGATAACCAAGTCAAGAAATGCCAAAATGGCTTCAGGGTACTTGACGGTCAGAGGTTTCTCGCCTTCTGTATCTCTATGGAAACGACAAGGCTAACGGCATAAAGAATAGAAGGCGGCAAAACCATCTTAACAATGCTTCCGACTGCCTTCGCTCAGAGGAAGAACTGTCTCAGACTAAAAACACATCCATATTCTTTTATTAATCCCTGAAAACCACCTCAATATGCAATTAATCCGGAGCTCGCAAACTTGTGTTTAGTATGTCTCGATGAAGCTTCCATTGCCCACTTTCTTGTTTCCAAATGACCAGATATTTACCCTGATCCAACACCTGATCACTCTCACCTTCAAGCGTATATTTTCCAACTTCATAGACTGTATCGCCGTACCCGTCCACTTCGACCGTCTCTAACCTGATCACTTTAATGCCCATATCCATAAAGGCTTGAAACGCCGCTTGAATAGCCAGTGCACCAGTTAAAAAATCACTATTAGGCGGCAAAAGCTGTCCATTCTTCGTATATAGATTCGCCACACCGGCCGCATCACCACCACTCTAAGTGATCATAAATTTTTTATTCGCTGCCACAATTTCGTTAACTATTTCAGTTGAAATATTCATCATTAGCCCCTCCATTTCTAGAGCTATTTAAAAAAACACTTCATAACCTGAGCGATTTACACGCCCAAGATCATTATATATACTTTTAGCCATATAAACACACCTATAGCCATGAAAATAACAACAACCCAATCCCTAAGTCTATATTGGAAGATTAAGATATTAACCAATAGTTAATTCACAAAAACGAGCAACACCTAACTGATAAACAAACAATGACGCGCACAAACCTCTCAAAACAACTGAGATTACTAATGAAACACCTCTATTTTTTTATATTTTGTATTTTAATCCCCGTCCCAGCACTTGCTTATGATAAAGCCTCTACAATTCAATTAAGCAATAGTTGGGTTGGCTACACCTCCATTGCTGTTTTTTCGTTGGCATATATATTTGTAATTTTGGAAGAGCGCATACATCTGCGCAAATCCAAACCTGTGTTGATTGCCGCAGGTATCATCTGGATTTTGATTGCCATAGCCTACAATTCTCATGGTCTGCCTCACACCGTTGAGGTAGCTATTCGCCATAACTTTCTAGAGTACACGGAATTATTCTTCTTCCTGCTGGTGGCTATGACTTACATCAACGCGATGATTGAGCGTGGTGTTTTTGATGAATTACGTAACTGGTTAGTGAGCAAGGGCTTTAGTTACCGAACTTTGTTTTGGATCACAGGTATCCTGGCCTTTTTTATCTCGCCAATTGCTGACAATCTGACCACGGCACTGATTATGTGCGCAGTGGTTATGACCGTGGGTAAAGAGAAGCCCCAATTCATTACGCTAGCTTGTATCAATATTGTTGTTGGTGCTAATGCCGGCGGTGCGTTCAGCCCTTTTGGCGATATCACCACGTTAATGGTTTGGCAGAAGGGCATACTTGATTTTGCGACCTTCTTTAAACTGTTTATCCCCTCTGTAACAAACTTTGTTATACCTGCAGCCATCATGCATTTTGCGCTACCACCGGGTCGACCTACGGCCGGTGAAAACCAGTACTCAGCTTTGCAAATTGGTGGCATAACAATTGTTTTCTTGTTTTTAGCGACAATCGTAACCGCTGTTTGCTTCCATAATTTCCTACATATCCCGCCTGTCTTTGGCATGATGATGGGCCTCGGCTACCTTAAATTGTTTGGTTTTTACCTGCGAAGAAAATCGCACAAAGTGGTTTTAAGTACTGAGATCCCACCAGGAAGTAACGATAGCAGTGAGGGAGAAGAAGGCTTTGACGTCTTCGATAAAATTGCCAAGGCGGAGTGGGATACTTTGTTCTTCTTCTATGGCGTAATTATGGCTGTTGGCGGCTTAGGTTTTATCGGCTATTTGGGGATGGCATCGGAATTTATCTATGGTGAATTAGGTGCTACCACCGCCAACGTATTGGTCGGCATTATGTCGGCGATTATTGATAACATCCCGGTAATGTTTGCAGTGATCACTATGAATCCTACTATGTCTGAAACCCAATGGTTGCTAGTGACGTTAACTGCTGGGGTGGGCGGTAGTTTGCTATCCATCGGATCAGCAGCGGGGGTAGCTCTAATGGGACAGGCACGAGGCTACTATACTTTCTTCGCCCATCTTAAGTGGATGCCAGTAATCGCCTTAGGCTACGCGGCCAGTATTTATGTGCATTTTCTGGTAAATGGCTGATCTAAGCACCCCTCACTAACAATACCTCTCGCAATTTCAGGGTAAAACTGAATATCACTTCATACTTGTATTTTTCAGTGACCTTTACTGCGCGAGAGTATTTTATTCACCAAATAAGACACCTTACCTCCGCCCCTGAAATCTCAAGTTTTCTCACTCACTAAACCCTAAATAACGCAAAAACAAAGACCTTAGGCCATATTTATCTCCAGCACCATAAATCTAACACCCTTTAGTCTATTGCAAAACACATAAGTATATGTATATACTTCGAAACAGCAGACTATAGTATGTATGATGAGACGAAAACACACCCTATAGTCTGTAAAAAATAAGTTGCATATTAAACTTCGGGGGTCCAAGGCTGCTCGTGAGGGGGTTACACCAAATTCAAGTAACTCATGGTTAGCTTTTAAAACAAAACAAGTGTGGGAGTTAGCAAGATGATTAATAAATTTTTACAACACAAGGTTAACAAGTTATCAATTGCAGGCGTATGTGCGCTTGCCTCATTCTCGGCTAGTGCTTTTGAAATAGAGAAAGACGGCTGGACTTTTTCTGTCCACGGCAACATCGGCGCACACTATATCTATACAGGCTGTGATGACACCACTGACGTAGTAACCGGCGGGTTTCTATGCACGGGGGAAAATGACCCAAGCACAGTAACCAATGGTTATTTGCCAACAGGATTTGAGTTTGCCATCGCCGGCAAAGTCGGTGACTATGATATCAAGGCGAAATCCATTGTTGATCGCGGCTTGGACTCTAACCAGGCCTTTAACGTTGGCGGAGATGATGAAGGGTTCCGCGTAAACTTGACGATCGGTAATGATAAGGCGGGCACGCTACTGGCAGGTCGTGAATTCGGACTGTTTGCCCAGGACGCAGCCTTTACCGATATGTCGGTTTACGGCGTCGGTGGTTCGGTTCTACCATCCAGCCCATTAAATGCACAAAATGCGGCGGCGAGTACCGGTTATATATTCCTTGATCGTATTACCCAGTTCACCTACACCTTCCCGACTAGTGATGCAGTAATCGCACAGCTGGGTATTTTTCAACCTCAGGATATATCCACTATTTCAAATACCAGCGGCACATTTGCAGGGGCTGATTCAGCCTCGGAAACGCCTGGCGTACACGGTAGATTCCGTTTCAACTTTGACGGTGGTTTTGTTTCATCCAGCTTCTTGACTCAAGAGGTAGACGCTACAGTAGGTGCGCTAACAGCAGACTACACGGCGACAGCTATCGATTTAGTAGGCCAGATCAACCTAGGTAACGTTGAGCTAACAGGCTCTGTATACAAAGCCAAAGGCGTAGGTCAATACAGTCTGTTCATCGATCCGGTTGATGCTATGGGTGAAGAGCGCGACAGTGACGGCTATTTGGTACAAGCTATATATAAATCTGGCAAGACTCGATACGGCGTTAACTACGGGGTTTCTAACCTAGACAATACCGCTATCGACCCAGGTACGACTCTCGAAGAGAAAAGCAAAGTTACTTTTGGTATTTATCATGAATTAGCTCCAGGACTAACTTGGAGCACGGAATATTCTAGGGTAGTAGCCAAAAATAATGCGGGCGGAGAAAATGAAAACGACGTGTTCAATACAGGTGTGATTTTCTTTTTCTAAATTAGAAACAACTAGTTTCCTCGTATAATAAGAGTTTGTTAAAGCTTTAGGTTACCGTTTCTCCTCTACTAATCCATCATGGTCCCCTAGCCCGTGACTGGTTGGTAACCTAAGAGCTCCTTTAACCTGGATCATGGCGCCTCCTTCCATGATCCAGTTTTTTTAAATAGCTCCCTTACTATGACCATTCAGGTGAGAATCATTCCTTTAACACGTAAACCTGCCACAGTTTTAGCAACAATTATCCCCTTCACTTTTTAACGCATTAGTCTAAAAATCCCCTCCTACGGATTTTCTTAACGTCCACTACAAACAAATCTAAAGCTTCAGAAAACACAAGGAAGAAGGAACTATATACTTAAGTATCCAATGGTAGATTGATACAATATAGTACGCGTATGCCAACACTTACATTCAACAACACCTTTGTACCTGAAATTAATGCTAGAAATACTAGCAAAAAAGTATAGTTACGCATACATTTCACCGGCATGTAACGCTGTGTAAATAGCCTAAATCCTCTTCACTTCAACTAGTAAGGAATACTATGTTAAGTTCAAATAGCTCACAGGGAGATAATCAGCCACCATTACGAATAGTTATCGCCGATGACCATGCATTAGTGCGTGGTGGTATAGCATTATTGGTAGAAATGGCCTCGCCTGGCGTAGAAGTGCTACACGCTAATAGCTTCGATCAAGTATTAAGTACTTTTTCAGAAAATGACTCAATTGATCTAATGCTTCTCGACTTAAAAATGCCAGGCATGGATCCTGACAGTGGCATTAGAACTATATGCAGGACTTGGCCTGAAGTCCCTATAATTATTGTCTCGGTTACAGAAGACGTACAAACAATCCGCAAAGCACTTGCCGCAGGCGCTATGGGTTATGTACCAAAGACTTCGTCACCAGATGTAACTATCAGCGCCTTAAAACTGGTATTAGCCGGAGGAATTTATGTTCCACCGCATGTTTTAAAACAAGATATATCTCAACTATCTAACGAACCTCAACTCGAAGAGTCAGGCACAAAGTCCTTATTAACTAGGAGGCAAATGGAAGTTCTTGACCTTATCGTATCTGGCAAGTCCAACAAAGCGATAGCCGATGAAATAGGACTGACTACCAGTACAGTAAAAATGCATGTTTCTGGCATTTTTAAAAAACTGGGAGTTGGAAGTAGAACAGAAGCTATAGCAAAACATGCTGAATTAAATAAAAATTACGCTACAGAAAAATAAATGCATCATTCTTAACATCTTAAGAACCTTCATCCAGAATAAAGGCTGCGTGGTAGTCGGGACCGGTTAAGTGCGTTATTAATGCTCTTAACTTTGCAGGCTTGACTGGCTTTAATAATAACTTGTATCGCTGGCCAGAATTTTTCCTTAATTTTTCATCCGTTGCATCACCTGTCACA
Organism: Pseudomonadales bacterium; assembly: GCA_036960805.1. GTDB lineage: Bacteria > Pseudomonadota > Gammaproteobacteria > Pseudomonadales > IMCC2047 > IMCC2047. Next base: position 144,068 of record JBALXL010000002.1, read on the forward strand.
ACTATAACAGGTATAGGACGGCCAATTATCAATTGAACACGAGCAGCAACTTCGACACCTTCGATCACCCCAGGCAGGCGATTATCAGCAATGATAATGTCCGGCGGAGTTGTCTTAATTTCCTCTATAAGATTCATCACCTCCTCCAGATTGCATCCGCTGTATACTGTACAACCCCAAGACGTTAAAAGCTGCTGAGTAGCTTTTTGAACTTCAAGATCATCCTCGATGAGAAGAACACGAACATTATTTAGAGCGCAAACTATATTCTCGAAGACGTCCTCTTCTTTGCCAGCTTTTCTTGTTAGGGTACCCCTATCTAACTGCACTGCGAACCGCGATCCTTTTCCAACAACCGAGTCACACTCAATCTGATGAGACAAGCTCTCAGATAAACGTTTTACAATCGCTAAGCCAAGTCCCAGCCCCTTCCCTCTATCACGCTCTTTATTGTCTAATTGGTGAAAATCTTCAAAAATAGCTTTAGCCTGCTCATCAGGAAAGCCACAACCAGTATCAAAAACTTCAATCGAAATTTTATCTCCCTTTCGCCGACAGCCAACCAAAACCCCCCCCCTGCTTGTGTAACGCAGGGCATTTGATACGAAATTCCCAACAATACGCTCTAATAACACGGGGTCACTTCGGACAATCGCATCGGAGCATACAATTTTAAAACTCAACTCTTTTTGAGCAGCTCTAGGTTTAAAGCCACGTAAAACTCTAAGTAAAATATCCCGTACCGGAAAATTTTCAAAATGAGGTTTAATATCTCCAGCTTCTAGCCGAGAAACATCAAGCAAAGCACTCAAAAGCCTGGCCGTTGAGCCAGAGACCGCATCTACATCATCAATAATCTTAAGTGCGTCTTCGTCATTCACTTTGCTCCGTAAAGCTGCGATATACATCTGCATAGCATGTAGCGGTTGACGCAAGTCATGACTGGCAGTCGCAAGAAACATGGTCTTAGCCCTATTCGCCTTTTCCGCATCCTCTTTGGCAACCTGAAGATCTTGTCCCTGCTCCCATAATTCGCGCTCAAGCCTATTGAAGCTGCGACTTACCCTACCCAGCTCGTCGCCACGCAACATTAAGTTTTCTAGCGATGATGCCCCTTCAATTTTCACAAGAGGATTAAACGCATTAATAGTATCGGTTAACTGATGAAGTGGCTTTGAAATGGTTCTTCTAACAACAATCAGAACTAAAAAAATAACGACACAGACCGTAAAAAAAGAGGCGAAAATCGTATAACGCGAGGCGGCTCTCTCAACTCTTTCCGCGTACTCAACTGATGCTCCTTTGACTTTTTCAAGTTCGGCAATAAGAGAATCTAACTGTCCAGTTAAATTAATTTCGCTAGCACGAACATCAGAAAGCATTTCCATACCCATCAGAAAGGAACCGTCCTCAATATGGCGAAAAACCCGTGCCACACGCTTTCTATAGATGGAATCAATATTCCTCACCTGAGACAAGTGGTACAGCAAACTATCGCTGTATTCTGAGATCACACCAGTCCTTTCTGTCGAAGGGATGATCGATTGTTTTATCAAATTTTCAGCCCAAAAAATCTTAGTACTAATTTCCTTTTCACCGTGTAAATACCGATCTCGTGCAGCAATATATTTTTCCTCGGCGCCTTTGTCGTATACCACTCGGCCCCCGACAGAAATGATTTCCATCAGATTCAATCGGCCCTCTTGAGTTTGCTGCCTAATCCTTTCCGTGGACGAAAATAATGGCAGGTAAAGATCCGCCATCTGCTTCACTTCTAACCCGACAAGTTGAATCTGAGACAAAGCGATCGTGGTTATCATGGAATAAGAGATCACTTCAATGATAATCACCGTCATGACCTTCTGCCCAACCGAAAGTCGATTGATTAAACTTTTGAGCCCCTTAATAGGTGAAACTTTAAGTCTTTGAATATTAATCTGTGTAAAACTCATGAGGCGGCCTTAACCACTTTGCCATTTGGCAGATGCAACCCATCAGCCTTGCACTCCCCTCGGCTGGGATATAACAAATAGGGTTTGGGAGGGGTTTGTTTCTCTTGCGCTAACAGAACATCAATTTGGCCCGTACTGTTAAATCGGCCTATTTTCGGCGTAAGCCAACTATTAAAGTTATCAGGATCGATCCAGACTTCACCCTCAGGCGACTCATCAACAGATAATTTAAGCCCTGCAGAGTAACGTCTAACATTTGAGGGCGTCAGCGCCCCCCGTCCCTCTTCTAGAAGAACCCGTTCGACAGCTTTTTTAAAGTAAAGGAATGCTAGATATGTTTCCTCCATATTAAAGTGCGTTACTCCGCTTTCCCCATACTCGCTACCAAGAAAGTTATTTACGAACTGCCGATTAGCAGGGTTATTCAAACTCTGAAAATAAGGCGCCGATAAAATATGCCCCTCACCATAGGCAGCTCCCATCCGCTTCACTTCCATTTCTGAAGTTGTTAACGACGCAGTAGGCAGTTTGTCAGGACTAAAACCAGCCTCCGCATATTGCTTGCGGAAGTGTAAATCAGAATCGCCGACAACTGTGGAAAATATCCAGTCTGGATTTTTCTGTTTAATGTCGTTAAAAATTGTCTTGAAATAGCTTTGCCCAAGAGGCACATATGCTTCCCCAACCAGCTCACCTTCAATATCGGTTAACCGTCGCAATGCATTGCGGTTGGATTCCTTGGGCCAAATATAGTTGGAGCCAACAAAGTAAGCCCGAGGTCCATAATTTTCGACCATATAAGGGATTAGATCGAAGGAATGTTGGTTGGCAATTGGGCCAGTACAAATAATGTGCTGCCAACACTCCCGTCCAGCATAACAAGTCGGGTAATAAAACAACCCTCCATGCAATGTTGCAAGTGGCATCACCGCACGCCTGCTAGCTGAGGTGTAGCCACCAAATATTGCCAAAACGTTTTCACGCTGAATAAGATCTAATATGCCTTGTCTATAAGTTTTCATATCAGAGCTGGCATCAATGATAACCGGCTCTACAGGGTACCCCGCAATCCCCCCAGCCCTATTCACCTCATCAATCCAAAATAACCCGACATCACGCGATGCTTTCTCAATAACTGACAGATGGCCAGTAAGAGACCATAACAAGCCAATTTTTATTGTGCCCTTTCTTGTTATCCAAGGTGAGGGGGTACTTGATGATGACGGCGTCGCGAAGGCCGAGGGCGCTAGCCCCATGGGCGCACTTGCTATCAAAGCTTTTAAAAAATCTCGCCGGCTAAACGTCATTATTAAAACCTATAGTTCTCCACCTTGCGGTAAAATTTGAATGCTCCTTAGTCGATAGTACTCAATACATACCAGAACAGGAAACCTAACCTTTAGTACTTACCATAAAATCGAACCACATCCAACAAAAATGAAAAAGATTTTCAATGCTCTAAAAATCAGAAAAGACCTCTCTGGCATAGTTTTTCCTGAAAATCAGAGTGTCATCGAAAGTCCCGTTAAAGCTAACATCTGCTTGATTCTGCTCGTTTAACAGTATGTCTAGAGAATTAAGCTTCGAGATGGTTGTCATTGCTCCTTGCCCATCAATGGCTTTAGTTTGAATATCGAAACGACTATTTAAGCTAAGTTTATTCATCATAAAATCAGCGTTATTATCACCTAAAAGGTATTCTTCCCACCTAGCAAACCATTTTGCCATAAATACTGAGAAAGGGGCCCCGTCTAAAGCGATACCAATATCCATAGATGCCACCTGGTTACGTTGATCCAATACGCCATTGAAAATAGCGTGTCTATCACTGATATCAAGCCTCAGTTGGTGCAACTCTAAGTAATTTAAACCTCGAACGGTTTCCCCTTTTAAGAGAAAGCTTTCAATACTTAAGTTTGAACCTATGTAATCAAATAATTCCACACGTCCTTTACCTCCAACCAAATTAAAACTCGTGCTTATAATAGCTAAGCTTTCATCCAGAAATATCTTAATTTCACTGATACTGGTACTTACAAAAACGACAGGTATTGTTTATATGGAAATAATTTTGGAAGGTTTCAGGTTTCACTTGATCTAAAAAAAACGTTAGTTCAATTTCCCTGTTAGGCCTCTGGAATATGCTTTTAGCTATTAGAAACATAGTTTCGTCTTTAGACTTAACTTCCAGCTCATACTGTCCAAGTTCTTTCGAAGGGGATAGGTTGAAAACTAAAACTGAACCGAAGGGCTTTTATTTGAACGCCTGATATCTCGTCATGAATAGATGAGCTAGCGTCAATTATTGATACCAAAGGGAAAGTTGGTGCCGCCGTCACGGCAACAAAAAAATCGTTACATAACGCTGCTAAATCGACGTTATTGCTTGTACCAATATTGACTTTAATACCCCCCCTCGACATTACGAACCAAGTCGATTCTCGGAGCAATTACGGTAACGTGATTTAATTCAATATCCCCCTAAATAAAGAACAATGACAACAATAATCGATATAATGCCTGCCACTGTAATTCGCCGAGCTACTGCGTGCATTCAGTCACCTCCAGCAACTATAAATTGCTATTGATCTTCTTCAGCTAACCCTCCTAGCGGTTAAAACCAATTTCTTAGTGAAGCTGCCGCCCTTACTATCGACCAAGTCAATGATCGAATTATAAAAATACAGTCGTGCGACTTCTTCTTTCCATGATTTTGGTGTATTCCATTTTCATGGAAAGGAATAAAACTCTATAATATTTACGGACTAGTCCGCCCACTCTTTTTGTATAGATAAACACAGTCCATATTTTCATTTGACTCAGGTGGCACCAGCCCATCAGTGTTTTGTATTTCTAAAAAATACCTCTGTACTGTTCGGCAAGCACTAAATGTAAGTGCCTGTTTATACAACCAGATGTCAGACTCCTTATCGACACCATGAACCTCGGATAAGGTCTTTTTGGGTTCGCTGGATATGCCAACAAACCACTCATCAAATTGGCCACCAAATTCCTTTACATAGCCAAATATTTCAAACTTAATTTGTTGTACGCTATAAACCATTAGAAACCTCTTCCGCTTAATTACTCATCATCCGTCACCCCTAAAAAAGTTTTGCACCTTTCTTAAGATGGCATGGGGTAAAGAGCCGTTGGCCCGTTATTCGAGCCAGTTCTTAAACGCCAATGATCAAACAGTTGTGCGCCCTGAGCCTTTTCTTCAGCAGACATACTCTTAACAATACTCTCAAGTTCGTTCAGAGCGGTGCCAATACCATGTTGCGCAGCAAGCGTAAGCCATAAATATGCCTGCACACGGTCTTTTGAAACACCCTGGCCTTGAGCGTACATATAGCCCAAACGAGATTGAGAAGGGTAATGACCAAGCTCAGCTGCCTCTCTATATAACTCAGCCGCTTTTTCATCGCTCTTCTCTATACCCTCACCCTTTGTGCAGAGGACAGCCAAATTAAAAAGGCCGTTGATATCGCCGCCTTCAGCAGCTGCCGATAGCCATTTTATGGCCTGCTCATCATTTTTTTCCACTCCGGTCCCCATGTAACACATGGCACCAACGTTTGCTTGCGCTTGGTGATCTCCCTGCTCTGCCGCTTTTACATACCAATAAAAAGCCAGTTCGCCATCTAGCAAAACCCCTCCTTCACCATTGGCATAAAAAGAACCTGCCCAGGCTTGCGCCTCGGCATCACCAGTTTCAGCAAGCAGAAGCCACATCGCAAAAGAAGCTTCGAAATCACCCCGATCATAAAGCTCACGAGCTTGTTTTTTATCCGTCATAACATCCTCTCAAAAACAAATACAAAGTGAATTAACAACAATCTCAAAAAATTTAATCTACCCCATTCTAAATTGATAATTGACCATAACAGAGCAGCGTATATTAAGATGACCGCTCATTCACGACTCGATCCAAACAGGATCCCCTTTATGCACAATGCCTCCTTGAATGACAAAACCATACACTCCGGCACACGGTAGAACTTTGTTATCCAGTAGTGGAACCTCCAGCATATTGTGCTCCACGATGGTCGATAACACATGAGGATCTCTTGGGAGCGCACCATTACTTAATGTCGGTACCGAACAGCGCGGTGTCGGATCAGTAATTTTTAACCGCACGCTATCACCAATGACAAGAGTTTTCCCAACCCAGGCGTTTTCAACAAATTCCGAAGCACCCGACACAGTATCAACAACTAAATTTGGCCGAAATCGTCGCTCATCAAATTGCACACTAGGTGAGCATTCCGTAAGTTTGTTCAGCGTTGAATGCGTTAATAAATGCACATCTCCATAGTCCGCAAATTTATTTTTTAACATCAGGTCACCTATATCTAAAATACTCCCAGCTGGGTCAAGTGGATCCAGTCGTTCCAAACTGACAACATCAGGCCGTGACGATGTTAAAGTTACCGGTCTACCCAAAAAGGCAGAGAGCAGATCATCCACATTGCCGTCAGTACTTAGAACATCAAGACCTTCCGTCGAGGTGATTCGAGCAACAGGAAGTTGCTCGCCTTTTTTAGGCTGCTCAACAAAAGAAGCTCGTAATTTCAGTAGCTCACCCCATTTTTCAGGTAATTTGGCGCTTGCAACCTTGCGTCCAGATTCATCCATCAAAGCGTAGCAACGGTCGCCAAGAAGGCCGTCATTTGTTAATACTGCTTGCTCCAATTTGAGGCCGCCCATAGATTTCACTGGATGTTGCCAGATGGCAGTTATGATCCCAACCTGTTCTTTCGGTTCTTTACTCATACACACCTTTATTCTCGAGTTAATTCACCTAAGATTTATGCCTTACTTTCTCAGTCTTGGCATACAGGTCGTCTAGATTAAAAAGACCGTTAATATCTTCGTCTTCAACAGTCATAAATTATTTAATAGCTGTCTCTGGAAAACCCAGTAAAATCTCTACTCAGCATGCATATACATGGGGGAACTCATAAAATACTCGTGTTTATATAACAACTTATCAAGCAGGTAATTTTGAAAATGATAGGCGCCAAAACTGTCTTCTACACTACCGATTGGAGCCAGAGCCGCACGATTATTAGCGCTACAAGCGGCATCAGATTCAGCCTGAATTTTTTCGGCAGAAGCTGTCGTGTCACGAAAAAAATCAATCCAAGATTTTTGTAATAATTCAATGGAGGAGACATCACTATCTTCTGGCGCTAAAACAGAAATACGTTGCAAACATCCCCCCATACTCAATGGTTGCAAAACAACATATGCAATATGAGTAGGTAACAAACACAGCAGGAGATTAGGAAACAACCAGCAAAATTTTCCCTTTGTTTCGCCTGCGACATTGTCAGAAATTGAGTTCAATGTTGGACTCGCCACGAAATTAATTTTTTGTGCATTTATTGCCAGCGACTCCCAAGCATATGCGCTCGAGTAAGCTCCCTCTTTCCGGACAACCTTATCCGATACAGGGCTATAAGAAATTTCAGATTTAAATGGCTCATCGATAAACGCACGGCCAGCCAATTTCCAGTTACACTTCGCCTCGACCCACGTCTGCGGTAAATCAATAAAAGACGATTGCAAATATCCCTCAAGACGTCGATCCAAATCAGTCAAAGACTCTTTTAACGGCAAACTATCGGGATCAAGATTAATAAAAATAAAGGGGCCAAACGTCTCAACTTTTACAGGCAGCAAGCGTTCCGGTACCAAACTAATGTACTGATGCATTGCTGGATTATTGTCACCCAATTCATCAGCTGTTATTACCTCTCGATCTCGGCTGTAACCACAAGAAGTGTAAGAACATTTTGTTTTCTTCCCGGTTTGACATTGCGCGGGAATACTACGACAACCACCATGCTGGGCTTTATTGAAACGCCCAATGAGGCTGCCATCTTCTTGACGCTGTATATGAACTCCATGGTTACCGACAGTAAACGGCAATAGATCACCAGGATTCGGAATTTGCATTAAAGTACCAACTGCAACCCAACTACGTGTCCAGAGTTTTTCATCTTCAAGTTCACTAAAGCTTTTAGACTGGTAGGCAACAGCAGGCAGCATACTTGCCTTTCCAAAATGCTCGCAGGCGGAAAGGTAAAAATCAGGGTCGGTTAAATCTACATCTTCATGCGAATACCCGTTTATAGGATTACTTGTCATCGTCAACCTCCTAATAACTACGTCTTATCTTCCAAAGAAACGGCACTGCCACCACCGCAAGGGGGCCGATAATGACAGTACAATTTCCCTTGAAAAAACTACAGACTACTTACTTTCTTTGTTCATTGGCGGTTCCCAATCTGCACGACCACGATGCACATAGGCTTCTTTTGGTGGCTCAGGTAAAGGTCCATCCTGCATGAAACGGGTCAGTACATTCCCAACCAGTTTGGAAATATTGTTATCACAATTATTCCAAGGTAATGAGCCGCAGAACGCAATCGAACTGAAAGCAAAGCAACCACCACCATTTGGTGTCTCATGGTAAGCAATATCCGACCTAACACGCGGGTGTTGCGTACCATCCAGACCTTGCTGGTTGAAACCAAAATCTTCCATCACCAACAGATAGCCTTCGGTATGGCGCCCGGCTGATGTAGCAACAACCAAAGTATGAGGAGGAGAACCCAACATGGTATCGACAATATCGAGTTCTGTGCCAGCAGCACCGCCACCAACAAGACCGAAATTACCAAGCTTTTCATCGTACTCGATGCCATCAAATGCCCATGAAACGCGCGCATCATTACTTTCGTAAGTTCTCGAGTAGTAACTGGAGATATCGAAACCTTCAGAGGACATGCCAGTACCAGCAACAGAATGCAAGTAACGACCACGGTAGCGCCACATACCACCTAACTCGCCAGTACCTTGGTGATAATACTCACCTGGTTCGGCGCGCCATGTACGGATACCCGATTCACAACGACGCATCTCAGTGATAACGCCTTTACCCAGATGATCATAGGCAGGGTGATACGAATGAATCCAGTACCATGCATCCGCACCCATATACATCAAACGGCCACCCTGTTGAGTGTAGTTATGCAACGCATCCAACTGAGGTCCACTATTGTGCTCTGGGTGTGAACCGGTGATGACAACATTGTACTGTTCAAGTCTTGCAAGACCTTCGTAGTTCACATCTTCATCAGTAATAACGTCATAGTCATAGCCCATAGTTTCCAACCAGTAGACTAAGTGTAAATCTGCTGGATATTGCCATGGAGCCTGCATCAGGAAGTGATCGTATTTAGGGCGCATACTCAAGATGGGGCGTAAGCGAGTCGACATGCAGATACCGCTACCATCAGTATGAGTATCATAAATCGAGCCACCATATTCACGATGCTCACTCAGGAACATGTTTTGATCCTGCATAATAGGCACACGGTAAACCAGCAGCTCCGCACCACCAGCATTATTTGCAAGGTGTTCATTGGCATAGGCCATATAGCTGATGGTCGGTATCATTACAGCAATTTTTGAAGTTGCTTTACCGAGCACTGGAACAACCCAGAATGGAATGTAATCTTCATCGCCGCCTTCGGTAGTTAGCTTAGCCGCGTAGAACGCACTCTCTTGACCCTCTGGCACTTCCCACTCAAAGTCCACACTCCAACGAGCGTCATCTAGGTCATCATCATGAAAATGAATAGCGCCGTATTCTTTTGTAGCGTGCTTCCAATCAAAATTATGTCCTGAATGATTATGGCCTGTCATCGCACGAGTAGGGCAATTAACGATAGCCAAATCGTAAGGATATGGACCTTGATCACGACCAACAATGGTATTGATGCCATCCGAGAAATCCCAAGAACCGATAATGCATTCTGAAAGAGGCCCTGTTGGCCCACAATGTCGACGCTCGGTTAAACCCGGTTGGGCACCCAACTTCATTGTTTCAATTTCTTCACGGCTCAGAGCACGGCTGCACAAACGGGGACTATCGATTTTACCGTTGTAATGGCCACTCATTAAAATACCTGATGGCACTGAGGATTTAGCTTGAGGACTTTTGTCAAACCCGCCAGCATGCGCCGCCACAGCAAAAGGAATACCTGCTGTATGTTGGATTTTCTCTCCAAGTTTTGCGCTAACAGGTGGGATTTCGGGATCCAGAGCATACTGGATTTGCGGCTCGTGGAAGATCGTTGCTTCGCCGGTTTCTGCATTATATGTTGCCGCCACAAAGTGCCATGCATGATCACGAATAGGTGCGCCTGTCGTTACACTTTTACCGTTGACCCGCAACTCAAGACAACCATCTTCGTTGATGAAAAGACCATAACCTTTATCATCACTCCACTTAGCCATCAGCGCTTGCGAACCATGCTTCCAGTATTTTGGATGCGTTTTTGGCATGGTAGGCCAAATCCAGCATTGCATAGTAAAGGACTCTGTTTGAAGATGAGCATTATCTTCAAGATAACCGTATGAGCCGCTATAAATACTTTGCTTATGCCCTTCATATTCCCCGTTACAAACCGCAGAAATTGACTCTTCAACCAGACCAGGGCCTCTTGGATTCGTATCGCCATTAATCATTTTCATGATTTCTACGTTATATTTTGCAGGGCCATCGCAATTAACGTAAAATTTTATGTTCTTTCCTGGGTTAACGCCAAATTGATCGGCGTAGCCCGTTAATTTCATTGCACACATCGTCACTGTCCTCTGTTTAAATCAAATTTCAGGCGTAGCATTGACGTTAAAGCTGCAAAGCTGCGCTTCTGATTTCAAAAACCTTTCTATGCGCCCGGAAACTATTTATTCGGGCAAAATGTCTAAATTGACACTTGGTAAATGCAAATTAAGTCATATCAAATCACGCCCAATTATCATCATGTCGCTTCCAACCTTCGTTGAAATGTTCTGGGTAACCATCTGACTCATCCATTTCATCGAGTCTCATGAGAAAAATATCATGTTGAGGGTCATGCTCGTTGTCATAGACCTTGTCAGTAACAAGATCAGGGGTGACACCGCGAATACCGGCCAAACGACCAATGCGCCACTCTTCTTCAATCTTTGTACAAATTACAACTAATTTACCCATACCTGGCGTAGAAGCGCGCATCCGTAATAACACTTTGTTAAGCAAAGGGTCATCATGAATGCCGCCAGAAACCTCAGTTGTATCACCTGGGGTGGCACAACGTAGGATTGAGCATCCAGCAACACCTTTCATCGACTCGATACACACTTTGTGCTCGTCGATTAAACGTTGCCGCTCAGGGGAGCCTTTTTTAGGGATAGTAATCATCGTCCTCTCCTTCCTTTGTTGATTAATTTCAATATGTTTATGTTGTTTTCGATAAAATACGCATTAACGTGATACCTTTTTCCAACCTTACCGATTGCATTAAATTGTCAAATGGGTGTTCACAAGGCCTTCAGTTAATTCATTAATTGGGCCACCTGCCACTATCCGCCCAACATCCATCATCAGAAAATAATCCGACAATTCTTTCGCCACTTTAATATGCTGCTCTGTAAGAACCAGCGTCATACCAAGCTCCTTGTTGAGCATTCTCAGCGCCTCGCCTATTTCTTGAACAACGTTCGGCTGAATACCTTCCATAGGCTCATCAAGCAATAACACTTTTGGGTCTGTCGCCAGCGCTCGTGCAATAGCCAGCTGCTGCTGCTGCCCACCAGAAAGCGCTCCTGCACGTTTATCGAGGTTGTCACGCAAGTAGGGGAAAAGCTCCATGCACAAGTCCGGAATGCCCTTTGTTTTATTATCACTTGCAAAAGAACCTAGTAGAATATTTTCACGAATCGTGAACTTCCCAAGAATCCTGCGGCCCTGTGGCACATAACCAAGACCAGCCTTGGCCCGACTGTGCGTTGGCTCATTACTAAAATCAGCACCATCAATATGTATTGACCCTGTCATCTTGGTGGTTAGCCCCATCATGGTATGCAACAACGTCGATTTACCGACACCGTTACGCCCCAAAATACAGAGACATTTACCTTCTGGCAGTGATAGGTTTATATCTTCCAGAATCGGTGTTTTACCGTAATAAGAGCTGACATTTTTCAGATCAAGCATCATGGCTAATATCCTCCGTCCCAAGGTAAACTTCTTTAACCCGTTGATTATTTTCTATTTCTTTGATCGTACCCTCGGCAAGCATTGTTCCTTGGTGCATCACTGAAATAATGTCGGCAATCTCTTTTACGAAAGACATATCATGCTCAACCACAACAAGCGTATGACTACCCTTCAGCTTGTTAAAAATTTGCGCCGTTTTATAGGTTTCCTGCTCCGTCATGCCCGCAGTTGGTTCATCCATTAGAAGTAATTTCGGATCCTGCATTAGCACCATGCCAATTTCTAGCCACTGGGTCTCTCCATGCGAAAGAAAACCAGCTGATGCCTTTAGGCGGTCTTTAAATCCAATCAATTCAATGATTTCGTCATAACGTAATTTTTCAGATAAACGACGGCTTTTGAACATGTTGGCAAAAGGGCCCTTTTCAATGTTGTAAGCCGCTTTAAGGTTATCCTCGACCGTAAGTCCTTTGAAAATGGCTGGCACCTGAAATTTCCTCGCAATGCCTCGTCGCGCTATATCGTGCTCACCCATTCTGGTAATGGCCTCGCCTTCAAATAAAACACTTCCACCATCAATTTTCTGGCGACCTGTAACTAGGTCCATTGTGGTCGTCTTTCCCGCACCATTCGGCCCAAGCAAGCAGCGCAGCTCTCCTTGATTAACAGTCAAATTCAAATCATTAATGACATGGTTATCCCCATAGGATTTATGAACACCTTGCATTTCAAGAATCTTCATGATCCCTCCTTACTGGGATTAACGCTTTGCGCTTTATGAGAAGTTTCACTATTAGTTTCCTTTTCACTTTTGCGTGCTAGCGCCCCGAAAATAATCTCAAAAAGCCCAGTCAGCCCATTTGGCATAAACAGCACGATTAAAATAAAAGCTCCACCGAGAAGGAGATACCAGACCTGTTGCAGTTCATCGCCAAGATAACTCTGCATACCGTTAATCAAAAAAGCTCCGGCTGCAGCACCGATTAGAGAAGTTCGTCCTCCCACAGCAGCCCAAATTACGATTGAGATACTAAGAACAATTTCGAACGAAGTCGGCGAAACATATTGCACAACCATCACCCAGCATAAACCCGCACACGCCGCCACAAATCCAGAAATAGCGAATAGCACCACCTGATAATAAGCGACGTTATAGCCTAAAAACCTAGCCCGTTCGGCATCATCTCTAATCGCCTGAACAATCAATCCAAACCGAGTTTCTAAAAGAGCTTTTATGCCAATAGCAAGTCCAGCTAAAAATGCAACACATATCCAGTATGCTAAGGGACTGTATGGATCAACTTCCCCACCTCCAATCTTGAAATATGCCGGAGGGGAGATACCATTAAAACCTGCTGTGTAAGGTTGCATGTCATAAGCCATGCTATACCAGGCCGCACACATAGCGAGGGTCATGATTGCCACAAACACACCAGCAACACGCGCCTGAAACATTAATATCCCAAAAGCAACGAAAAAAGCTGTAGGAACCGCGAGGGTCAAAATCAACCCCACAGGCGTCGATGAAAACGGCTCCCACAACAAGGGCAAAACATCTATGTCACTTGATAACATAAAGCTAGGAATAGGATCTGATATATCTTGCGACTGCATTTGCATCGTCATGGCCATGCCATACGCAGCCATGCCAAATGCAATACCTTGCCCCAGGCTCAATACACCCCCAAACCCCCAAATAACACTAACCGACATGGCCAACATACCAAGCGCACAATAACGTGCCAGCTGATTTAAGGTAAAAAGATCATCCGTAATGAACGGTACTACAGCCATAAATCCGAAAATCAGCAGATAAGCAGCCCACTGAGCGGCCCTGTTATGATAAAGATTATTAGTCATTTTCTTATCCTCTCCCAAACCATTTAACGTCTGGTCATACCTTCTGTAATAAGCCCTTGTGGTCTAAAACGCAGGAAGATAACTACCAGCGTAAACAGTACAAAGCGCGAAAAAGTGTCATTTGTGAAATACGAGAACACGGAATTCAATTCACCAAGCAAACCAGCACTTACAACACTACCAACAAGCTGAACTCCACCGACAACTACGACCAAAAATGCTTCAACGATAAATCCACCACCCATATCCGGGAATAGTGTTTTTAATGCGGCGAATAACGCTCCAGCCACACCAGCCAAACCTGCGCCATACGCAAAAGTAATGCTGTATATACGATTTGAATCAATACCAAAAGACGAGGCCATTTCTTTGTCTTGCATTACGGCTCGAATACGAATTCCGAGACTTGTGTGGTACATCAAAAACCACGTTATCAACACCAACGTAACAGCGACAATAATGATGAATATTCTCAGACCAGAAAGATGAATAAAGCCCGCATCAAAAACAAAGTTGAGCCAATCTGGAATCCCAACGTATTTAGGGTCACCACCAAAAATCAAACGCACACCCTGAACCAGGATCAGCGATAACCCCCAAGTTGCCAGCAAAGTATCTAGCGGACGACTATAGAGCTTCCTTACAACAGCACGCTCTACCCCCCACCCTATTGCAGCTAGAACGACAAAAGACAGAGGTAAACAAAGTAAAAATGGCACCCCTAAAACCGACTGGAGCACATACGTTGTATAAGCCCCCAGCATAATAAATTCACCATGGGCCATATTAATGACACCCATAGTCCCGTAAATAATGGTGAGTCCTAGAGCCGCTACCAGCCAAATACTTGCCACGCTCAACCCGATAACCAGTGCATTTAAAAATGGCAGAAGCTCAAATGGCGTCCAAAAATCACTCATATTACTAACCTCCAAACAAATATCTTTATCAACTACCAACGGCACATAGCTACACCTTTATCATTAGCGACGTGCCGATGGAATTGAAAATACTTTCGGCTCTACAGCACGCTTGTTTTTATTTTCCCTTCCGGCGTATGCAAACCATCCGCTAGACACTCACCCCTTTCAGGGTAAATAATGAAAGGATCTGGTTTCACATGAGTGGCTGATTCATGAATAACCTTAAACTGCCCATTGGACTGGCATTGTGCAATTTTTGGTTTAAGCCACATATTGAAATTATCAGGATCAATCCACACCTTGCCTTCTGGCGAGATATCGTCACCTAACTCCAAACCGCCTGACACATCACGAATCATCCGTGGCGTGACCTCCTCAATATGGCCTGTTTGTGCAAGAGCTTTCTCAACACCCGCTTTCCAGAAATAAACCGAAAGATAAGTTTCTTCCATGTTGTAGTGCGTTACGCCACCGCCGCCATACTTACTGGACAGATAGCCATCCACAAAACGCTGATTGGTTTCGGTTTCTATTGATTGGAAATAGGGTGCGGCAAGGAAGTGTCCTGCACCTGCTTCAGCGCCCATCGCGCGAACTTCAATTTCACCCGTGGTCAATGAAGCAATAGGCATTTTGTCTGACTTAAAACCTTCCTGAAGGAACTGTTTATGCAGCGCAATATCTGAATCACCTACAACTGTTGAGAAAATCCAGTCAGGTTTTTGTTGACGCACTTTATTGAAAATAGGTGTGAATTCAGACCCACCTAAAGGCACGTAATCTTCACCGACCACTTCACCGCCAACTTTTTCCAACCAAACCTTCGCCACCTTGTTACTTTCTTTCGGCCAGATATAGTTTGAACCGATCATGTAAACCTTAGGACCAAATTTTTCCACCATAAATGGCACAATATCTTGCGAATGCTGATTGGAAATCGGACCCGTATTAATAATATTCTGGGTACACTCACGTCCGGTGTAACACGTTGGGTAGTAGAACAAGTGGTCTCTCGACATAACAACTGGCGCTACAGCCCGGCGGCTTGCTGAGGTATAACCACCAAATGTACTAACCACTCGGTCGCGAAGTATTAGCTGACTGATTTTTTCTGAATAAACTTTAATATCCGACTTGGCATCAACTAGAACAGGCTCAACTTGCATGCCCGCAACACCGCCGTTGCGATTGATTTCATCAATTGCATAACGAACAACTTGCATCGAATCATTTTCAACTACAGCCAAGCTCCCTGTCTGAGAAAACAAAACGCCTACTTTAATTGTCCCATTTCGTTTAATCCATGGAGCAGCTAAAGCGGTATTCGGAAGAATAAGACCAGGCGCTCCGACCGCTGTCGCTCCACCGACTGCTGCCGCACCCTTAAGAAAAGACCTTCGAGTAAAATTTTTCATTTTTTTGACTTCCCATTGGTTGGTATCAAATTTTCTATTCCGGCATTTTTCAATGCGTCACTCATTTTGTAACTCATGTATTCGGAGCAAAGCCCCAACCCCAAATACATACCTAAGCACATACCAAGGGGTTATATGTACAGACCATATGCCATGAAAAAATACATGTCAACAATACATTACATTCTTTAGGGTGTGTTTCGAAATAACAGGAAGCATACTAAAAACAACAGGACAACCTCATACCATTGTTTTATAAGGAATTAATATGATTTTTTATATTTAAAGAGGAAAGAAGATATAGAAATCTCAATAGCCAGAATATATATACCAATTTAGCGCCTCCTAAGATAAAAATTAGCAAAAGCACTAAAAACCAATATAAATCATAATAAACTGGCATCTAAAATCCGCAGAATATAGACTAACGACCATATTAAGCCAGTTTCTAGCTTAGTGAGTTCCGCAGAGACCTTCCTTCGCAAGCTTTTTCTGTAAAGAGAGTTCTGGAGACAACAGATAATATGTAGGTGCGGACTACATTCAGAAAGAAAGAGAACTAAGCACCAGAGCGACACACAAGATACTAAACTTCACCTGCTAGCACTGTATAACCCAACTTTTTGCGGGCATCAAAAACAGAGGTTAAACCGGGCCACACGTCTTTAATAATTATGAACGCTAAAAAACAAACCCAAAGCTAAATGACGGAGTCTATATAAGGGGCTGATTTGTTTTCAGCAGAGGTGAATTTCAGCAAAAAAAAACCTCATAGAGGCTTTTCAAGTGCTTGCTTAGATGGGGCAGTGCCAAGCCGCTAACTTCCTCGGCGCTTAGTAACATCTCAAAATGTCATGCTTTTGGAATAAAGACGTCGCCGTTAAGCTGCCCCGATGCTTAGCCAACGTAACCCTTTGCCGTTCAAGTCCATTTCCGGGCATTACTCAACTATCAAGAATCTCATCCAACGGCATCGGTATACCGACGCCATAACCCTGTACAAAATCAACACCAATATCCTTGAGCCGCTCACGAATAGCATCATTTTCAACAAACTCGGCGACTGTCTCCATTTTCATCACGTGACCAATATCATTAATGGATTTCACCATTGCTTCATCAATAGGATCTTCAAGAATATCCTTCACAAACATGCCGTCAATTTTCAGGTAGTCGACAGGCAGATTCTTAAGGTACGCGAAGGAAGATAGGCCGCTGCCAAAATCATCCAGAGAGAATCGGCAGCCATAATCACGCAGTGCTGTGATAAATTGACGCGCTGTGGACAGATTGGCAATAGCGGCAGTTTCTGTGATTTCAAAACAAATAATACCCGCTGGAATAGATGTTTCACGCAAGCGGTTTTGCAGATAACTCAGAAACTGCTCATCGCCTAACGACTGCCCAGACAGGTTAATGGCAAAGTGATGAATACGTCCGAGGTTTTCCAGATTTAGCTCTAACCATGCAAGGGTATGCTCAATCACCCAGCGATCAAGAGGGGCACTCAGGTTATAACGTTCGGCTGCGGGCAGGAAGCTACCCGGCGGAACCAGTGTGCCATCTTCAGCTGTCAGTCGAACCAGTATCTCATAACTGGTTTCGCGCACACCGCCCGCTGTAGTCTCTATTATCTGCGCATAAAGAACAAAATCATCTTGATCCAGCGCGCGCTTAAGCACGTTTACCCACTGCATCTCGCCTTCTCTGCGGACCAGGCTTTCGTCATCTTCACTATAAATATGTATGCGGTTTCGCCCCTGCTCCTTCGCCATATAACAGGCTGCGTCTGCGCGCTTTAATACCTCGCTAGCATCCGTTGTATATTGATCTATACGCGCCAAACCAACACTGCAGCCGATAGTAAATCTGTGTCCCTCCCAGAAAAAAACAAACTGCTTAATGATTTGATGCACACTTTCAGCAACCCTTATGGCCTGCTCCGAATTACAGTGCTCCATTAAAACTGCAAACTCATCGCCGCCAATTCGAGCGAGCGTGTCACGTACGCGTAATTTTTCGCTGAGTGCAGTCGCCAATTGCCTGAGCAGCTCATCACCCGCCACATGGCCACAGGTATCATTAATTATTTTAAACTGGTCCAGATCCACGAAGCACATGCCGTGGGTAGTGCCACACTGCTTTGCCGTGTCCACGACGCGCTCCAGACGTCGCTCAAATTCGTAGCGATTGATCAGCCCCGTCAACATGTCGTGTGTTGCATGGTAGACATTGAGTTCGTGTATCCGCCGCGACTCAGTAACATCCTCCTGAATCGTCACAAAATGCGTTATGACATTAGATTTACCAAAAATCGGCGCAATGTTCTGACGTGCCCAATATAACTCGCCATTTTTCCTACGGTTCTGAAACTCTCCGCCCCATTGGTTGCCAATCAACAACTCGGACCAAAGGTTTTCATATAACTCTGTGTCGTTAGTACCAGAATTAAGGATACGAGGATTTTCACCAATCACCTCTTCCGCACTAAATCCGGTCACCTCAACAAACCGAGGGTTAGCGTACTCGATAGACCCTTCCCTATCCGTAACAAAAACCACGTTAGGACTATTCTCTACTGCCATAGAAAGTTTTTGCAAGCTCAGCAGGGTTTCATGCTGGGCCGTGCGATCATCGAACACCGCAACACCACCCAAAACAGCATCCGCTGTACTCAGCATAGGTACACACTGTGCGTGTAAATTAATGACTTTGCCGCCAAGCTCGACATCTTCCTCGAATTGCCCCGTTCGCCCGGCCAACGACTCGTCGATAGCCGACACCATACCGGCATTTCCAAGGCACTCTTTCAATTTCAAACCAAGTAATTGCTGCCTGCTCGAACCGACAATAGTTTCAAACTCTTTGTTTACTTTCAGCAACTTGCCGGACGCACCATAATGCACAATACCCACGGGGGAGAGCTCAAGGATTGAATTAAGCGTAGTCTCACTACTGACCAATTCTTCCGTACGTTCCTGTACACGTAGCTCGAGCTTTTTAGCAAGTCGGCGGGTAGCTACGCTAAACGCCAGAACTAAAGGAATCGCAAACAATAAAAATAGCGCTGCCACCCCCAGCGTTTTCAGTAGGCTGTCTCTTAACAACGCTTGAATATGGCTTATTTCAATATCGGCAGCGACGACATAAAGCGTTCCGTCAGACGAGCGCAGAGGGATAAAAACACTACGCAAAGCACCCCATTGATCGGTGTATTCAAGATAAGCTTTTTGCTCGGAACGAAAGACATCAAAAACACCGGGATCAACATCGTCATAGTGATCAAAATAATAAGTGATGCCGTCACCGGTTTCGATCTCTTCGTCAGAAGCACTGGAAGCAGTGAAATAGACGTTATCACCCCTGAGAACTAGGGTGTAGATATAGA
Source organism: Pseudomonadales bacterium (assembly GCA_036960805.1). Lineage (GTDB taxonomy): Bacteria > Pseudomonadota > Gammaproteobacteria > Pseudomonadales > IMCC2047 > IMCC2047. The sequence goes on from JBALXL010000002.1 coordinate 163,666, forward strand.
TAACATCACGAATGCGGGAAAAGTCTGACAGCTTGAGTACCAGCTCAAGGCTCTGCTGGCTGCTCAGATCCCCAGACTGCATCGCCTGATGGTGGAAATTATCAGGTAATAATAACGGTAAGCTGGCCGCAGCAGTATTCAGCTGCGCATCGAGACTACGATAAAGCCGATCTTTTTCACTGACATAATTGGTGCCAACAAATACGCCTACCCAGAGCAAGTAAACGATAACAGCAATATAAATCGGTTTATTTTCTTTAAAATTCGCTGTCATATTATGTCTATAAGGGAATCGGACGAGGGCTATTTGAAGGCAAAAGATTGCGGCCCTTCTAACTACAGAGTAGACACGACTTTTAGACTTGGCAATTGATTAACTACAAACTTATTTGAGCCTGTTAACGCTCGACTAAGCACTAACATGCCAAAAGTGATCTAGAACCTCTACTCTTAATCGCAATATACCCCTTATCTTTTTAATAAACGCTAACCCCTTAATCTCGAACCAATAATGCTTAATCGACTCGTTATATTGCTCTCACGGCGTAAATTCAGAGTTGCCTAACGCCAAGCTTAACTATACTTATTGACTATGAATAAACTCATCGATCAAATCATCACCGAAGTCGGCACTGTTCTGTTAGGTAAAGAGCAAGAAATCAAACTGGCACTGACCTGCCTGTTTAGTCGCGGGCACTTACTGATCCAGGATTTACCCGGCATGGGGAAAACCACTTTATCCCATGCGCTAGGGCATGCACTGGGACTAGACTACAAACGCATCCAGTTCACCAGCGACATGTTGCCGGCCGATATTCTAGGGGTATCAATTTTTGACCAGCAAAACGGGCAGTTTGAATTCCATCAAGGCCCTGTTTTTACGCAGTTGCTGCTAGCCGATGAAATCAACCGCACCACGCCCAAGACCCAGAGCGCTCTGCTCGAAGCCATGGAAGAAAAGCAGGTAACCATCGAAGGAGAAACGCGTAAACTCGACGAAAATTTCTTTGTCATTGCAACTCAGAATCCGGTAGCTCAGGCCGGCACCTTCCCGCTACCAGAATCCCAACTAGATCGTTTTTTGATGCGCATTTCGCTCGGCTATCCTAACCCGCAGGCTGAGCGTGAGTTATTTATGGGGCTAAACCCGCGAGAAAAAATGGCTAGCATTCAGCCCTGCTTAACTCTTGATGAGCTACAGAAAATCCAACAGGCCGCACAACAGGTGTTTATATCCGAGGCGGTACTGGATTACGTGCAAGCGGTGGTTAAATATACCCGTACGCATTCTGAATTTGCCTACGGCGTCTCCCCACGAGGCGCATTGGCATTAGTACACTGTGCAAAAACCTGGGCTTTTATCGATGGCCGCAACCATGTATTACCTGAAGACGTACAAACCGTGATGCTGCCGGTATTGAATCACCGAGTGCGCGATGTTGCTGATTACGGCGATACCAGCGGTCAGGCTCTGGTTGAACGGGTCCTCAATGCAGTTGATGTTGTCGGCTAACCGGCTGCCAGGGCAATACTGTGATCTCACCACCAGAGTTTTTAAAACCACTGCTCACACGCGGTCGCCGTTATATCGATGACGTCCTGAAATGGTCGCTATCGATTGACGAGACCGTCACCCTAACTCGCAAAAATATTGGTATTTTCCCAGGCCGTGCAGGCTGGAGCTTTCTGCTGGTCGTGCTACTGCTCTGGTTGGTCGCCACCAACTACGAAAACAACCTGGTGATGGGCCTGGTTTTCTTGCTGGTGAGCCTATTTGTTATTTCAATCCTGCACACCTTTGCGAACCTTAGCGGGCTCAAGGTTCGCATATCAAACAATCAACCCTGTTTTGCCGGTGAAGATGCCTGCTTTGAGCTGCAGATAGAAAAAAACCACGGCCGTGGTTGCGAGAATATCATTCTGCGCTGGGGAGACTCCGCACCGGTCGCGATAAGCCTCACCAAGCAGCAATCACAACGTATTAAAATCTTCGTACCAACCTCTCAACGTGGCTGGCTCAAACCAGGCCGATTGATTATCGAAAGTTATTACCCGTTAGGGCTGTTACGTGCCTGGGTAGCATTAAAAACCGACTGCCAAACACTAATCTATCCGAAACCCGTCGTCACTTCTGGCATACCTCCCTCCGTGGGCAGCGAAGGCAACGACGGAGAGCTATCCGCACAGGCAGGCAATGAGGACTTTGCCGGCTTCAAAGCCTACCAACCCGGCGCATCTTTGCGACAAGTGGCCTGGAAACAATACGCCCGTGGCGCTGGATTAAACCTCAAAGATTACGCTGCAACGGTAGATCACCGCACTTGGCTGGATTGGGATTTACTGGCAGGAATGGATCGCGAAGCGCGTTTATCACGACTATGTCATTGGGCGATTCTATCAGCACAAAATGATGATCTTTATGGGCTACGTTTACCGGGCTACGAATTAGCCCCCGAACGCGGCCCATTACATCGTCAACGGGTTCTCAAAACACTGGCGTTATTTGAATGGCAACGGCAGGAAAAGCAATGATTCCCGCCTACCAAATACCGCGCAATAGTCTCGGCTGGCTGCTGCTGGGTTACAGCCTGTGCCTGTTACCACATCTGTTGCTACATTCACCGCCTGGAATATGGGCTGCTGTTGCCATCGCTCTAATTTGGCGAATACAGGTGTTTCGTGGCGTTTGGTCGTTCCCACCGTCTTATGTTCGTTATGTGCTGGTCATTCTCGGCACCATGGGCGTATTTTTGGGCTATCAGCAGTGGGCTGGACTTGAGCCAATGCTGGCGCTGCTTATCACAGCGATGACACTTAAATTACTGGAAACCCATCATAAGCGTGACGTACTGCTGCTGGTCTACCTTGAGTTTTTCGTTACTGGAACCCTGTTCCTTCTGGATCAATCTATACCGATGGCCTTGTACGGCGGTGCAGCCTTATTGGTCATTGTTACCGCGCTGCTAGGGTTACACCAAGCTGCAGGCCATCATTGGCCGTTGGCAAGCTTTCGAATTGCCTGCACCTTAGTGCTGCAAGCCTTACCATTCGCCTTAGTGCTGTTCCTGGTAATACCTCGTATTGGCGCTCTGTGGTCAGTGCCCATTCCGAGTGGCAATGCTAAAACCGGCGTCAGTGATTCCATGTCACCAGGAGATTTCACCAAGCTGGGAAGATCTGCCGATTTGGCTTTTCGGGTGTCCTTCGAACAAGGCATACCACCAAGCAATCAGCTGTATTGGCGTGGCATGGTTTTTTCACGATTTGACGGCCGCACCTGGCAACAAGCCAAAATCAGCGACTATACCCGCCACGGCGATAGCATTGTGAATTGGTTCGGTCAGCAAGAAAAACCTTGGCAGCAGCTCATCACCAGACAGGGAGCGCCTGTAAATTACCAAATCACCATGGAGCCGACTCAGCAAATCTACCTGTTTACTCTGCCAGTGGCTTCCATTGATGTCGCAAATACTGGTTTCACTCGCGATTTCAGAATGGTACAAAACAAACCCGTCAGCCAACGCAGCCAATACCAAGCAACCTCCTACCTAGATTATCGAGCCGAAGTGCAATTAGCCGACTGGCGCTACCTTAATGAAACTCACCTGCCCACAGGCTTTAATCCCAAAACACGAGCCTTAGCGCAACAATGGCAAGCCGAAAGTGAGGGCACACAGGCACTGGTTAATCGTTTTCTAAGCTTTATTAATCGCGACTTTTCTTACAGTCTGGAACCACCAGCGCTAGGCAAGCATTCGGTGGATGAATTTTTATTCGCCAGTAAAGTCGGTTTTTGTGAACACTTTGCCAGCAGCTTTGTGGTTTTTATGCGCGCCGCAGGAATTCCCGCCCGAGTCGTAGCCGGCTATCAAGGTGGCGAAATAAACCCCTATGATAATTACCTGCTGGTGCATCAATTTGACGCCCACGCTTGGGCCGAAGTATGGATTAAGAATCAAGGCTGGGTACGTGTTGATCCCACCGCTGCGGTAGCACAAGAGCGTATTTTGGATTCAATTGACACCTTGGCTGGTGCCGATAACCCATTAGCATTGGTCAACTTCAAAAACTTCGGCTTGTTAAACTGGGCCCGCCTACAAATGGACCGCCTGGATTATGGCTGGAACCGCTTCGTATTAGGTTATGACGCCAAACTACAGGCGCAGATACTGTCGCGTCTGCTGGGAGGTAACGATGTGCTGCGTATCGGCTTATTTATGGTGGGAGCAATGGCCTTGTTTTTACTGCTAGCAGCCTTACGCTGGGGCTGGCAGCTGCAAAGAATACGCGAACGCCCGGCGGTACGTTATTACCGCCGCTTCACTGCAAAATTGGCCAAGGCGGGCTTGCCCCGAGCAACTGGCGAGCCGCCGATGCTCTATGCCGAGCGGGTAGCCCAAACTCGCCCTGAACTGGCCTCAGAGGCTAAGGACATTACCGGGCTATTCGTCGCGCTGCGATACAAACCCGATAGCAAGCGATTAGAGGATAGCGCGTTAAAACGCCGAGTGGCGAATTTCAAACCCTAACTTTGCGAACCTTAGTTCTCTTATACATCGAGACAGCTAACAGCTGCTGACTTCGACTCGGTTGCGGCCGTTATCCTTCGCCGTATATAAAGCCTTATCCGCTCGCTCAACCAATTGCGCTGCTTTTTCACCTAACTGAAAAGCGGCAACACCTGCGGATATCGTTACGGAGCCAACCGAATCTAAAGCCATGTCGGCCACCGCTGCTCTAATTTTATCCAGTACCTGACTGGCCGCCTCACGCGTGGTTTCCGGCATAATTAACACGAACTCTTCGCCACCATAACGCGCTAGGAAATCGGTATTACGTATACTTTCTTTCATTTTTTTCGCTACAGTCTGCAACACGCGATCACCGACTAAATGGCCGTGCTGATCGTTTACCTGTTTGAAATGGTCGATATCCAATATCGCCAAACTGGCCGGATTTTTATAGCGTAAATAACGTTCACGCTCCATCAAGAAACGCTCATCAAAGGCCTCGCGATTTGGCAACCGAGTAAGGGTATCTGTTAGCGCCCGCAGCGTCTCATTATGTAATTTCTGTTTAATGCTTCGCGCTTCGTTTTGCACCACCGACAGCTTCTCTTGCATTGCTTCCAGCTGCGCTTCAAGTTCATGCTCGCGCTGGTTTTCCGTGCTAACAAATTGATCCATCGAGCTTACAATAGAGTGCAATTGCCCTTGCACCGAGGTTTTTAAATCGTGGAGGTCCGTGGCATCCACCATGGATTGAGAAATATTATCTACCTGCCCCTTAATCGCAGAGTTCAGCGCCTCGCTGACGTCTTTTCGGGCTCCGCTACCCTGCCCCTGAGCACTCAGAAAACCATTAATCTCAGCCAACTGGGTATCCAGCCCCAATAAAAAAGTCTCAAAATCCTGCTGACTTTTACCCAGCGCGGCCAATACCAACTCAGCTGCACCACTGACCACACGATCCAGCTCACCAGCCTCAACTCTGACAGTCAGCTCATCACGTAACTGCTCGGCCTGGCTGCGCTCATCAGCAGACAGCGGCAACTGCTCCAACAAATCTGACAACACGGCGATAATAGCTTCAAGATCAGCAACCGGCTCACCGTCATGGATGTCTGCTCGCTCATCGATCTCTGCCGTCGAGGATAACATAGCGCTATCACGTAACTCTGGCGCAGCATCCAAAGCTGGTGTGCTCTCATCATTCTTCAAAGTAACAACTGACTCCGCCACAACCGAGCTCGTACTCTCCCTCTCATTATTTAATGGCGATGCTGCCTCGGCAGGCTCATCGCTCGATGTTACAACGCTCGTTTTGTCAGTCTCTACTGGTTTTTCTTCGCCACCAAAAAGGCGCGACAGCAGGCCTTTATTAACCTTTTCTGCTGGCACACTTTGCGAGTCACTCTGCGCCTGTAACATCTCCGCTAGGGCCTCACGCTGCAATCGACTATATTCATCAAGTAACGCAGGGTAAGCACTAAGCTGCTCAGCGCGGGTGCGTAGCGACTTACCATAACTTTTAAGTGCGCGTTGTTTATCCCGGCTCAAATTCAACTGCGCTAATTGTTCGACCAACTTCAGTAGAGATTCTTCACCACGCTGACCGCTATCTTTACGCTGTGTATCGAGCCGTAAAATTGTTGTTTCGACCTGCTTTAAGTTGCTACCGATACCGGCCTTATTAACCGGCTCTTTTCGCAGCAGCTCCCGTAAACTGGAAAGGTGCTTATCCAGCTCACTATCTTGCCCGTCAGCGGCCAGGCTGATTCGCACCAGCGCTTTCTGAAGCACACCAAGATAGTCTGCGTAATCACGCTCAGTTTTTTCCTGCTCTTCGCTCAGCGAAAAATACTTTTCGCGCCAACGTAGTGCATCATTATCATGCTTTTGAGATTCAACCATTATTCACGCTCAGGAAAAGCCAGTTTTACAACGAGCAGCACAAAAACAACTGCTCAAATATTAGCTTTAGTATAGTCAACTCTCAGCGTTCGCAAATTGCCAAAAGAGGAGAATCACTTTTATATAAGAGCAGGATAAAGAGCTGAAACCTCATTTCTCAATCATTGATGCCCTGCCGCAATATACCCTTTAATAGGTATAACCATTAGGACGGTTCAAATCTTCATCAATCTCGTTTAGAATTACATCCAAATTTTCCCTGCTACGTCATTAAATATTAAGGTTGAAATACCAAAATCAGCCCCAAATTATGACGTTTATATCGTAACAAGAACGACCTGAAACCGGCCTCTCACAGGATGTGCAGATGCCCGCATCTTCAGCAAAAAACACCTAATTTCTATCGTCTGTTAACCATTTACAGCTGATTTTTGAATATTTAAAAATAGAGCAACCGGAGAAAATCTATGACTCAATTTAAACGCCCTGATTCACCACTGGCTTCACGTCACCGCGAACTGGGTTCTGACCTAGAAGACTGGAACGGCGTAGGCACTGCATGGTCTTACAACTCAAACCCTAACGATGAGCACGATGCTTACCGTGAGCGCGCGACTCTGACTGACGTATCTGGCCTGAAAAAAGTATGGGTTCGTGGTCCTGACGCATTTGCTGTTGTTGATCACGCTTGTAGCCGTGCGATGAAAAATGTTGGCACGGACAAATGTGCTTACACATTGATCCTGACTGACGAAGGCACCGTGACTGACGATGCGATCGTTTACAACCTGGGCGACAAAGGCTGGTTAGTTGTTCATGGCGGCGGTTTCGGCATGGAAATGCTGCAAGCATCTGCTGAAGGCAAAGACGCAACGGTTGAACTAGACGATACTTTCAACTCTATCTCTCTGCAGGGTCCTGCTGCACTGGGCGTTCTTAACCCAATGGTAGAAGCTGACATCGAGCCAATGGGCGTATTCGGCCAAACGGTTACAACTCTGTTGGGGCACGAAGTTATCATCTCTCGCACAGGTTTCTCTGGCGAGCGCGGATATGAAGTTTACGCTGACGGCGACAAAATTGGCGAAATCTGGGATGCAATCCTGGAAGCTGGTAAAGACGCTGGCGTAATGCCTGCTTCTTTCGCTTCTCTTGATAAAGTACGTCTTGAGTTCGGTCTGTTGTTCTACCCATACGACATGAACGAAACAACAACTCCTTGGGAAATCAACCTCCCATGGTGTGTTGGTAAAGACAAAGACTTCCGTGGCAAAGCGGCTTGTGAAGCATCTAAAGGCAAAGAAAACATTAAACTGGTTGGCTTAACTGCTAAGTTGGATGACGCAGCACCTGAAGAATCAAAACTGTTCTCTAATGGTGCAGAAGTAGGCGCTATCAACAGCCCAGGTTACTCCCACCGTATGGGTGTAGCTATCTCTCTGGGTCATGTTAGCCCCGAACTGGCCGCACCTGGCACTGAACTGGAAGTTAAAGCTGCAGACGGCACAACTTTCACAGCGACTGTCGCTGCAATGCCTATGTACGATCCACAGAAAACAAACATGCGCGACTAGTATTAGCCGCTATTGATTGATTCTGTACCAACTGGCCTGGGTTTATCCCGGGCCAGCTTGGTTTTGGATTAAGGAAAGACTAGCCTCCGCAAAGATCTCTCGCTTCGCGTCGAGATGACACATTCTGATTATACTGCCCGACTCACCCTGCCATTCCGAGCATACCGTTGTCATTCCGAACGACTGTGAGGAATCTTTAACTCCTGCAATTAATCGCTCTCTTTGATCTCACTTTCAATATTCTTTTCCGGTTCAATCCGATGCCCAATCGCCGCTTCAGATTCAACTATCTCTTCAACCACCGGCTCTGCAATCAATTCCAAACGATCACTTTCAAAATCGACATGTTTGGGCTCCAGCTCAGGCATAGTTTTACTGACTTTACTGGATAAGGTGCTGAAACGCTCCACCTTGCCATGCAGACCACGCTGACCCACTAAAGCATTCACCGTTTTATTATAGTGATTACTGGCCGCTCCCAGCGTCACACCCAGTTTTTGCAAGTTTTCAGCCACCACACACACCTGATTGTAGATATCACCCGCCTTATCACTGATTTCACGCGCCTCAACATTGCTGCGCTCCATCATCCACAGGTTAGCTACGGTACGTAAAATAGGAATCAGCGTAGTGTGAGATACCAGCACAATGCCCTTGTCATAGCCGTAACCGAACAAGTCTTTATTATGTTTCAGAGCGTCGATGTAGGCTGGCTCGACAGGGATAAACATCAACACAAAGCTGGGGCTGCGTATGCCAATCAGGTTGGTGTAATCTTTACTGGCCAGGTCATCGATCTTGGCTTTGACAGATTTGGCATGCTCATCCAGCGCCAGTCGCTCCTGTTCCGGACTTTCGGCTGAAATTGCCTTATCGTAGGCCACCAGCGATACCTTGCTGTCGATTATGATGTGTTTGTTATCAGGCAGTTTAATAATGTAATCGGTGTATTTTTGTTTACCGTCTTGATCCTTAAAGGAGGACTGTTTCTCATAGTGCGCCTCTTCAACCAGCCCGCTCATTTCCAATGTACGCTCCAACTGAGCTTCACCCCAGGCACCACGCTGCTGGGAGTCCCCCTTCAGAGCCGAGGTTAAGTTACTCGCCTCTGCGCTCATTTTTAGGCCGGTATCGAGCAGTTTTTTGATTTCTGAATCCAAGCGAGCGTTACCTTCGATTGAAGCCTCGTGCACTTGATTAACTCGCTGCTGGAAACCAGCAATTTGTTCACGGAAAGGTTTTAACAACTGCCCCAGCGTATCCTGACTGGTTTCGGAAAAGCGTTTACCCTTCTCTTCAAAAATTTTGTTGGCTAGGTTTTCAAATTCCTTAGCCAGGGCCTGTTTCTGCGCTTCAAACTGCTCAACTTGCTTAGCGTGACCGGCATCACGCTCTTTCAATTCAGTCGCCAGCTGGGTTTGTTGCTGCTGTAATTCATTAGACTTAGCGCGTAGCTTTTCCAGTTTTCCTTCCTGAATGACTCGCTCGGCGCTTAAAGTCTGCTCAGCTTTAAGACTATTTTCTTTTAGCTGCTGCCAAAAGGATTCAGCCTGTCGCTTTGACTCCTCCAACCGCGTGTCGGATTGCTGCTTTTGTAATTCAATCGTTCTCAGCTGACCAACCAGCTCATGCTGATCCAACTCTAACGCTTCAAACTCTTTTTTCAGCACTCCCTGCTGAGCATCCAACTGCGCCTTATTTTTACGCGCTTTGATTAGCGCAACGATCAAGCAAAGAATAATAAACGCAAGTGCGCCCAGGGCAACAAACATCAACTGAGGATTTATAGGCATCGTCTGATCCAACACAAATGAGAAGAAATATAATAAATCTGATTCTCTGAAAAACCGATGAGAACCTAAGATTTCAAGCATAATCTATATGCCTTGTCTGACATAAGAATATGTCAGACAAGGCATGAGGGGAGAAGTTTGGTTACGTCCAAACAATCGAGAGCCAGCCCCGCGAAGGTAGCGTGTGCTTTGAGCACGAGAACTAGGCAACGCCGTACGGGGTGTTTTTTGAGCCTACTAGTGGTCGAAGACTACTACGTGATCGACTTCCATTCTGATGCCAATCGGCTCATCAACCGGGTGATCATGATGGCTAGGCACCATACATAAAATGGTTTCGCCATTTTTCAGCGCCAATGAATACATAAAGTCAGCCCCTCGGAACGACTTTTTCCTGACGACACCCTGCAATGGACTGTCATCATCATGAATAATATCGTCGGGGCGCAACAGCACTTTGACCTTTTTACCCGTCTGACAATCGACCGGTGTTGCACAACACTCACTATCATCGTCCTGCTTGAATACACCCAACACGGTTTTCACCGAACCACAACCTAGCAGCTCGCCTTCTATCAGGCTGCCTTGTCCAACAAAACCGGCCACAAACAAACTATCAGGACGGTGATAAATATCGTAGGCGCTATCCCATTGCTCGATACGTCCGCCATTCATCACGCCAACCTTGTCGGCAATGGCAAAGGCTTCCATTTGGTCATGAGTTACCATCAAGGCGGTGGTATTGCTTTCCTTAATGATTTCACGCACCTCGTGACCGAGCCGTTCACGCAGACTGACATCAAGGTTAGAGAAGGGCTCATCCAGCAATAACAGTACCGGCTCAGGTGCCAGGGCACGCGCCAGGGCAACCCGTTGTTGTTCGCCACCTGATAACTGGTGCGGCATGTGGTTTTCCTTACCAGCCAAACCAACACGCTCGATCAGAGCCCGTGCTTTTTCTTCACTTTGCCCGTTAGCCCGCAAACCAAACATGACGTTTTTCAGCACACTCAGGTGCGGAAACAGGGCGTAGTCCTGAAACACCATGCCAATGTTGCGCTGTTCGGCAGGCACATGCTGGCGTTTGCCACTCAAGACACTTTGATTAATAACAATTTCGCCGGAGGTTAGCTTTTCAAAACCGGCAATACTGCGCAGCAAGGTGGTTTTACCGCAGCCGCTGGAACCCAGCAGACAACCGATTTCGCCCTGCTCTAGCGCAAAGGAGACACCCGACAAGACATGCGAAGTCCCAAACTCAACCGTTGCATCGTTTACTTCCAGCCAGATGGGATTAGTCATTTTGGTCAGTTTTCCGAATCAGTAATACCACAGGAATTAATCCCACCAACATAATGGCCAGCGCAGGCAATGCCGCGCGCTGCCACAATCCTTCTGAGCTTAATTCAAACACACGCACAGCTAACGTATTAAAGCCAAAGGGGCGGGTCATCAAAGTGATAGGTAACTCTTTCATTACATCCACAAACACCAGCACCATGGCAGTCAGAATACCCCGCTGAACAATCGGCAAATGAACACGCCTCAACACCTGTAGTCCTGATAAACCCAGACTATGTGCGGCATCATCCACTGACGGTGTAATACGCAGATAATTGTTTTCGATAGGCGAATAAGCCACCGCCATAAAGCGCACACCATAGGCCATCAACATAATCACAAAGGTGCCTTGCAACCAACTCATTGGCACACCTAGTCCGTGCAGCCAATGATTAATAAACGAAATAGGCGCGAACAGTCCAATCGCCAGCACCGTACCTGGCAAAGCATAACCTAGCGTGCTGGTACGCACGGCAAATCGAGTTGGCAGTGACTGATTAATACGCGCGCCATAGGCCAGCAACAACGCCAACACGGCAATCAGTAGCATCGCAATTGTCGCCAGCGACAGCGTGCTCCAAACATAGCCAAAAAAGTAACTGTTCAGATCGTTGGCAACATTAGGCATCGCCCAAGTCAACAAACGCAGGCTGGGCATAACAAAGGCAAAGGCAAACACCAACGTACAAAAACCGACCGCTACCCAACGGCGCTTGCCGGTAAGTACAAAACGTGATGCCGACAGGCTGGCATGTTGTGATTGAGCATAACGCTGTGCAGCACGACTACGACGCTCAATTAGCATAATCACCACCACTGCCAACAACAACACGGAGGCAACCTGCAGCGCTGCGGGCAAAGAAAACAAACTAAACCAGGATTTATAAATCAACGTCGTTAAGGTGTCGTAATTGAAGGTCGCAACGGTACCAAAATCCGCCAGTGTTTCCATCACTACCAATAACACACCACCAACAATCCAGGGGCGGGCCATCGGTAACGAGACACGGAAGAAGCTGCGCGTCGAAGAAAGCCCTAATGATTGCCCCACTTCAATGCTTCGTCGACCTTGTGTTTGAAAGGCATTGCGCGCAATCAGGTAAACATAGGGGTACAACACCAGCGTCATGACTAGCGTTACACCACCATAGGAATAAACATCTGGAAACCAGGCTGAAGAACCAAGCCAGTCACGAATTTGGCTTTGCACGGGCCCGGAAAACTCAAATAGCCCGACAAAAGCAAAGGCCATCACATAGCCCGGAATTGCCATCGGCAATAACAACGCCCAGGAAAAGAAGCGTCGCAGAGGGAAGTCACAAACCGCCGTCAACCAGGCCAGCGCCACACCAATGACCGCAGAGCCCAGGCCTACGCCAAACACCAAAAATAAGGTATTTGCCAATGCAGCAGGTAGCAGGTATTCCACCAGGTGGGAAAGGGTTTCTGCGTCGAGATGAAACAGAGAAGCCAGTACACTGCCCAACGCTAGCAAGGTGGGCAAGCTCAATACCAGTAAAAACAGCGGCCACAAACTTTTCACGTTTAAAACACGCGCAAACACACCGGGGGCAGCACTCACCTTCCTCACGGTAGGTGTTTCAGCGCCCTCTAAAATGACATCATTAGCAGACGATGTATTCAAAGGTGTATTAGTTCTCTTGTCATTTAGGTACTAGTGGTAACCCGCTCTATCCATCAATTTAACGGCGGCAGGTTGTAATTCATAGGCTCGGCTTAAAGGCAGTTCACTTGCCTTAAATTCACCCCAAGATTTAACTTCAGGATCGACAGCAATGGCAGGATTGATTGGGTATTCCTGATTCACGCCACCAAAAATCGCCTGTGCATCATCGGATGCCATCCACTCCACAAATTCCTGCGCGGCAGCGGCTTGTTTACTATGTTTAAGCACACCTGCGCCACTGATATTCACATGGACACCAGTCTGAGCGGTATCATTAGCGCCCTGATTTGGCCAGAACAGCGCTAATGGCAGCTCAGGATTTTCAACTTTCATTCGACCAAAATAATAGCTATTGACGATACCCACATCGCACTGTCCAACCATAATTGACTGCATGACTTTGGTATCGTTGGATAAGGGGGCTACCGCCAGATTATTCACCCAGGCCTCAACAGTTTGCTGGGTTTTTTCTTCACCATGTTCAGCAATCAGCATGGCCACTAATGATTGGTTATACACCTTCTTGGCAGTACGCAAACACAGAAGACCATCCCAGGCCTCATCGCCCAGCGCTTCATAGGTGCTCAATTCATCCGGTGTCACACGCTCAGTACTATAAACGATGGTGCGGGCCCGTAATGACAGGCCAGTCCAGCGGTTTTGCTCATCGCGTAAATGCGCAGGCACATTCGCAGTCAACACAGAAGAATCCAGTGGCAATAACAATCCTTCGGCAGCGGCATAACCCAGATTACCGGCATCAACGGTAATAAATACATCAGCTGAGCTGCTATCACCTTCCTGCTTAAGGCGCTCAATCAGCACACCGGCCTTATCAGTGATGAATTCAATTGGAGTGCCCGTTTGCTGTGTATATAGCTCAAACACAGGTTGAATAAGGTGCTCAGCTCGCGAGGAATAAACAATCAGAGGTTTTACTTCAACAACCGCTTGCGATGAAGATTCATCCGCCTGTTTGCCACAGCCGACAAAAACAGTCGCAATCAATATTGCCGCCAGTGACGTAATCAAACCGCGCGTAGTTCGTTTCATTTATCCATTACCTGTTAACAAGAAAGTAGCATCTTTTGCAAAGCCACAAATGCGTACGAATAGTAATAATTCTCATTTATTTTATCAAGTAAAACGGCTCTGTTACGAGTGATAACTCTGATAAAAGCAGTGGAAAAGGACATAAATCAAAAAAGCCCTCATTAGAGAGGGCTTTAGGGAGGCATTGGCCGGAAGAAAAACCTTCAGGCTATAGACTGATAAAACTTAAACCTGAGTGCCATCCGGCAAATAAACCTCACCAGAACCGGCTTTTACATAGCCCATTCGTACTGGCTGTTCGCCGTTGTCTTTCAAGGCTTGTATCACTTCATCAACCTTATCGGCTGAAACAATACATACCAAACCAACACCCATGTTAAAGGTGCGGAATAGCTCTTTATCAGTGGTGTTTGCACGCGCAGTAATTTCCAGCATAAAGGCCGGTGCCTGCTCTTTAAAATCGAGCGAATCAATCTGATAAGCAAAACCTTCGTTGATACGAGGAATGTTCAGCAGACCACCACCAGTAACGTGAGACACGCCATTAAGCAGCTGTTTTTCCAGCAGGCCTTTAATGGCCTTCCAGTAAATTTTAGTTGGCGTCAGCGCCGCAGTCATCAATTCTGTTTCATCATCATTGATCAGCTTACGCACCAAGGAATAACCGTTGGAGTGGAAACCCGAGCTTGGCAGGCCAATCAGCACATCACCTTCGCCAACACGACTACCGTCCAGCACTTCGGCAGGCTTCACTTCACCAACTGCAAAACCAGCCAGATCGTATTCGCCATTACCGTACATACCTGGCATCTCAGCGGTTTCACCACCGATCAGCGCACATTCAGACTGCAAGCAACCTTCAACGATGCCATCCAGCACATGGCTAGCGGTATCAACATCCAACTCACCTGTTGCCAGATAGTCCATGAAGAACAATGGCTGCGCGCCCGTGCAAAGGATATCGTTGACACACATGGCCACCAGATCGATACCGATGGTGTCGTGTTTATCCAGTTTTTTTGCCAACGCAAGCTTAGTGCCAACGCCGTCTGTTCCAGCTGCCAGCAAGCGATCACCTACTTCGTAAAGACAGGCAAAGCCACCTACACCACTGCGTACTCGAGAACCGTAGGTAGACTTCACCTTCAGTTTAATTTTTTCGACCAGGGCATCGCCCTTTTCAATGTCTACGCCGGCGTCTTTGTATGTAATGCTCAAGTGATTCCCCGTTCTTAATCCTGTTAAAGGATGTCTGCAATGTCGGTACGCCAATGCGCACCCTTAAGAGATATTTTGCCAAAGTTGGCATAGGCCTTGGCGCGCGCTTCAGCAAGGCTTTCGCCCAACGCGGTCAGACCTAATACACGACCGCCGGAATTCACCAGCTGGCCGTCTTGTTCTTTCACACCCGCATAAAACAGATGGCAGTTCTCGTCAAACGAACCACTTATTTCGATATTATTACCAGTATCGAGTGGCGAGGCATCAATGCTCGGATAACCACCGCTGGCCAGTACCACATGTACAGAGTACAGATCAGAAAGTGATACGTCTGGCTTGTTCTCTGCCAGCTTACCCGTCGCGCAAGAGTGCAGCAGATCGTAGAAAGAACCCTGTACCATTGGCATAAGGATCTGTGTTTCCGGATCACCAAAACGCACGTTAAATTCGATCACGCTGATGTCCTGCTCGTCGACCATAAAGCCTACAAACAGTGTGCCTTTGAACGGTGTGCCGCGCGCCTTCATGCCCTTAAGCATCGGCTCAACAACCTGCGTTCTAACCTTTTCTTCAACGACCGGGCCCGGCCATGTTTTTGGGGAATAACCACCCATACCGCCAGTATTCGGACCTTCATCGCCATTGCCGACGCGTTTGTAATCGCAAGCCACGCCAAGGAAGAAATAATCATCGCCATCACAGAGTGCAAAGGCGGAGGCTTCTTTACCAACTAGCTTTTCTTCAATCAGAATACTGTCAGTTTTAACGCTGACCTCTGGGTTAACCATGAAGTCATACAAAACTGCTTCCGCTTCAGCACGATCGTGAGTTACCACCACGCCTTTGCCTTCAGCCAACGCGTCTGATTTTAAAACCACGCCACGATCAAAATCCCAATTATCGAGATCATCCATGGCGGCTTTGTAACCGTCATAGGCTTTCGAAGCAGCTGTTGGCACATTGTTATCGGCCATCACCTGCTTGGAGAAAATCTTCGAAGTTTCCAGCTCAGCCGCTGCCTGTGAAGGGCCGTAAACTGCAAAGCCATTGGCTTCCAGCAGATCCGTTACACCTTTAGCCAAAACAGCTTCTGGGCCAATTACCACCAGGTCAGACTTCAACTCTTGAGCCAGCGCTAATACGCTTTGCGGATCAGCTTTCACGTCAGGTCGCGTTGCAATCGCTGCATTGTTCAGCATGCCAGGGTTACCAGGACATACCGTTACTTTGCTGACTTTTTGATCTTCAGTCAGTCGCCATGCCAAGGAATGCTCACGACCACCGGAACCAACAATTAAAACCTTCATACTTGATCGAACCTTAAATCTTGTGAATCAATGTGTCGAAATCCCATGCGCCGGGGAATGATTCCCGTCCGTCACAGGCTTTACTCAACTCATTAGCAATGGTTTTGTACATCATCTCGGAGGCTTCTTTCACCTCAGTAGACAACGACACTGGCGAGGAGCTTAACTCACCTTCGCAAATGTCTTTCCAATCTTTTATACCGCGATCAGCGGCCAGATGCTTGGCCAGATCAATCGCTTGATGCCATTCGCTATCACGGTAGAAACGACGCAGATTTTCCTTAGAAAGCTGTACACCATGGTAAGTAAGGCGCAGCTCGTCGGGACCAATGGAATCAACAATCCAGAATTTACGCGAACCATCAGCATTCTTTTCTGGCGCAAAGGAAAACTCAAACTTGCCATCCCACAACTCAACATTGCAGCGCGCAAAAATGCTTTTCACATGCAGAGCCAACAACTGAACGGTTTCGTGCAGGGAAGCAAACTCTTCATCACTCATACCGGATACACGCTGTGCGTCGGCATAGCTGATGTAACGATCGCTGGATTCTAACTTAGTAGAGTATTCGATGATCGGCTGTTCGAAACGCTCGCCCGGTTGCGGTGCATCGCTCAAACCAATGGCACGGCAGTAATCAGCATCACTGGTACGCTGCAGCAGGCTTGAACCCTCTGGCACGCCAAAGCGGAAAATCACTTCCAGTGGCACCAGTGTTTTTACTGGCTTGCTCGCATAAACCTGATAGTCGTAGGCGCCATCTTCGAAGGGCAGCACAGGAACAATAACAGGCTCAACCTTCAGATAAGGTGTTGCGTCAGTCACTGTGTTACCGGCTTCATCACACATACCAAGGCTATGATGAGACAAGCCATTGGCACAAAAATCCTGATAGGTCTGAGTCGCTTTTAATTCAGCCGGTAAATCCAGCTTCTGCCAGGTATCAGCTCCCTGCATTTGACGGAAAAAGAAATCCGCCATCACTGACAACGCCTCGCCTTTTTCGCTCAACTCATCGGGCATTGAGCCCCAGTCAAATACGGAAAAACGATCGCTAAAGTGAAACAGGTAGGGTGACTGCCCTTCCACACCAAGGATATTTTTTACACTACCAATGTGTAATTCCGGAAACATGCAGACTCCATTAACGACTAAGCAACTCACCGTGGCGCGAACTCTACAGCGCCATCGGCAATTAAATATTTTCTATTGTTATTTTTTGTGTTCAGTTCGACGACGCTGAAACTCTTCAGCTTCGGCAGTACAGGTTGGGTATTTACCATCAATGCAGGCCATGCACAGCTCAGGCACTTCAATGGCTTCCACCAAATCCGCTTCATCAAGGAAAACAACTCGGTTAGCACCCACCCACTCAGCAATTTCCTCAGTGGTACGTCCGTTAGCAATCAGCTGCTCATTGGCCGGGAAATCAATACCGTAGAAACAGGCGTGACGTAGCGGTGGACAGGTAATCGCCAACGTCACGTCATTGGCACCATGACGCTTAAGCAAGCTGATGATTTTTTTACTCGTGGTACCACGCACAACACTGTCATCAACTAGCAAGATATTCTTGCCTTCAATCTCACTCTTAACCGGGCTTAGCTTAAGCTCAACGGCCTTATCACGTTTTTCCTGCGTATCTAGAATAAAGCTACGCTGGATGTAACGGTTTTTAATCAAGCCTTCGCGGTACGGCAGACCCAACGATTCAGCCAGGGAAATCGCTGACGTACGGCTGGTATCCGGCACGGGGCAAACAAAATCCGGCTCGATGGTTTTGTTATCAATTAACGGCTGGATTTTCTTGGACAGCACGGTACCAAGATTCAGGCGGGCACCATAAACAGATTTGCCTTCAATGGAGCTCTCTGCACCGGCAAAATAGACCCACTCAAACATGCAGTGACTTTTCTTTTTACGGTTCACAACAATCTGGGAAGATACTTCACCGGATTCTGTGATCAAAATAACTTCACCCGGTGCAATATCACGCACATAAGTGTAATCAAGGAAGTTCAGCGCCAGTGTTTCACTGGTCAGACAGTAATCATAAACACCCGGCTGACCGGAACGCTCACGACGACCTAATACTAACGGGCGAATGCCACCTGGATCACGGAAGCCAAACAAACCAGCGCCAGCCATCATACCAACAACGGCATAAGCGCCATTAGCAACATCAAGGATAGATTTAGCAGCCGCGACACAGTGTTCAAAATTGAACGGTCCGTGCTCGGAACCACGCTGAGAAAGGATAGAGTGACACCAGAGGTTAAGTAACACTTCCAGGTCGTTGTTGGTCAGCAATTGCTGGTGTAGGTTTTTATTAAGATGCTCGACCAGCGAATGGTAATTCACTAGGTTGCCGTTATGCACCATGCCAACGCCAAATGGGAAGCCGGTCACTAATGGCTGCAAATCATTTTTGCCGTCCCCGCCAACTGTGGCATAACGAGTATGCCCAACGGCCATGTTACCGACCAGCGACTCCACGTCTTCCTGTTCAAAAACCTGCGCCACCAGGCCCAGATCTTTTTTCTGATAGAACTTCTGACGAGCAGAATCAAAGCTCAACACGCCCGCAGCATCTTGCCCACGGTGCTGCAAGGTTAACAGTCCACGGTATGCTTCATAAGCCGCCCAGAAAGGCACTTGGGATTTAATATGACTGGAGGAAGCCACCAGTTCATCGGTAAAGTCAGTATCACTCGAGACCTGTTTTGGTCCGATAACTCCTATTACACCACACATAATCAGCTCTTCGCCTACGGCAGAATTAATCAAACGGTCAACAAACAAAATAAGCCAATCAAGCTCGCCCATGCCCCATTGGGGGTTAGTGAGTTTGTATTGGCTTAATAATCCTTATCAACCTGTAAATTACGCGGAATTATCGCATAATTCTGATGCTTAAAATAGGGGGGATTGGACACCCTTCTCCAGCGTTTAAGGGGCTTGAATCAGCGCTATCGCTTCAGCAAGAAAGCCTCGATGCTCCTCATCCAGATAGGGCATCAAACCTTCACAATTGCGCACAAGCTCTGCGCCAGTCGCCGCACTCAGGTTAATATGACCAAGCTTGCGATTATCGCGGCGCTCTTTGCCATACCAGTAGCACTGAATACCGGACAATGCCTGCCACTCGCGATTCCACTCACAACCAATCAAGTTCAACATCACCGTCACCGGAAAGCCTTCTGGTTGATGCGGAGCCGCAGCACCCGTCAGCGCACTCAGATGCAAATCAAACTGACTATAATCCGAACCGGCTTGCGTCCAATGGCCACTGTTATGCACCCGTGGCGCCAGCTCATTAATCATCAAGCCTTGCTCGGTTTCAAAACACTCCATAGCCATCACACCGACATAATCAAGGTGCTCCATAATGGCTCTGAGCATAGCTTCGGCTTGCGATTGCATGGCACTGGTTTTTGGCGCCGGGCCCAAGCTGTAACGTAAAATACCTTCGTGATGATAGTTTTCCGTCAACGGGAAGAAGTAATACTCGCCACTGGCGAAACGCGCACCGACTAACGATACTTCACGAGAAAAATCGACCATTGCTTCAGCGATCAACTCTCCGTAAATCTCGTCCGGAATATCCGTTGCTTGACCCGCAACAGGACGCCACTGCCCTTTGCCGTCATAGCCATTACGTATACTTTTCACGACCAGCTTGTCGCCGAGTGTCGCGTGCGCCTTTGCAAGATCAGCCTTCTCGGCTAAAAACTGCCATGGCGCGCTCGAAACACCTAGCTCATCGAGCATTTGTTTTTGCTTTTCGCGTGTAGGAAGGATTTCAAACGCAGTGGCATTACACCAGGATGACGTCGCTTTTATGTTATTCAATAATTCCGTGTCGCCAAGATGCTCCAGCTCAGCAGTAATTACCGAATAACGTTTTTCAATTTCTTTGAGGGATATCTGCAGACGTAAGTCTGAGGTACCCGGCACTAACTCACCAGTGACATGATCCAAACGATCAACAGGAATACCAAAACGCGCACCGGCCGCAGCCATCATCAAACCCAGCTGACCAGCTCCAACCACCAAAACAGGTTTCATAATTAGAGCCCCGGTGTTGGGTTCGCCAACACCTCATCGGTTCTACTTTGGCGCCAGCTTTCCAAGCGCGATAACAATTCATCGTCATGTAAAGCCAAGATTTGCGCTGCCATCAGGCCTGCATTGAAAGCACCAGCCCCACCAATCGCCAATGTACCGACGCTGACACCGCGTGGCATCTGCACAATCGACAGCAGACTATCCATACCTTTCAGTGCCTTGCTCTGTACCGGCACACCTAACACGGGCAACGTTGTACAGGCCGCAACCATGCCAGGTAAATGAGCAGCACCTCCAGCACCAGCGATAATCACCTGATAACCCTGATCCTTGGCAGCACCAGCAAACTCAATCATCTTATGCGGCGTACGATGAGCGGACACTACTTCCACGTGATAAGTAACAGCTACATTATCCAGCATTTGGCAGGCTTCAGACATGGTTTCCCAATCACTTTGGGAACCCATAATGATGGCGACTTTTTTATCCATAACGGTGTCTCTGACTATCAGGTACTCGGCAATAATTAAGGCAACTATTGGCCATTTAATTCAGGCCGCGCACTTTAGCGGTTTTAAGCTGATTTTTCTAGTGTTTTCAAACACTTTTATAGGTCAAGAGCCTACTAAGCAGGCGCCAAAAAGCTCTATTCGAAAGTATTTATCAGGTAAAAACAACAGCTTCTATCAGCTACTAAAACTGACCATTAAAAGACGCGGCAGGTCACGAATAGACCCGCCAGAAGAGAAAACAACTCACGAGAAGCCCGCATAAAAAGCTAATAGCCTCATCCCCACGGCCAACATACACCTCATTCAAAGCACAACAAGCCGAGCTGACTTTTACCAAAAACCAGCTCCACCAGTAAAAACCTAAGGCATAACCTCAACAAATGTTTGCCATTTTTTCTGACAGCCGATAAGCCATTCGGGTGTTGCCTTCTCGCTACCAACCGCCACCAATCTAGGGTGCCGACCAACAACGCTAAGAGCAATCGCTTCTTGCGCGGGGCTTACTTCAACAAAAAACACATGCTTACCCGCTTTGAGATCAGCTTCAAAACGACGAAAATGAACATTCGGCCTACGCAAACCAAACAAGCCTCCTTCCCAGGTACAAAACCCCATCACAACAATGGCTAAAAATATGAACGGTACCCATCCTGCAGCAGTACTCGTGGCCCCGCTTACATAGGCCACCAGCAGAACCAACAGCGCTACACCTAAGCCAACTACGGCTCCCATTCCCCATGCATGCCACACATCACGCTTCATCAGAGAATTTACATCGTGCAAATGTCGCTGCTCAACTCCACCGTCATTTTCGCTTAATACATGAAGTTGCGGGGTTGGTATGCCCTGCTCTTGCAGCTCTCCCTCAAGTACAGACAAATCGTCCAGATCATCACTTATAAAATAATGCCGTCTCATAACTCACCTCCAAATCAGCACGCACCGCGCTAATAACCAATGAGAGGTCAATTTGGCTCACGCCTAGAATCAAAACTTATCAAGAAATCATTACAAAAATCGGCGCCAAATTGCACCCCAGTAAAGCATTGGTCTTTCAGATTCGGCATTGGTTCAATGCCATAAGTAGTGGCAGAGACACAGGGAAGGGAATATCAAAAACTAGCGAGAAAAACTAAGGCGTTCCGATTGATCGCTATCCGACACTTCGCACGCAATGACATTTAAGGTTTTCGCAACTAACGGGCTTGTCACGGGATCAGGAAGCTTTCTAGCCCACCAGTCAAACAACATCTCACTCAGCCGATCACTGCCTACCGATGCATTACACATTAAAATAATGCCACGTAAGCTATTACGTGTGATTTTAGTGGAGTCGGGGCGAAGGTAATTGCGGTCTTCATTGATTTTTGCCAGCGTCTTTATTGCCATCGCTATCGCCCACAAGCAGAAGCGCCGAATGCCTTTTTCGTGAGCTGGAATCATCAACGTATAGCTTAGCGCTTTACGCAAATGCTCATGCGCAACAGCGATCAGACGCTCAATCACTTCTGCAAAACCGTCAGTTTCAAAAACCGCCGGCAAATCAGCCAAATCTACACCATGACGCGCAAACAAGTCTCGCGGCAACCAGTTCACTCCGCGACTCATATCCTCACGTACATCCTTAAGGATATTGGTCATCTGCAAGCCTTGCCCAAAGTGCAACGATAGCTGCATCATTTGTGATTCGCCCGCTGCCATTTCGTCACTGTAATCACAAAACAACGCCGTCAACATTTCGCCGACTACACCCGCCACGTGATAGCAGTAGCTGTTAAGTTGCGACATATCGTCAAGACCAAAGGGATTTTCTAGTGCCTGAAAGTGTGCCATGCCACCCGCCATAACGGTGACACATCGCAACAGAATGGCCTGCTGAGCAGGCACAAAAGAATGAGTAACACGAATCACCCGCTCGGTATGCCGAATTAAATCCAGCTCCGCAGCAGGACACTCTTTACCCAACAAAGGCAATAGCGCCTGCGCAAAAGATTCGGCATCACTGCGCCCGGCAACAACTTTCAGGAACTGCTCGATATAGGAGTGCTTCTCTTCGAGGCTTAAGCGGACGTCATCTTCAATGGTATCGGTAATGCGGCATAACAAATAAGCATTGCCCGTCACCAATTCCAAGGCATCAGGCATTTGTGGGATGGTTAATGCAAAGGTGCGAGAAACACCCTGTAGAATATAATGCTGATACTCTTCATCACTGATCGCTGAAGTATCCTGCTGCTGCCATCTAGGCATAGCAAACCTCTCTTACATCAACGACTGCGAGAGGTTTAATACTGCAATCAACTTTTAGATTGGTAGGTACTATCAACATAGGTATCGATAATTGCCTGAAACTCTTCCGCAATATGATCACCCTTAAGGGTCACATCGCGCTTACCATCAACATACACTGGCGCAACAGGGCGCTCGCCCGTACCTGGCAGACTGATACCAATATTGGCATGCGCACTTTCACCTGGCCCGTTAACCACACAACCCATCACTGCTACGGTCATCTCCTCAACACCTGTATATTGAGCTTTCCAAACCGGCATTTGATTACGCAGATAACTTTGAATATCTTCAGCTAATTGCTGGAAATAGGTACTGGTAGTACGCCCACAACCAGGGCACGAAGTCACCAGCGGGGTAAAGGCACGAAAGCCCATGGTTTGCAGAATTTCCTGTGCAACCACCACTTCTTTACAGCGGTCGCCGCCGGGTTCCGGTGTCAGAGAAATACGAATGGTATCGCCGATGCCTTCCTGTAAAAGCACAGCCAGCGCCGCCGTGGAGGCAACAATACCTTTGGAACCAAGACCTGCTTCAGTCAACCCCAAATGCAGCGCATAGTCACCGCGCGCAGCTAATTCTCGATAGACTGTGATCAGCTCTTGTACAGAGCTGGTCTTGCAGGAAATAATGATCCGGTCGTGACCCAAGCCGATTTTTTCGGCTTCCTGAGCGCTTTGCAGCGCCGAGGTAATCAGGGTATCGCGTTGAATTTCTGCCAGAGAGCGAGGATTGCCCAGCGCTGCATTTTCATCAAGCATCTTGGCTAGCAATGGTTGATCCATGCTGCCCCAGTTAACACCAATGCGAATGGGTTTATCAAACCGGCAGGCGGCTTCAATCATGGTGGCAAATTGCTCATCACGCTTTTTACCACGCCCAACATTACCTGGGTTAATACGATATTTTGCCAGCGCTTCAGCGCATTCGGGATAACGACTTAACAGCTTGTGGCCATTAAAATGGAAATCACCGACCAGCGGCACATCAATATCCTGCGCCAACAGTTGATCTCGAATATGCGCCACAGCCTGCGCTGATTCTTCGTTATTAACAGTAATACGCACAAGCTCTGAACCCGCCTTGGCCAGCTCAGCAACCTGCGCTACGGTACTCGCCACATCAGCGGTATCGGTATTGGTCATCGACTGCACAATCACCGGCGCGCCACCACCGATCAACACATTACCAACGCGAACACCGGTGCGATGCAATTTAGTGTTTTGTACCGTCATCTTTAAGTTCCGCTAATCAGACTAAGCGAACGGGTGACGCAGAGTAATCGTTTCTTCACGATCAGGGCCGGTAGAAACAATATCAATCGGCACACCCAGTTTTTGTTCAACGTATTTAATGTAAGCGCGCGCATTAGCAGGCAGCTCTTCCAGCGTTTTCGCGCCGACTGTTTCTTCTGTCCAACCAGGCAGATCTTCGTAGACCGGCGTGACGTTAGAAATACTATCAGCACTAAATCCGCCAGTACCCTGACCCTCATAGCCAGTGCAAACTCGAATTGTCTCTAGGCCGTCAAGCACATCCAGCTTAGTAAAACATATGCCCGACACACTATTCACCTGAATAGAGTGCTTAAGCGCTACCAGATCCAACCAGCCACAACGGCGGTCACGACCTGTTGTTGCGCCCACTTCGTGGCCTTTTACCGCCAAATGTTCGCCAATATCGTCAAACAGCTCGGTTGGGAACGGGCCTGAGCCTACGCGAGTAGTGTAGGCTTTAGTGATACCCAGCACGTAATCCAAAAACAGCGGACCCACACCACTACCGGTGCTTGTGCCACCAGCAGTTGTGTTAGAAGAGGTCACAAACGGGTAAGTACCGTGATCGATATCCAACAAAGAGCCCTGCGCACCTTCAAACATGATGCCGCGGCCTTCTTCACGATACTGATGCAAAATACCGGTCACATCAGCCATCATCGGCTTAATCTCTTCCGCTTGCGCCAAGACTTCGTCCAGAACGGTCTGGTAATCCACCGCGTCAGTTTTGTAATACTGTGTCAGCGCAAAGTTGTGATATTCCATCACGTCACGCAGCTTCTCAGCAAAAAGTTCTGGATTCATCAGATCATCTAAACGTAAACCACGACGCGCTACTTTATCTTCGTAGGCTGGTCCAATACCGCGGCCAGTGGTGCCAATTTTGGCATCTCCACGCGCACGCTCACGGGCCTGATCCAGAGCAATGTGGTAAGGCAAAATCAATGGGCAGCCACCGCTCAAACGCAGTCGCTCGCGCACTGGCACGCCTTTCTCTTCAAGCCCCGCCATTTCCTTCAGCAAAGCTGTGGGACACAACACCACACCATTGCCAATCAGACACAGTACGTTATCACGCAAAATACCGGATGGAATCAGATGAAGAACAGTTTTCTCGCCTTCGATAACCAGAGTATGACCGGCATTATGACCGCCCTGAAAACGTACAACCGCTTCAGCTTGATCAGTCAGTAGATCAACAATCTTACCTTTGCCTTCATCACCCCATTGGGTGCCCAGTACAACAACGTTGTTACCCATTGCAAATGCTCGTAATTAAAAAATTAAAGTTAACTAATTAAATGCTTTCAACGGCCCATTGGCCGTCTTTGCTTACTATTTTCTTGCTGGCTGCATGCTGACCTTCCTGGGTAACATCTGCAGCCAACGCTCTAACCACGACCTGCCCGCTTTCTCGCAGACTACGGATCAAGCTCATCAGCGGCGCATCGTACCCTTCAGGCGCCAGAATCACCGCTATTTGATCAGCGTCGTTGTTCGTCGCTTCAATCAAGGCCTTCAAATCGGTACTAAAGCCAGTCGCTGGACGTGCACGCCCAAATACCTGACCAATATCATCATAACGACCACCCTTGGCAATCGCCTGACCATGTCCCTGCGCGTAAGCAGAAAACACAATACCGGTGTGATACTGATAACCACGTAATTCGCTAAGATCAAAATACAGCGGGATATTAGGGAAGCTCTGTTCAACAGCCTCAGCCAATTCAACCAGTAGCTGTATTTCCTTGATCACATCAGCCGGCGCACCCGCGAGCTCTACTAACGCTCGACTTAATACGCTCTTATCACCGTGTAAATCAGCCAGCACTGATAATTGCTTAGCCACCGCAGCATCAACAACCTGATTATCCAGGAACACCTGCAAACCAGCTTTATCTTTACGCTGCAGTAACTCAAACAAAACTTTTTCCTGCGCGCTATCAAGACCTGCCGCAGCTACCAGATGGCGATAAATAGCCACGTTGCCGATATCAAGACAGACGTCCTTAAGACCGGCGCAATTAATTGTTTCGAGCATCAAGCTAACGATTTCAACATCCGCCGCCATGCTGTTACAGCCATACAATTCCGCACCCATTTGAATCGGGCTACGTGATGCCAGCATATTAACTGCACGCGTATGTAATACGCTACCGCTATAACACAGACGTGTTGGACCTTGATGCTTAAGGCTATGTGCATCAATACGGGCGACCTGTGGTGTCATATCCGCACGCACACCCATTAAGCGACCCGTCAGCTGATCGGTCACTTTAAAGGTTTTAATATCAAGATCACCACCCACACCGGTTAACAGTGACTCAAGAAACTCCACGAACGGTGGAATAACCAGGTCATAGCCCCAGCTTTTATAGAGGTCGAGCAAGTTGCGCCGCAGGGACTCAACACGTCCAGCCATAGGCGGCAGTACTTCTTCGATACCATCAGGTAACAACCAACGATTTGCATCAATCATGTATATTCTCTATCTATCTGATCTAACCGTGTAACAAGACATCAGTTGATCAGGTAAAGCAGCACAACTCCGACTAGCATACATGCCAGCCCCATCATTCGCATGCTGCGATCATCTGTTCGAGCCGCGTATTCTATCAGCTTGCGCCAGCGCTGGGGAGCCACAAAGGGCATAATACCTTCCAGCACCATCATCAGACAGCCCGCGACAAGCAACTCGTGCCAAAACGACATACGGACACCTCTAATTCGCCCTCGCCCGCACACAAAAAAGCCGGGCATCCACCCGGCTAATTTCGCAAAACCCTTGTGGGCTTTATTTTCCTTTAGAGTTATTCAGGTACTTAAAGAAGTCACTCTTAGGGTCCAGCACCAACAGGTCACTGCCGTTACTAAAAGTCTCTTTATAGGCCGTCAAACTGCGGTAGAAAGAATAAAACTCAGGATCACGGTTATAAGCTTCAGCATAAGTTGCCGCTGCTATTGCATCACCTTCACCACGTGTTTGCTCAGCTTCACGATACGCTTCAGACTCAATCACCACTTTCTGGCGATCAGCATCAGCAGAAATACCTTCCGCAAGCTCACGACCTTTAGCACGGTGCTCACGAGCCTCACGCTCACGCTCTGTCGACATCCGACTGAATACCGAGCTACTCACTTCAGGTGGCAGATCAATACCCTTAACACGAACATCCAGCACCTCAATACCCAACTCCTTACGAGCAATCTCATTAAGAGTGGTTGTCAGTTCGGCCATCAACTCATCACGCTCACCAGACACCACTTCGTGCATGGAACGTCCACCAAACTCATTACGCAGACCTGTATCAACACGAGAACTCAACAGTCGCTGCGCTACAGCCACATCACCAGAAGTTGCGGTATAGAATTTCTCAACTTCAGCAACACGCCACTTCACAAACGAATCAACGATTACCGCTTTCTTTTCCTGAGTCAGGAAACGTTGCGGCAAGGCATCAAGCGTTAGCAATCGACCATCAAAAATACGTACCTTGTTAACGATCGGCAGCTTAAAGTGAATACCCGGCTGCACATTATGCTCAACCACTTCACCAAAACGCAGCAGTACGGCACGCTCACGCTCGCTAACGATATAAAGGCACTGAGTCGCAGCCAAGATCAGCAGCAGAACAAGCCCCAAAGAAATAGTAGTTTTAACCGGCATCTTAACGACCCTCCCTTAGACTGCTGTTATTTTGACGTTCACGAATTCGGTCAATCACCTGATTAGCCAGATCATCAAGCTGACGCCCGGTTACCTTGCCACCATCAACTGATCCAACACCCGCTTTACCTGCCAGCTTATCCAGCGGCAGATACAACATATTATTACCACCTTCAACATCGACCAGCACTTTCGAGCTGCTCGACATCACTTTCTGCATAGCATCAATATACAGACGCTCACGAGTCACTTCTGGTGCTTTTTTGTATTCAACATAAAGCTTAGTGAAACGCGATGCATCACCTTCTGCCTCAGCAATCACCTGTGACTTATAAGCATTCGCCTCTTCCAGCAAACGCTGCGCATAACCTCGCGCCTCAGGAATAATACCGTTGCGATAGGTTTCGGCTTCGTTTTTAGCACGCTCTTCATCTTCTCGTGCTTTAATCACGTCATCAAACGCAGACTGCACTTCACGTGGTGCCTGTGCGTTCTCGATATTCACCTGGCTAATTTGCAAGCCAGTACCGTAACGGTCCAGATAGCTCTGCAAGCGCTCATGTACCGCAATCGCTAGTACTTCACGACCCTCGGTTAGCACACCGTGCATTTCCGAACTACCCACTACATGACGTAGCGCGCTTTCCGTCGCATGCGTAAGACTTTTTTCCGGATCTTTAACCCTCAAGAAGAAGTCCTTGGGATTAGCCACCACATACTGAACAGACAAGCTCACATCAACGATATTCTCATCTTCTGTCAGCATAGTGCCACGTGAACTGTGTGAACGAACCTTAGTGGTGTTCACTTTTGTTACGCGATCAATCAACGGCGGGTTCCAATGCAGACCAGGCTGCACTGTTTCCAGGTATTTACCTAAACGCAGTACAACGCCTCGCTCTTGCTGATCAACAGTATAAACGCCGACGCCAGCCCATAAGATTAACGCCAACACACCGATCACACCGAATAGGGCTAAGCTGCCACCAGATGAGGAGCCTTTGCTACCACTGCCAGAGCCACCGCCTTTACCACCAAACACGCTGCTCAATTTATTCTGCAGTTTACGCAGTACTTCATCAAGATCCGGCGGCCCCTGATCGTTGCCATTGCCGTTGCCGTTGCCTTTATCATTCCAGGGATCACGCCCCTTCTGATTACCAGGCTCATTCCAGGCCATAAAACTCTCCGTAACTTAGGTTAAATACTGCGTTTAAGAAATTCGTCCAGCGTGACCACTCATCGCAATTCACGCCATCAAAAGACAAGCCCCGCATTTTAGAGAGGCTACCTGCTACCTGCAAGCAAAATTAGCTGGCTAATAACCGATCATAATCCTGTCGCGGCATACGAATTTGCAAAACGAATTCACCTGTTTCACTAATAGACTCGCTTACCACCGCGCCCAGCTGATAAAACTTTGCCCGCATACGCCCATCACTCGCGGCAAGGCGTAACTCTTCATTCATTATTTCGCCAGCCAGACGCTCACACACCGCCTCCAACAGCAGATCTATGCCTTCGCCTGTCTCAGCTGACACCCAAACACGCCAAGGCACACCTTGATCGTCACGATCTAGCCGAGGCTGCTTTTGATCAATCAAATCAATTTTGTTGTACACCAACAATCGGGGCACTTCATCGGCTTTGATTTCACGCAGCACATCATTAACTTGCTCAATATTGTCATCGCGGTTTTCATCCGCCGCATCAATCACATGCAACAACAACGTTGCTTCTGCAGCTTCTTGCAAGGTGGCACGAAATGCCTCCACCAACTTGTGTGGCAAATGGCGAATAAAGCCCACCGTATCGGCAAATATGACAGGACCTAAACCATCGACATCAACACGTCGCATAGTTGGATCCAGCGTCGCAAACAACTGATCCTGCACGTATACGCTGGCATCAGTCAGGCGATTAAACAGTGTTGATTTACCGGCGTTGGTATAACCCGCCAACGAGGCTGTTGAAATCTCCGCACGCTGACGCGAACGACGACCTTGATCGCGCTGCTTACGTACTTTCTCTAGCTTGCGACCAATCGTTTTAAGCCGCACACTTAACAACCGCCTATCAGTTTCAAGCTGGGTTTCACCCGGGCCACGCAAACCAATACCGCCTTTCTGGCGCTCCAAGTGAGTCCAGCCGCGAATCAGTCGTGTTGAAACATGCTCAAGCTGGGCAAGCTCTACCTGCAACTTACCTTCATGGGTACGAGCTCGTTGAGCGAAAATATCAAGAATCAAGCCGGTGCGATCAAGAACTCGGCACTGCAGCTCTTTTTCCAGGTTACGTTCCTGAGTAGCCGTCAGCGCATGATTAAACAACACCACCTCAGCTTCATGCTCAATAACAGCCAGGCGAATTTCTTCAACCTTGCCGGAACCGACAAAATACTTAGCGTTGGGTTGTTGTCGTCGAGCTACGATCAACTCAAGTGGCTCAGCGCCAGCTGACCTAACAAGCTCTTTAAATTCGCGGCGATCTTCCTGCTCAGCCTCATCCGTCATTTCAGGATGAACTAAAACAGCTCGCTCGCCGCTATCGGGGCGCTCAAAAAACAATAAGGAAATCTAACCTCGCGTGAAGATCGTGCTACTAATCCACATCTGTGGCAGGCATTTGTACATTGCGCGACGGTACCACTGTGGATATCGCGTGCTTGTACACCATTTGGCTGACCGAGTTTTTCAATAACACAACAAACTGGTCGAAGGATTCTATTTGACCCTGTAGTTTAATCCCATTAACCAAAAAGATGGATACTGGCACACGCTCTTTCCTTAAAGCGTTTAAAAACGGATCTTGCAAAGATTGACCTTTAGACATTTAAATTACTCCTGTCTTATTTATATTATTATTATCAATCAAACCGCTTCAGTACTTCCGGCTCTATTTAACCGCCAAAACATTAAACCTTTTCGACATCAACCACTTATATTGAGGCAAAATTGACATTATTCAAGACCTTGTCGATGTTTTTTTGTTCCCCGGGAAGCAAAGTATTTAACTCGGGCCAGCCGCGCAGCCAGGTTAATTGTCGCTTAGCCAGATTACGGGTTGCCACAACACCTCGAAACACCATTTCATCATAACTCAGCGCGCCGTCCAAATACTCCCACACCTGCCGGTACCCAACTGACCGTAAAGCAGGCAAATCTTTATGCAAATCGTCACGATTATAAAGTCCATTCACTTCATCAACAAAGCCTTGCTCAAGCATCATCATAAAACGCTGCTCGATACGCGCATGCAGTGCTGCGCGGTCCTCGGGAATAATGGCAAACTGATGTAGCTGGCATGGCAAGTCGTTAACACTTTCAGCCTGTTGCTGCCAATGCTCACCAAGCGCCACACCCGTCAGCTCGTAGACTTCCAGCGCCCGCATTAACCGTTGCGGATTATTTGGATGGATTTTTAACGCCGCAATTGGATCTATTTTTTGCAATTTCTCATGCAAAGCCTGCCAACCTAAGCGATCAGCATCGGCTTGTATCTGATCTCGCACCGCCTGATCCGCAGCAGGCATTGACGCAATACCTTCTCGCAACACCTTGAAATACATCATAGTGCCGCCCACCAACAGAGGGATACGTCCGGCAGCGACAATCTCCTGCATTTGCTCAATGGCATCGGCACGAAATTCAGCAGCCGAATAGGCTTCAGAAGGATCACGAATATCAATCAATCGATGCGGCGCTTTAGCCAACGTCTCTGCATCAGGCTTTGCACTACCTATATCCAGCCCTCGATATACCAAGGCCGAATCAACACTAATAATATCGCAGGGCAAATGCTCAGCTATTTCGATAGCCAGGTCAGTTTTACCCGAGGCGGTCGGCCCCATCAGACAAATAGCTGGCGGAAGTTGTTTATTCGTCACCTTAGCTACCTACCACGTAAAAACAATTTATCGAGCTCAGTCATACTCATCTGCGTCCAGGTTGGACGACCGTGATTACACTGCCCGCTACGCTCCGTCGCCTCCATCTGCCGTAGCAAACCGTTCATTTCCGGCAAGGTAAGTTTGCGATTAGCTCGCACTGAGCCATGACATGCCATAGAGCTTAGAATCTCATTAATATGGGTACGGATTCGATCACTACTGCCCTGCGCCAACATATCGGACAACACATCACGGACTAGCTGCTCAGTATCGGCATGCCGCAACATGCTAGGCACCTGCCGCACTAATAGCGTTTCTGGCCCAGCGCGCGCCACCAAAAAACCTAGCTGAGCAAATAGTTCGGCGCACTCATCCGAACAGCTCGCTTCACGCTCACTCACCGCAATGGAAATAGGCACCAGCAACGGCTGTGCAACCACGCCTTGCTGCTCATAAGAAACTTTTAATAGCTCGTAGGTGGTGCGCTCATGAGCTGCGTGCATATCAACAACAACCAGCCCCTGTTCGTTCTCCGCAAGTATGTAAATGCCGTGCAGTTGCGCGACAGCAAAACCCAACGGCGGTATTTGTTGCTCTTCATGCGCGCCAAAACTACTGGCGGGCGGCATATCGAGAGCCTGCAAAGCACCGAGGCCAGAATGCAGCTGCTGATAGCCTGATAACTGCTCGCTCACTTGCCCCGCTGTAGGTGCTGCCGACGAATAATAATTCGACATCGGAACCGAAGGCGTTTGTAAGGACATCGGTGCTTGCTGTGTCAGAGACTCAGGACCCGCTTCAATTTCTCGCACACTGGCCTGTTGATCCAATTGATCCTGCGGACGCACTTCAGCTAACGCACGATGTAGCGTACTGAATAAAAAGTCATGCACGGTGCGGCCATCACGGAAACGCACCTCATGCTTGGTCGGATGCACGTTGACATCTACCAGTGACGGATCAAGCTCAAGAAACAAAATATATGCAGGATGACGACCGTGATAAAGCACATCTCGATAGGCTTGTCGCACGGCGTGGGTAACCAGCTTATCCTTAATCACACGACCGTTAACAAAGAAGTACTGCAAATCTGCCTGACTTCGCGAAAAGGTCGGCAAACCAACCCAGCCGGTGAGCGTCAAACCATTACGCTCTAGATCAAGGTGTACGGCATTTTCCATAAACGCCGAACCACAGACCATCATCGCGCGACGCTCCTGCTCCTGCGTTGTTGTTGCAGCACGCAGATTATGGATAACACGTTGGTTATGGCGCAACACAAAACCGACATCAAAACGGCTTAAGGCAAGGCGCTTAACAACTTCTTCCAGATGGCGGAACTCGGTTTTCTCGGCGCGCAAAAACTTACGTCGCGCAGGGGTATTAAAAAACAAATCGCGTACTTCAACTGTACATCCAGTCGGGTGTGGCGCGGGTGTCAAGCGAGTTTCCATATCCTGCCCTTCACACTCCACTTTCCAGCCTTCACTTTGCCCTTCCGTATTAGCCGTCAAGGTAACACGCGCCACAGAGGCGATACTGGCCAACGCTTCACCGCGAAAACCCAGACTTGTTACCGCCTCAAGATCATCAATACTCTCGATCTTGCTGGTGGCGTGACGACTCAACGCCAGCGCCAAATCTTCCTTATCAATGCCGCGCCCATTATCACGAATACGAATAGCTCGCGCGCCGCCACTTTCAATATCAATTTCAATATGGGTCGCACCTGCATCAAGTGAGTTTTCAAGCAGCTCTTTGACCACGGAGGAAGGTCGCTCAACCACTTCACCGGCGGCGATCTGGTTAGCTAAACGGGGGCTTAATAGGTGTATACGGGACATGCGTCGATCAGGTCTCAAACAAGGATTAACGGATTAGCTTTGCATAGTAACGGATGGCGTCATGAGCCACCATAAAAAGCTATTTCAGAACAGCAATTTACGAGGAGGGGACGCGAATAACCTGACCCACTTTAATTTTGTCGGAGGTCATTTGGTTGAGCTTTTTGATTTTCGGTAAACTGATATTATTACGCACGGCAATGCCCGACAGCGTATCACCTCGGGCAATACGGTATTCCTTAATTTTGCCACGATTTTCTTTTTGCCAAGCCAGATAAGTGCCCTGTGGCGGCGTATTTGAAAAATAGCCTTTTACACCATTAAAAATAGCGCGAGCAACACGTCGCTGATGGGCTTTACTGTTCAGTTTTTTAGCTTCGCCTGGGTTAGAAATAAAGCCAGTCTCCACTAGAATCGACGGCACATCTGGTGATTTCAACACCACAAAACCGGCTTTTTCTACGTGTTTTTTGTGTAGTTTGGTGATTCTGCCCAGCTCACTCAAAACCTGTCCGCCGGTGTTAACACTGGCACGCATTGAGGCTGTTTGGGAAAGATCTAGCAGCACACCAGCCAGCACGCTGTCCTTTTCACCTAAACTCACGCCACCTACACCACCGACCAAATCAGCATTATTCTCAGAATTTGCCAACCATTTTGCCGCCTCACTGGAAGCGCCACGCTGCGACAGAGTGTATACCGATGCACCTTTTGCTTTAGGACTTTTAAACGCATCGGCATGAATCGATACAAATATATCGGCGTTCATTTTCCGTGCCCGCTGAGTTCGTGCACGCAAACCCACGTAATAATCGCCCGTGCGAATCATCTTGGCTTTAAAACCTGGCTGCTTATCAAATAACAACTGCAGCTCCTTAGATATCGCCAGCACCACCGTCTTTTCACGGATACCATAAGGCCCCAACGCACCAGGGTCTTCACCACCATGGCCGGCATCAATCGCCACCACCAAATCTCGGCGCTGATTGCTGATATCTTTGACTGGCTGAGAGGGCTTGGCGACAGACTGCTGACCTTCAGGATAAAGATCAATCACCAAACGGTTGCCGTATTGCTGATTAGCAGGCAATACAAAACTGCGCGGTTTTATTTTCTGAGCCAAGTCCAGCACCACACGCAAATCACCTCCGTCACGGGCAGCATGGCGTACACGCTTAATCAGCTTGGCTGGGAGTTTTAATGCGTCAAGACGCGGATTAGCGGCGATATCAGAAATATCAATGACTAAGCGGTCAGGGTTTTTAAGCGAAAATATTTTATGCTCTACACGGCCACTGACATCAAACACGATACGCGTATTATCCGGCGCAGGCCAAACACGTACGCTCTCAATTTTGACCGCAGCGAAGCCCTGCTGCACGAACAGCATTAAGGAAATAAAAGTCAGTATCGCAAGCCGCATAAATTGTCTTTTTTTGTTCCGCTTATCGTTAAATCTAGGTCACTGTTGCAGATACAACAATCTCAGTATTGTGGCGATTTAACCACCCCCGTCGAGCAAATACAAATCAGCCCTTATTCAGTCTCGCCAACACAGCCAGGCCTTTCTCCGAGTGCGCCCGACAAAGCAAACAGCGACCTCGCCCCCGCACCTGTATGTCTAGTTCCAAATCAGCTTCCGGCAACACGCCTTCCCCGCGCTCAGGCCACTCAATCAAACAAACGCTCACCTCATCAAAATAATCTCGACAGCCCATGTACTCAAGCTCCGAGGGTTCGCCAAGCCGGTACAAATCAAAGTGATACAACATCTGTCCTGCCACCTCATAGGGCTCGACTAATGTATAGGTCGGGCTTTTCACGTTACCCTCAAAACCCATGCCATTAACGATGCCGCGACACAGCGTTGTCTTACCAACACCCAGGTCGCCACGTAAAAACACTATAACGCCAGGTATTAACGCCGCCGCAAGACGACCACCAAAGGCCAGCTGCTCGTCTTCGCTATTTAATTCAATTTGATAATGCCCGCTATCAACCACAATATTTCTCAGCTTTGTTTTATTTTTTAGGATTAACCAAGTCACGCAAATGCGGCAATAAGTCCGTCGCTTGCATACCTCGCTCACCTGCTTGAGCGGCACGATCCGCCGCTTCGACATGCAATAACATGCCAACATGCATGACGCGCTCAAGACCAAAGCCCTGCGCCAACAAACCTCCGACAATACCGCTCAACACATCCCCCATACCGCCAGAGGCCATGCCTGGATTGCCGCCATCGCACAGCACAATCGGCCCTGCTGCGTCGCCAGCCACCAAGCTGCCCACGCCTTTTAATAACACTACGCCACCATAACGAGCCTGCAGCCCTCGTACCGCAGCAAAACGATCTGCTTGAATTTCTGCCGTAGAACATTGCAGTAATCGCGCTGCTTCGCCCGGATGCGGTGTCATTATCCAGTTATCGCGCCGCCTATCATCTGCAATCGCAATTAGATTCAAGGCATCAGCATCAACAAGCAATGGCACGCTTGCCTCCAGAACAACCGCCAGCAACTCACGCGCCCAGTCATCCTGCCCCAGGCCAGGACCAATCACCACTACGGTTTTACCAACCAACAGCGCCCGCAGCTCATCGCCACCAGCAACGCCATGCGCCATCACTTCAGGGCTGCGCGCTAATAACGCAGTCACATGCTCAGGCCGTGTAGCGACACTCACTATACCGGCGCCCACTCGTCCCGCTGCTTGAGCCGCCATAATGGCTGCTCCGCCCATTCCCTGATTGCCACCAACGATCAGCACATGACCAAAATTTCCTTTGTGCGCATCTCTCGGTCTAGGCGTAAAAACACCCTCCAACACATCACTATCAAGCCTTACCGCGGCAGGCTCTTGGCGCTCGTAAACCCCTGCTGGCACCGCCAAATCATCAAAAACAATATCTCCGCAACAGACCGATCCTTTGTCAGCAAACAAACCTTGCTTGAGACCAATAAAAGTCGCAGTCAGTTCCGCCTGTACCGCAGCGCCAAGCATACACCCGGTATCACTACAGATACCGGAAGGAACATCTAACGACAACACAGGTACCTGACTGTTATTAATAGCGGTAATAGCCTGATCGAAGGGCGCACGAATAGCCGACTCAAGCCCCGTACCCAGCAACGCATCAACAACCACATCGCCGTCGACAGTCACAACATCCTGATACGGCGTAAACGACACCCCGCAGCCATGCGCCCACTGACAAGCTAGCGCCGCATCGCCCGTCAATTTCTGCTCGTCGCCCACCTGCACCAGCCGTACCAACAAACCACGCTGCTGCGCCAGTCCCGCCACAATATAACCATCGCCGCCATTATTACCGGCGCCACACCAAACACTCAGGCGCTTGGCATCAGGCCAGCGAAGCATCAGCTGATCAAAGGCGAACTGCCCCGCGCGCCGCATTAACTGAAAACCAGGAATACCGAACTCATTAATGGCACAGGAATCCAGTGCTCGCACCTGTTCGGCTCGATACAGATCCCGGGGTAGATCCTTTTGGTGAGTCATTTAAATATCCATTATAAGAGATCACAGCATAACTACTGCGCTCACCAATACTTTGTTGCCTAAAGCACCTACTATTGGTAAAAACAGGCTTAAAATGCTCATTTACACCAGTAAACTCCGCTTTTGCGCCTATTTTCGCCTCGTCTTGGCTTCGCTCGTTACGTTATGCTGCGATCTCTGTGTGACGAGAAGTGGCTCATCATTCATATGCAGCGTATTATTCCACAGTCACCGCTCGACCTAAATACTCGCAGACCTTTACATGCCGCAAACCCCTCTATCAGAAAACGCTCTACAAACACTTGCCGACCAGATCAAAATCTGGGGCAAAGAAATGGGCTTTCAGGCCCTCGGCATTACCGATATAGAACTCGGTGTACACGAGGCTCGCTTGCAGGACTGGCTCGACAAGGGGCTGCACGGCGATCTTGGCTATATGGCCCAGCATGGCAGCAAACGCAGCCACCCGGAAGAATTAATCCCCGGCACGCTACGCGTTATCTCTGCACGACTGGATTACCTGACCGTCGAGGCCCGTGAAACAGACAACCGCGAAGATGCCGACCACGCCCGCGTATCACGCTACGCCATGGGCCGCGATTATCACAAATTGATTCGCAAACGCTTATCAAAACTGGCAGAAAAAATTGAAGCTGCCGCCCAAGAGCTATCTGGCGAAGCCACTATCCCTAATCAATTCCGCGCCTTCGTGGACAGCGCCCCCGTACTGGAACGCGCACTCGCCGAAAAAGCCGGACTCGGCTGGATAGGCAAAAACACCATGCTGATGAGCCGCGAAGCAGGCTCCTATTTTTTCCTCGGAGAAATCTACACCAACCTACCGCTGCCAATCGACCAGCCTGACGATAAAAATAATTGCGGAAAATGCACCGCCTGCCTGGATGTTTGCCCCACCAACGCCTTTGTCAGCCCCTACGTGCTAGACGCCAAAAAATGCGTCTCCTACCTCACCATCGAACTCAAAGGCAGTATTCCGGAAGAACTACGTGCACCCATCGGCAATCGTATTTTTGGTTGTGACGACTGCCAATCAAGCTGCCCCTGGAATCGCTTTGCAAAACCCACTGATGAACTCGACTTCCAACCCCGTCACGGCCTGAATACCGCGCAACTTATTGACCTCTTCAACTGGAGCGAAGAAGAGTTTCTGGACCGCACCGCTGGTTCAGCAATACGCCGCAGCGGTTATGAAGGGTGGTTACGTAATATCGCCGTAGCGCTGGGTAATGCACCCAGCAGTATTCCGGTTATTGAAGCGCTAAAACAACGCGCTGATGATTCGTCAGAAGTTGTCCAGGAGCATGTGAAGTGGGCTCTGAAGAATCATTCGAGCTTATAGTTACTGATGTAGTTCTAAATGCAACACGAGCGGTTAAGTAGGCCTGATAAGCTAAAGGCGCCATCAGGCGCCTGGTATGCATTGCCGGAGTGGACGATATTCATCATTTTCAAATGAGTGATATTTATAAACGCCCAAATAAACGTCCAAATATAATCATCAAAATATCAACGCCGGAAGGCGCTTTGCTTTTCCGGCCTACTTTCTGCCTCGCAACTGATTCATAGCCCCCCTTCTGCGCCGCCGAGCGCCGTTAAAAGTTGAAGCGCGCAGGCCAGTCGCGAAGCGACCAAGCAGCAGGCAAGGTGAATTGCGAATATGTGCATGGACGCACAATAGTAGGGCAATGCAGGAGCAATTGCCGAGCAAGAGAGGGTACCCTGGGGCAGGCGGTTTTGGATTATTAAGGCTTTTGGGCGTCCAACAGCCTTAACTTGCCCAGCAAGAGCGAAACAAAATATTCAAATAAATAGGGGGAGTAAAAGACCACCCCGAAAACCCTTCAAAGGTCATGCGAAAGCATGTGCAACGAGGTAGGAATGGCACTTATATACCAAAATTAAATGCCCCCTATTTTTCCCGATTTTTAGTTCTCTTCTTTTTAAGCCCGAAAAATACCACCACACCACCGACACCCAATGCGATAAATTTCCCGGATTTCACGAAAAATGCGATGACTAGCGCAAATAAACCAAACTTATTCGCAACAGCAGCTCCCCCGACTAACGCTGCCAAACCGAGTGCTGACTCCTTGTCTATTCCAGGCTGGTAATCTTCATATCTATTTCCGGGAGTATACTTAGCTGAGTCAAGAAGCCTGCGAGTCATAGCTAGCATGTCACTCCTGTCAATAGATCCAGTTATTAACGAAATCCCTATGATGCCAGAACGTCCCAACACCATGTTTTGGTATACATCGATCTCTTCACCTTGAGCTTTTTTTAACTCAAAAGACCAGCTCAGATGATGCTTCAACTGATCATAATTAGGCCTTTCTATCCAACCAAGCAGTTGGTTTCCTTTTTGCTTTTCACTTTCAGCAATAGATTTAATAAGCAGGTCATAATCCCAATCTTCTTCTCCCGACATATGTCCGCCACCCAAAATCTCTACCCTAATAGCAGTCCAGCTACCACCTGCATCAAAGCTATTACCAGGTGTTCCGGGCACAATCCAGCCGGCCATGTCGCCTATAGACTGCTTCCCGATAATTCGATAAATCTCTGTTATATGCTCCCTATTAAGAAAGGCTTGCCCATATTCGATCTCAAAGATAGCAACACCTTCAAGATCAACAGAGCTCGGACCGTACACAATTTCCGGTTCTATTTTCTCTAAATAGGCGCCCAACCCTTCTTCCGTATTGGCGAGAAGAAAGCTTGAGAAAAACATAAAAGAAAGTGCAATAAAATAGCGCATTTCCGTTTCCTTACGGCGTTAATTTGCTTTAATCAAAACTAGATATTCTTAACCCTCTTCCAACTTAAAAAACGTCTCCCGATAATGCTGCAACTCAGCAATCGAATCCCGAATATCATCCATCGCCAAATGTGAACCACTCTTCTTCACACCCGCCAATACATCCGGACGCCAGCGACGCGCCAACTCTTTAACCGAACTCACATCCAAGTTGCGATAATGGAAAAACGCTTCCAAAGCAGGCATGTATTTCACCATAAAGCGGCGATCCTGCCCGATACTGTTACCACACATCGGCGATGCGCCCGCCGCAACATGCTGCTCTAACCAAGCGATTGTGTCCGCTTCGGCATGCGCCATACTGACATGGCTCTCCAGCACGCGTTGCGTCAAACCGGAACCGCCATGCTGATTGGTGTTCCAGTCATCCATAGCCGCCATCGTGGCTTCTGAGTGATGAATAGCAAATACAGGGCCTTCATCAATCACATTCAAATCAGAATCTGTGACTATGGTGGCTATTTCGATTATGGTATCGTGATCCGGCTCGAGACCTGTCATTTCCAGGTCGACCCAAATCAAATGATCAGCATTAGACATATAAAACCTTCCAGGGCAGAGAGTAATTAAAATGGTTCAATTGCAAGGCAGTTTAGCGTGAATTCTCAGACTCTGTTAGTGCTATTTGTGGCACATTACTAATGGCTAAACGTCGTTTAACAAGGCGCCAACAGTGGCGTATCGATAAGGTTCAAGATGAGCGAGAAAAACGCGCTCACAAACGCGAAGACAACATCGACGAACGTCTGTCACATGGGGAATTGGGAGCCGAACAGCAGGGCTTGGTCATTGCTCACTACGGCTCTTTGGTCGATGTGGAAGGCAGCGACGGCAAAATACACCGCTGTAAATTACGCGCCAACCTGGGCCAAATTGTTACCGGCGACCAAATCATCTGGCTGCCTGCTATCGACCAAGGTGGCGTCATTGTTGCCGCCAGCCAACGTCGCTCAGAACTAAGCCGTCCGGATAGTCGCGGTAACTTGAAACCCGTCGCCGCTAATATCGATCTGATTTTCCTGGTGATTGCTGCCGAACCTCTCACCCCCTACGGCCTTATTGATCGTTATTTGGTGGCCGCAGAAAACATCAACATCCGCCCTGTTATCCTGGTCAATAAAGCCGACCTGACAAACGAGGATGCCGTTACTTGGAACCGAGAAATTAACGCCATTTACAGCGGCGTGGGTTACTCGATTATCGCCACCAGCACGCAATCCGAAACGGGGCTGGACGAATTAAAAATCGCCATGCGCGATCAAACCAGTATTTTTGTTGGCCAATCAGGCGTTGGTAAAACCTCGTTGGTTAACCGTTTACTGCCCGACACCGATGCACGCGTCGGCCCGCTCTCACAGAGTTCGGGCAAGGGCATGCACACGACGACCACCGCGCAATTATTTCACTTACCCGATGGAGGCAACATTATTGATTCACCGGGCATTCGCGAGTTTGGCCTGGGCCATGTCAGCCCACAGGAATTGATGGACGGCTTTATTGAGTTCCACCCATTCCTGGGGTACTGCAAGTTCCGTGACTGCAAACACTTGCACGAGCCAAAATGCGCCATCCAACAAGCCGTCGAAGATGGCCATATCAGCGAGCGTCGTTTCGCCAGCTTCCATCAAATCAGCGAAACACTCGAATAATCACAGAAAACACTACCCTTTAAAAATTATAAAAAAAGGCCTTGGAATTAACTGATTTCGCCATTAGACTCTGGGCCGGAAAAAAT
>JBALXL010000009.1:0-76136 GCA_036960805.1 Pseudomonadales bacterium
CCCAAAACCCCATCCTTGCAAAAGGGTGGGGTTTTTTTATGCCTGCATGAAAGTGCTACGGTTTGAAAGGATTATTATCTTAATAGTGATTTAAGGTAAGAGCTGCTTAAATTAGTTATTGTATTGTTTGAGCAGAACAGCCGTTGTTGGCAGGAGTTTACTTTTATGATTTTCTTCAAGGTATGGGCGTAATGACAGATATTTCATCAGATAATAAAACACTTCAGCATTATTCAGTCTGGGATCGCACCACGCGGTGGTTTCATTGGATTAATGTGGTTTGTGTTCTTAGCCTTATGGTAATTGGATTTGTGATTTTTAACGGTAAGGTTCTGGGTGTTAGCGGTGACGGTAAAATCCTGCTGAAAACCATTCATGTGTATATTGGCTATGTCTTTGCTGTAAATCTTGTATGGCGGTTGATTTGGGGCTTTATCGGTAACAAATACGCGCGTTGGAAAGCTATCTTGCCGGCTGGTAAAGGTTATTGGTGCAGCGTAAAGGCTTATCTTGTTGGAGCGAAGCGTGGCGAAGCTCCACAGTACCTTGGCCATAACCCTGTCGGTAGATTGATGGTGACATTTTTATTTTTACTGCTCACCACGCAAGCGGTTACTGGTTTTGTGCTTGCAGGCACTGATTTATATTTTCCTCCTTTTGGAAATCAAATCGCCGAGTGGGTCGCCGAAGAAGGGTCGACAAGTGAAGACATCGCCAATCTTAAACCTGGCTCGAAGGAAGGCGTAAGCTCTGAAGCCTATGCCGAAATGCGCAGCTTCAGGAAACCTATCATTACTACTCATATGTACGTTTTTTTTACGCTACTTGTGGCGGTTTTCTTACATGTCGTAGCTGTTATTGTGACTGAAGTGAGAGAAGGTAACGGACTGATTTCAGCAATGTTTACAGGGAAAAAAGTTGTGATAAAAAAGCCTGTTGATTTGGATTTCAAAGCGAAGCAACGACTTTAATGTTAATTATGAAATACTTGCCTTTTATAACTGATTGTCTGATTTAGAACTACAAGCGACAAAAGTAATCACAACTTATTATGAGAATATTTTTAATCATCCTTTTAGCCTCGATGGCTTCAACCAGTATTGCTGCGGGTCAATGGCGCGGTAACGTTATTGAATCGCGTGCCTAAAATATCTCGAGTACTGTTTTATTTATGTTAAGTGGTGAATTGGAAAACCAGATAGTTGTAATATTTGGGGAATGTATACGATCGACTTGAACAATCCGGGAGGAACCGCTTTTTTTTAGCTTGTAAAATATGCCTACCTCAACGGCTTTACCATTGAGGCCCGGAGCTTGGGAACCTGTATAACACACTGGAAATCAGAAGGTGTTAAAGATATTTATTTAAGGGAAGAGCCCCGATAACATTCTGAACTGAGCAAACCGCTTACTTTTTTATCGGTCATTTAGCAGGTGCTTGTTTAAACTTTAATATTAGGTGGCTTGGCCTTATTCACGATTACCCGTTTCGACTTCAACGGGTTCTTCGCTGCTTGGCGTTGATGATTCTTCGTCGACGGGGGGTCTTGGTTAAGTCTTTCTATATGGCGTACATCTTCGATTCGAAATACTAGTTCACCGGAGCTCTCATCATCTTTATATCCTCGCAGAATATTGTCATCGTTCCAGTATTTCACATTTGTCATATATATAAATCCGCTGGATAATTCATTTGCTCTCCGTGCTTATGACATTGTTGAGGATATATAGTTGAGCTCCAAACCGTATCCGATTAAGTATTACCGGTTAGAAAATAGGTAGGCGTCATAATCAATATTCTTGATTTGTATTTCTTCGCAGGAAGGCTTGATAACCACTGCGGCAACGTACTCATTAGCAGACTTAAGTTGGCTAACTAGCCAGTTTGACGCCTCTCCGGTGTCTCGTGGGAAAGGCTGGAACTGGTCAGTTTGCAGATTGATAGACAGTGGTAATAAACCTTCGCCGCCGCGTAACCCGACACCCTGTGCTTTTTTGTAAGCTTCGTACTGGGTCCATAATTTTAGTAGGGTGATTTGCTGTTCCTTTTCAGGTAGTGCAATAAGTTGCGCGACTGTATCTGCCGTGAAATAGCGTTTTGCTAATCTCAATGGGCGGGATTTCTGTCTCACCCTTTCCATATCAATGCCGACCTCTGAGCCTAACGTCACTGCAAACAAAGCGCCGTCACCGGAGTGTGTCAGGTTGAAGCGTATATCTAGCGAATGAGCGCCTGGTATCAATTCAGGTTTACCGAGTTTTGCATATCTTAGCTGTATATCTGCTTGAGCAGTGTGGAGATAGAGCCCCAGGATATCGCGCATGGCCCAGCGGGTTTTCAAATAGCACTGGTGTAATTCGGGGTGAGTGAAATTCGCTGCTCGAGTGCTCTCCTCTTTGC
The DNA here is from genome assembly GCA_036960805.1 of Pseudomonadales bacterium. GTDB lineage: Bacteria > Pseudomonadota > Gammaproteobacteria > Pseudomonadales > IMCC2047 > IMCC2047. The sequence continues at coordinate 2,402 of JBALXL010000009.1, forward strand.
TGGGTAGTGGTGCAAATCTTTGTTCCAGAAGGGCTTTGCCTCCGAAAGGAATGTGCCAAATGTAGAGATCTGTTGGTGCGAGCTTCACTCTAAAACTTCTCCCTTTGCTGAAAATCATCAGACTCTTTTTAACCGTCAAAAAAGCGTAAGACAAGTGTTTACGTTTGAATCGCATGTTACTGGATGTTGGATGTTGAGCCTAACTGATTTTTTCTTGCCGCGTTAAGTTGCTGTTACGAAGGGATTATTTTGGTAGGCGAAAAAAAATAACACAGTTGTCATGAATTGGATCACTTCTTGCAAATAATCACTCTACACAGACACAAATGACTAAAGCGTCAAAATTTTGGTGTCGCTGAATAATCACTTAAGGGCAGCTGAGTAGAATATGGATCAATCGATGGTAATGACAAATTTACGCGGTGTGCGTAAGGGCAATTTGCTTCTGCCTTTGCTGCTGCTTGTCGTGCTGGCGATGATGACGCTACCTGTGCCGCCATTTATTCTCGATGTGTTCTTTTCTTTTAATATTACTCTATCGTTAGTGGTTTTACTGGTTGGCGTGTATTCGCTACGGCCATTGGATTTTGCGGTATTTCCAACGGTTCTGTTGGTGGCGACTTTATTACGATTGGCGTTAAACGTTGCCTCAACACGTGTGGTGTTATTGAACGGCCACGAGGGTGGAGATGCGGCGGGCAAGGTGATCGAAGCCTTTGGTTCGGTGGTGATTGGCGGCAATTATGTAGTTGGTCTGGTGGTATTCCTTATTCTTATCATCATTAACTTTGTGGTGGTGACCAAGGGTGCTGGCCGGATTTCAGAAGTTAGCGCGCGTTTCACTTTGGATTCGATGCCCGGCAAACAAATGGCGATTGATGCCGATTTGAATGCCGGTTTGGTTACTCAGGAAGAAGCTAAAGAGCGCCGTTCGGAAGTGGCTAGTGAGGCGGACTTTTACGGTGCGATGGATGGTGCCAGTAAGTTTGTACGTGGTGATGCGGTTGCCGGTATTTTGATTTTGGTGATTAATATTATTGGCGGTTTGGCTGTTGGCATGGCGCAGCATGATCTGGATTTTGCTACGGCAATGGAATATTACTCATTGCTGACCATTGGTGATGGTTTGGTGGCGCAGATTCCAGGACTGTTATTGTCCACGGCGGCGGCCATCATGGTAACACGGGTTAACACTGCTCAAGATATGGCGCAGCAAGTGGTAACGCAAATGTTCACGTCACCCAAAGCGCTATTTGTAGCTGCGGGTATTTTGGCTTCTATGGGTATTGTGCCTGGAATGCCACACTTTGCGTTTATATCGTTAGCGCTGATGGCTGCGGGTGGTGGTTATTGGATTATGCACCGTAATGAGTTAGCCGATCAGGCTGCGGCTGCCGCACCGGAATTGCCTGCTGAAGTAGCACCTGCACCAAGTGATGAAAATCGCGAGTTGAGCTGGGACGATATGTCGCCAGTCGACATGATCGGTCTTGAAGTTGGTTATCGTTTGATTTCACTAGTAGATAAAAATCAGGGTGGTCAGTTATTGGCTCGCATTAAAGGGGTGCGCCGTAAATTGTCGCAGGACTTGGGGTTTTTAATGCCCACCGTTCATATTCGTGACAACCTAGATTTATTGCCCAATTATTACCGCGTCACGCTGATGGGTGTGACGTTGGCTGAAGCAGAAATTCATCCTGATCGGGAGTTGGCTATTAACCCTGGTCAGGTGTTTGGTTCACTGGATGGTATTCCAGGTAAAGACCCTGCTTTTGGTTTGGAAGCGGTATGGATTGATGGTAATCAAAAGGATACTGCACAATCGCTTGGTTATACGGTGGTTGATGCCAGTACGGTCGTCGCGACACATATCAACCATGTCATGCAACAGCATGCACACGAGCTGCTGGGTAATGAAGAAGTCCATCAGTTGCTTGATGTGCTCGCTAAAAGCTCATCCAAACTTGCTGAAGAACTGGTGCCGGGTTTGATCTCTGCCAGTGCGCTACTCAAAGTTTTGCAGAATCTATTGTTGGAGCAGGTGCCTATTCGTGATATTCGCACCATCGCTGAAGCGATTGCTGAAATCGCACCAAAAACACAGGATCCATCCACCTTGACATCAACCGTGCGAGTGGCTTTGTCGCGCTCTATTGTGCAGAACATTGTGGGTAATAATCAGGAACTTGACGTTATTACGCTTGATCCTGGGTTGGAGCAATTGTTGATGAAGTCGGTACAGCAAACCCAGCAAATGGGTGATGTTGGTGAAGATTCAGCTGTGCTTGAGCCGGGTATGGCTGAGCGATTGCAAAACTCTTTGATTCAAGCCGCTGAAAAACAGGAATTAGCAGGTAAACCACCGGTGTTGTTGGTGGCTGCGCCAGTGCGGCCTTTGATGGCACGATTTGTGCGCTTTGGGCTGCAGAATGTACAGGTATTGTCGTATCAGGAAATCCCCGATAACCGTCAAGTCACTATTGTTGCGACGGTCGGAAACTAACAATAAACAGATTGATTTTATCGAATCAAAAATGACTCGATGATGGATCAGGTAGGAAGGTTGTAAAGATGAAACACGTAAGCGAGGGTAATGACATGAGCATTAAACGTTATGTGGCAGAGGACATGCGTCAGGCGTTAAAGCAAATACGCGAAGAGCTGGGACCCGATGCAATTATTTTATCGAATCGACGTGTTGAAGGCGGGGTGGAAATTATTACCTCTGCCGATGGCATGATGCCAACTGCTGCTGTGACCAAAGCAGCTCGACCTTCACCGCGATTAGCCGGAAATGTAGTTGATAGAATCGGTGAAAATCGATTGGCTGGGAATAACAACGTGACTGATAAATTCTCGCAACAGTCGATTGCTGACGATTCATTCCCCGATGATTCTTTCCCTGAAGATACGGTAGAGCTTAGCTCTGTGAGTGCCATGCCAGAAAGCGTGGCGTCAGCAGCTGTTGCAAAACCTGCTCCTATCGCGAAAACCTCAGTCAACCAGCTGGCTGATAAGCCTGCGCGCCGCACTGCGGTTCGTCAAAGTCGGTATATTGATAAGCAATTAAACGGCGGTGCTGCATCGGCTTCGGGGCAGGCACAGATTGATGATACCTTCGAACATTTATTGGGGCAGTATGGTCAACCCGCTGCCAGTACGACTCAGGCAAATGCCAATGGACAGGTCATGGCCGCCATGCGTTCAGAGATAGAAAGCTTACGTCTGCTGCTTAAGGACCAAATGGCGCATACCAGTGAAGACCGTTGGGCGCTGAAAAATCCATTGGAATCTGCGGTTGTTAAACGTTTGGTGGCCGAGGGTATTAGCGACTCGTTGGCACATGAGCTCGTGGGCGGTCTTGGGCCTCACGACAGTATTGAAGATGCGTGGCACGCGGCGTTGGATGATTTGGCCGGTTCTGTTCCCATTTTACAGGGTGGCGTAATGAATAAAGACGGCGTGGTTGCCTTTTTGGGTGCAACGGGTGTCGGTAAAACCACCACTATCGCGAAACTAGCGGTGCGTTATGCGTTGGAACATGGCCCTGATCAACTGGCGTTAGTGACCACTGATAGCTACCGTTTAGCGGCCTATGAGCAGCTGCGCACGTTGGGACGTATTATTGATGTGCCAGTGCGTCAGGTCGATGAATATAATTCGCTTGAAGATGTTTTACAGTCGCTTAAACATAAATCCATGGTGTTGATTGATACGGCCGGTTTTCACTTGGGCGACAAAGATCGTTTAGAGCAATTAAAAGTGCTGGATGGCGTGACAACACCGATTAAAAAGCTATTGGTATTGCCCAGCACGAGTCAAAGTAAAGTGCTGCAGTCGGTGTATCAGCTGATGGCAGAGATCAAGCTTGATGGCTGTGTGCTCAGTAAGGTTGATGAGTCCAGCAGTTTGGGTGAAGTATTGAGTCTCGTAGTAGAAAAACAGCTGCCGGTAGCCTATATTACAAATGGACAAAAAATTCCTAACGACATAGAAAAAGCGCGCTCGGACATGTTGGTGCAAGGCCTCGATAGAGCGCAACGCGTTTCTCCGTCGCAAAGGAATAATCCCTTCAATAAAATTAGGAAGCCTGCGCCTGCGTATGCAGAGCAGCGAGCCCAAGCTGGAATCATATAAATGATATTTATAGATCAATTGGCGATGCGTCGATGAGTGATATTAATCCCGTACGAGTCATTGCTGTCACTGGCGGTAAAGGTGGTATTGGTAAAACCAATGTATCCGTCAATTTGAGTATGGCGCTGGCTAAGCTAGGTAACCGTGTGGTGCTATTTGATGCAGATTTAGGCTTGGCTAATGTCGATGTTTTGCTGGGCTTGAAAGCCGACAAAACCTTGGCCGATGTGTTGAGCGGTGAATGCTCACTGATGGATATCATGGTTGATGGTCCGGCTGGCGTTAAAGTCGTGCCAGCGGCATCGGGTGTTCGGAAAATGGTGGAATTAGGCGATGCTGAACATGCTGGCCTGATTCAGGCGTTTAGCGATATTGATGATCAGCTGGATGTATTGGTGATTGATACGGCGGCAGGTATCTCGTCGTCGGTGACCAGTTTTGTACAAGCGGCACAGGAAGTTCTCGTGGTGGTTTGTGATGAGCCGACCTCGATTACCGATGCCTATGCATTGATTAAAGTATTGAACCGCGACCACGATATTTTCAAATTTAATATTATTGCCAATATGGTCACCAGCGATGAAGAAGCGCAACAAATGTTTCGTAAGTTAAGCTTGGTGGCGGATAAGTTTTTAAATGTGGCGCTGCGCTATGTTGGCGCTGTGCCCTATGACGATATGTTGAAAAAAGCAGTAAAAAAACGCGAACCTGTTTTTGCAGCGTACCCGCGTTCCAAATCCGCTCAAGCCTTTCGAGAATTGGCAACTGAAATTAACAGCTGGCCTTTCCCTCAGTCACCGAGAGGTCATATGGAATTCTTTATCGAACGTTTGATTCAATCTGAATCGAGCGCGAGCAGTGTTAGTTAATAGTAGCAGGCCCTGATGATCCTCATGCAGAAACTGTCAATGTATTCAAATGAGCAGCAGCAAAACCGCACGGCGATGCTGGTTGAGCAGCATGCGCCGCTGGTGAAGCGTATTGCGCATCATTTGTTGGCGCGCCTGCCATCTACTGTGCAGCTCAATGATTTGATTCAGTCAGGCATGGTGGGTTTGTTGGAGGCATCGCAGAAATTTGATGTCAGTAAAGGTGCCAGTTTTGAGACTTTTGCCGGTATTCGTGTGCGTGGTGCAATGCTTGATGATGTGCGTAAGGATGATTGGGCACCACGTTCGGTACATCGTAATTCACGCAGGGTTTCTGCCGCGATTAAAAAGGTCGAATCACGCACTGGTCGCGATGCCAGTGATAGCGATGTTGCTGCTGAGCTGGGCATCCCTCTTGATGAATACTACGCTTATCTACAGGATAGCGCGGGTACACGCCTGTTTAGTTTCGATGAAGTTACCGAACATGACGAGTCAGCGCTGAAAATAACATCTAGTAATGAATCAACGCCTCAGGATGAAGTGCAACAACAGGACTTTAAAGATAATTTAGCAGAGGCGATCAGCCTTCTGCCTGAACGCGAACGCATGGTATTGGCGCTATATTACCAGGAAGAATTGAATTTGAAGGAAATAGGCAGTCTGTTAGGCGTCAGTGAATCACGGGTGAGTCAGATTCACAGCCAAGCGGCATTGCGACTGAGGACGCGTCTGGCTGATTGGGGAAATGGTTAATATGTCACAAAAAAAACAATTCAAACGTGATGAGGTAAGGCCATGGATGTATTAAGTATTGTTGGCATTGTTCTCGCGTTTGCGGCGATATTGGGTGGCAATTTTATTGAAGGTGGTGATTTTGGCGCGCTGTTTAATTTGCCTGCTGGCATGATCGTCATCGGTGGCACCCTGGGCGCCGCTATTTTGCATACCTCATGGAGTAGCGTGACCCGTGCTCTGCAAATCTTTTTTTGGGTATTTAAGCCACCCAGTCAAAACATTCATAAGACAGTCGACAAAATCCTGCACTGGAGCATGACGGCTCGTAAAGAAGGTTTGTTGGGACTTGAAATTATTGTTGAAACAGAAAAAGAATATTTTGCTGAGAAGGGGCTACGTTTACTAGTTGATGGCACTGAGCCAGATGCTATTCGCAGCGCCATGGAAGTGGATTTATTTCTGCGCGAAAGTCGTGATTTGAAAGCTGCGCGTTTTTTCGAGTCGATGGGTGGTTATGCGCCAACTATCGGTATTATCGGTGCGGTTATGGGCTTGATTCATGTGATGCGTAATCTCGCTGATCCAAGTCAATTGGGAGCAGGTATTGCAACCGCCTTTGTGGCAACCATCTATGGTGTTGGTTTGGCTAACCTGTTGTTCTTGCCAATTGCCAGCAAGCTTAAAGGTGTTGTAGGGCAGCAATATCAGTATCACGAAATGATCATTGAAGGTGTTATTGCAATTGCTGAGGGCGAAAACCCACGTTCAATTGAAATGAAACTACAGGGTTACCTGGAGCATAATTAATGCCCCGTCGCGATCGACATACCAGTCACGAGCAGGAAAATCACGATCGCTGGTTAATTTCCTATGCAGATTTTATTACCCTGCTGTTCGCTTTTTTTGTGGTGATGTACTCCATTTCTTCAGTCAATGAAGGGAAATACAAGGTGCTTTCCGCGACCTTGATTGGCGCGTTTAATGTAGAAGAAAAAAAGGAAGATAGCAGCACGGATATTATCGAAATCAGCGAACACAGTAAAAACAGTATGATTGATTTCCCTGGTCGCGCAGACAAGGAAGGTGATATTAAAGCGGACCCTGACGGGGATGGCGAAAGTATTGGCACGCTGTTAAGTGAATTGACAGAGCAAGTGGAATCAGCATTTGGCGATCTACTTACAAATGGTGAAATCAGTATTAGCGGAAGTGAAACCTGGATTGAAATTTCACTGAGTTCGGAGCTATTGTTTAATAGCGGTAGTGCCAGTTTAAACGCGTCAGCGACGCCTATTTTTGAAGAGATTTCCGGTATTCTTGGTGGTTATGAGAACCCTGTTCATGTGGAAGGGTTTACTGACGACAGGCCAATCAAATCGAGTATATTTCCTTCCAACTGGGAACTGTCGGCGGCACGTTCGGCAGCCGTTGTTCGTTTATTAGCGGAGAATGGTATTGATCCTTATCGTTTGGCGGCAATAGGCTACGGCCAATACCAGCCTATTGCGAGTAATGACAGTGTCGAAGGTCGTGGCCAGAACCGTCGTGTGGCGTTGATTGTGTCACGTGATACCGATCTGCGGCGTGCTTTAACCGGCGTTGGTGAGGCCGTTGATGCTTCGCAAGAAAAAGAACAGCAGGGTGCGACGCCTTTCCTTAAGGAAAAAGATCGGATTAAATCTATAGAGCTGGAAGGTGGCGGGTTATTATTTACGCAGGATGTTGAGTAATGACAACCAATAACATTACAACCACGCTAACAGAGGCGTGTGGCAGGATAGTCGTATGTTGACATGGCAACTTGTACTGGTGTTTTTATCCCTCGGGATAGCCGTTGCTGCGATTTTTATGGCGCTGCTGGTAAATAGACGCTTAACGCGTGACATTATTGTGAATGAGCAGCAGCTCATGAACCGTATTGTGGTGCTTGAAAGTGAGCTGTCGGCAATGATGGACGGTGCCTTTGGTGTAGCTAGCCATCTGCAAAAGGTGGAAATTAACCTTAAGGATACGGTGCAGCGCCAGGAGCAGTTACAGCAACGTGATATGGGAAATTTACCCTATAACGATGCCGTCCGTTTGGCCAGTAAAGGCGCTACCGTGGACGAATTGGTGGAGCATTGCAGCCTGTCACGCTCCGAAGCAGAATTAGTGGCCATGCTGCATAAAAAATCGATACCTGTATCGGCAAATTCTGTGATTAGCAATGAAGGCGATATATCACCCACGCTGATGACTTCTCCGGAAATAGACCAACCTATAGACGAGCAGTTGAATACAACAGAACAAGCCGTTGAAAAACTCATGGCTGAACAATTCCAGGCAGACTCTAATAACGTAAATGACGTTGCTGGTGAGGAATCTTCAGCGATACAGTCTGCTGAATCTATTCCAGATAATGCAGATGATTCATTCTCTTTCGACGACGTGTTGACTCGCTCTCAGGACTTTCATGAGCAACAAGATAGGGTGAATAAACCTGCTGCCTCTGAAGATACCAACGACATGCCTGACGCTCCCCATGGTTCCGATGAGCGACACTAGTCTCTGGATCTTTGGCTACGGCTCACTGATTTATAAAGTTGATTTCCCTTATCTTGAGCGACGACCTGCCAGTATTGATGGCTGGGAGCGCCGCTTCTGGCAAGGATCTCACGATCACCGTGGATTACCTGATGCGCCGGGGCGTGTTGTAACCCTGACGCCACAGGAACATGCCACCTGTAAAGGTATGGCATATCGGGTTGAAAAAAGTGTGTTGGAGCACTTGGACTTCCGCGAAAAAAACGGCTATGCCCGCCTTATGACCGAAATGAATTTTGAAGATAGCAGTCGAGCCGATGGCGTTGTCTATATTGCTACCGAGCAAAATGACGCCTTTCTAGGTGACGCACCACTGTCCGAAATTGCGGCGCATATTCAGCGTAGCGCTGGTCCAAGCGGTAGCAACCGTGCGTATTTACTGCAATTGGCCGATTCGTTGCGTGATTTATCTGTGCATGATGCACACGTTTTTGATTTGGAAACTCTGCTGTTGGAACTACCCGCTTCGCAAGGTTACTAAATTTCCGCTTGTTGTTTTTCCTCGCGCCACTGAACTTGTTTTAAGTTGGCGATTCTATACCTTCAGACCGAATTAATTTCTACTCACTCTCCTTGATAGCTTTATTAAACGGTACCAAAATGCTGCGTAACAGCCCAACAAGATATGGACTAATCAGTGTTTTTTTCCACTGGAGTATGGCGTTGCTGCTGGTCGGATTGTTTGCGATGGGGCTGTGGATGGTGGAGCTTAATTATTATGATAACTGGTATCACCAAGCGCCAGGGCTGCATAAAAGTCTGGGCTTGCTGGTGATATTCATGTGGTTCGTTCGTTTATTGTGGCGACTATTTGATCGACTGCCGGAGCCAGAAGCTAATAGCCCGGCTTGGCAGCAGCGGATTGCAAAGGCAATGCATCAGTTGTTTTATGTGCTGATTTTCCTATTAGTATTTGCCGGTTATATGATATCCACGGGCGAAGATGCGGGCATTGAATTTTTTGGTATGTTTGAGGTGCCAGCGATCTTTTCCGCCTTTGAAGAACAGGCTGATGTAGCTGGCTGGATACACTGGGCATTGAGTTGGCTGTTAATGATTTGCGTGTTGTTACATACCTCCGCCGCGTTACAGCATCATTTCATTCTTCGAGATAGAACGTTGCTGAAAATGCTGGGTCGTAAGGGCTAGTATTTTCGACATTTAATAATGAGGAATGACATGGCGATGAAAAAATTATTGGCGACAGGTTTGATAGCAACTGCAAGCCTCTGCTTTAGTAACACAGCAATGAGCGCGGATTACGTGATTGATACTAAAGGTGCGCATGCCTCGATTCAATTTCGTGTCAAACACCTTGGTTACAGCTGGTTGGTTGGGCGCTTCAACAAATTTGAAGGGCAGTTTAGCTATGATGCTGATGCTCCCGAAAAGACCACTATCGAAGTGAAAATTGATCCTGCCAGTATTGATTCCAACCACGCCGAGCGTGATAAACACCTGCGTGGTGACGATTTTTTGGATGTGCGTAAGTATCGAGCGTCAAAGTTTGTGGGTACCGGGCTGGAAGTAATGAGTGACGGAAAAATGGTGCTGACGGGTGACTTTACCCTGCATGGCCATACCAACCCGATTCAGCTACAGGTGAGTGAGATTGGTGAGGGCCAAGATCCCTGGGGCGGCTATCGGCATGGCTTTACTGCTTTTACCGTGATTAATACCAGTGACTATGGATTTAAAAGTATTCTTTCACCTGTGTCACGACAGATTGAGTTGTTCCTTAATATTGAAGGTGTACGTCAATAGAAGGCTGTATATAAAAGCGCTCTCGTTTCTCTATCGACCTCAGATTTGTTACTATGCGCGGCTATTCGTCGGTACCTGAATGAGTGCCGGATATTTTATTCGATGAGTTTTTAGAGAGGGTTTTATGATCTGGACAGTTTATTTATCAGGTGAAATTCACAGCGATTGGCGCGAACAAATTCAACAGGGCGCGGCTGCGTTGGATCTGCCGATTGAGTTTACTTCGCCGGTCACAGATCATGCGTCTAGTGATGATATTGGTAATGTGTTGAGCACTGACGATAAACCGTTCTGGAAGGATCATCAATCGGCTCGTATCAACAGCATTCGCACACAAACACAGATTCAAGCTGCCGATGTAGTGGTGGTACGTTTTGGTGATAAATACAAGCAGTGGAACGCCGCATTTGATGCTGGTTACGCGGCTGCCATGGGCACGCCTTACATCACGTTGCATGCCGACGACATTATCCATCCGCTCAAAGAGGTAGATGCCGCTGCTTTAGCTTGGGCGCAAACGCCTGAGCAGGTGGTAGAGATTTTGAAGTACGTCACAACTAAAAAATAACAGCATTAGTTGTATGACAGGTTAAATGAAGCGGGGCGCATAATGTGCCCCGTTTTTGTTTTTGTCCGATGTTGATCAATCGGTATACTAGCCCCCATTCGTATTATTTAAACAGAGATTAAATCCATGGCAGGCGCTCGCGGTGAATTCAGCTCACGATTAGGTTTTATTCTAGCCGCATCCGGTTCAGCTGTCGGTTTGGGTAATATCTGGGGGTTTCCAACTCAGGCAGCCAGTAACGGTGGCGCGGCGTTTTTGCTGGTATATCTGCTGCTGGCTTTTGCGTTGGCATATCCTGCGTTGATGGCTGAGCTTGTGATTGGTCGTTATGCCAAGGCTAATATTGTCACCGCGTTACAGCAGATTTCCGGTAGCGCCACTTCTCGTTTTATAGGCACCCTGACGGGCTTTGCCGGTATTATTACCGCCAGTTTGATTCTTGCATTTTATGGCATTGTTGCAGGCTGGATGATTGCCTATGCGCTGGCGCCTATAACATCACTGGCTGGCGCCGAAGCGGCGACTGATTGGCTGACAGGCTTCAGTACGGAACGCAATTTGTTGTTTATGCTGATCTTTATGTTGATGACTACGTTAATTATCAGCGGCGGTGTGCGTAATGGCATCGAAAAATGGTCGTCACGATTAATGCCGGTGCTGATCATCCTGTTACTGGCTTTAATTGCTTATGTGATGACTCAACCTGGTGCGATGACTGGCCTTAAGGTGTATCTGCTACCTGACTTTAATCGCAGCATTGATTTTCAATTGATTGTGAATGCGTTGGGGCAGGCCTTTTTCTCGTTGTCTTTGGGTGTGGGCACCATGCTGATTTATGGTTCGTATATCAGCAAGCAGGAAAACATTGCTTCGCTGGGTCGTACCATTACGCTGATTGATGTCGGCATTGCGATGCTGGCGGGCCTGTTGATTATTCCTGCCATGTATGTGGCACAGCATAACGGCGTGGAAATTTTTGATGCAGCGGGCAATTTGATCGCTGAAGACACACTCATTTTCACCGTATTACCTGCGCTTTTTGACACCATGGGCGGTACCGGTGTGGTCGTTGCCTTTGCGTTTTTTGTGTTGATGACAATTGCGGCGTTGACCTCATCTATTTCTATGCTGGAAGCGCCGGTTTCCTACGTGAATGAGGCGCTCGGTTTATCGCGCCAATGGTCCACTTTTTTAGTCGCGATACTGATCACTGCGGTCAGTGCGTTAATTGTGTTTAATTTTTCTGATCTGTTTATTCTCGTGATTAATCTGACGACACGTTATGCCCAGCCTTTGCTTGGCCTGATGTTGTGCTTATTTGCTGGTTGGATCTGGCATCGCAATCAAGTGTTGACGGAAATTAAAGCAGGGTTTGAACGGGCTGAGCACAGTCTATTCTGGAAGGTTTGGCCGTTGTATATTCGCTACGTTTGTCCGCTGGCTATTACCGCAGTGTTTGTTCAAAAGGTGATCGGCTGATCCGAATAATCAAAATCACCGTTAGTTGGTTAATGCCCCTGAGCGAATGCTTCTAATGGGCTGGTTCTCTTGTATTTTTAACCTTTTCCGTTAAGCTATTAAACCGGATTTTGCTGCGTAGAATTAACCTCTTTGACAGCTCCTACCGTTTAGCGTTTTTGACAGGCACCTTAGTATGGATTTGTTCGATTTTAAAGACGGCCGTGAAGGCTATTATGGCCAATTTGGTGGCTCCTTCTTGCCAGAGATTCTTTCCGCAACCGTGGAAGAGCTTAAGGCGTGTTTCTACGAGTGTAAAAAAGACCCGGCTTTTTGGGCTGAATATGAGCAGATGATGCATCAATATTCCGGTCGCCCAACGCCGGTAACGTATTTGCCAAATCTCTCGAAACAGTTAGGCGGCGCACAGATTTACGTCAAACGCGAAGACCTTAACCACACCGGCTCGCATAAGATTAATAACGTAATGGGCCAGGGTTTGGTTTGTAAGCGTTTGGGCAAAAAACGTGTGATCGCCGAAACAGGTGCCGGTCAGCACGGTTTTGCTACTGCCACTATGGCGGCCAAATTTGGTTTTGATTGTAAGATTTATATGGGTGAAGTGGACGTTAAACGTCAACGCCCGAATGTGTTCTGGATGGAAAATCTGGGCGCAGAAGTGGTTTCCGTTAAAGACGGGCAACGCACACTCAAAGACGCGATTAACGAATGTATGCGCGATTGGGTCAGTAACATGCAGGATACCCACTATGTATTGGGTACAGCCTGTGGTCCTCATCCCTTCCCTGAAATGGTGAGCTACTTTCAATCCATTATTGGTATAGAAGCTAATCGCCAGATTAAAGAGCTGACTGGCGGTCGTTTGCCAGATAAAGTTTTTGCCTGTGTTGGCGGTGGCTCAAATGCCATGGGTATATTCCAGGGTTTCTTTGACGATGATGTTGAGTTGATTGGTTGTGAAGCAGGTGGCCTTGGTCCGGGTCTTGGGAAACACGCGTCGCGTCTGGCTTATCACGACGCTTCCGTGGGTGTGGCACAGGGTTTCAAAACCTACTTTTTGCAAAACGATGACGGCAATATGCTGGAAACTCAATCGGTGGCAGCGGGTCTGGATTACATTGGCATTAATCCGATTTTTGCTTATCTATGGGAAGAGGGGCGCGTACGTTTTGAAGCGGCCACTAACGATGAGGTGACTGAAACGCTGAAACTGGTGATGCGCACGGAAGGTTTGATCCCTGCGCTGGAAAGCACTCATGCCTTTGCTAAGGCCGTTGAGGAAGCGCCAAAAATGGGTAAAGACGAAATTATTCTGATTAATCAGTCTGGTCGTGGCGACAAAGATATCTTCACCGTTGCCGATGCACTTGATGATAATCACTGGAAAGAATTCATTAAAGAAAAGGCAGCTGAATATGGCGCTTAATACGTATATCGCCGAGCGCAAAGCTATTCGTACACCGCTGGTGATGACCCACGTGGTGTGTGGCTACCCATCCTTCGAAGCGAACATGAAGGAGCTGGAAATCATGAACGCCTTCGGTGTTGATTTTGTGGAGCTTCAGTTTCCATTTTCAGAGCCATCGGCTGACGGCCCGTTGTTTGTAAAGGCCAATCAAGAGTCTGTTGCGAACGGCACCACCGTGGCTCAGTGTTTTGAGTTTATGGCCGAGGTGGTTAAACGCTTCGACTTTAAAGTATTGATGATGGGTTATTACAATACTTGCTTCAAAATGGGGCACGAAAAATTTATTAACCGCCTAAAAGAGGTCGGTGCCTGTGGTTATATTCTGCCGGACCTGCCGATTCAAGAGGCGGGTGAATTGCATGCGCTATCAAAGGCCGCCGATTTAACGCCGGTTATTTTGATGACGCCGACCAATACCGATAAGCGCTTGGCTGAGCTGGGTGCGGCCTGTGAAGGGCTGGTTTACTGTGTGGCACGTAAAGGTGTGACCGGTACTAAAACGGATATGAGTCAGGAAGTAGTGACTTTTCTTGACCGTTGTCGTCAGTTTACCGGTGTTGCGATTGGTGTCGGTTTTGGCGTCAGTGCGAAAGAAGATATCGATTTTATTGGTGAGCATGGCGATATAGCTATCATCGGCACAGCTGCACTTAAAGCATGGGAACAGGGCGAAGAAGTTGCTTTGACAGCCTTTTTTGAATCGCTTGGGCTTACCAAAAGCTAAACCTGTTTCGTCGTCGAACAATTGAATTTTTGAGTATTAAATTATGAAACCAATGACCTGTGGCAAGTGCCATGAACTGTTTAAAAATCATGATGTAAAAGAACAGAAGTTCAACTTTTACGGCTACGATATGCGTTGCCCTAATTGTGGTACCTGGCTTGCTCCAGATAGTCGCTCAATTATGTTGCGCATAGTCGGTTTTGTACTGTGGGTGTCTTGTTTGGCGATAGTGTACTTTATGGAAGCTCAGAGCGAGGTCATTGTACTTGTTGCTGGATTCTTTTCACTGGCAGGCATGGCATTGTTCGCCGCCAGTTATAAAGCTTCTCAGCTGACTGAGAAGAAAATCTCGTAGCCGTTTGCAGGGTGCCAGCAATTGGCACCCTGCAAATTAGACCGTTTCTTACTTTTTCACAAACTTCGTTAAAATCACAATCTGCTGACCGTCAACACGGCCTTCGATGTGTTCAGAGTTATCCGGCGACAGAGAAATATTACGTACGGACGTGCCACGCTTAGCCGTAAAATTAGCGCCTTTTACCTCCAAATCTTTAATCAGCGTGACCGTGTCACCTGCTTCCAGAATATTGCCGTTGCTGTCCTTGTGTATAACCTTATCTTCTTCGTCAAGACCTTCACCCGTCGCCTGCGCCCATTTCTGCGTTTCGTCGTCCAGATACAGCATATCTAACAAATCCTGTGGCCAGCCTTCGGCGCGTAGGCGATTCAACATACGCCACGCCATCACCTGTACCGCCGGTACTTGGCTCCACATGCTGTCGTTCAAGCAGCGCCAGTGGTTAGCGTCGACGTTAGCCGGATTTTCTATTTGATCCTTACAGGTGCTGCAGAGTAATACCGACTGATCAAGACCGCCATTGCCGTTGGGTGGTACGTCATATACCGACAGGTTTTCAGTGGCCGAACATAGTTCGCATTTGGATTCGCTGCGCGCTTGCAGATCAGATTCTGTGCTCATAGGGGTTACCAACAATAATTGGGTGAAATTTGCGTGTAGGGTATGGGCAATGCCGAATGTTGTCCAGTTTTGTAAGGATTGCCTTGCCTGTTAATAAGTTTTAACGCTTTTTAACGATTGATCTGTTTGTGTTCATATTATTCCCTAGAGTCATTCATTTTTGATCGTTATCGTGTGCGCGTTCAATTTGATAATTGAGCTTTTGTATTAATACGAAATAATTAGGAGATGAAATGTTTCAATCAAAAATCACTACGGCTCTATTATCGACTGCTTTGATGGTCGGTTTGAGCGGAACAGTTGTTGCTGATGATTACCTTGATTCAGCGGCAATTCGTGACTTGGTGACAGGGAATTCGCTAAGTGGCGATTATGACGGTAGCCCATTCAAGCAAAACTTTCATGCTGATGGTCATGTTGTTGTATTCATTGCTGGC
Source organism: Pseudomonadales bacterium (assembly GCA_036960805.1). Classification (GTDB taxonomy): domain Bacteria; phylum Pseudomonadota; class Gammaproteobacteria; order Pseudomonadales; family IMCC2047; genus IMCC2047. The sequence goes on from JBALXL010000009.1 coordinate 18,148, forward strand.
GACAAGGTTTATGACGTTAATTGGATTGCCAATGAGCGCGATGAATACTGTGAATATTGGGGCGATGAGTGGGGCTGGTCATGCTTCAAATTCAAGCAACCTGTTGATGGTAAGTTGACTGCTGTGAAGGTAGCCGACGATAAAGCTGTTTATACCTGGAATCTGAGCAGCGGCTTTATTGATATTAATCCATAAATTTTTGTGCCGGGGCTTCGAAGTCACTTTCGGAGTTTCGGTTTTTTATTCGTTCCCCCCTTCCGTCCGTGATTCTTATGGGCATAAAATGTCTCAGTACATCTAATTAAAAATCCTCGCTGGTGAATTAATAAACGCTTAACAACTTTAACACCGGCATTCAGACCTGAAATTGACCTTGGTAAGATTGATGATTGATCCGTGGTTAAAACTGACGTTGTTGATGAGTGTGGCCGGTATTATTGGTTATATCGCACAGCGAACCGGACTCTGCATGATTCGTGGTGTTACGGAGCTTCGTGCGGGTAAACCCACTTTGTTATTGGCGATGTTGAGTTGTGGCGTTTTGGTGTGGCTATTTGTTCCGTTAGCGAAGCTGGTAAATATCGATATACCCCATGTACGTTATGACTTGCACATTATTTTTGCCTTGGGCGGATTGATTTTTGGTTTAGGTACATCGGCTAATGGTGGCTGTTCCGTATCAACGATATCACGCTTGGCACGGGGTGATTTTCATATGCTGGCTACAGTATTGGGCTGGGTTGTTGGTTGGAGTTGGTGGTTATCTTTGCCGTTATTCAAGGAGGCTGTGAGCACGCTGTCTGCTGTCTCTGTGCCAATCATTGTTGCGGAGTTTGTAGTCTGGTTGGCGGCGGCTTATTGGGCTATTAAACATTCACCGGCAAGCCGACGATTATGGATATCAATTATGGCTGTGGGCTTACTGGCCGGACTGATGTTTCTGCTGCAGCCTAATTGGTCGCCCAGTGATTTGGTGCAGTCTTTTGCCAGTGCAGCATTGCATGATGATGTCCCGGCCTGGCCCGAGAGAAATCGTTATTTGGTATTATTAGCTCTGTTAACAGGTATGGTTATAGCTGCCTGGATTACACGGCGTTTCGCGCTGCAGCGAGTGTATTTGCAGCGTATGCTGTTACATTTTGCAGCTGGTGTGGCGATGGGGCTCGGGGCGTGTATGGCAATGGGGGGCAATGATACGCAGCTGTTACTGGCGCTACCTGCAGCCTCTCCAGGCGCTATATTAGCGATTGCGGGTATGTTAACGGGTATTTATATCGGTGTTGTGTTGCGTCAACCGCTGGCGCGCTTTCGCCAATATTTGGGTATTCGCTAGGTGATTTAAGGATCGAATTGGTGGTTTTGCAAAGATTGGGTATCCAGATAGCCTAGGGAATGCGCTAGTTTCCTTGCGGAGTCGATAGCTATAAAAAAAGACCCTCCATAGGTTTCTTCGCCATGTAATGACATGTCAAACAGTTGGCTTCCTTGCTTTTCTCCTAGAGCCTCGATACAGGTGCTATGTGTTACAAGAATGAGGTTTTCACCTTCTTTTTTATGCTTAAAGATATTATCTAGTAAATGTTCTTTGCAGTTTTCGAGAAGCCAGCTTTTTGTAATGCTTAATGCTCCAAACATATAATGGGCTGATTGCATAGTGCGTTTTGCAGGGCTGTTATGTATTGTCGTTTGCTCTGTTAACAGGTTGCTATAAACACTTCCAATTTTAATAGCTTCCTGCATACCGTTTATAGTAATGCCTGTTTCGCCATCTAAGCACGTATTGTCGGAGCGGTCACAACGTTCGGTGTGACGTATTAGGGCGACGGCGTTGCCTTGAGACCAATGCGTCTCTAAGGTGAAGAAAAAATTATCGTTGTTAGCTATAAAGTTTCTGTCATAAATTGGGAAAAGATATAAGGCGAAGAACACGCCTGTAATAGTGATGCAAACTGTAGGAATAACAATGCGAAGCTTTGTTTTCTTCATGAGAGGGCAGCATTCAATTTAAGTTGATGCGTCATTAAGCAGTTCTTAAGGGCTGTTTACAAGCCATTTGGCTGTTTGAGGTGGCGTGATGGTGTATACGTGGAGAGCCGCTGGTATAAATTTGTCATACTCTTTTCTTGCTATCGAACCCGTTTCAAGGAAAATGAGCGCCTTTACTTTATTACACAAGAAATCCTCCATGCGTCTAGTTTCGTTGGTCATCATAGCGCTTGTTTTTGTACCGTTGCTGCTACAGTTTTCAGTGTCTGTACCGGATCCTTCCTTTAATTTAGAGAGGCATGCGATTTTAGAGGGCAAGGTGCCTAAAAATTCGCTTCGCCAAGCAGTTTATCTTGAGCAGTTTGCTTCCTCTGGTGCCACCCGTGAAGTGCACAGTGCGGTGCTGGTTAATCTTGCCGCTGGCAATATGCGTGCCTTTTGGTATGGCGGCAAAAGGGAAGGTGCCAAGGATGTCTCCATTTACACCGCTGAACTGGATCTGCTGGAAAACGAATGGATTAATGAACGGGTACTAGTTGAACGACTCGATATGAGCCAGCAATTGGGTGTTTATCTGCGCAAAGTAGGTAACCCTGTGGCCATGCGTGATAGCGAAGGGCGGATATGGTTGTTCTTTGTGTCGGTATCAGTTGGTGGCTGGGCTGGCAGCAGCATTAATTTTATTGTCTCCGAGGATGATGGCCAGAGCTGGTCTGAGCCCACTCGATTAGTGGCATCACCAATTTTTAATTTGAGCACGCTGGTCAAGGGTGAGCCGTTTTTGTATCAAGATGGCAGCATTGGCTTGCCGGTTTATCATGAAATGATTGGTAAATTTGGTGAGCTGTTGCACCTGAGCAAAAATGGACAGGTGCTGGATAAGCAGCGATTGACCTCGGGTCGTTCCAGCTTGCAGCCTATTGTGTTACCCAGTGATGGCCAAAACGCGAAAGTGTATTTACGAAACTCCACTGATTTAGCAGATAGCACCTTGTTTGAAACTGAAACCTCTGATGCAGGTAAGAGTTGGGCAAAGGCCCGTTTGAGTGAGTTGCCTAATCCTAATGCAGCGGTTACGGGGCTTCGTCTGGAATCAGGTGAGATACTGATGGTGAGTAACAATCAGCACGATAAACGGAATAACCTGTCATTGATGCACAGCAAAAATAATGGTCAAACATGGCAGTTGCTGCATGAGCTTGAGCAGGAAGAAAATACTGCCGAGGTTGAACACCAATTTGCTTATCCTGCGTTGAGGCAATCTGCTGACGGGCAGTTCCATGTGCTGTATACCTGGAATAAGGAACGTATTAAACATGTGCGTTTTGATCGACAGTGGTTGTCTGAGAGGACTAAGTAATGGCAGCTATGCAGCTTATCTTGACTGATATAGGTATTTTTTCAGCGACTCTGCTGTGGCTGGCTATGGTGGTGAAATTTACACGGCGCTGGATGCCTGCTACTGCTTTATTGGTGGTGATGGCGGTTGCACTGGCGGTGGCCTTGTTGCCATTTAATAATCTGGTTATTGGTTCTTATATTTTTTCTTTGACCAGTTATTTAAGTGTTTCTAGCATGCTGTTGTTGGTGGCGTATCTGATTCTTAGCGGTGCTGGCGACAGGTGTGAATTGCTGTCTAGCTATTGGGGTTCGCCAGGGCAATGGCTACCGGTTTATGGCTTTTTTGTACTCAGTGGTGTGTTGTTGTATCCATTGGCGGCCGGTTTAACCTTATTTGATCCGTATCGACTGGGCTTTGCCGGTTCGCCAGCAAGTCTTATATTGCCATTGTATTTACTGGCTTGGGCCGTCATTTGCGTGTTGCGGGCTTGGACTTTATTGCTGCTGTTATTGGTGTGTGCGGTACTGGCTTATTATCTGAAAATATTGCCATCGCTTAATCTTTGGGATTATGTGCTGGATGCTCTGCTGGTGATTTATTCGTTATTTATGCTGTTGAAACATCTGGCTTGCAGAATGTTCAAAGTGCAGCGTTCAAACAAACAGGTGTATTGAAATGTTGTCGATGACTGAAAAATTAATTTTGACCGTTGTGTTCGTGCTATTACTTGTAGGTATGAGCCTGACTTATTATGACCATTCACTGTTTCGCGAATCTTATGTTAGGGAAGATGGCTTTATTGAGTGGTTAACGGTGTTGGGACTTGTGCTCTGCGCAGGAGCCTGTGTTTATCGTATAGTCACATTATGGGGACAGAAAAACCCACTATTTATAGGCGTATTAGCCTTTATGACCGTGGTGTTTATTTTTGGAGCCGGTGAAGAGATTTCCTGGGGACAGCGTATTCTTAATGTTGAAACCAGTGAGTTTTTTGAAGAGCACAACGCGCAGGGCGAAATGAATCTACACAACTTGCGTGTTAACGGAGTCAAAATTAATAAGCTGATTTTTGCCAAGGGTTTAGGCATTATCTTCCTGCTGTATCTGGCGGTGTTGACACCCTTATATCGTAAAAAAGCAGCAGTGCGTCGTTTCCTAGATCGTTTTGCCTTCCCAGTACCGCAGAACTACCAGATTATTGCCTATGTTGTGGTACTGCTGATCGTTGAGGGTCTAACAGATTCCTCCAAACGCGGGGAAATGACGGAGTTCGCTATCGTTTTTGTGGTGTACTTGAATCTGATGTACCCAGGTAACAAAGCGCTATTCTCTCGCCAGTCACAGGCAACGGGTTAATCGTTGCCTTAATAGGTTAATTCGATACCAATTTTATTTAGGTATTGTCGCTCCAGCTCAAGATCAGCCTTGAGTAAGGTTTGCTGCTCAAGCCATTGAGGAGGCAAGCTTAGGCGTAACGAATGCTGATCGGCCTGCAGCTCATAGTTGGGTAGGAAGTCAGGTTGGCGTTTCTGATTTAATAACACTGCTAGACGCATAATGGTGAGTAAGTAGAACACCTGTTGCTGTGCTATTGCGCCCAGTTCTGGCATTTCTTCGAGTTTAATTTTTTTGCGATGGAAGCGTATCAGGCATGCCAATAGACCTTGCTGCTGTTGCGTAAAGCCTGGTAGCAGGCTGTTCTCTACGATATATGCCGAATGCTTCTGAATACCTGATGAGTTAATGGATAGGCCAATTTCATGTAATTGAGCAGCCCATAACAGGGTTGTCAGATGTTCATTGCTTTTTAGTCCCCATATTTTTTTCAGACTTTGGTGAAAACGGCGAATCGTGTTCTGGATTAATTCGGAATGAGTTTTGTCGATATCAAAGCGTTTACGGAAACTGTCGATGGTGGTGACGCGGATATCCTTTTGCTTAAGATTATCCTGCATTTCGTGCAATAAGCCCTCGCGCAGAGCGTAGTCACAGTAGCTGATAGACTCGACTTTAAATTGTTCGAAAATGGCCAATAGAATGGCCAGACCACCACAGATATTAGTCTTTCTATCTTCTTGAAGTCCTGGAATATCCAAAACATCGGTTTGTCCTGCGTCGATTAATTGCTGCTTTAACCAGAGTAGGTGCTGGTAATTTAGGGTGTCCGATTTAAATTTAGCATTAACAATAGCGCAGATACTTTTGATTGTGCCGGATGTGCCCAGGCAGCAATGCCAGCCAGCTTTTGTGAAGCTGGATGATACGGCTTCCAGTTCCTGTTCGGCACGAAGCATCGCCATTTTGAAGATGTCTTCAGTGATTTTTCCATCGATAAAAAAACGGTTGGAATAACTGGCCGAACCCATATTTCGGCTGGTAAGACGTAGTGGGGTGAAGCTTTTGCCAATAATAATTTCGGTACTACCTCCACCAATATCAATGATTAGGCGATTGTTGTCGTGATGTACGTTGTGGGCAACACCCTGGTAAATCAGGCGCGCTTCTTCTTGGCCGGAAATCACATCAATAGAGTAGGGGAATACCTTGGCAGCCTCAGCGAGGAAATAATCAATGTTGGTTGCTGTGCGTAAGGTGTAGGTAGCAACCACTTTAATCTGGTCAGCTTTAAAGTCTTTAAGGGTATCGGCAAACTGTTTTAGCGCCGCCAGTGCGCAGTCTATGGACTCTTGAGACAGCCTGTTGTCAGCGTCCAGTCCTGAGGCCAACCTGATTTTCTGTTTCTCTCGATGCAGCACTTGAAAATTGGCTTCCACTTCCCTGGCGACGAGCAAGTGGAAACTGTTGGAGCCTAAATCAACGGCTGCTATCGGGGGATAATTACTCATTCTGTTGGTTTTTCTCCCACTGTTTCAGGTAATCATAAATGGCGATTTGAGAACGAATTTTTTTGCTGTTACCACGTTTCACGTAGCTGTTTTTTTGTGAAGCGTCGATTATCCGAGCTTTGGTACGATCCTTAAATTGTAATTCAAGAATATGAATAATGAGCTGCTTTAATTTTTCACTGTAAATTGGCACGCCCACCTCAACACGGTGATCCAGGTTGCGAGTCATCCAGTCAGCCGATGAAATATAAACCTTTGCATCATCGTTGTTGTGAAACACCATGACACGGGAATGTTCCAGAAAACGGTCAACAATACTGATGACGCGTATATTGGCACTGATTTTTGGCAATGCAGCCACTAGTGTACACATGCCTCGTACAATTATACGAATTTTGACACCGGCCTGAGCTGCCTGGGTTAGCTCGTCAATCAATATAGGGTCAACCAGGTTATTGATTTTAAGTGTGATGCCAGCTGGCTTGCCTTCTTTTACAAACGTTACTTCATCAGCAATCATTTTGCTGATTTGCGTGCGTTGGTTGATAGGGGAAACCAACAGGTGCTGAAAGTGAAATTCCTGATAGCTGTATTCGATAAACCGAAATACGTTATCGCACTCTTCGGCAATTTCGGCGTGTTTGGTAAACAAGCTGAAGTCGGTATAGATACGGGCCGTTTTCTCGTGAAAATTTCCGGTTCCTATATGCGCGTATTTGGCAATGGCACCTTTTTCCTTGCGGTGCACCAGGCAAAGTTTGCTGTGTACCTTGAGTGATGGAATACCAAAAATCACCTTGATACCGGCTTCCTTCAGGGTGCGGGCCCAGGAAATATTATTTTTCTCGTCAAAGCGCGCCTTTAGCTCAATCATCACGGTGACTATTTTCCCGTTACGAGCGGCATTGAGCAGGGAGGCAATAATACGCGAGTGTTTGGCAACGCGATAAAGATTGATCTTGATCTGCGTGACCCTGGGGTCAAATGCGGCTTGGCGAACAAACTCAGCCATATGGTCAAAGCTGTGGTAAGGATAATGCAGTAGAATATCTTGCTGGGAAATCGCTTTGAAGGCGCTATTGTGATCAGCAAAAGCGGTGCTAGTCAGTGCTGGTAATGGTTTGTTTTCCAGGTAATTACGGCCAATGTTGGGGAAGCCAATGAAGTCCTTGAAATTACGATACCGGCCAGCGGCTAACATAGAGTCATAGCTGGCTAATCCCAACTTTTTCTTGAGCATTTTCTGCATGTCATCGGGCATTTCGGCGTCATACACCAGCCGCACAGGTTCTGAATTTAAGCGTTGTTTGAGGCCCTTGGACATTTTATCGAGCAGACCGTCCTCTACTTCGTCATCAAGGTTGTACTCGGCATCGCGAGTGAGCTTCATGGAATAACCACAGATGTCATCGAACTTGAAAAAACCTTGAAACAGCTCGGGCAGAAAATACACCATGATATCGTCGAGCAAGACGATGTGTTTGTGCTTGCGGGTTTTATCCGGTGGTAGTTGAACGAAGCGAGGCGTTTTGTTAACCGGTATTTCCACGGCAGCGTACTGAGTTTTTTCGTTGCTCATCTTTACCACGAGATAGGTTTTTGTATCGTCGAGGTCTATTTTTTTGTCGGGACTGTCACTAATGAGAATTGGTGCGATATGCTGCAGGATGTTGTTTTTAATATAATCTCTCAACCATTCAATGTGGAAGGGGCTGAGGTCTTCTGGATGAGATACGTGGATGTTGTGGCGAACCAATTCTTTTAACACCATCTGATAAATGGCGTTGAATTTGTTGCCTAGCTCGATCACCTTGTCTTGAATTTGATGAAGCAAGTTTTCGTCAACATCGGAGTTGGCGGTGGCCAGACGACTCAGTAAAATACGCCGCTTAACATCTGCCACCCGCACCTGGAAAAACTCATCCATGTTGTTGGAGAAAATACCCAGAAAACGCATACGTTCAATGACAGGGTTAGATGCGTCTTTTGCTTCCTGAAGGACCCGTTCGTTGAAAGATAACCAGCTTAATTCCTTAGGAAAGTAGCGTATTTCAGTGCTGGGAACATCTTCTGTCGGCATTGTTTTTGACCCTTCATGGTTCGTTCAAAAGGATCAGCTTATGCTTCGCATGTTGCGACATTATGACAACTTAGGGAATGATGTTATTTTTTATAACTCAATTGCTCTGCACGCTCCTGTTCAATTTGTTCCAATATTTCTAGCTTATTGACTCCTAGTTGTAATAACACCTGTTCACCGATAACCAGGCTGGCTTCTAGCATTTCTGGAATGACTTGGTTTGCACCAAGCTCAATCAGCTCGCTGAAATCACCATTTTCACTGCAGCGCACGATAATCGGAAGATCTAGGTCTACGGCGCGAATATGGGCGACTGATTTTTTTGCGATTTCAATGGAGTGGAAAGTTAAGATTGCCATGCGAGCACTATTGATATGGCAACGCTGCAGAATTTCTATGTTGGTGCAATCACCATAAACGACATTAAATCCTTCGGGGCTTTCACGGCTTACGCGTTCCACATCTTGATCAATCGCTATGTAGTCAATATTGTTGGCTTGTAACAGGTTAGCCAGGGTGTGGCCGACGCGGCCAAAACCACCGATGATGACGTGGTCATGGTTTGGAAGGTTAGCCTCATGATCTTCTTCCTTGTCACCAGAGCCACCGAGAAGATTCCACAGTGTGTTACTGACACGGTCTTTGTGGCGAATAAGGAATGGGCTGGCGGCCATGCTGAAGATGGCAACCAAAATAATAAAAGACGCTTGTTCTTCTGGCACCACCTTATGCATCACCGCCAATGCCAGCAGAGCGAGACCGAACTCACCGGCTTGGGCGAGGTTAAGACCGGTTTGTAGCGAATTATGTTTGTTATCTCCCGACAGCTTGACCATAAAGCTGATTAATAGTGCTTTGGTTAAAATCAGGCCTGCGGTGAACAGTAAAATACGTGGCCAGAATTCTAGTAATAACTCAACTTGCACACTCATGCCAATGGTCACGAAGAACAGGCCCAGCAAAATATCCTTGATGGTGCGAATGTCGCTCTCAATCTGGTGACGGTAGTGGCTTTCTCCCAGCATCATGCCAATCACAAAGCCGCCCAGCGCCATGGACAGCTGAAAACTATGGGTTACCCAAGCCGCCAACATAACAATTACCAAGGTACTGAGTACAAACACCTCTTCTGATTTGGCGCGCGCGACTTCCTTATACAGGAGCGGTAATAACCATTTACCAACACTTAATAACAGTATGATTAGCAATACACCCTTGAAAAGAGCCCAGCCCAATGAGCTCCACAATGAGTTACCTTCCCCGCCTGCAAGCACGGGCACTAAAATCAAAAATAACACCGCCGCCAAATCCTGGAACAGCAGCACGCCGATGGACAGTTGGCCATGGCGACTGTGAACTTGATTAAGAGCGCTTAGCTCCTTGGTGACAATAGCGGTGGAGGAAAGTGTCAGGGCGCCGGCAATAATGATGGCGGCTTCTATTGAGGCTCCCCATAACCAGGTTGCTCCGCCGTATATCAATGTGCAGAAAATCACTTGTACGCCGCCCAAGCCAAATACGGAGGCGCGTAAAGCAATGAGTTTGGGTAGGGAGAATTCAAGGCCCAGTGAAAATAGTAGGAACACCACACCAAATTCCGCCAAGAAGGAAAATTCTGCAGGGTTTGCTATCCAGCCAAGGACATGAGGGCCAATCAGGCAGCCCGCAATAAGGTAGGCAATGATGTTGGGTAAGTTAAGGCGCCGTAGCAGCACGGTTGCCGCTAATGAGACACCCATGATGGCCAATAATTGTTCGAAAAAGTGTTCTTCCATGGCAGACCTGAGATCCTTAGTGAGAGAGTCAGCGGTATATTATAGGCGTGCAAGATGAAAGTTAAATGACGCTTATCACCTGAAACTGTGTTTTATGGCCGCGCAGCCGTAACACACGGTAAAGTTTTGTCTATGTTGCTTTCTGGGTGTGTACAGAGCTTATATAATTTGAGGTTTTGCGCTTAACTGTTTCCATAACGATGGACTTTCTACAATCGCATGCACACGGAACTAATGCTAGGTTTTTATACGCTGCTGACATCAGCCCTGGCGGGCATGATGGGCCTTGGTGGCGGCACCTTGTTGATTGCAATTATGCCTATTTATTTGCCGGGTAGCGCGATTGTGCCGATTCACGGTCTTGTGCAGCTGGCCAGTAATTCCTCGCGCATGCTATTTTCATTAAAGGCAGTGGCTTGGGAGCTTGTGAGCAAGTTTATTGCGGGCTCGCTGGTTGGCATCGCCTTGATTGGTTTTTTGCTGGTGAATATCTCAACGTCTTATATCCCTGTATTTATCGCCGTGTATATCCTGCTGAACTTGTGGGTGCCTCCATTCAGCAGTTTGATTCGTAAGTATGAAAATTTTTATATTGTTGGTTTGGTGCAAGGTGGCCTAGGACTATTAATCGGAGCCACGGGGCCGCTGGCGGTGCCTCTGTTAGCTAAAGAGTTAAATGGGGATAAAGATAGAATCGTCGCTACTAATGCCTTTTTTATGGGTTTTAGTCATTTTGCCAAACTTATCGTGTTTGGTTTGATTGGTTTTTCTTTTACTGGTTATGGTTGGTTATTGGTATATATGGTTGTCGGTGCGGTTGTTGGTTCATGGTTGGGAACCGTGCTGAGAGGGAAAATTAACGGCGAACTTTTTGGCAAACTACTTAATTATATCCTCACGGCTTTGGCCTTCAATATGCTTTATCAGGTGTTTTTTTAGCGGGAAGCTAATGGTGTTTGAATTAAATCAAGGCAAGGTTATCTAACAAGTATCATCCCTATTAGCGGAGGTGCTCATGTTAAGCATTGCGAAGTTTAAACACTCAAAGCATTGTTTTTGTCAGATCCCTTTGGTGGATCTGGAAAAGTGGTTTAATAAACGCTACCAACAAGGGGTGCCAACTTTGGAATTGTTAGCTCAGGCAAGCAATACCTATGAGCGAGAAATTATTGCTATTGTTGCGATGTTTGAATTGGATGATGAAAGTGTGTTGCAGTTAATGGGTGATGTGAACCTGCCTGAACATCATATCCTGCATTGTCGTGAACACTTTCGTGATACCTTGCAGCAATGTTTAGCGCAAGAGAGTAAAGGTTCGTCATCCACTTCGTCCTGAATTCATCTGGCAGAGGTATTGGGGATGATGATGGTTTTGAGGTTGTCAGCCGCGCTTGAGAGGCGTAATGTTTTAATCAAGTTTCCGATGAAATTAGGAGCTTGAGGTGACATTTTGCGGATGTTTTGAGGTGACAGCGTCTGCTCATGATTTAGTTTGGAGGACACAATGACAGCGAATACTTATAAGTATGTAGAGATAATTGGTAGTTCTACTCAGGGCTCGGATGATGCGATAAGTAATGCGATTGCCAAAGCATCTAATAGCTTGGATCATCTGGAGTGGTTTGAAGTGTTGGAGACCCGGGGGCATATAGTTAATGGTTTGGTGGCCCACTGGCAGGTAACGATTAAAATTGGTTTCCGGCTGGAAGATTAATGCAGGCTTGCTACTCATTTAGTGGTGATCAGCGATTTTTTAACGAGTCGGGGTTTTGTTTTCTGACACCAACAGTAGGTGTTTAGGCGACCCCGTCAGAAGGCAAAAGAGCAATCGTGCAAAAGTCCCAATCATTAATAGCCGTTAAAGTTATTGTTAATGATTGACGCTGAACATTATGTAAGAGTGCAATTATAATGTTGCTGAAATGATGCAGCTTAATGAATGATATTTGCGAGGTTTTGATGCCTTGCAGTAAATACAGGTTTTGTTATTCGCGGTGATTCCAGCGCGAGTCCAGTAAGTCACGCTTTTCTATTTTTTCAATAAAACAGGCGTTATCGAAAAACGTTTGTAATTGCCGGTTAAGGTTTTGTGAATTCTGCCGACAGCGTAAGTAACCATTGCTCCCCTTAACTTCTTTAAATACAGCGATATTAAGGGGCAGGTCTTATTTCGTGATTACTTTTTGGACATCGCTAAGAAGCATGACTATGCTTTTTCAGGGCGTTATAGGCGCAATGAACTGTAAAATTCTCGTAGAGCAGAAAATGGATTTGTATGGCTATTGATGACAAAGGGAATTGGATAATAATCTAGTGGTAGGATAATGATTAAAAAATTCTTTGATGCAGGCAAGAAAAAACATCCAAAAGAATCGGAACTTGATGAACGTTCTGAAGCTGAACAGCGAGAGCAATACTTTAGTCAGCTATTAATGCGAATAGCTAAAGGGGACCTCTCTGATTTACCAACTGGCCATTCACCAATGGAGAATGCCATTCGTGAAATTGGCGGGATGCTGGGAGATCGCCATAAGGTGATCAATGGCATGGTTGACCTGACAGAAGAATCAAGCAGTTTACAGCACTTTGCTGAACAAAGTGAGCAGGATCAACAGCAAGCTATTAACGAAATTTTTCAGCGCATTAACCGTCAACGCACTTTCCTGGAAAGTACCCGCGAGAATATTGAAAACAGTATCTCCTCTTCCTCTGAATTAAAAGAAAACACCTCTGTCATGCTAACGGGTGTTGGTGTGGGGATTAATGAGGGCCTGGTTACTGTTAATGAAGAGCTGGGTGTTAAAGCGCAAGCTGCCGCCAAAGTACTGGCTAATATCAGTGACATTGGCCGCCGTTTATCTCTGTTAGCTCTTAATGCCAAAATTGAAGGCGCGCATGCCGGTGAAGCCGGTAGAGGCTTCTCGGTTGTTGCCCAGGAAGTTCGTGAGCTGGCTGAACATACGATGGAGGAGGCGAAAGCGGCGGTTGAATATATTGAGCTAGGAGAGGTGCAGCAACATCTTGACGCGGTAATTAATAGTTCACGTGAATCTCTTGAAACAGGGGTTGATGGTGTTAATAGCATGATTGATTCATTACAGGATGAGTTCGAGCGGATGGGGCAGCGCATGGACGATATTAATGATAATAATCAAGTGATTTCTGAAGTGCTTGGTATTAGTCGAACAGTGCTTGATCGTGCGCGGTCAAACTTGAAGCGTTCATGTAAAGTAACGACTACTCTATTGAGCGCGTTACACAAGCCGTCGGATAAGATGTTACCAACCATAACGCGACAGCTTGAGCGCTTGAAAATTAATACCGATCCAGCTTACGACCGGCTACAGGATATTATGCAGCGGGGTAAAATCCGTATTGCGGTAGAGCCATCATTTGTGGGACTTTCTTTCCGCCAAAACGCCAATGGACCATTGGAAGGTTTGGATGTTGATTATGCCACGGCTTTTGCGCGTTACCTCGGCGTTGATTGCGAGTTTGTTGAAACATCCTGGGATACCATTACCGAATTATTGAGTGTTGGGCCGAGTGAAGGTGAGCCAGCGGTTGACTTAGTATGCAGTGCATTGCCGCCGAGCGAACAGTATAAAGACGTAGCTTATTCCGAGTCTTACACTTGTTTGAGCTGGGTTTTAGCGCGACGTACTGGTGATGAGCGTATTCGATCGTTGGCCGACCTCAATGGTAAGGTGCTTGGCATTATCAATGATCCCGGTGCATTTGCTTTGCTTGAAGAGCTAGGTGTGCGCTGGGATGCGAATATTGACAAGCCTGGAGGTAAGATCAGGTTGGCGAACTTGATTGCCTATAATGATCAAACGCGTATCCATGATTGTCTTGCTGAAGGTGCCGTTGATGCCTTCGGTGTGGATCTGCCTATTTACTATTGGGCTTGTTCCGATCCTGCCAGTCCTTGGCAAGGGAAAATTGAAGTTTTGCCAAAACATCTTGCTGATGTGCCCTACCATTATACGATGGCTGTACGTGAGAAAGGCTCATCCTATACATTGCTTAAAGCCATTAATGAATTCGTTGCATGGTTTAAGGTTCAGCCAGAGCGTCAAACTCTCGAAAAGCACTGGCAAGGCGAAGCTGTTAAAAGCTCTATCAGTTATCGTGACGAACCAGGAAATCTGTCTGGCGAAGCTGAATTAGCTAAAGTTTATGAGGCTCACCGCCGATACTATAGTTTAGATGATTCATCTGATTTGAATGCCGAGGCTATTGCTTCTTGAGTCCTGAAAATTAACACATGTTAAATGTTGTCAGGGTTGTTTGTTTTATTGCGGTTTAATATCACTCAAGTGTTGCTACGTTTGAATACTGTACTAGGCTTAAGCACTAACTTAGACGCTTGTAGTGAAATTGATAACGCGGCAATGCAGTTTACTGTAAAGGGATTTCCCGGTTTTTTTCGGATTATTGGGAAAGGAAAACACCACCACTAATTTCAGGTTGAAACATGTTTGACGAAGAAGGCATGGATGAAATCCGACAGATCTTTCTTGAAGAAAGTACTGAAGGTTTAGATGTTATGGAGTCAGGGTTGCTTGCGCTTGAACCTGGTACTGCAGACATGGAAACCATCAATAATATTTTCCGTGCAGCTCACTCTATTAAAGGCGGCGGTGGTACTTTCGGATTTATCGAGGTTTCGGATTTCACTCACTGGGTTGAAACAATCCTTGACGAGATGCGAAGTGGAGAGCGTGATGTTACTGAAGACGGCATAACGCTGCTGCTTGAGTCTGTGGATTGCCTGCGTGGCATGATGGATAGCATTAATGCGCAGAGTGACTATGACACACCGCGTATCAGTGCTATTCAGGCTCGCATTCAAGCATTGCTAAACGGTACAGAGGCGCCTGCTGCAGAGCCTGTTGTAGCAGAGGAACCTGTTGCTACTAAGACTGCTGTAGAAGGTATTACATCAGAAAGTGAAGAGATACCGGTAGAAACATTGCTTGAGCCGGAGCCGGATCTAGAGACTGAGTTTTTCTCTGAAACGTTAGCTCCGGTAGAACCTAGTAAGCCAGCAGACGTTCAGCCAGCCGTTGAGGCCGTTACAGAAAAAGATGTAACACCTGTAGTCGCTGAAGTTAAAGAGACTAAACCAGCCGCCTCTGAGCAGAAAGAACCTGCCGTCGCAGAACCTAAATCGGGTAAAGCTGCGCCTGAATCAACGGGCAGTTCTATTCGAGTCAACGTGGAAAAAGTTGATAGTTTGCTCAACCTTGTGGGTGAACTGGTCATCACACAATCCATGTTGGGGCGGTTCAAAAAAGAATTTAATGTTAATGACCTGTCCGATTTGCGTGATGGTTTGGCGCAGTTAGAGAGTAATACACGGGAATTGCAGGAGTCTGCCATGCAGATTCGTATGCTGCCGATTAAAGTTGCGTTCAGCCGTTTTACTCGACTGGTTCGTGACTTAAGTAAAAGCCTGGGTAAAAAAGTAAAACTTGAATTGATCGGTGAGCAAACGGAACTTGATAAAACAGTTCTGGAGAAAATCGGTGATCCACTGGTGCATTTGGTGCGCAACTCATTGGATCACGGCATTGAAACAGTTGAAAACCGTATTGCCGCAGGAAAGCCTCAAGAAGGTTTATTACGCCTAAGTGCGTTTCATGAGGCCGGTCATATTGTCATTGAGATTTCTGATGACGGAGCAGGCCTAAATCGAGACAGAATTTTATTTAAAGCCATCGAGAAAGGTCTGGTGACTGAAGATGAGCAGCTCACCGATGAAGCTATTTACATGCTGATTTTCAACGCTGGATTTTCGACAGCTGACCAAGTTAGCGATTTATCAGGGCGCGGTGTTGGTATGGACGTGGTACGTCGTAATATTCAAGACTTGGGCGGCCGCATTGATGTTGAGTCCGAGCTCGGTGTAGGCAGTAAATTTACTATTCGTTTACCGCTGACATTGGCAATTCTGGATGGCCAGTTAGTACGTGTTGGGAAGGAAATCTACATTGTTCCACTGCTGTCCATTGTTGAGTCCGTGTTCATTAACCCGGAACGAGTTAACGTAGTTGCCAATAACAGCATGCTATATCGCCTGCGCGAAGAGTTTTTGCCGATTACAGATCTGCGTGCTATTTGCGGCGGTTATTACAAAGATATGACGCTTGATGTTGAGGAATTAGACGATAAATTGCTTGTGGTTATTGAAACGGCAGGCAAGCGTTACGGAATTGTTGTAGATGACCTTGAAGATCAGCAACAGGTAGTGATCAAAGGCTTGGAAAATAATTATAAACATGTGCACGGCTTAGCGGGAGCTACAATTCTTGGTGATGGTTCAGTAGCATTGATTCTGGATATACCCGGGTTGGCTCAACGCTGTTTCAGTGATGTTGATTCAGTTGAAACATTGGCGATTGCATAGTTAAAAATAACGGCAGGATGATTTAAGCGATGAGCAAAGTACAAACACAATACGAAAGCGAACTTGATTTAAGCCCGGATGTTTTACAGTTCCTGACTTTTATTCTTAATGGTGAGGAATACGGTGTTGATATCTTGAAGGTTCAAGGTATTCAAGGCTGGAGTAAAGTGACGCCGATTCCCAATACACCTGATTTTATGCTGGGTGTGATCAATCTGCGTGGCGCGGTGGTACCGGTTGTGGATTTACGCAAGAGGTTCCAGCTTGAAGAAGTAGGTTACGGGCCAACAACGGTCGTTATCGTCGTTAAAGTAAAGGATGACGAAGGTGAACGGGTTGTGGGATTGGTGGTGGATGCAGTCTCTGAGGTTTATAACGTGAACTCCAAGGAAATTAAGCCTTCCCCGAATTTTAGTGGTTCAATCAGTACTGAATATATTCGTGGACTGAGCATGATCGATAGCAAGATGGTTATTCTTTTGGAAATTGATAGTTTGGTAAATGCGGGCGTTCTGGATCTAGTGTCAAACGAATTAGTTAATTAGGTCCGGTCTGAAATTAACCTTGCCTTTGCATAGGTAAGTAGTCTTGGAACACAGGGTGGTGTTTATTTTGAATATAGATAATTAAAAAGTAGGTATAAGAAAATGAGTGTTCTGAGAAACTTGAATTTGGTGTATAAATTTCTCTTGGTGTTAGTGATTGTCTCTATTCCGGCAATGCTCTTTGGTACCCTGTATTTTGGTAATCAGAGTAGTAATCTTGAATTTTCCACGAAGGAAGAGCGCGGCGTTGATTACCTGATTCCTGTACAGGACGTTTTACATCAGGTGTCGAAATACACTGCGCTTGTCACAGCAGAATCGACCTCTGTGCTTGCTAATCAGAAATCCCTTTATCGGCAGAAAGCTAACAGTCAGGAAACGGCTGTAAACACGGCTATCTCAAGAGTGGATGCGATTGAAAGTAGTCAGGGCGGTGCGTTGGGCCTTAATGGTAATTGGTCGAGCATTAAAAGTGACTGGGCCAGCGTTAAAAATAGTAGTCAAGCCGATGCGAGCGCTCGATTAGCAAGCAAGATTGTTAGTTTTATGGTCACTATTGGTGATGCATCTAATTTGGTTCTGGATCCAGAACTTGACAGTTTCTACGTAATGGATGCCGTTGTTATTCGATTACCTGAGCTGCATCATGAAATTGAAACAAGCCGTAATTTAATGCGTAAACGTGCGGCAGGTGGTTCAAAAGCTGTCAGTACTTTGGATGTCAAAGTGTCTCTGGATCGCATTAAGTCAAAATTAGGTGCTACGAAAACGAGTCTGGATACAGCGTTTAGCAGTAATTTAGACGTACAAAGCGCGCTCAGTGGTTTGTTAAGAACACTGGACTCAGAAGTGAATGTCTACCTCAATCTGATTAACAGCGAACTTAAAAAACAATCAATAAATATTCAGATGATATCAGGTCAGGCCGATACCTCTCAGTCCGCATGGCAAGGTCTTGCTAGTGCCACAGCACCAGAGCTAAAGAAATTATTAGCTAAACGGATCAGCACTTTGGGTACGGAAATGTATTCCAATCTTATTATTGTGTTGATTAGTGTCGTGTTATCGTTGATTGCGGCTTTTTATCTATACCGCAGCGTTACAGGGCCTATTGCTCAAGCAATTGATGTTTTTGCACATATTCAACGTGGCGACCTTAGTTCTAAGATTACGGTCGATTCAACCTGTGAAACAGGTAAGCTCATGCAAGCCTTGAGTGAAATGCAAACACACTTGGGTGCTATTGATGACATTTCACATATGTTGGATGCCATGGGTTCCGGTGATTTGAAAGTACGTATTACTTCTCAATACCAAGGAAAATTTGGTGAGCTTAAAGATAACGCTAACCGTTTAGCTGAAACATTTGTGGGTATTGTGGGTAATATCCAGGAAACGTCGAGTGCCGTTAGAGTTGCAGCGGGTGAGATTTCGGAAGGTAACAAAAATCTGAGTAACCGTACTGAAAACCAAGCAGCAAGCCTTGAGCAAACCGCTGCCAGTATGGAAGAGATCACCAGTACAATTAAGCAAAACACGGAAAATGCTCGTCAGGCCGATCAGCTGTCAGCTGTCGCTCGTGAAACAGCAGAAGAGGGCGGTAAAGTAGTAAGCCGTGCTATTCAAGCGATGAGCACTATCAATGAGTCCAGTACCAAGATTGCTGACATTATCAGTGTTATTGATGAAATTGCATTCCAGACTAACCTGTTGGCCTTAAACGCGTCTGTTGAGGCGGCTCGTGCCGGAGAACAGGGTCGAGGCTTTGCTGTTGTAGCGGGTGAAGTAAGAAACCTGGCAGGGCGTAGTGCAACTGCAGCGAAAGAAATTAAAGAGCTGATTGAAGACAGTGTGGGTAAGGTTGAAGAGGGTTCGGAGTTAGTGAACCATTCTGGTGAAACGCTTAAGGAGATTGTCGAATCAGTCACTAAAGTATCCAATATCGTCTCTGAGATTACAGCAGCAAGTGAAGAGCAGACACTGGGTATCGAGGAAATGAACAGGGCAATCACCCAGATTGATGAAGTTACGCAACAAAACACAGCATTAGTTGAAGAGGTTGCTGCAGCCAGTGAATCCACCGGTGATGAGGCGGCGGATCTGGAACGTCAAATGATGTTCTTTGATATTGGCAACGGCAACGGCGGCGGTGCGCGTGCAACTTCTGCTGCGCCAGCAACTAATCGACGTAGTCCTAACCGGGCATTTTCTCAACCTGCTACGCAAGCACCGGCTGCGCAAAGCTCAAACGTGACGCCATTTAAAGCGGCTGCAGGTGATGATGAGTTTTGGGAAGAGTTCTAATCAAATTCTAGTGTAAGGTTTTATCGTAAAGTACGAATCATAAGGAATTACACTAACTAAACCCAGTATGAGGTTTAGTTAGTGTTACAACGACTAAGGGAACGCCTGCCAGAATGACGAGAGGAACAGAAATCGAGCTAACGGACCAGCACTTCGATAAGTTATGTGGGTTGGTTTATCGACACACCGGTATTTCGTTAGCAGATAATAAACGAGAGCTGGTTAGACGACGTTTTTCCCCTCGAATCCATGAGTTAGGGTTGCGAGGATTCTCTGAATACTGTGACTTGATTGATCAGAGCGGAAGCCCTGAATTAACCATGTTTACTAATGCTATCACCACTAACCTGACTGCTTTTTTTCGTGAAAAGCATCATTTTGAGCATTTAAAAAATAGCATATTGCCCGATTTTTATAAGCGGCATGGGCATCGTAAATTACGTATCTGGTCTGCTGGTTGTTCGACTGGAGAAGAAGCCTATTCGATTGCCATTACCCTGCGCGAGGCGTTACTTGATATTGATAGATGGGATATAAAAATCCTAGCTACTGATATTGATACGGATATTTTGAATACGGCGAGCAGAGGCGTTTATGAGGCCAAACGTTTAGAGGGCTTTGAACCTGAATGGATCAGCAAGTGGTTTATGAAAGGGAAAGGTACGAATAGCGGGCGTTATCAAGCCAAAGAAAAGTTAAAAGATCTTATTTATTTTCAGCATTTAAATTTGATGGAAAGTTGGCCAATGAAAGGCACTTTTGACATCATTTTTTGCCGTAACGTGATTATTTATTTTGATTTTGAAACCAAGAAAAAACTTGTCGAACGTTTTGGTAAAGCTCAAAACGCTGAGGATTTCTTATTCCTGGGGCATTCAGAAAGTCTTCATAACGTCAGTAGTTGTTATGACTTGATTGAAAAGAGTCTTTATAAAAAGAGCCCGAAGGGACGCTAACATTTGATGTCGTTTAATGGTAAAAAAAATGACAAGCCACTTTGTTTGTTCGGCTTTGAACATGTAAATCGTTATAACGATCCTCTGCAAAATAATCAGGTTGTTGCCAAAATTATTCCTGGTGAATTTTATATCACCCGCCATTCTGAAATGATCACAACAGTACTTGGATCTTGTATCTCCGTTTGTGTCTATGACCTGGCTGAAGGCATCGGAGGCATGAATCACTTTATGTTGCCCAGCATCGGGCTTGAAGGGCAGCCTGAAGACTGGCACGTGAATGGTTGTGGGCGCTACGGTGATTTAGCGATGAAAAATCTGCTTAAAGGCATGATAAAGCATGGTGCCAAGCGAGAAGATTTAAAAATAAAAGTTTTTGGTGGTGGTCAAATATTACGCAGTAAAGGCGATGTTGGTGCACGTAATATTGAGTTTATTACAGAATATATTGCCAATAAAAATCTCAGTGTTGAAGGCATAGATGTAGGAGATGATTTTCCGCGAAAGGTTAATTTCTTTCCTTTAACGGGGAAAGTTATGGTTAAAAAGTTGAAAAAACTAAATAACGATACTATTTTTCAACGAGAAAAGAATTATGACGACGATCTTTCACATGATCCTCAACTAGGGAAGTTCTGATTTATGGATGAAGTATTCAAAGCATTTGTTAGCTATCAACTGGATGTGCCTTTGCGGGTCTCCAAATCTACTTTGGAGTACCGCTAAATGAAGCCGTTGCGCGTATTGATTGTTGAGGACTCGATATCCTTTCAAAAGTTACTAACCTATATTTTTGATTCCTGTGATGACATTGAAGTAGTTGGTACTGCGCTTGATCCTTTTGAAGCGAGAGACAAGATCAAATTTTTGAATCCGGACGTTATTACGCTGGATATCAATATGCCTCGTATGGATGGAGCAACTTTTTTAGAGAATTTGATGCGTTTGCGCCCCATGCCTGTAGTCATGATTTCTTCATTAACCGAACGTAATGCCGCGATGGCCTTGCGAGTGCTTGACCTTGGTGCGGTTGATTACGTAGGTAAACCTAAGACGACCTCGCCGGCTGAAATGGCAGCATATGCTGAAGAAGTCATTAGCAAAGTAAAAGCCGCAGGCAGGGTTAATGTTAAAGCCTTTACACAAAGAAACGCCGCTACAAATGCTAAAGCTAGTCCTGTTCGTAGTTCCTCTGAAACAAAAGTAACATCAACCGTTGCACTACAGCCGAAACCTGAAAGTGCGCCTAAATCCTGTTACGACAATGCAAGACGGATTATTGCTATTGGTTCGTCAACAGGTGGCACTGTCGCAGTGGGTAAAATATTAGAGAGTTTACCTGTATCAACGGTCGGCATAGTTATAGCCCAACACATCCCAGAAGCGTTTAGCGCGTCTTTTGCTGAACGTTTGGATAAAACCTGCCCGGTAACTGTTGTTGAAGCCACAGATGGAGCGTTGATTCGAAACGGGCATGTTTATATTGCTCCCGGGTATTGCCATTTGTCTGTTAAAAAAGATGGTTTGTATTACGTATGTCGCCTGGAAGACACTCCGCCCGTCAATAAGCATCGACCCTCGGTTGATGTGTTGTTTGAATCGGTTGCCAGTAATGTCGGCCGTAATGCGTTGGGGATTATTCTTACCGGTATGGGCCGAGACGGTGCCGATGGCTTGCAGTCGATGAAAAATGCCGGTTCACCGACGATTGCTCAAGATGAAAAAAGCAGCGTAGTGTGGGGCATGCCGGGCGAAGCCGTGAAATTGGGCTGTGTTGATGAAATAATTTCACTTCCAGACATCGCGGCTAAAATTATTGACTATACTGACCAGCACAAGCGCTAATAGTGGTCTATATTTAGCTTTGAAAAACATCAAATTATTAACAAAATAAAGAAGGAAGGAACAAACCGTGCAGATTTTAATTATTGATGACAGTGCAGCTATGCGAATGATGGTTAAGCGTATGCTGCGTTTAGTAGGGCTCGACGGTGCCGATGTCATTGAAGCTAATGATGGTGACGTTGGCTTAGCCAAGATTCTTGAAGAACAGCCTGATATGGTGCTGTGCGACTGGAACATGCCAACCATGACAGGCATTGAAGTACTGGAAAGCCTAAAGGATGAACAGGTTAATCCTATCTTTGGTTTTATTACTACAGAGGCCTCACAGGAAATGCGTGAGCGTGCTACAGCTGCTGGAGCTCGCTTCCTTATCAGCAAACCTTTTACTGAAGATTCTGTGCGTGAAGCACTGGGTCCGTACGTACCATAATAAAAATTAATAGATTTTTAGGAGTAAAGAATGGCAACTGCGTTTAACATCCCGAATGAAATCGAGTTAAAAAGTTACCTGATGATGTTGTTTGATGGTGCGGGCATTGGGCCTGGTAAGGTTGTTGATGGCAAAACACCTGGTGCTATTATTGGTGCTTTTATCGATGATAATGATGTGCCTGTTGCTGCTTGCGTTTGTGACATAGAGTTTGCTGCTTTTTCTGGTTGTTCCTTGACCATGTTGCCTCCCGGTGCAGCAGAGGATGCAGTGAAGGATAAAAAGCTTGAGCCGATGATGCATGATAACTTCAATGAAGTGATGAATATCTTTACTCGTCTGTTTATGAATGACAAGACACCGCACTTGCGGTTAGAGAAGTGCTATAGCGTTGCTGATGCACCAGAAGCGTTTGTGAATATTGCCAACGTTACTGACGATCGCTCCAATATGGAAATTGATATTCCACGTTACGGTAAAGGTAATGTGTCGTTCGTAGCAATTTAATCTTGCTGATTTGAAAACGGGGCTACGAAATTTCGTAGCCCCGTTTTTTTATGTCTGTAATTAGTGGTTGTTGGATTTTTTGGATAAAGTATTTTGTTGTGCCAGCAGCGCTTTAATTTCTGTCAGCTGACTTTGTAGCACCTCGAGTGTCACCTCATCTTCTTCGCTTTCTTCAAGTCTTACCCGCTCATTTTCCTTTTCTAAAACGTTCACCACGATGCCGATAACAATGTTTAGGAAGGCAAAGGCGGTAAAGAAAATAAAGGATAAATAGAACAGCCAGCTCAGCGAGTAGACTTCCATTGTTTCATACATGACATCGGTCCAATCCTCGAAGGTCATGATACGAAAGAGTGTCAGCATGGAGATGGAGATGTCGCCCCATAGCACCGGATTGATGGCTTCGAATAGAAAACTGCCAATGGCGCCGTAGATATAAAAAATAATAAACATCAACGCCACCACATAACCAAGTTGTGGCAGAGCACTGACCAGTGCATTCAACAGAAGTCTTAGCTCCGGCACAAAGGAGACCATCCTGAGTACTCTAAAGATGCGAATGGTACGGCCTAGCAGGGCCATTTCGCTGTCTTCGACGGGTATTAGGCTGGCAATGACGATCAGGGTGTCGAACAGATTCCAGGCGTTGAAGAAAAAGCGCGATTTATGCTCATCGCCAATAAATCGAATGCAAATTTCAACTAAAAAGATAAGCGTGATGCCCCAATCCAGCAGAGTGATGATTTTCTGTGCCGTTGGCGAAATATTATAGGTTTTCGCGCCGACTAACAGTGCGGAAATAATAATGATGCTGATAACAAAGATTTCGAAAGATTTGTGGCTATGTAATTTGGTGAAATAGTTTTGTAATGTTTGGGTTTGCATATTTTAAATGAAAATAATAATGGGAAGTGAGCTGCTGATATGCGGCTTAAAACCTTGGTTTCAAGAGTGACATCTTTTGGCAGACATAAAAAAGACCGCGCTAATGGCGGTCTTTTGGTCAAACTAAAAAGTTATTACATCTGTGATTGAAGATAATTCGGCAGGCCGATTTTTTTAATCAGTCCCAGTTGCTGTTCAAGCCAATAGGCGTGATCTTCTTCAGTGTCTTCCAGTAATTTCTCCAGAATCTCACGCGTCTGATAATCTTTCTCGGCTTCGCAGATTTTGATGGAGTCTTTTAATGCTTTAGCGTCTGCGTATTCCAGCTGTAAATCGCTTTCCAGCATATCGGGAACATCTTTACCGATGTTTAGGCCGGTGCGGGTGGACATGTCCGGGATGCCTTCCAAAAACAAAATACGCCCAATTAATAGAGAGGCGTGCATGCGTTCGTCTTCAGACTCGTGGTTAATACGCTCAAACAGCTTTTCCAATCCCCAGTCTTCATACATGCGGGCATGGATGAAATATTGGTCAATGGCGGCAAGTTCCAGAGCCAGCAGTTTGTTGAGTTCCGTTAGGACTTTTTTACTACCTTTCATTCGTTTATCTCCTCTGGCCCATTGTTACATTTGTGATTGTAGATAGTTTTCGATGCCTGAATTCTTAATTAGGTATTCCTGACTTTCGAGCCAATCAATATATTCTTCTTCGTCTTCCAGGATTTCTTCGAGCATATCGCGGGTGACGTAATCTTGAACGCTTTCACAGTGGGCAATCGCTGCACGCAGTACTGGTAGTTGTTCAAGTTCGAATTTCATGTCACAGCTCAACATCTCTTCGGTATGTTCACCAATGCTTAGCTGGTTGAGTTTTTGTAAGTTTGGCAGACCTTCAAGAAAAAGGATGCGTTCGATTAATTCGTCAGCCTGCTTCATGTCCTTGATCGACTTTTTATAAGCTTTTTCATTAAGCTGATTCAAGCCCCAGTTTTTGAACATGCGGGCATGCAGGAAAAACTGGTTGATTGAAGTTAGTTCAGAAGTCAGTACTTGGTTGAGATGAGAAATCACACCTTTTTCGGCTTTCATTACTCCGCTCCTTGGCAGCGTTTGTAGTTTGTTTTTATTAGTCGGGATAATACGCTTAAAGTTCATCTAAGGCATTGATTTTTATGGTTAATAAAAACGCAAATACAAACGATTATCGTTGGTTTTGTAACTGATTGATTTGGCAGTATTAAGGGGGCTGTTCGTTGGCTTGTATCAGGGGGTGGCGCTTATTGAAAAAGGGGTTAAATGTAACAGGGCTAGATTTCGAGGGTGGGGACTAAATTGCGGCGTAACACAAATCGCTCATGGCACGATTTTCTTCGTGATATTGCTTGATGACCTGTTTAGCAGTTTTACAGCATTGACCACAGTTACGACCAACTTCCAGGCGACGGCTTATATCGCGCAAGTTGCTTGCGCCGTTATCGAGTTCTTCAATAATTTGTGAGTCAGTGACTGCGTTACATACACAAACGAACATTTTTATAACCCATGTATTCTGCGAATAAGTTAATAGTAATTATTCTCATTAACATTTTCAAGTAGATTCAGAGTTTATTTTATCTTTTTGGTTTTTTGCCTTGAATGTAATAGGCAAAGGCAATGATTTCTGCGATCGCTAGATAAAGCGCTTCGGGAATTGATTCGCCTAATTCAAGTTGAGCTAGCACATTAACCAGCTCAGGGTTTTCGTAGAGAGGTACACCGTGTTCTCTTGCGATGGCAATAATTTGTTCGGCAATATCGTGCTCACCTGTAGCGGTAACCGTTGGGGTGTTTTCGCCATCGTAAAAGAGAGCCACTGCCTGTGGTTTGTTGGGCTTCATGTTTTGATATCCACCAATTGCTGATCGAGTCGAGTTTCTCTAAAGGTTGGTTTGCCTCTTCGACACTCTAGCTCTTCAACATTTAGACCTAGTCTGTTTAACGATTTATTGAGGTGCTGTAGTTCACCGCTAATACGTTGCAGAGTTTCGGGTTTGTCACTCCAGAAAGTGGCCGATACGCTGGTATTGATGATACGCAGGGTGGCGAAAAATTCGCCCAATTCTTCAAAATCAAAACCCAGAGTAATTTTCCATACGCGCATTTTCCCCTGTTGTTGTGAGGTGGAATCAGGATGGCGCTCTTCGTTAATTTGTAATTGTATTGGTTTAAATTGGCCTTCTAGAAATACAGGGATTTCGATATTCCAGCTGTTAAGCAGTAAGCCGCCGTCAGTGTCTGCGCGCGGGCCAGCGAGACTTTGTAGCTGGTTGGTCTGCACTTGCGCCAGTGTCGCGGCAATTTGGCGCAAGACAGTGCTAATGGCTAAATCGGTATTGTTATTGGTTTGCCCTGAGGATACCTGTAACGGTGATTGAGACTGAACTTGTGGCTGTCCTGGCACAAGACTGGGGTTTAGTAGTTGTGATAATTGCGTGCTAATAGGCAGGTTTGATAGCGATAGGCTGGTTTGCCCTGTGCTTGGGGCGCCAGTTAATTGGTTGCCGCGTGTATCGGGTAATATTTGTAAGATGCGTTGTAGTAATGCCGTTTCGACGGGTTTAGCGGTGTTACTTGAGTTGGCGGATAGCAGCGGAATCAATGCTGCGCTGAGTTTTAGTAGTTGAGCTTTGAAATCCTGACCGACTAGCTTCTCTAATTGCTGACTAAATTGTGCATTGTTTTGAAGCAACGTTTGTAACACTTTCCGTGTAGTGTGAGTGCTGTTTTGGGGCGTTGTTTGATTTGATTCTACAGTGGGCGCCTGCGAAGCGGTTCGAGCAGACGTTGTAGTACCTACGTTCTGCTGTGCTAATTTGTTTTGTATCGCTTGAAGTGTTTTTTGAGTTGTCTCAGCTGTTGTTCTTTGAGCCGTGCCGGGCGTTGTGTTTGTTAGTGATTGCTGAATCTGTGATTGTAATGACTTGATTTTACTTTCCAGGAAAATCCCGCTTTGACCGACGCTGTTTTTTAATATTGATGGATTAGATAGCTGTTTAAGATCGGGGATTGTTGATAATAACGCCCTGATTTGTGTTGTGGCTTGCGCGGCAGGTGTGACGTCTAATAGTTTGAAAAGTGGTGCTAGGTTGTTAAGCAATAACCCTGGATTTTGTTGCAATGGCAGAGCTTGGCGCAAACCCTGTTGTATTTGGGCCAGTGGTTGATTGAGTTGTGCGTTTTGCTGGGTGGCGACCTGAATCACTCGCAGGGCCGAATTGGCGGTGATTTCAACCTTGAGAAGTTGTCCTGGATTGAACGCCGCATTACTTTGTGTCTGGACTTTGTTGCCGCTGATGTTGAGAAGCACATCAAAGCTTCGGGTGGCTGTTGTTTGCGCCTGTAGGGGTTGATTGGCGGTTTGTGACGTTGCAAGCTGCGGATTTGACGGTTGCGGTACAACAGGTTTGCTACTTTCGACCACGGCAGTTAACAGCGTGCCGCGAGGCAATTGCTGTAGGCTGGCTGGCAGCTCTGTTACGGGTGGCGCAGCAGAGCTCGGTGGGGCTGCCCCACTGGCAATTGACGGTTTGATATCCATGGCTCGACTATATCATGTGAGGCGCATTTCTATATAATGGGCACCGTGAAATTTGACCCTTATTCAAACACTGCAGGCATCGTGTGAGCGAAACATTATTACAAGGTATCGGCTTGTGCTGTGAGCGTGATCATCGTGTGCTTTTTGAGTCGTTAGATATTGATGTGCGTGCTGGCGAAGTGCTGCAAGTTGAGGGTGCAAATGGCAGTGGTAAAACGACTTTGTTGAGGGTGTTAACTGGCCTTAGTGAAGCCACGGAAGGCGAAGTGCGTTGGTGCGGGGAACCCATACGACGTGTACGAGAGGATTACCATCGCCACATGCAGTATCTGGGGCATGCCGCAGGTATTAAGCAGGCCTTAACCGCGCAAGAGAATTTATGCTGGCATGCAGCCTTGAGCGGTTTGGAGTACGGGAAGGAAATTGATGAGGTGCTGGCCAAAGTTGGTCTGCGTGGTTATGAAGACGTACCCTGTTATACGCTTTCTGCCGGGCAGCAACGACGCGTGAATTTGGCGCGATTGTATCTGCTGCCTGCCAAGTTATGGATATTAGATGAGCCCTTCACGGCGATTGATAAATCCGGTGTGCAAGCGATTGAGACCTTGTTAGCACATCAAGCTCAGCAGGGCGGTGCGGTGATTTTGACGACCCATCAGGAGCTTCATAATGTGCCTGGGCTACGCAAGCTGGAGTTGAAATGACAACGCAGGTTCAATCAGCTCAGTCGGGTGTCGGCAAGGTAGGGATTTTTGGCGCCATGATTCGCCGCGATATGACGGCAGCATTTCGCCATTCCAGTGATTTGGTGAATCCGCTGATCTTTTTTGTGGTAGTGGTGACTTTGTTTCCTTTAGCCGTCACGCCAGAAAGTGCATTTTTACGAGAAATTGCCCCTGGTGTGTTGTGGGTGTCGGCATTGCTGGCAACCTTGTTATCACTGGATATGTTGTTCCAGTCGGATTTTCAGGACGGCACACTGGAGCAAATGCTGCTATCGCCGCAACCGCTTTATAGTGCCATTCTCGCCAAGGTGGCGACGCACTGGCTGTTATCAGGGTTGCCGTTGACCTTATTGTCGCCATTGCTGGCAATGATGTTGTTTTTACCGGCTGAGGGCATAAAAACGCTGATGCTGACGTTGCTGATAGGCACACCTGTACTCAGTTTTATTGGCGCGATTGGCAGTGCGTTAACAGTTGGATTGAGAAAAACCGGCTTGTTGTTGTCACTATTGGTGCTGCCGCTGTATATTCCGGTGCTGATTTTTGCTTCCGGTGCCGTACAAGCGGCTACAGCAGGGTTACCTATCGCTGGTCATTTAGCCTTGTTGGGCGCCATTTTGGCGTTGACGGTGGTGTTGGCTCCGCTGGCAATTGTAACCGCTTTACGAATTAGCCTTAGTGGCTGAATAACTGAAAAGAGACGTGTTAAAAAATGTGGCGTTGGTTTCATAAATTAGGTTCGCCAAAGTGGTTCTATGCCATTAGCGGGCGCTTGCTTCCATGGTTTTCGGTAGCCGCGATGTTGCTGTTGGTGATTGGCACTGTGTGGGCGTTGCTGATTGCCCCTGCTGATTACCAGCAAGGTAATAGCTATCGTATTATTTATATCCATGTGCCGGCGGCGTTTCTTGCCCAGTCGGGTTATTTGCTGATGGCGATTGCCGGGGCAGTTGGCCTAATCTGGAAAATGAAACTGGCCGATGTAGTTGCTAAAAGTTGTGCGCCAATCGGTGCATCATTCACTTTGTTGGCTCTGATTACCGGCGCCGTGTGGGGCAAACCGACCTGGGGTGCTTGGTGGGTATGGGATGCGCGATTGACATCCATGCTGGTATTACTGTTTTTATATTTGGGTGTAGTGGCGCTGCAGTCGGCCTTTACTGATAGAAATCAGGCTGCCAGAGCCAGCGCGTTATTGGCCTTGGTTGGACTAGTGAATATCCCCATCATTAAGTATTCCGTTGAATGGTGGAATACCTTACATCAACCGGCCAGCTTGACTCTGACGCAGCGGCCTTCAATGCCAGCTGAAATGTGGATGCCGCTATTGATTATGGTGGTCGGGTTTTACTGCTTTTTTGCTGCGGTATTGATGATGCGCACGCGCGTTGAATTGCTTGATCGAGAACGTCGTACCGGTTGGGTTAAAGAAATTATAAGAGAAAGCTAACAGATTATGTACTTTGCAGATTTTTCAGAATTTATCGCGATGGGTGGCCATGGACTGTATGTCTGGGTTGCCTATGGCACTGCCGCATTAGTGTTTGCCTTTAATCTGGTGACGCCGGTACTTAAACGTAAACGTTTTTTTGTTGAGCAGGCTCGTCAGCTGCGTCGGGAGGAATTGCATGCATCCGATTCGTAAGCAGCGCTTGATGATTGTACTGTTCATTGTTGGCGGTATCAGCCTTGCTGTAGGACTTGGCCTGTTTGCACTGCAGGAAAATATTAATTACTTCTACTCACCGAGTGAAATTGCCGAAGGCAAGGCGCCACAGAATCAGTTGATTCGAGCGGGTGGTATGGTGGTGGATGGCAGTGTAAAACGCGATCTCGATAGCCTCAAGGTGGAGTTCCAAATCACCGATTTTGCACAAACTGTGACAGTTGAATACGAAGGTATTCTGCCCGATTTATTCCGTGAGGGGCAGGGCATTGTCTCGCAGGGACGAATGCAGGGAGATCGTTTGATGGCGGTGGAAGTGCTGGCCAAACACGACGAAAACTATATGTCACCAGAAGTTGCTGAAGCACTGGAAAAAGCCGGTGTTGATCCGCAAGACTATAGTAAATCTAAAACCTCTGAAGCTTTATAAGTTAAATTTTTGAAACAAATCTGGATCTGAATCATGTTTCCCGAACTTGGACACTTATCGTTAATTATTGCCCTGTGCCTGTCTATTCTGCTGGCCGTGGTGCCGTTGCTTGGTGCAGCACGAGGCGATCAACTGTGGATGAGTTACGCACGACCATTAGCCTGGGGGCAATTTTTCTTTTTGCTGGTCAGCTTTGGTTGTCTGGTCACCGCCTTTGTTGGCGATGATTTTTCCGTGGCCTATGTTGCCAATAACTCCAATAGCGCATTGCCCACGCCGTATAAAGTGAGTGCCGTGTGGGGTGCACACGAAGGCTCGCTATTATTGTGGGCGTTGATTCTCAGTGGCTGGACCTTTGCAGTAAGTCTGTTTAGTCGTAAGTTGCCCAATGAACTGGTAGCACGCGTGTTGGCTGTGATGGGGATGATCAGTGTCGGTTTTCTGCTGTTTACTGAGCTTACTTCCAACCCGTTTGAGCGTTATTTGCCGCAGATGCCGACTGAAGGCTCTGACCTGAATCCGTTATTGCAGGATTTCGGTTTGATTGTGCATCCGCCGATGTTGTACATGGGTTATGTTGGATTCTCGGTCGCCTTTTCTTTTGCAATTGCGGCGTTATTAGGTGGTCAGTTGGATGCCGCCTGGGCGCGCTGGTCTCGTCCCTGGACTAACATGGCCTGGGTGTTTCTGACTTGCGGCATTGCGATGGGCAGTTACTGGGCCTATTACGAACTCGGCTGGGGCGGTTGGTGGTTCTGGGATCCCGTTGAAAATGCGTCCTTTATGCCCTGGTTAGTCGGTACAGCGTTGATCCATTCTTTGGCGGTGACGGACAAGCGTGGTGCCTTTAAGAACTGGACTGTGCTGCTGGCAATTTTTACCTTTTCGTTGAGTCTGCTGGGTACCTTCCTGGTACGTTCCGGTGTCCTGACTTCGGTACATGCGTTTGCCACCGACCCTGCCCGTGGTGTGTTTATTCTGATCTTTTTGGTGATCGTGATTGGTGGCTCGTTGACGCTGTATGCGGTGCGAGCTCCGTCTGTGTTGAGTAAACCGGTGTTTGGCTGGTGGTCACGCGAAGTGTTGCTGCTGGTGAATAATGTCATTCTAACCGTGACAGCGATCACCGTCTTATTGGGTACCTTATATCCTCTTATTATCGACGCATTGGGCATGGGCCGTATATCCGTAGGTCCACCGTATTTTAATGCCATGTTTGTGCCGTTGATGAGTTTGTTGTTTGTGTTTATGGGATTTGCGGCTACGTCAAAATGGAAAAAAACCACCATGGCCTCCAGTAAACTGCAGTTGATAATTGCTGCTGCAGTGAGTGTGTTGTTGGCCCTGTTATTACCCTTTTGGTATGGCACAGAATTTAGCATCAGCGCCGCGTTGGCCGTGTTATTCAGCGTATGGATTACCGTTACGGTATTACAGGATATTCGTGCGAAAGTCCGTCAGGGTAGTGGCACTGTAAACAAACGCCTGCAGCGGTTATCACGCAGTTACTGGGGCATGCAAATTGCTCATCTGGGTATTGCGATGTGTATTATTGGGGTCGCTTTCACGTCCAATTACAGCGATAAGCGCGATGTAAAGCTCTCGCCCGGTGAATCAGTTGTATTACAGGATTACAGCTTTGTATTTGAAGGTGTGCGTAAGGTGAAGGGCCCTAATTTCGATGCCGACGAAGCGCAAATTCGTGTTTATCTTGATGGCCAAGAGCAGTATTTATTACAACCTCAGAAGCGAGTTTACCGTGCAGGTAAGCAAACCATGACCGAAGCCGACATAGAACCGGGTTTTACTCGCGACCTCTATGTGGCGCTGGGCGAACAGCTTGATGGTGATGCTTGGGCAGTACGTGTTCACTACAAGGCCTTTGTTAACTGGATTTGGCTGGGTGCTGTGGTGATGTCGATGGGTGGTTTGTTGGCCTTGATGGATAAGCGTTATCGAATCCGCGAACGTAAGCCTGTGGCCGCGGCTCTTGCCGTTAAGACGGATTCACAACCGACTGCTGAAGAAGGTGCGACGGCATGAAGCGTGTTTATTTATTTGTTCCGCTAATCATCTTTATTGCGCTGGTGATTCTTTTTGCCAAAGGCTTAAAACTTGATCCTACTGCGATGCCGTCGGCACTCATTGATCAGCCGTTGCCGGAGTTTAGCCTGCCGTCATTGAAATCAGGGCAGCGTCTTTTGAATCGTAATGATTTGATTGGTGAAGTCAGCCTGGTCAACGTGTGGGGTACTTGGTGCCCCTCCTGTCGTCATGAACATCCATACCTAATGAAGCTGTCAGCGCAGGTGCCGATTATTGGTATCAATTATAAAGATGATCGCCCTGATGCGTTGCAGTGGTTGCAAAAGCTCGGCGATCCCTACGTGCTGAATGTGTTTGATAAAGCCGGTACGCTGGGTATTGATTTAGGCGTATTTGGTGCGCCGGAAACTTATGTCATTGATCAGCAAGGCATGGTGCATTACAAGCATGTGGGCGTGGTGAATGAAGGTGTTTGGCAGCAGCGTCTCAAGCCGGTAGTTGATCGACTGCGGGGAGAGGGTTAATAAATGAAACGATTGTTTGCATCATTAATATTGCTAATAAGTGTAGCCTTTTCGGCCAGTGCTCAAGCGGCCATTGATACCTATGAGTTTGCCGATGAGCAAACCCGTCAACGTTTCTATCATCTCAATGACGAGTTACGTTGCCCAAAATGCCAGAATCAGGCGTTGGGTGATTCTAATTCGCCGATTGCGACGGATTTGCGCGGTCAAGTCTATCGCCTGCTCAATGAAGGCAAAAGCGATCAGCAAATCAAAGATTACCTGGTGGCGCGTTACGGGGAATACATTTTGTATCGCCCTAAATTATCCAGTCACACCTTGATGTTGTGGTTGGCACCGTTGATATTGTTGTTGATTGGACTTGCCGTGGTGCTGGTGATGATTAAACGTCGCCGTGCTCAAACTGCTGCGCCGGTACTCGATGCGGCTGAGCAACAACGTTTGAATAGTTTGATAGAGCAAGAAAAGGAATCGAAATGACCAGCTTTTGGTTTTTGGCTGCACTACTGGCTTTGGCCGCATTGGTATTTTTATGGTGGCCAATTGTCATGCAGCGACGTCATAGGCAACTGATTAGTACCAGCCGACAAGACCTTAATGTTCAAGCCTTTGAAAGCCAGTCAGAGGATTTACAGGTTGAGTTGCAGGCGGGGCGACTTGAGCAATCACAATATGATGCGTTGTACACAGAATTACAACGAAACCTGCTGGGTGATGTGCCAGCACAAGCTATTGCTATGCAATCAGCTGCGCCATCAAAAGGTGTTCCGTTTACCGCAATATTACTAAGTTTGATGGTGTTATTTGGCGGTTTAGCGTTGTATTTGAATCAGGGCAGTAGTCAAATATTGCAGCAGATTGAGACTAAACAGGCCTTTGCGCAACAGTTGACGACGGCTTCGCCGGATCAACGTCTGGCGTTATTGGAAGCTAAGGCTCAAGAAAATCCTGACGACGCTGATAGCTGGTATGCGTTGGCCAATGTGTATTTCCAACAACAACATTTTGAGCAAAGCACGGCTGCTTACGAGCGCTTGTTAAGTCTGGTCGGTGATCAGCCAGGATTATTGGCTGAATATGCTCAGGCGCTGTTTTTTATTAAGGGCAATCGTGTTACCGCTGAGGTGAAAGAACTTGCCGAACGTATTTTGCGTGTGCAGCCAGGCAATGTCAGCGCGTTGGGATTGTTAGGTATCGAAGCCTTTGAAAATAAGCAGTATGCGCGAGCAATTGGCGCTTGGGAGTCAGCACTGGACGTTGCCCCGGATGCGCAGGGCTCCAATGCTCTACGTCAGGGTATTACGCGGGCGCAACAACTGCTGGCCGAGGCCCCTCAGAAAACAGAGGCACAAGAAGTTCAACAACAGGTTGCACAATCTGCTCGCTTGACACTTCAGGTGAGTATCGACGAAAAGTTACTATCACAGCTTGATCCTGAGCTGATGGTATTTGTTTTGGCACGTGCGATAAATGGTCCTCGGATACCGCTAGCCGTAGAGCGCTTAAAGGTTAAGGATTTGCCCGTTGAAGTGATTTTGAGTGATGATATGGCCATGACACCTAACTTCAAATTATCCTCTGTTGAAGAGGTCGAAGTGTTGGCGAGAGTCTCTTTTAGTGGTCAACCATTACCTCAAAAAGGTGATTTGCAGGGCAGCTTTAGGCCTGTTAATGTTAGCGATCAACAGGTGCCAATTAAGCTTTTGATTGATCAAATTATTCAATAAAACGGTCGAGAATTAGCCTTCTTTTTCGCCGTATTTTTTGCCCCATTCTTTTGCTATAAACCCGTTGCAAGGATCTGCTGTTAATGCGTTTGAAAAGTATTAAATTAGCTGGATTTAAATCCTTTGTTGACCCCACAACGGTACAGTTCCCCAATAATTTAACCGCAGTTGTTGGCCCTAATGGCTGCGGTAAATCCAATATCATTGACGCTGTGCGCTGGGTAATGGGCGAAAGCTCTGCAAAAACCCTGCGCGGCGATTCCATGGCTGATGTTATTTTCAGCGGTTCATCGGCGCGCATGCCGGTTGGGCAAGCCTCCATTGAATTGATTTTCGATAACAGTGACGGTTCCTTAACGGGCGAATACGGCACCTTTAGCGAAATTTCAATACGCCGTTTGGTGACCCGCGAATTGCAGTCCACTTATTTTCTGAATGGCAGCAAATGCCGTCGCCGAGATATCCAGGATATTTTCCTTGGTACTGGTTTGGGGCCACGCAGCTACTCGATTATTGAGCAGGGCACTATTTCACGTTTTGTGGAAGCCAAGCCCGAGGAACTGCGACACTTTATTGAAGAAGCCGCTGGTATCTCCAAATATAAGGAGCGCCGCCGCGAGACGGAAAATCGCATTCGTCGTACCAAGGAAAATCTGGATCGACTCAGCGATATTCGCGAAGAAATGGATCGTCAGTTGCATCACCTGCAACGTCAGGCCAGAGCGGCGCAACAATATTCCGAGTTAAAACAGCAGGAGCGTTCAAACAAGGCCGAGTTGTTAGCCATTCGCTGGCGTGCTTTGGATGATACGGCTGTCGCGCAGGAAAAACAGGTCGGCGAGCAAGAAGTACAGCTTGAGGCAGTGCATGCCGAGCAACGACATATCGAAACCAATATTGAAAAACAGCGTGCCCAGCAAACAGAGTTAAGTGATGTTTATCAGCAGGTGCAGGAACAGCTATATCTTGTGGGCACCGAAATTGCGCGTCAGGAACAGAATATTCAGCATCAGCAACAACGCGCTAAACAATTAAACGAAGAGTTGCTGCGTACCGAAACAAGTAAAATGCAGACCGCTAATGACCTGCAAAACGACGAGTTAAAAACGGCAACTCTACAAGAGCAATTGCTGGAGCTGGAACCAGAGATCGAACTGTTATCGGAAACCGAGTTACAAAGTGCTGAGCAGCTGGAACTGGCTGAAACCACCATGCAGCAGTGGCAGCACAGCTGGGACGAATTTAACCAGCAGGCCGCCGAGCCCCGTCAACGTGCCGAAGTGGAGCAATCGCGTATCCAGCATATGGAGCAGGCTATTGTTAAGTTTCAGCAACGTATCGACAAGTTACAGCAAGAAAAGACGGATTTTAGTGATGAGCAGCAAGATAGCCAACTGTTGGGGTTGCAAGAACACATAGCAGAAATTGATGAGCGAGCGGAGCAACATAAAAGTCGCGTCAGTGAGTTAGTTACCACGATTGACCAACAGCGTGAGACAAATCAGGCATTGAGTCAAACGCTGGATCAGGCGCGGCGTTTAATGCAGGAGTTGCAGGGCCGTCATGGCTCCCTGGAAGCACTGCAACAGGCCGCACTGGGTAAAACCGATGCCCCCGTGGTGCAATGGCTAGAGAAAAATCAGCTGCATCGATTGCCGCGACTGGCCCAAAATCTGAGCGTTAAAGAGGGTTGGGAGCGCGCCCTGGAAACCGTGCTAGGGCATCATTTACAGGGTGTGTGTGTTGAGCAAGCGAATAACCTGATGACGGCGCTAGATAATTTGTCGCAGGGCAGCATTACGCTGCTCAACCCTGATCAGGCAAAGGCTGCGCCTGATACGCATAACCTGACGTCGTTGCAGAGTAAGGTTGATTCATCATGGAACATTGCTTCGCTGCTGAGCGGTATTTATGTGGTGGATGAGTTGGCGGACGCGCTGGTGATGCGTGATCAGCTGGCAGCCCATGAATCAATTGTTTGTAAGGATGGCATGTGGTTGGGCAGTGGTTGGATACGAGTGACTCGCGAATCTGACGAGCAGGCCAGTGTGTTAGGGCGCCAGCAGGAATTACTGTTGCTCGACGAACAAATTGCTGTGCTTGATGAAACCATTGAAGTGCAAAGTGTTGATCTTGATGCCGGTTTATTACAACTAAAAAATTCTGAGCATGCGCGTGAAACCGGTCAGCAGGAATTGAATGACCTGTTACGTCAGCATGGCGAATTAACCTCGCAATTAAGTGCAAAACAGGCCCGTATCGAACAGCTTAATACTCGACGTCAGCAATTGACCTCTGATCTGGACGAACATCATGAACAGCTGGTGCAGGAGCAGGAGAAGCTGGCTGAATCTCGATTGAGCTGGCAGCAAGCTCTGGAGGCTGTGGAGCTGGATGTGGAGCGCAAGGAAGAATTGCTTCAACAGCGTGATGGTAGCCGCACATTACTGGATGATATTCGCCAGCGTGCTCGTCATGATAAAGAGCTTGCTCATCAAGCGGCGTTGAAAAAGCAGTCCGTTTGTACTCAGCTTGATGCGTTGGGGCAGGGCATCGAACGCCTGCGCTCACAATTACAGAATTTTAACGAGCAGCAAACCCTACTACATGAACAGATGGCTGAGTCGGCAATGCCGCTGGATGAGATTAAAGAGACGCTGGAAATTCAGCTTGAAAAGCGTCTGCTGTTAGATGAAAAGTTGCGTGACGCGCGTGTTCAGGTTGAAAAAGTGAACCATGAACTGAGTCAGTTGGAAACTAAACGTCATCAAAGTGATCAACGTTTGGAGGCGGTGCGTAATCAACTTGAGTCGAGTAAGCTCGAAGCGCAAGGTTTGCGTGTACAACGTGAAAATCTGGTCAACCAGTTACGGGAAATGAAGCAGAATCTGCATGAGATTTTGCTGCAATTATCAGCTGACGCGGATGTCTCTGCGTGGGAAAATACGCTCACGCAGTTGCAAAATAAAATTCAACGACTGGGTGCGATTAACCTGGCCGCCATTGATGAATACAAAACGCAGTCCGAACGTAAAACTTATTTGGATGCGCAGAATGATGATTTGGTCGAAGCGCTGGAAACACTGGAAAGTGCAATCCGCAAGATTGATCGTGAAACACGCACCAAATTTAAAGAAACCTTTGATAAAGTGAATAAAGGTCTGCAAGATCTGTTTCCGAAAGTATTTGGTGGCGGTCATGCCTATTTAGAGTTAACGGGCGAGGATCTGCTCGATACTGGCGTCACTATTATGGCGCGCCCACCGGGTAAGCGTAACAGTACGATTCAGCTGTTATCTGGGGGTGAAAAAGCACTGACGGCGATTTCGCTGGTATTCTCGATTTTCCAGCTTAATCCAGCACCGTTTTGTATGCTTGATGAGGTAGACGCCCCGCTTGATGATGCCAACGTGGAGCGCTTCTGTCGGATCGTGAAAGAGATGTCCGAAAGCGTGCAATTTATATATATTACGCACAATAAGGTGACCATGGAGATGGCAAGCCATATGATGGGCGTCACCATGCTTGAGCCAGGGGTATCACGGCTGGTTTCCGTTAATGTAGATGAAGCCGCCGAACTGATCCAAGTTTAGTAATAAGACAATTTACGGGTTGATTGACGAAGTATTAGCGAGTGCCGTAGTTATGCTGCCGTCTCGAACAGTCATCCACACATTTAATCAAGGTAGGCCTATTAACTAGCGCCGCCATTAGATAAAAGAATACAGTTTATTATGGAATTTAGTTTGCGTGAATGGCTTATATTTGTCGGCATTATCGTCATTTTAGGTGTCTTGCTTGATGGCTATCGTCGAGTGCGCTCGGGTTCGCGTGGCAAGCTGAAAATGTCAATCGATAAGAGCCAGAAGCTTACTGAAAGTGAACGCATGGATTATTTCAATGGCGAATTACCCAATGGTGGTGCCCGTGAAGTGAATCGTGGTGAAGAAGGTTTCATCGGTGATGATGACATGGTGCAAGAGCCGACGGTTTCGGCTTTTGATGTGGCCCATGAGTTGCGTCCCGATCCACTGTTTTCTGATGATCCTGAACCGCCGATGTCGGAAGTCTTTGATGTTGATCATGCAGTTATTACCGAGGCGGCTGTTTCAGTTGAAAGGGATGTTGTTGTGGAAGCAGTACAGGAAGCCATCGTGCAGCCTGAAGCTGTTGTTACGGAATCAATTACCGAGTCGCAACCAGCCCCAACCGAAGAGAAAAAACCAGCAAACTATCAGGATGTCGAAGAAGTTATCGTCATGAATGTGTTTGCCAAGGACGATAACGGCTTTAATGGTAGCGAGCTGATGCGGGTGATTCTAGCTTGCGGTATGCGCTACGGCGAAATGGAGATTTTTCATCGCTCTGAAGAAGGCACCAATGGTGCGGTGCAGTTCAGTATGGCCAATTTGGTTAAACCGGGTACCTTTGCTCTGGATAATATGGACAGCTTCTATACACCGGGTGTGAGTTTCTTTTTAAGCCTACCTGGCCCCAAAGATAGCCTGAAGGCCCTCGAATACATGTATGAAACGGCTCAGTGTGTGGTGAAAAACCTTAACGGTGAACTTAAGGATGAAATGCACAGCGCCATGACTAAGCAGACCATTGAACATTCTCGTCAGAAAGTTCAAGATTTCGAACGCCGTCAACTATCGCTGTCGCGTTAATTCGCGCTGATTCTACGATGAGCCTCTCACAACTTCAGCAAGATGTTGAAGCGCTACGCGCCGAAATTAATCAACACAACTACCGTTATTATGTATTGGATGATCCGTCGGTGCCTGATGCTGAATATGATCGTTTGCTACGACGTCTGCAAAAACTGGAAACAGAAAATCCACAATTGATTTGTGCCGATTCGCCTACTCAGCGAGTTGGCGTACGCCCTTTGTCTGGCTTTGAGGAAGTGCCTCACGATGTGCCAATGTTATCGTTGGATAACGCCTTTGATGCCGATGAGATGATGAGCTTTGAACGCCGCATCAAAGATCGTCTGAAAATCGATGAAATTATCGAGTTTGCCTGCGAGCCAAAACTGGATGGAATTGCCGTTAGCCTGCTTTATGAAGCCGGTGTGCTGGTGCGTGGGGCGACACGTGGTGATGGGAAAACGGGTGAAAATATCACCCAGAATCTACGTACTATACCGTCTATTCCTCTTAAATTGAGAGGCTCTGGTTGGCCTGCCCGATTGGAAGTGCGTGGCGAAGTCTATATGCCCAAAGCGGGCTTTGAGAAGCTTAACCAACAGGCGTTGGCCAAGGGTGATAAACCCTTCGTTAATCCGCGCAATGCGGCTGCGGGCAGTTTGCGACAACTGGATTCAAAAATAACTGCGAAGCGCCATTTGGAAATGTGCTGTTACAACGTGGGTTTGGTTGAAGGTGGAACGTTGCCTGATAACCACCGTGACGTTCTGCATCAACTACACGAATGGGGTTTTCGAATTAATGACCAGATGGCGGTGGTGCAGGGCGTTGAACAATGCATTGCGTACTATCAGCAATTAGGTGAGCGCCGTAATCAATTACATTATGAAATTGACGGCATTGTCTTCAAGGTTAATTCGCTGGCGTTACAGGAGAAACTGGGCTTTGTTTCGCGTGCTCCGCGCTGGGCTATTGCCTATAAGTTTCCTGCCCAGGAAGAAATGACGCGTCTGCTAGACGTGGAGTTTCAGGTGGGTAGAACCGGTGCCGTGACGCCGGTAGCACGTTTGGAACCGGTGTTTGTTGGTGGCGTCACGGTGAGTAATGCGACCTTACATAATGGCGACGAAATTGCGCGACTTGGTGTGCAAACGGGCGATACGGTGATAGTGCGCCGTGCCGGTGATGTGATTCCTCAAGTGGTGCAAGTGGTGCTTGAGCGCCGTCCTGATAGCAGCGAACCGATTGTATTTCCAACACAATGCCCAGTATGTGAATCTGATGTTATTCGTACCGAAGGTGAAGCCGTAGCACGTTGTACCGGAGGGCTTTATTGCGCCGCACAACGCAAGGAAGCCATTAAGCATTTTGCTTCACGCAAGGCTTTTGATATTGAAGGCCTGGGCGATAAGTTGGTGGAAATGCTGGTCAACCAGCAGTTAATTAATAGTGTGGCGGATTTGTTTCATCTTGAAAAAGAGGCGCTTAGCGGGCTTGAACGCATGGGCGAAAAGTCGGCGCAAAACCTGCTGGATGCACTGCAAAAGAGTAAACACACTAGCTTGGCACGTTTTATTTATGCGCTAGGTATTCGAGAAGTTGGCGAAGCGACAGCGCTGAATTTAGCGAATAATTTTGTGACACTGGATGCGTTAATGCAGGCAGATGATGAAACGCTACTGACTGTCGAAGACGTTGGGCCAATTGTTGCTGATTATATTGTTAACTTTTTCCAACAGGCTCATAACCAGGAAGTCATCACGGCCCTGTTAGCTGAAGGCATCGAATGGCCAGAAATTGAAAGGGCATCAATAGCTGAAGCACCTTTGTCAGGGCAAACCTGGGTATTGACGGGTACATTGGAGAACTTGACTCGCGACCAAGCTAAACAACGACTGATGGCTCAGGGCGCTAAGGTCAGTGGCAGTGTGTCGGCTAAAACTCATTGTGTCGTTGCTGGAGCTAGTGCTGGCTCAAAGCTTACCAAGGCCGAGGCGCTAGGTATCGAAGTGCTTGATGAAGCAGCGCTCTTGGTGTTGTTGCAGCAGCTGGAAAAGGCTGTTTCCTCTTAGACTAGATAAGTTACCTTTTTTTGTTAAACTGGACTCAATAATAAAAAAATTATGTGAGGGAAGAAATGCCTGACCATCAGCAAGCCACGGCAGATGCTAATTTAGTCGAGAAGATGAGCCATGAACGTTATCTTCGGGCAGGGCGATCCAGTCGTAGCCGAGTGAAGATTATGCTGCTCGCTATCTGCTTAGCGGTAACCCTACTGATCTTATTAGTGGTTTCAATCTATAGTGCCTCAAAAATTTCATCTCTGAGTGGTGAAAAGACCGATATAGAACGTCAGTTGATCACTGTTGAGGCTAAAATTGAGGCTCTCAATCCCCAGCTCACTCAAGCCAGACTTGAACTGAATGAGCTGGTTCAGAACCGATTCCCTAATCTACACGAACTAAAAATCAACAATATGATGGAGGTCAATCAGGGCTTGATTAAACAAGTCGTGTTTACCAAGATCAAGCAAGGTAATCGCGATGTTTATAAATACCTCGTGGTGGCCGAAAACAGTGCAGTAAAAAAAATAAACCCCAGCTTCCGTGTGTTGCTATTTGATGAGTTCGGGGTGCATGTAGCTAATGCCGACGTGGTCGATAAACGGGTTCTTGAGCCTGGTGAAAGCCGCGATTATACCGATGAGCTGGAGTTGATTTTTGATTCGTTACCAAAACATTTCTACATTGAAGATTTAAGCGGTCACTACAATACCGGCAATAAATAAAAACAGCGGCTGTAATAGTCGGTTCGCTGGCTCCTGAAGTAACAAAAAATAAATCTCGGCAAATTTTGCCCCCTTCCCAATCGTGACCTAGACTGATAAAGGTAGGTCACGCATCAAATGATATTTACGTCGTTTCTGTCTGCTTAACCGTTAATTCTTAGCCTATTAATTTAGGTTGTTATTTACTTTTTATATCAGGGTCAAACCGTCATCTACCTTTGCGTAAATGTCATAGGCCCCCGTACACGAAGGATGGAACCGCTATGTTAAATCATGCGTTATTAGTTGATGATTCCAAGTCGGCTCGTTTTGCGTTGCGCAAGTTGCTGGAGCGTAATGGGTTAAGAGTTGATATAGCGGAGAATGCAGAGCAGGCGCTGGGGTATTTGAACGACAACCGGCCGGATGTGATTTTCATGGATCATTTCATGCCCGGTATGGATGGCTTTGAAGCGGTTAAAATTCTTAAGACCCAGCCTAATACCGCGACCATTCCGGTGGTTATGTGTACTTCAAAGGATGGCGACGCTTATATGGCCGAAGCACATGCGGCAGGTGCGGTAGATATTCTTTCTAAACCTGCGACGTCAGGATCACTGGGTGAGGTGCTTGATAAATTATGCCAAGCTGCTAATGAAGAACCTGTGATCGATTTGTCGCTTGATACGGCGGTGAATATGATGCCGGATGAACTCTTTGAGCAGGTTATTGATACGTCGGTCATTCTTCCTCAGCAAGGGGTTTACGAATCAGCTAACCGCCCTGAATCCAAATTGTACGAACCGACATTAGAAATACCCGCTGCAAGACCGGTTATGCCTATCCTTGAGGATGTGGTAGTTCCCGTGGAAGAAATTAAACGTGTCGCGGCAGAGTCAGCACGCGAAGTGGCTGAGGAAGAGATTGATAATCGCGTTGCTAAATTACTAGCTGAAAAAGTACCTGAAATGCGCGAAATGGTGATGGCTAATTTCGATTCGGTTGTGCGTAGTATGCTCAAGGGTTATATCGATGAAGCAATGAATAAAGCCAAGGAGAATTTCAGCGGCATTGTGCGTGATGAATCACGCCAGGTGGCGGATGAAATCAGTCGTGAAGTGGTTGAAACAGCCGTTAAAGCACAGGTCCATAGTCTGGAAGAAACATTACATCGTGAGATGAACGAGCATTTAGCCGAGGTGTATACCAATATTGGTGATTTGAAGGCCAATCAACATCTTAAGACCGCCTCACCAGAACTTCAGCAGCAACTGGAAATGCAATCACGCGAAGCGGCGGAAGAAGTATCTCGTGAAGCATTAATCGAAGCTTCGGATCTTGCTAGCAAAACAGCTCAGGATGTCGCCAAAGAAGTCACTAGCGAAGCAAACCAAAGAATGCAGAGTGAGTTATCTGAAAAACTCAAAAGTACCGTTGAACACACTAAACAAACAGCGCGTACGGAAGCCTCTGAAATTGTTTGGCAGAAGATTGAGGAATCACAAAAAGTATTACTTGGTAAAATTTCAGGAGCTAAATCTGT
This sequence comes from Pseudomonadales bacterium, assembly GCA_036960805.1. Lineage (GTDB taxonomy): Bacteria > Pseudomonadota > Gammaproteobacteria > Pseudomonadales > IMCC2047 > IMCC2047. Next base: position 61,723 of record JBALXL010000009.1, read on the forward strand.
CGCAGTCGTTGCGTTGTTAGTTGCTGCCGGAGCTATCGTAGCCAGCTTTCTGCTGTAGGATAAGGTTGATTCTTTAGCCTTAAGAGATGGCTACTAATCCCCGTTTATGCGATGCCAAAACTGGCGTACATTAACGGGGATTTTTTATGGCAGTGATTTCAATATTGATTATTTAAGGCCGCTAGCCAGCTTGTTCGAGCCGCTTAATACGACTGTAACGCACAAACAACATAGTTGTGGTAAACAACGTGATACTGAAGAAGCTTTCGAGCGCTGCAAAAAGTACATCAATACCCAGTGAAAGATTTAGCACTGCTTTGATGATATAAAGCAATAGCACACAGCTCATCCATAGCAGCACCATACTGTTGCTACGCAGCAATCCAGGCAGGAAGATTAACAGCGGCACGGTCTGAATTAATAGTACCCCTAGGTTGTTCACAGCGGGCTCCTTACTAAACCAGCCGCTGATCAGTGCTGCCAGCAGGCCGGCATAACTCAATAATGTGATACGACGGCTAAGTTGTACGCGTTGCGACAGGTTCACAAATTTTCTCCGATTGATTTTGATGCTAGCGCTAATGCTAGATTGGCCATGCGTTTGCCTTGGCTGTGGCAAATGGTTAACTCATCTTCGCTGAGTGGCTCGTTGTTGTCACTGCCTGCCACGTGAGTCGCACCATAGGGGGTGCCGCCTTTTTCAGTACTGAATAGGGCCGTCTCACTATAAGGCACTCCGCTGATTAACATGCCATGATGCAGTAGCGGTAACATCATGCTGAGTAGAGTGGTTTCCTGACCGCCATGCATACTTGAAGTAGAGGAAAATACGCTGGCCGGTTTGTTGATTAATGCGCCGCTGAGCCATAGGCCGCTGGTACTATCAATGAAGTATTTTAACGGAGCCGCCATATTTCCGAAACGGGTTGGGCTACCTAAAGCCAAGCCTGCGCAGTGGCGTAAATCGTCTTCTGAGCAATACAAGGCGCCGTCTTCAGGGATCGTATCTGCCACAGCCTCACAAACCGTAGAAATAGCTGGCACAGTACGCAAACGAGCCTCAACGCCATCAACCTCATTAATACCGCGAGCAATACGTTGCGCCATTTCAGCAGTTGCGCCGTGGCGACTGTAATAAAGAACTAGAATGTAAGGCTTTGTGTCAGTCACTATAGAATCTCCAAAACCTGTTCAGGCGGACGACCCAGTGCGGCTTTGTCATTGGCGATAACAATAGGGCGCTCAATCAGCTTTGGAAAATCGTGCATGGCTTGGATCAACTCAGTTTCGCTAAGGTTGGCGTCATTGAGATTGTTTTCTTTGTAGGCATCTTCGCCTTTTCGCAGCAGATCACGTGCAGGCATGTTTAGCTTTGCTAGAAGCTCGGTGAGCTCTTCTGTGCTTGGGGGCGTATCAAGATAAAGAACAATTTCCGGCTCAATATTTCGATCCGTTAGTAGCTCCAGTGTCTGGCGCGATTTTGAACAGCGTGGATTGTGGTAAATGGTGACGGTGCTCATGGGGCTTGTTCTCCTGGCAGATCTCAACATAAAATCAGATTGCGAATTTTAATGTATTTTGGATCATCAATGTGAAAATAAAACCTGTGTCACAACGATTTGCTGTTTGTCTGTTATTGATGATGTTACTCAGTGCCTGTAGCGAGCCTGAATTTATGGATTCAAAGGGTAATGAATTTGATTGGCAGGATTATAGTGGTCAGTGGCTAGTGGTGAATTACTGGGCTGAATGGTGCACGCCTTGCCGAGAGGAAATCCCCGAATTGAATCAGCTGCACAAAGAGGCAGGGCAAAGTGTGCTGGGCGTTAATTTTGATCGCCCTGAATTGGCCGAACTGCAACGACAGATAAATGCGCTTAATGTTGAATTTCCAGTGGTGCAGACGGAGCGGCAGCAACGATTGAAAGATTTAACGCCACAGGTTCTGCCTACCACTTATGTATTTGATCGGCAGGGGCTGTTACAACACACACTGGTCGGGCCACAAAGTCAGCAAAAGATTGAATCAGCAATCAAGCAAAAGACGGAGCAAAATAAATAATGACCAATATTTGTGTGCGAGCTTTTGTAACGGGCAAGGTCCAGGGCGTCTGGTTTCGCCAGTCCACCAAGGAGCAGGCGCTTAAGCAGGGCGTCACAGGCTGGGCCAAAAATCTTAGCGATGGGCGCGTCGAAGTACTGTTGTGTGGTGAAAAAACTGCCGTAGCTAACGTGCAGCAATGGCTGCATGAGGGGCCTGAATTGGCTCGGGTCGATGACGTGGTTGCTGACGAATTGGGCTACCAGTCTGTTGAAAATTTTGTTACGGCCTAATTATTGCTTCCAGCTTGTTTTTATTGGCATATTAAATACATCGTACTAGTCTTAATTTTTTGGCCGCAATAAGCTTTGCTGATCATGTTTGTAGAAATGAATATGGAATCACAGGTTCGCAGCTCACAAGCAAAATAGAATATAGGGAACTACTGCATGGTGGACAAGGGACTTCATACACCAAATCCAGGATTAACCGCATTGCGGGCTTTGCGCGATGGAATTCCTGATCTGGTTTTCTACAAGGATATGGAGGGCGTGTATCTCGGTTGTAATCAGGCTTTTTGTGATTTTGTGGGTAAGACAAGTGAATCTGACATCATCGGCATCACCGATTATGATCTATTTGACCAGCAGCTAGCCGTTTTTTTTCGCGAAAAAGATCTGGATATGCTTAGGACGAATGAGACAAAGCAGAACGATGAATGGGTCACCTATCCTGATGGTAGAAAAGTACTTTTAAACACATTCAAAACCCCCTTTCTGGACGTTGAAGGTAATGTGATCGGTATTCTGGGTACCAGCCGGGATATTACCGAGCGCGATCAAGTGGAGGAGGCGTTATCTGAAAGCAACTTGCGATTTTTACAGATGGCTGATTCGGTTTCTGATGCTTTTTGGCTGTGTGACGTAAGCGAACTAGAGAATAGTTCGATTATCTACGTAAATCCTGCGTATGAGCGCATTTGGCAATGCCCAGCCGAAGAGGTCTATCAAGATTCCTCGTTTTGGTATAGCCGTCTCCATGTTGAGGATAGGGCAAGAATTGAAACGGCCTTTATGAATTTCCTGCAAGGAAAGGAGGAATATGATGAGGTTTTTGATATTCACGGCCCCGATGGCGCGTTACTAACGATACATGAAAAAGGCGAACTTATAAGAGATTCCAGCGGTAAAATTATCCGTGCAGCGGGTATTTCCCGTGATGTTACCGAGCAGTATCAAACGCAGGCCGCCTTACGGGCTAGTGAGCAAGCCCTGCGGGATAGCTTGCAACGTTATCAGTTGTTGTTCGATAGCTCACACGATGCATTGTTTACCGCTGCACCGCCATCCTGGCATTTTACTGCTGCGAATCAGGCCGCACTGAATATGTTTGGTGTATCCAGTTTGGCTGAATTTATTACGTTAGGATCTAGGGGTATTTCGCCAGAGAGGCAGCCGGATGGCCGCCTCTCCAGCGAGAAGGCGCAGAAGGAAATCGCGACAGCTATGTGTGAAGGCTTAAACTCCTTCGAGTGGAATCTTCAGACGTTGAACGGCGCAGCGTTTCCCGCCGAAATAAAGCTAACTCGCATGGATGAAGGTGGCGAGGCGTTTTTGCATTGTGTAGCGCGCGACATCAGCGCCCGTAAAAAGACAGAGCAAGAGATTTTGCATCAAGCACATTTTGATTCGCTGACTAATCTGCCGAATCGTTTCCTTTCGCTTGATCGCTTGACAAATATTATATGGGACGCACAACGTAACAAAAAATTTGCAGCCGTGATGTTTCTTGATCTGGATGACTTTAAAAAAGTTAATGATTCACTGGGACACGAGACGGGAGACAAATTATTAATCGAGTCTGCAAGGCGTTTACGTAATACAGTGCGCGCCGGAGATACGGTTGGTCGTCTTGGCGGCGATGAATTTATTGTCTTGATCAGTGGGCTGAAAAATACGGCGGACGTTAGCTCACTAGCGGAAAAAATTCTTAATGAATTTAGAGCTGTCTTTAAAGTTGATGGCCGGGAATTAATTCTCAGTGCCAGTATAGGCATCGCTATTTATCCGAACGATGGTGATGATGTAAAGGCACTACTTCGTAACGCGGATACGGCCATGTATCACTCTAAGGAGCAAGGGCGGGATTGCTTTTCCTACTTTACTGAGGCTATGAATCTGGAAGTCTTCCGGAGAATTGCACTGGAAGAACAGATGTTTGGCGCCCTGGACCGTAACGAATTCCGTGTTCTCTATCAGCCCAAAGTTGAAATTTATAGCGGTCGTATTATTGGCGCTGAGGCCTTGCTCCGCTGGAGAAATCCTGTTCTGGCTGATGTTTTTCCCAACGAATTTATCCCCATCGCCGAGTGTAGCGGGTTGATTGTAGCTCTCGGTCAATTTGTATTGACTGAGGCTCTGAGTATGGCCGCGCAATGGCAGGATGATTTTGATTCCTGCTTTCACATGGCCGTCAACCTGTCGCCACGTCAGATGCGCAACGTCAATTTGGTCAGTGATGTCATGGAGGCTTTGCTTCAATCAGGCGTCCGTGCCGAAACCCTAGAACTGGAGATTACCGAAGGGGTTCTGATGGGGAGTAATACTTACGTAAATGAAACTCTGGGCGGCTTAAGCCATTTGGGTGTGGGTATAGTAATGGACGATTTTGGTACCGGTTACTCTTCGCTGAGTTACTTGCGTCGTTACCCCTTTGATACCTTGAAAATAGATCGTTCTTTCGTTAATGATATCAGCATAGGTCGCGTCGGCCGAGAATTGGTGAATGCCACGATCGCCATGGCTCATGGCTTGGGTTTGAAAGTAGTCGCTGAGGGTGTCGAGACGAAGGAGCAACTAACGCACTTAGCCGCACAAGGTTGCGACTTTGCCCAAGGGTACCTTTTCAGCAAGCCAGTATCGGCTGAAGAAATAACACGGATGCTTGAAAACCAAAACAAGGAAAGCGAAAACAACTGCACAGCTATTCAAAATGAAGGCGCATTAGCTCCGGTTTAATCTGAAATTTGAGTTTTCTCGCCCCTAAATGTTTGTCGGCGTAATAAAGATAAAGAGGCCAGAAAGAACACATATTTGTTTTCTGCTTCGCAATAGAATACATGAGTTGAGAGGCTTTGATCAGACCGGTTGGTTTATGGGGATATTACCGGACAAGCCTTATCGTTAAGAAAAAGGGGACGCATCTGTTCCCCCAGCCTGCGTGTTAAATCCCGCACTTCAGCTTTTCAATCAAACACTGCATTTCCATATCGTTGAAACCCTCCGAAGCGGTCACAGAGCTGCACAGGTTGGCACCGGCTGGAAAGCTGGGCGATTTTTTTTTGAAGAGGCTAAGGGCTTGCCCGTCACCCTTCAAGATATCCCGGATCACCAAAGGACTTAACATGCCCGCCGTTTCCATGATCGGGCACTCGATCATATTGTGCAGTGCGGTTAATAGTTTGGGGCCAATAAACTGTGGAGGCATGCGTCCCTGGTTTGCGCGTAACAGTTGTTCAGCGCTGGCGGTGTAATAGTCCAGAAAATGATTGCCGCAGCAAAACATCATAAAGGCGTTATGTACCTTGGTATAAGCGCGTAGTCGGTTGTTGTTATCCTCTTGAACCCAGACTTCTCTGCCCAGTGCGAAAGAGCTTTCTGGCAGGATAAACTGTTGAGGATTGAAAATCAGAAAGTCTGCATCACACCAGATGACACGCTGGTATCCGTTTCTTAAAGCCTGTTTAATTACCTTTAGTCGGGCGAGGTCACTGGCGATGACCTTTTGCGTCTCGGTTTTTTCGATCAGCTCTGCATCAAGCGAATCAAAAATTTCATCGCCCAGCCATTGGTAGTTGAACCCACTATCGGCAGCCCAAGTCTGAACTGATTCGATGCACTCCTGTAGCCAATCAAAGGGCAGGGGAGTACGGTGGGATTGAATAATTAGAGTGTGTTTCAATTGAGTGTTAACAGGCCTGAGGGCGACGGTTTTAGTAGGTTAGGTGGGGATTATTAGTTATTGATAAACCAGCGCCGTTCCCAGGCTAATAACACTTTTTCAGGGTATTTGGTTTTGCCTAGGCTGCCGTTATAGCGGGCTAGGGCACGAATCATATTGCCTTTTTCTTTCTTAAGATAAAATTTCAGAATTGTACAGCCATAACGAAGATTGGTATCGATATCCATCAGGTTGTCATCGGGACGACCAATTTCCTTTTTCCAGAAAGGCATAACCTGCATCAAGCCGCGTGCACCGACGTAGGACAGGGCATAGTGATCAAAGTAACTTTCCGTTTGGATTACCGACAACACCAATTCAGGTTGCAGGTTGGCTCTGGTTGCTTCACGGTGAACTGCGCGTAACAGGTTCAGGCGTCGCTGGTCATCCTTGATAAAACGTTGCAGGCGTCCGGACATATCAACTAGCCAGACTTCTGCGTCAAAACGGTCTTCGAAGCTATCGGCCTCGGTAATTGTTTGTTTGAGGACGCTGCGCAGTTCGGAATCGATTTGCTGGGCATGACTCGGCATGCTTAATAGCAAAGCAATTGGGAAAATTAGAACGATCAGGTTTCGAAAAATAAAGTGCATGAAGAGTTTTTGGATTTTATTATCAGAATCTCTTCAGTGTAGACCAAAATTCAGTCTTTAAGGCGACGCTAAGAGTTTTAATGCCTCCTTTTGTTCGCGGTTTTTGACGCTGATAAAAGTTCGGTTGCGGGGGCTGGTTTACCGTAGAGATAGCCCTGCATGTAGTCGATACCTATTGAATTCAGCTTATCGGCAATACTCTGGTCACAAACAAATTCCGCAATTGTTTTGGCGCCAATATTGACTGAAAAATCATGAATTAGTTTAGTGATACGTTCAGAGCTTTCATCGAAGTGCACGTTTTTAATGATGCTGCCGTCAATTTTTATAAAGTCTGGATCCAGTTTGATAAGGTATTCAAAATTTGAATAGCCGGTACCAAAATCATCAATGGCTATTGAGCAGCCGTAGGATTTCATTTGGTATAAAAACTCCGATACGTCACTGTAATTTTCAATACCCTCGGATTCTACAATTTCCAAAACAGTACGTTCGGCAATTAAAGGGTTGCTTAGCCGTTGTTTGAGTAATTGAATGATTTCCTGGTTTTGAATATCAATGATACTGAGGTTAATTGAAAACTGCTGATCACGGTCGGCAAAAAAATCAAAACTTTTTTGGATGATGATTTTGGACAGCGCTGAATAGAGACGGGCACGTTTGGCGATTTCCAAAAATTGATAAGGACTGATGGCATTGCCTTCTTCGTCAATTAAACGCATCAAACATTCATACTTAACGGCCTGGCTAGTATGCGGATCAATAATAGGTTGTAGATACAGTGCAATGCGGCCATCGCTGATAGCCTCTTTGATTTTTCGAGTCCATAGCTGTTTTTCTTCGTTACGATGTTTGAGGCTCAAATCGCTGTTATAGAACAGCACTCGACGGTTGGATTCGCGAGCCACTCGAAGCGCTGTGTTAGCGTGTATAAGGGCATCTTTTGGATCGCTGGCAATGCCAATACTCAGTGAAATCAGCAAATCAGCGCCGTTGATTGAGATGCTTTGTTGGTCCACCAACGTAATTAGTTTTTCACAGGTTTTTTCGAACTCAGCTGGCGAGGTGTTTTCTTTACACAGCAAGGCATACTCATCTCCGCATAGTCGAAATACGGTAACCTGGTCGCAGGTGTTGTTATTCAGTAACTCGGCGACTTTGATAAGTAATTGGTCGCCTACCTGGTGGCCATAATAATCATTGATACCAGAAAAATCATCGATATTTACGATCGCCAATAATTTCTCTTTTAGCAGGCTAAGGGCTTCAAGAAATTTTTGTCGGTTGGGGAGGTTAGTCAGCTCATCTGTTGTGTACATGAGTAATTTTTGGCGTTGTTGAAACAGTTCGGTGACATCGGTGCGGATCGACATGTACTCTCTGACCTTACCCTTTTGTGTCAGCATCGGCACGATGGTGTTGCTGACATAATAGGATTGGCCATCTTTACGACGGTTGCAAATAATGCCCTTCCAGGTGCGTTTTGAACTAATGGTTTGCCAGAGATCTTTGAATATAGAGGCAGGGCTATCGGGATGGCGAATGATGCGATGGTTTTGACCGAGAAGCTCGGGCCGTGAATAGCCGGAAATCTCACAGAAGGCATCGTTAGCATATGTAATATTGCCTCTGGGATTTGCCTTGGAAACAATGGCGCTCATATCAACGGCTTTCTTATATTCACGTAGCACTGACTGGCTGATAGAAACCATTTTTTCCTGGTAATTCAAATCGGCAAGAAGTTTAGTGTTCAGACGTTCTAATGGTCTAACGATGAGTTGTTCAAAAAACAGAACAATTACGATTATGAAGAATAGCAATATGGCGAAGGAACAGATCAGCAATTCATTGGTGGCGGCGCGTATTTCTCCTAATATTTCCTGTTCATCAATTTCTGCCAAAATGACCGAATTTTCTCCAAATAGATTATAGGCTGCATAGGCGCTGAGCACGGGGATGCCACGGTAATCATTAATGATCCAGGAACCTTTGTTACCAAGTAATCCCTCTGTGACACTTGGTGTGTCAACAAGCTGTACGCCGATACTTGTGTTGAGGCGCTGTACTAATTCATTGTTTGAATCGGCCAGAAAGCGGCTGTTGTTACGCATTCTTAAATCACTGCCGACAATATAGGCTTCACCACTTTTACCCAGACCAGAAGCTTGAGCTTTCCCGGCAAAGGTCATAATGCTATTGAGCTGCTCAATAGGGATTTGAATTGCGACGCTGCCTATTTGGGCGCCATTGTTGAAAACAGGTGTGGCCAGGAAAGCGGCTGGTACATTTAAACTGGGTTCGTAGGGCTTGAAAGTTGCAAAGCTTAACTCTCCTTTTGCGGAGTTTAAAGACTGTTGGTAAGCCTTTGCTAGACCACTGTTTTTGTAGGGGCCGCTGTTAAGATTAGTGGCGAAATCAGCCTCTTTGATGACGGTATAAACAATATTTCCTTGCAGGTCGATCAGGAAAATATCGTAGAGTTGATACGTTTTTCTTAATTCAGAAAAATAACGGTGATGAGTGTTGTGTTGACGATCATAGTCGCCAAGTGACGTCGGATTCAGGGTGCCAAGAATATAGTTGGATTGAGCGGCTTTGGCGGCAAATTGTTTAGGGACGTATGAGGAGGATAGCTTTTTGGGTTCGCTATTTGGCGTGTCGCTAATTAGATCATTCAGATAGTGACGTTGGAAATGTTGCAGAATATCCAAATCCAGCTGTTTTTCTGAATGATGACCGGATTGACTATTGAAGGTGTTTGAAAAATTCTTTAATGCTGTCGACGTAGACGGAGCATTAGCAATGCTTTGTAGTAGTCGGCTAGTTTGTTGCTGGTAGTCGTTTACGTAGGAAGACAGGCTTTCACGAACTGAAATTAATTGCTCAAAGCGTGATTCCAGTAACACCTCTTGCTGATGTTTTTGCTGAAAATAGAAGGAAAAAACAAATAGGCCAATAAGAAATGTTACTGTAAAAATAACGTGGAATTTAGTTTTAGTTAGATTTTTCAAAGTGTTATAAATCCTTTTACACATGCCCTTTATTCAGCAGGGGCAGAAAAGGAAATCATCGGAAGTTGAGCCCTTTTCCTAAGCGCACATTTTATTTTAGTTTTTATGTATAACGTCCTGTTACCTAAAGCATAGAGGTGTTTTAGGAGCCTTTACAAGCAGTTCTTCTGAAACATTGCTCAGAGCAAACTTTTTTCGATGATGCCTTATTTAGCAACTGATCCCCAGTGTGATTATTCAGGCTGCTTGAAAGCAATTTTTTGTATTTATAATCAAATATTCTTGTTTGTAATCAAAACCAAATGGTTCCCTGGCAGGTAGAGTCTTCTCTGGGCTAGCAGAAATATACGGTTGACTTTATACCTGATGCTGGCGGGTTTTGTGAATATTGCCGAGAGGAGTTTTTATGACATCAGCAGAGATTAATATTGGCATCGTGACAGTTTCTGACCGTGCCAGTCGAGGTGAGTATGAAGATTTAGGTGGTCCAGCGATTGAGAGATGGATCGGCAAGGCGATTACTAACGATTGGCAGCCAGTAAAACGGATTATTCCTGATGAGCAGGATCAAATTGAAAAAGTGCTGCGCGAACTTTGTGATGAGCAGGGCTGTCATTTGGTGGTTACTACCGGTGGTACAGGGCCGTCTAAACGAGACATTACGCCTGAAGCGACGGCTGCTGTATGCGACAAAATTCTGGATGGCTTTGGAGAGTTGATGCGTTCTGTTTCTTTGCAGTATGTGCCGACGGCTATTTTGTCTCGCCAGATTGCTGGTATTCGCGGGGAATCATTAATTGTTAATCTCCCTGGCAAACCAAGTGCTATTGCTGACTGTTTACAGGCAGTTTTTCCGGCGATTCCTTACTGCGTTGATTTGATTGAAGGTTATTATTTACAGGCCGACGAGCGCTTTATTACGGCGTTTCGGCCTAAAAAATAGACGCCGGTTTACAGGGCATAAGTAGATGATTAAGTCAGCCCGTTTCCAATAGATAAGCTGAGCTCTTGCGCGCTAACGTAGGCGAACCTTATGTTGTCAGCAGGGTCTGAATTCCTGTAGAAAGCATAATTATGACTCGAAAAATTTGTAGTTTGAATGCTGTGCTAATTTTTCGTGAACAGTCTTTATTTATAGGAGGTAACGTCGATGAAACGCGGTGTGTTGTTAATTATTCCTTTGTGTCTGTTCTTGGTTGCCTGCTCATCCAATCCCTCTGCAACAACCTATAGTCGTGACCAAACGCTTGCCGTACAGCAGGTGCAATTTGGCACGGTTTTGGCAGTACAGAATGTCAATATCGAAGGCACTAAAAGCGGTGTTGGAACAGTCGCTGGCGGCTTAATTGGTGGGGTTGCCGGTAGCGGGGTTGGTCATGGCCGTGGCAGTGCTATTGCCGCTGTGATTGGTGGTGTGGCTGGCGGTTTGATTGGTGATAAAGTCGAAAATACGGCGACTAAAAAAGCTGGATTGGAGCTTACGGTTCAGCTTGATAACGGAAATGTCATCTCAGTTGTGCAGCAAGCCGAAGAAGCTTTTTTGGTTGGTGACAAGGTTCGTCTATTATCTCGCCAAGGCGTCGCACGAGTTAGCCATTAGCGTGATGTTTATTCATGTTTGTAGTGCCCAGCCTGTTTCCAGTGTTATAGACTCAGCCTATTAACAACCAACTTTTCTTGCTACCTGCTATGCGAATAAAATGCCAAGGATGACTCATAAGTTTGATAATAAACGCCATCGGCAATTTGGGTTTTTGAAGGTTAGCGCTATTTTGTTGGTGTTACTTCTATTGGTTGTGCCGCTGGCTTTACTTATCTCCGTAAGCGCGTCACAACCGTTAGTTGTTAACTCCTCGTCGGTTGGTGTTGATAGTGCCGTCAGTGCAAAACGAATCGCTAGACAGTTTTACCGAGGCTTGAGGCGGCCGGATGGGCAACATTCGAACATACTGCTTTCCGAAAGGGAGCTAAATGGCATTTTTGCATTGGCTGCCCGTGGAATTAAAGGGTTTAAAGGGCGAGTAGAGTTGACGGATGCGGGCTTGCGCGCTGACGTTACCCTGGATGCGTCGGCCAACCCGTTTGGCCGTTATATTAATGTTACCGCTACCGTAGCCCCTTCCTCTGATGGTTTGGTCGTTGATCATCTTGCCATCGGTAGTCTGCCAATTTCTGGTCGTTGGTTGCTCTGGCTGACTGAAATGGTTTTGAACCGTGCTATGCAGGATGAGCAGCTGGGTTCAGAGCTCTTAGCTGCCATCGAAACTGTTTCTGTGGAGGGCTTTAACCTAAAGCTCGTTTATCACCCGGTTCCTGATTTTAGACACAAGTTCGCTAAACTTAAGAAAGAAGTGCAGTTTACCCGTGACGATTCGGAGCTGGTGAAACACTATTACCAAGGGTTGTGTCGTTTCCATAAAGTGAGCGAGCTTGGTAATCGAGTGTCACTAGGCGCATATCTCAGCTACATGTTTTCCGATGCGCAGCAGCGTAGCTTGGATAGTGATGAGGCCAGTGCAGAAAATGAAGCCGCACTGTTAGCGCTGGCAATATTTTTAGGGTCAGAGAAATTCAATACCGTTGGCGGAGCAGTGGATGAGGCGTTATTACGTGCTTGCAAGCCCTATGGCAGACATGTATTGCTAGCCAATCGTAAGGATTTACGCCTACATTTTATTTTTTCTGCAGCATTACAGGTTATTTCCAACAGCGGTATTAGCTTCTCTATTGGCGAATATAAAGAGTTGCTGGATTCACGGCGCGGTAGCTCCGGCTTTAGCTTTGCAGATCTGGCAGCTGACCGAGCCGGTATTCGTTTTGCGGAATTGGCGATTGATGAATCCGGTGCACGTGTAATACAAAAAAGGGCAGCACAGCTTGCTCGCGAAGCAGTGTTTTTCCCGAATATTTCAGGCTTGCAGGAAGGACTTCATCAGCAGGAATTCGAACAACTCGGCGGCATCGAAAGTGAGTATTATAAAAAACACCTCGCTATTATTGAGGCGCGTATAGATCAGTTGTCACTTTATCAATCACCTTAGCGCGGAGCTACTTTTTAACAGGCTACTGGCTCATCAATATCCACTGACCGGCAACACAAATGCCGCTGGCCTGTAATAGTTTTTGACCTTGCTGGGAATCCAGTAAATCCTCTTTACTGGTGAGTGTACACGTGCCGCTGCTAATAAATGATTGCTGCTATTTTCGCCGGAATTACCGAACAGGCGAATGTAGTTGGGTTTCCGTTATTTCAATTGCAAGCGGAAACTGGCCGTGGAGAGCGGGATGAACGAGCGACTCTGATCACTCAGTAGGCGGTGAAAGAGCAGCTTGAAGCCGGTGCCGCCAAAGCTTTTCCTTGGGATGTTGTTTCTCTTGGACGCAGTGATTGTCACAGCTATATGCCAACATTGGTGGTGAATGGCGCACTTTACCCCATCATCGACAATATTGATTTATTTGCTCTATTTTTGAAAGGTTCCCAGCATATCCATGTTAATCGACATGCGGGGTTAGCTAGTGTTATTGGGAATATATCTGGGCGTTTTTAAAACAGCTACGCTGGTGGTTACGCGGCCGAGTCGGAAAATTATCATTTTTTTGTACAGAACTTTATTGATGCTAATCACCTCGAAGAATATCTAGTGTACGCCTGTTTATTTAGGGTGATGACTGCCGAAGAGGCAATTTCCATTTGGGCTTAACCAACAGGACTTAGTTATGTTTAAACGTTTTATTTGCATGTTTTTTTTGGCGGTCATCGCTTATCCGGCGATGGCCACGAGCCATGAAGATTATCAAACCGCGTTGGCAAGTTGGTCACGGACGTTACAGCTGTATGTGGATGAACGGGGGCGCACGGATTTTCGAGCGTTGGCATCAGACAGTGATGACTTAAGCCAATTTGTTAGCTTTGTCGAATCAACCAGTCCGGCGTCACACCCTGACTTATTTGCCACTGAGGACGAGGTGCTTGCGTACCATATCAATGCCTATAATGCGTTGGCGATGTATGGTGTGATTAGCGAGGATATACCTAGTGACTTTGATGGCTTTTTTAAACGTTTGAGCTTCTTTAAATTACGATCTGTCGTTATCGGCGGGGAAAAAACATCTCTCTACGATTATGAAAATAAAGTCATCAGGCCGTTGGATGAACCGCGGGTACATTTTGCTCTTAATTGTATGGTGAGAGATTGTCCGCGTTTGCCGCAGGAAGCATTTCAGGCAAATACGCTTGAGCAGCAGTTAGAGGTGGCCGCACAGGAGTTTTTTAACAAGGATAAACATATTCGCATTGATGCAGATAAACGTACCCTGTATGTGTCTAAAATTTTGGATTTTTACACGGAAGATTTTGTGCCTTCTGGAAAAGTCAGAGACCTTACGGAATACGTGAATCGTTATGCCAAAATGATGGTTCCAGAGGATTACCGAGTGAAATTCATCGATTATAACTGGACCATTAATCAGCAGCCGGCAGCTCTAACAAAGAGTGAAGCCGTTACGATTGATAAATATTCGATTAGTGAGCCTGGTTAAAGCGAAACCTTATAGGGGCTTATGAATTGCTGTCTGGTTACTTTAGAGGAGGGTTGTCGGAAGAGATGGTGATTGTCGAAGGGATGATTTGTGATAGAAAACCGCCCACAAAAGTGGGCGGTTTAAAGGGGTATTAACAGTGCATCAAAAGCTTGTTAGGCGCCGAGCATGTTTTTAACGAATGCGACTACTTCATCGGCGACCAAGTCCTGACGTTCTTGAGAACGA
>JBALXL010000029.1:0-6521 GCA_036960805.1 Pseudomonadales bacterium
CTATTAGAGAAACCGATACGGTGTCACGATTTGGTGGCGACGAGTTCATTATTCTTATTGATAACACCAACCATCGTCATGAGTTAAAAATGATCATTGATAAACTCATCCGCTGCCTTTCAACGCCCGTTGAAACGTCGAAGGAAACATTACATATCTCTGGCAGCATCGGTATTTCCGTTTATCCCGACGATGGCACTGACATATCGACACTCATCCGCTGCGCCGATATGTCGATGTATAAAGCCAAGGCACAGGGAAAAGATACCTATTGTTTCTTTGAAAACAAAATGAATATCGAAATCCATGAATATCTTGCCATGGAAAACCAGCTCCGAAGCGCTGTTGCTAACCAGGAATTGGAGCTGGAATATCAGCCCATCATTAATCCTCTCACCAACAAGGTTTATGCCACTGAGGCATTAGTGCGCTGGAATCGCGATTCAGAAGGACGCGTTCCTCCTGATAAATTTATTCCAATTGCGGAAGAGTCAGGCCTTATTGTACCTATCGGCGAATGGATATTACGTGCCGCATGTACGCAACTCGCCGACTGGAATCAGCACCTCAGCGCCGAGCTGAAGATGA
This sequence comes from Pseudomonadales bacterium, assembly GCA_036960805.1. Lineage (GTDB taxonomy): Bacteria > Pseudomonadota > Gammaproteobacteria > Pseudomonadales > IMCC2047 > IMCC2047. The sequence goes on from JBALXL010000029.1 coordinate 589, forward strand.
GTATTAATATCTCCACGCTGCAATTTAAAGATAATGACTTCGACAAAATGTTGCTTAACGTTATCAAAGAAACCGGTGTTAATCCTCTCAACCTTAACCTTGAAATCACCGAAAACCTGTTTCTTGAAGACAGAGAAAGTCATATCTTCACAACTCTGCAAGACCTACGAACGCAGGGGATTTCAATTTCTTTAGATGATTTTGGTACCGGCTATTCCTCCTTGAGCTATTTAAAACATTTCCCGATCAATGTTTTGAAAATTGATCGCTCATTTATCACCGACATTATTGATGATCAAAATGATCAATCGCTGGTAAAAGCCATCATCAACATGGCCGAAGGGCTAAACATCAAAGTAGTTGCCGAAGGCGTCGAAACGGAACAGCAATGTGAACTGCTGATCGACTATCAGTGTGATTACATCCAGGGCTACTATTTCAGCAAGCCCAAGTCGGCTGAGGAATTACAGCATTTCCTCAGACAATCGCAAAAACCCGCTTTGATCTCGCTTTAAGAAGATACTTATTAGCTGCAAGCTAAGTAATTATCGCCCACCTTAGGCCCCATACCAAAGTATCGCAAAATAGTGACACCCCGTTCCCACTATCACAAACAGATGCCAGACAGAGTGGCCATATTTGAGCTGTGAATCAGTCGCAAAAAAGACCACGCCTAATGTGTAAGACAATCCACCCGCAAGCAACCACAGCAAACCCGCCGTAGGGACTCGATCGAGCAGCAGATCAATAGCAAGCACAATCACCCATCCCATCAACAAATACAGACAGGTAAAAAGTATTGCATGGGACGTTTTGTAGATCACTTTCAGAGTGATTCCAATCGCAGCCAACGTCCAAATCACACCGAAAATCGTCCAGCCCCAGACACCGTTAAGCACCCCAAGCGTGAACGGTGTATAGGTTCCTGCAATAAGAAGAAAAATAGCTGAATGATCAATATTCTGAAAAATACGCTTGGCTTTGCCCTTGGGCAGGCCGTGATAGAGCGCGGAGGCAAGATAAAGAAAGATCATGGTCGCAGAAAAGATGCAGGTGCCGACGATAAACTTAGCACTGCTGTGCTGTATCGAATACTGGATCATATAGACCGAGCCAAACACTGCGATACCCAGCCCTAGGCCGTGACTGAAAGTGTTAGCGATTTCCTCCCCGACCGTCTGATCACGATAGGGAAACATTAACTGCAGGCGCTTAATAAAATCTGCCAAGCGTTACCCCTCGACTCCTTTTCATCCAATCATACTACTAGAGAAAAATGAAAAATCGAGGTTATGCGGACATTAGTCGTGACAGCAATTTTTTAGACCATCATTAAACAGGCTGGAACTCGTAAACTGATGTATACCCTTTTGCGAAAACGTAAGAGGACACGTCAACGGAAAACACAGCTGTCTTGTCATTGCTCAGCAATGCTTCCAGCGTGGGATTTCGATCCAGTAAAAGCTGGCTAACCGATTTATAGAGCTCGCCCTCAAGCATCGTCGCTTTACCCGAAGCATTGAGTGCAAAACCGTCAACATGGTCCTGGTGGTTACTGGTACGATTATCCCAGAGTAATGCAACCTCTCGCTGGATCAACATATTGCGCACTTTTCGAGTATCAGCATACGAAGCCAGATAAATTTCGCTAAGATCTTCACTAAAGCCATAAGCCATTAAATGCAAACAGGGCTGGAGATCATCCACCGTCGCCAGCACACACTGAACCTGTGTACTTAAAATATCTTTGATTTCGTTATATAAGTCAGCTTTCTGCATAATCAAAACTACCCCTGATAGCCCCGCTCGTCTCTACGCGGCCTATCAATAGATGCTACGCGGCCCTTTTTTACGAGGTGGTTTAGGTGCAAGAAACGTCAGTACCGCACCTATTACGATCAGTGAAATACCCAAATTAAGCGTACCAAACAGCTTAACAGACTCCATCAGTTCGTACATTTCGCAAACGACCAACACCAAGCCTGCCAATATAATCGGGAAAGCGATAGCTAGCATGATGCGCTGTGTTTTTTTAGTCCCTTTCATAGCTCTAACTCCGAGGCAAATAAAAAGGCCGCTATGAAAGCGGCCTATAGTCATCTGTAAACGCTAACGCTAGAAGGGGATATCATCATCAAAATCATCAAAACCACCCGGTGCAGGTTGTGGCGCTGCGGGTGCTTGTTGTGGCGCATATTGCTGCTGAGGAGCTTGTTGTTGCTGCTGAGGCGCGCTGCGTTGCTGTTGCTGCTGAGGTGCCGATTGTTGTTGTGGCGCTTGTTGCTGATACTGACCTCCACCGGCTGAATCTCCACCGCGGCTATCGAGCATTTGCATTTCGCTGGCAACAATTTCAGTAGTGTAACGGTCTTGACCGTCCTTACCTTGCCATTTACGCGTACGCAGAGAGCCTTCAATATAAACTTTCGAGCCTTTGCGCAGGTATTCACCAGCAATTTCGCCTAAACGATTAAAGAACACCACACGGTGCCATTCGGTACGTTCCTGCTGCTGGCCACTGGTTTTGTCTTTCCAAGTCTCTGAGGTGGCAAGAGTGATGTTTGTCACGGCGCCGCCAGATGGCAAATAGCGAGTTTCCGGATCCTGGCCCATATTGCCAACCAGAATTACTTTGTTTACACCTCGTGAGGCCATGTTCTACTCCTGCGATGACGCTGACTGCATCTAAAATTCAAATTTAACGGACGGGGATATTAGCAGATTAAGGTCGCCGTTCAAACCGTTCGCCACCGGCTAGCGCAGCATATAATTCACGACTTATTCACTGAATACGCCTATAACGCACGCCCCATATACTGCGCTTGCTATTTAACCGGGCATCCAACGACAACATATAAATTTCAGTGTTTATTAGTCCATTCGAAAATGTCCCGACACGAATCAAAGCGTCGTCAACCAGGCTAACTGCTCAGGAAACAGCAACGCCCAAACAATCAACAACGCTAAGACGTAAAAATATGACAGCATCAGCCCTCTGATAAGAGGGTTGGCATGTCGCAACCCCATTAACCGATCTATCACCAGCTGACCTTTGAGAGTGACCGTTATACTAACAAACAGCACCGTCCACACAGCCGGATCAGCCGACTCTGCGACAAAGGTACTCATCAGCGTCAGAGCCAACAGCATCAACCAAACGCAAATCAGCCAGCGTCGTTCTGTCATGGCAAACTTGTCGTTTTCATCATCCCCGAATATGACTTTTAAAATCTTCATTTATGCACCCTCACCGAAGCACATAGAGCAGTGGAAAAATAATAATCCAGGCCAGATCAATCATATGCCAGTAGCAAGCAGCACCTTCCAGCCCTTCATGCTGATGTTGGTCGAAAGCGCCCCAGTGGGTGCGTAACATCGCCCAGCCGATAGTGCACATGCCCACCAGTACGTGTAACAGGTGGTTGAAAGTCAAATAGTAGTAGAGCGTAAAAAACAGATCGGTGCGTGAATCAATGCCCTGCGACCCATTCCACTGATACTCCCAGGCCTTGATGCCGCAGTAGGTCAATCCCATCACCAGCGTCAACGCCAGCCACTTCAGACACTTTTTACGACGTCCGCTTCTGATAGCAAACATCGCCCTTGCCACACAATAACTGCTCGACAGCAACGCCAACGTATTCAGCGCACCCGCCAGCGTGTTTAACCGTAAAGGGCCCGCAGCAAAAAGCTCGGGGTTATGAGCTCGTACCACCAGGTAAACGATGAAAAACAACGCAAACTCGGTTAACTCGGCCCAGATTAATATCCACACGGCAATATTCGCTGGTGTAGGCCGCTCATGAGCAGCAAGCTGACCGGAAATATTAGGCGTCACTGTAACAACGGTCATCGTGTCATCTCTCATTTGCTATTAAAAGTGCGCCTGAATCAGCCGCTCAATGGCGGCCAAAGTCTCCGGCTCATCGGATAAGGGCTGAGCCAAGCAAGCGGTACAGGCTTCAGCGTGAGTTAACCCTGACCGAATCATCATGGCGGCATAAATTAACAACCGCGTGGACGCAGCCTCCTCCAAATCATGATCCTTAAGGCGACGCAAATCATTGCCCAAAGCTACTAATTGCTGAGCCGTTTTTTTGTCGATGCCAGACTCCTGACATACGATCACTACCTCACGCTCAGGACTCGGATAGTCAAAGCTCATCGCCACAAAACGCTGCCGAGTACTGGGTTTAAGGCCTTTTATCAGATTCTGGTAGCCCGGGTTATAGGAAATCACCAACATAAAATCGGGATGCGCTTGGATTAGCTCACCGGTGCGCTCGATAGGTAATACTCGGCGGTGATCCGAAAGCGGGTGCAATACCACGGTGGTGTCCTTGCGCGCTTCGACCACTTCATCCAGATAACAGATGCCACCTTCACGCACGGCTCGTGTTAACGGGCCATCCTGCCAGTAGGTACCATCACTGCCGATCAAATGTCGTCCGACCAGATCCGCCGCCGTCAAATCATCATGGCAAGCGATCGTGTGTAACGGTCGCCCTAGCTCTGCCGCCATATACTCGACAAAACGGGTTTTACCGCAACCGGTCGGGCCCTTGATCAGCACTGGCAAGCGGTTGCTAGCGGCGGTTTGAAAAATTTCGATTTCCCGCCCCTGCGGTAAATAATGGATGTCGTTAGTCATCTTCACTTTTCCTTCATGGAATTCAGGCAACAACGCCTGTTAGATTCAAATAGAGTTTGGGTAGTAACACAGGCAAACGCGCGAGGTCATTGACCACGGCATAACCCTGTTCACCGAACAGATAGGGCAGATAATCATTACCGGTTTCGTCAATGGTGACGCAAAACGGCTGCAGCCCTTGTTTCTTGGCTTCCAGCACAGCCCGGCGCGTATCCTCAATGCCATAGCGCCCCTCGTACCGATCAATATCGTTGGGCTTGCCGTCAGACAGAATCAGCAGCAAGCGCTGCTGAGCTTTTTGTGATTTCAGTATTTCCGTGGATTGGCGAATGGCCGCCCCCATGCGGGTATAAAAGCCCGGCTTAACGGCCAGCAACCTGCCTCGTGCCTCATCGCCGTAGGGTTCGGAAAAATTCTTTAACAGCTGGTAACGCACCTGCTTATTCTTGACAGAAGAAAATCCATAGATCGCAAAGGGATCACCTGTGCCGGACAGCGCTTCGGCGAACAGCACCATGGAATCGCGTATCACGTCGATAACGCGCTGCTCAGAGTCTCCATTAGCGCCAAGCCCGGCATCAGTGGACATCGACAAATCTGCCAGCAACAGGCAGGCCAGATCACGCTGCGGCTTGTTGCGAGCACAATATAAATCTTGATGCTCTTGAGAGCGCAGCGGTTGGGTTTTTAAATCAAGCCAGGCATCGAGATCAATTTCATCACCATAGGGCTGACGACGCTGCCAGGTATGTTGCGGGCGCAGCATGCTGAAGCGATTTTTTAAAACACGTGCCTGGTGGCGCAGATACTCTGGAATAGCCGCTGGCATTGCTTTGTCAGCCAGCATCGGTTGCAACAGACAGTAATCTTTGATCATCGCTTGTTTGCGATAATCCCACTCCGGCAACCGAATACCATCACCGAGTGGCAGGTCATCGTTTTGAGCCGCGGGCAGATCCATATCGAATTTAAGCTTCGCCGCTCCAGCGCGTCGCTTCTTCGACAAGGTAATAATATCAAGATCTTCAGCCGCCGCTGAGTCCTCATCGAGATCTTCTTCCTGACAGCGATCCAGCTCTACCTGTTCGGCCCAGCTGAACAGACACTCCAGCTTGAACACTAACAGGCCATCAGTTTCCTTACTGTCATCAAATCGTTCGGCTTGTTTACGACCGCCATCCAACTGTTCTTTGGCGCGAGAACCATCCCCCATATCATCAAGGTCATCCTCACTATCCGACGACAGAGCGCGCAGCGGCGCAGGATAAATCCACAGCAGCAC
>JBALXL010000030.1:0-6358 GCA_036960805.1 Pseudomonadales bacterium
GGTATCTACTGTGCTCATTGTGTCTCCAGATGGCGGGCTTAATTTGGTGCGAATAATTTATACGGCGTTTAGCGCAGAACGATTTTACACTGAAGTGTGACTGATATGACACCTTTTATAGAGAGCCTACCACGACCGCAGTTGTGTCGCGGTATTGCTATCGACCGGTCTGGCAATCAAGCCATTTTGTGTCATCGATACTTTGAAGTGGGCCTGGTCATGCATCGGTAAAAAAACGGCGCTGCCATAATAGGCGTCCACTAATGGCAGTAGTTGCGGGTATCGTTTTGCAAAACCCCATATATCCAGGCCCGGTTCGGCGTTTAGATCATGTGCGGAGGCGGGCTTGCTGCGGGTTTGCTGCACTGATTGAAAGCGACCCGATAAGCGATGTAGTTTGTAGTGGGCATTAAATCCCATCAGGTTGGCATAACCATGCCACTTTAAGACCTTGGCATCAAGCTGCCACTCATCACCATTAATTTCGAATTCCTGTTGGCGTTGTTCTTCTATAAAGGTGATAGAGGCGATGTATTTTTGTGGGGCGATTTGTCTGAACTGAAGTTCTGCCACCGGCTGTTCGTGGGTGAGGCGTGCATAACTGATAATGTTAATGGCGATAGCGATTAATAGAATACCGATGCAACTTAGCAGGCTGCCACAGCAGGTGAGGCTACAGCCTTTAACGGCGTGTAATTTACAGCAGTGTTTGAGGCCGCGCAGGGCCAGCCAAAACCCATAGGCTGTTATCAGCATAAGCACGATGAGCAGGGCCGAGGCGGGCAGTAGGTTGTTGAGGTCGGGATTTGAATTCATGGTTTTAAGTGTAGGTTATCTAGCTGTTTGCTTATGACCGTTTATGCAAAGGGGAATTCGATACGAATTTTTGCGCCACCTAATTCCGAGTTGCCGATATGTAATTGTGCTTGATAGCTGTTAAGGATGTCTTGCGCTACTGATAAACCAATGCCTTGCCCCAGGTGCTGGGTATCTGCGCGGCCCCCGCGCTGTAATACCGCATCACGTTGTTCGGTGGCTATGCCATCACCATCGTCTTCTATATAAATGTTGAGGTGAGTTTCGTTAGCGCTGATCGTGGTGTCGGATCGTACGATTACCTGTTGTTGGCAGGCTTTGAAAGCGTTATCAAGCAGGTTGCCAAGCACTTCCATCAGGTCGCGTTCATCTGCACGCAGGCTGATGTGTTGGTCGATCTGCTGCTGGCTGTTAATGGCCTTGTCTGCATAAACCTTGTTTAGAGAGCGTAGTAATTTGTCGACGAGTGGCGCTAGAGGGAGTGGCTGCATGGATAATGTGTGTGCGACAGCGTGGCTGCCAGCGCGCTGTAGCTGGTGGCTGATAATATCATCCATGCGGGTGATTTGTTCGTCAAGGTTCTGTTGTTTGTCTGGCCCGTCGCCGAGGCCGCGCAGAATAGCCAGCGGCGTTTTCAGGCTGTGAGCAAGATCCGCTAAGGTGTCGCGATAACGTTGACGTTGTCGACGTTCGTTATTGATCAGCAGGTTCAGGTTATGGGTAACATTTTCCAGTTCGCTGGGGTAGTCGCCAGTGAGCTGGTTCTGTTGGCCAGTTTCGATAGCTTGCAGTTCGCTGGCCAGTTTGCGTAATGGCCGAAGTCCCCAGCGCATGATCGAGCCTTGAATCAGTAGCAGTACAATAGCGATGGCACTGAACCAGCGCCATAGTGATGACCTGAATTCTGATATTTCAGCAATAACGGGTTGCGCACTCTGTAGCAGGTGGATGTGATACTGGCGTTCTTCGCCGCTTTCAAGCTCCCAAATAATGCCGTAACTGAGCGTGAATAGTGCATCCTTTTGTTGGTCGATGGGGGCAGTTAACTGGAAGTGGCCAACTTGGGCTGCTGGGGTTGGTAATGCTGCAAGTGTAATGGCTGAAGCTGAGCGCCATAGTTCATTGCCGTTGGCATCATTAATGACAGCATAAAGGCCTGACTCAATGCGATTAAATAGTGGGTCCTGTAGTGCGTCCGGCATGATTAGTTGGCCCTGTTCGGCGTTGGTATCTGCCAGCAGAGCGTAGAAATGTGCTTTTAATTTTTCTTCGAGGGCTGTTTCAGCACTGCTACGAAAGGCGCGATCAAGGGCGTAACCACTTAAACCCAGTGACAGAACGACGAACAGAGTAAGTGATAATAATAGGCGGCTATTAATAGAACGAATGATCATTTCGCTGTATCGGCAAGATTCAGGCGATAGCCTCGGCCGCGCAGCGTCTCAATAGGGTTGGCCGCGTTGTTTGGATCGAGTTTTTTGCGTAGTCGACCAATAAATACCTCGATGACATTGCTGTCGCGGTCATAGTCCTGAGCGTAGATGTGTTCCGTCAGCTCAGTTTTGGAGATTACCTTTTGCGGATTAAGCATTAAATACTCCAGCACCTTATATTCATAAGCGGTGAGGGTTACCGGTTGTTCGCGGGAAAGCACCTGCTGGGTGCGTGTATTGAGTAGCAGGTAGCCCATCTTTATTGATGCGTCTGCCTGGCCTGCTGCACGGCGAATCAGGGCGTTTAACCGCGCCAGTAACTCTTCCATGTGGAAGGGTTTGGCCAAATAGTCGTCCGCGCCGGCTTCAAGACCTTCAACTTTGTCTTGCCAGTTGTCGCGTGCGGTAAGGATAAGGACCGGTACGTCGCGGCCGTTGGCGCGTAATTGTTGAATCAATGCAATGCCATCGAGTTTTGGCAGCCCCAGATCAATGATGGCAATGTCGTAGTTAAATTCATTGCCGAAATATAGACCCTCTGCGCCATCGATGGCTTGATCAATGCTGTAACCGCTTTGTGTTAGCGCGTCGGCCAGTTGTTGCTGTAGCTGGGGTTCGTCTTCAACGATAAGTGCGCGCATGAGGTGTGGTTATCTGTTGTTTGTCTGTGCGTTGATACGCAGAGTTTTGATACGGCCTTGATCTGTCAGCACTTTGATCTTATAGAATGCGTGTTGTTCCCTTCGTACTAGGTCCGCCGACAGTATTTTGCCGTTGGTGCGTTGTCTGGCGATATCAATGGCTTGAGCCTTTGATATATATGCGCGCTCAGCTGATAGCAGCCAAGGCTTGTTGTTATCGGTACTATAAAGGTTGTTGCCTTGGAAACCGAAATTACCAGTTTGGTTGTCAAAAAAACGATCACCATGCCCATAGTCTGTACTGAAGGCTTGCGCTGATGTTGCCAGGCAGCCAAACAGTAAGCATGTTGTAACGAGCGATTTTAATGTCATGGGGTGATCCTGTGGTCAATGCTGTCAGGCAGTTTAGCGTTTAATAGGATTAACTGCCTGACTTTCTGTCTTAGCATTACTTTAATGTAGCGTTAGTATTCCTCAATAGGGGTGACGGTTACTCTGACTTTTATCCGCTTACCTGGGTGGTTATTGGTTTGGGTGTGATACACATTGCCGTGGTATTTATAACCAACGTGATAGCCAGTAACCCGTTCTTCTTCGTGATAATCCTGGTAAGTTTCGCACTGTTGCTCGGTGGTGTAGTACTGATGACCTGGATCTGCATTTCTACGGCCAATGTCGCGGCCTATGGAACCGCCCAGAATCGAGCCAACTAATAAACCGCCTTTTCGTGCGTCACTGTTTTTGCCTAGTTTATTGCCAATTAATCCGCCGATTACCGCACCCACGATGGTGGGTGTAGCAGAGCGTTGTTTGGCGTTCTCATAATGAGATACCTGTTCCTGCCAGCATTCCTGACGAGGCGTGCTAACACGAATGGTTTTAGTGATGGGCTCGACACTGACCACTCGAGCGTAATCATGATTGTCTTTGTAACCGGCAAAGGCTAACGGCGTTGCCAGTGTGGCAGCAACAAAGAACGCGGTGATTTTTGTTTTAACGGCTGTTTTATTTTTCATCGTCTTAACCTTGGTTGGGGTTATGTGTTTGATTCTGTCATCCACAATACGAGGTTGAACCTGAATCAAAGCTGAATCGGTATTTAAAATATGAGGAAATGACGACTTTTATCTTGAGGGGTTGAAACAGGGTGCATTATTGCCAATTTGCGAGCTTGCAGGTAAAGTCCTGTGCCATTGCTACTACACAGGTTTGGATGTTTTATGACACCGTCGGAACGCTATCAACATGATCTTGATGAAGGTTTGCTACAGCCTGACGCCGCACAGGCTGAGGCTGTTCAACGATTACAGGGCGTGTTTGACCAACTGATGTCAACGGAGCCTGCTAATAACGGTTCGCTGCTAAAGAAATTATTTAAGCGTCAAGAAGTTGCGGTTTCGCCGAAGGGATTGTATTTCTGGGGTGGCGTTGGGCGCGGTAAAACTTATTTGATGGATGCCTTTTACGACAGTTTGCCCTTTGAGCAAAAAATGCGAGTGCATTTTCACCGCTTTATGCAGATGGCGCACCGTAAACTCAAAGAGTTGGCTGGGCAGAAAAACCCATTACAGATATTGGCTCGAGAAATGAAAGCCGATAACCGAGTGATCTGTTTTGACGAATTCTTTGTTTCCGATATTACTGACGCCATGATTCTTGGTGGTTTGATGGAAGAATTGTTTCGTCTCGGCGTGACTCTGGTGGCGACATCTAACATCGTGCCCGATGATTTGTATAAAAATGGTTTGCAGCGACAACGTTTTTTGCCTGTGATTGAGTTACTAAAGCAGAATGCTGATGTTTTAAATGTAGATGGTGGTGTGGATTACCGGTTACGAGTGTTGGAGCGCGCAGAAATTTATCATTGCCCGTTAGATAAAGAGGCGGATGTTAGTTTGCTGGATAGCTTTATGCAGTTGGCGCCGGATATTGAAACCATTACTGAGGGTGAGCTGGTCGAAATTGAAGGCCGCAAGCTCAGCACTGTGCGTTGTGATGATGATATTGTCTGGTTTGAGTTTGCCGAGTTGTGTGATGGCCCGCGCAGTCAAAATGATTATATTGAGATAGCGCGGCTTTATCATGCGGTGCTGGTTGGTAATGTGCCGGTGCTTGGGGGGAGTAAGGATGATCAGGCGCGACGCTTTATTAATCTGGTCGATGAGTTTTATGATCGCAACGTTAAATTGATCCTCTCTGCGGCTGTGCCAATAGTAGAATTGTATTCGGGGGGGCGCTTAGGGTTTGAATTTGAGCGCACTCAAAGCCGTCTGCTGGAAATGCAATCGCATGAGTATTTGGCGCGGGCCCACAAGCCTTAAGTGATGTTTTGGAAGCGAGGCATAGCGATTATCACACTGGCAAATAAATCGAATTGTCGCTTGTCTAGTTTGTTTTGTTCGCGTAAAATCCCGCGCTCACTTGTAGGAATGGACAAAGACTAACTATTACATGAAAACATATACTGCAAAACCTCAAACTGTTACGCGCGACTGGTATGTTGTTGATGCGACCGATAAAACTTTAGGTCGTTTGGCAACGGAACTGGCTAGCCGCCTGCGTGGCAAGCATAAGCCTGAGTACACACCACATGTGGACACAGGTGATTATATTGTCGTTATCAATGCGGAGAAAATCCGCGTTACCGGTAAAAAAGCTACTGACAAGATGTATTATCGTCACACGGGCTTTCCTGGTGGATTGAAATCGGCTTCCTTTAATGAGCTGATTGCTGCTGCTCCTGAGCGTGTGATTGAACTCGCTGTTAAAGGTATGCTGCCTAGAAATCCTTTGGGTCGCGCGATGCGCAAAAAACTGAAAGTTTATGCGGGTACTGATCACCCGCATACTGCGCAGTTGCCTGTAGCTCTTGAACTTAACTAACCGGTAGGCGAAACAATATGTCAGCTACTCAATACTATGGTACTGGTCGACGTAAAACGTCTACGGCTCGTGTCTATCTGGTTCAAGGAACCGGTAAAATCACTGTTAACGGCGCTCCTCTTGATGAGTACTTTGGCCGTCCAACATCTCGTATGGTTGTACGTCAGCCGTTAGAACTTACTGATAAGGTTGCAACCTTTGACGTTAACGTCACTGTTAAAGGTGGTGGTAACTCAGGTCAAGCTGGTGCAATCCGTCACGGTATTACTCGTGCACTGATGGTTTATGACGAGTCTCTTCGTCCTGAGCTGCGTAGTGCGGGTTATGTTACTCGTGATGCACGTGAAGTTGAGCGTAAGAAAGTTGGCCTGCGTAAAGCACGTAAGAAGCCACAGTTCTCCAAGCGTTAATTATTTGGCTGCAGCAATGCAGTTTCAAAAGCCCGGTATCTTACGATATCGGGCTTTTTTTATTGTCTGCGGATGTGGTTCGCGCAACATGGCCATTGTTTTTAGTGCTTTGCGCGCGTGTTTACTTGATCTATATCCTTGTAAGAAATGCTGGTTTTCTTTATCATCAGCGCCA
>JBALXL010000031.1:0-6237 GCA_036960805.1 Pseudomonadales bacterium
TTTTAACGCTACTGACTAAACAGTACTTCACTGCTCAAACCTTCTTTTTCCATCAGGCTACGCAGACGCTTAAGTGCTTCAACTTGAATCTGGCGAACACGCTCACGAGTCAGGCCAATTTCTGCACCAACTTCTTCCAAAGTGCTCATTTCATGGCCCAGCAATCCAAAACGACGCGCAATTACTTCGCTCTGCTTGTCAGTCAATTCCGATAGCCATTCTGTTAGGTTGCCATGCAGGTTGGAGTTTTGCAGTAATTCAGATGGGTCGGTGATGTTCTCACCAGTGATGTTTTCCACCATCGTTCTTTCAGAATCGCCACCCATTGGGGCATCGATAGAAGTAACACGCTCATTCAACTTGAGCATGCGTTTTACATTTTCAACCGGACGATCCAGCATTTCGGCGATTTCTTCAGCCGTTGGTTCATGATCCAGTTTCTGAGTTAGTTCACGAGCAGCACGCAGGTAAACGTTAAGTTCTTTGACGACGTGGATTGGCAGACGGATAGTTCGCGTTTGGTTCATCAATCCACGTTCGATGGTTTGGCGAATCCACCAGGTGGCGTAAGTAGAGAAACGGAAGCCGCGTTCCGGATCGAATTTCTCAACGGCACGAATCAGACCGAGGTTACCCTCTTCAATCAAATCCAGCAGCGTCAGACCACGGTTTACATAACGTCGGGAAATCTTAACAACCAGGCGCAGGTTACTTTCAATCATGCGCTTACGGCCAGCTTCATCACCCGATAAGGCCAGACGAGAGTAATAAACCTCTTCTTCGGCACTTAACAGCGGAGAGAAGCCAATCTCGTTGAGATATAGCTGAGTGGCATCCAGGGATTTTTTACTGCCTAGGTCGTCCTTGGCTTTATCTCCTTTACCGATTTTATCCTGTTTACTTTCAACAGCATCATCGTCAAGAGTGATCCCTTCTGAGTCGACCATAGCCTTAATCCTTAATTATTGAAAACCCCAAGTCACTCAAATACTAATAGCTAAAGTTTTAGATGTGAACCTGTTTTTTAAAAAAAACATACTTTTTTCACATAGTTAGCTTCATTTATTAAAGTAACTTCAGCCTTTTATTGTTTTGTTGTGACTTTATACCAGCCTATTTAGGCAAGTACCAGAGCGGGTTAACTGGTTTACCATTTTTACGTATTTCAAAATGTAATTTAGTTTCACTCGCCCCACTAGAACCTATTTCGGCAATTTTCGCGCCAGCTTTAATTTTATTTTTCTCTCGCACCAAGATTTTCTTGTTGTGAGCGTAGGCACTCAAGAAAACTTCCGAGTGTTTGATGATGATCAAATTACCGTAACCAGCTAGGCCGCTGCCTGCATAGACCACGGTACCAGCCGCCGCGGCATTGACCGACTGGCCTGTTTTGCCCTTAATATCAATGCCTTTGTTACTGCCGGAGAACTTACTGATAATCGGGCCTTTGGCTGGCCAATACCAGACTATAGGCCCTTTGGTAATCAGCGGCTGAGATTTTACCTGCGCCTTTTTCTTTTGTTGTGTTGTTTGCTTCTGCGTATTCTTTTGAAGCGGTTTCTTTATCGGTTGATTACTTGCCGTTGGCGTCCACTTTTTAGTACTAGCTCGGCGTTTTGACAAACTGATTCGCTGACCCGAAAAAATGGTATAAGGCCAACGAATACCGTTAGATTTAGCCAATTCGCGATAATCACGACCATAACGCCAGGCAATAGAAAATAACGTATCGCCCTTACGCACAACATAACTGCCTTTGGTTACCGTTTTAGGCCGTTCCAGATTACTGATGGGCGCGTAATTATTACTGGAGCAAGCGCTGAACAAGCAAAGCAATAACCCGCAAAATAGAGTGCGAATCAAACAGCGCCCGTTCAAAAAACAGGCTGGAGACTTAGTCCGACGGCTTGCCATAACTCGCACGGTCAATCACAAATATCGTCAACAACCCCAGACACACCGCCAGCACCACACCTACTATCTGTGGATCAGAATGGGTTAACAGCTGATATTGCGATGGCCAGACATTGCTATCAATCGTATCTTCAAACGAGGCCTTCCAAGGCCAAACCTTATTTAGTGAACCCAGCATAAAGCCCGTCAAAGCGGCCAGTGTTGCCGCATGGTAGTGCCGTAACAACCAGGATATTAGGTGGGTAAAACTCAGTAACCCGGTGGCGCAACCCAGCGCAAAGGTACCGAGTATCAGGCCATTAAAGTTATGCACAGCGTCGATGACTGGCTGATACATACCTAATAACAACAAAATAAAGCTGCCGGATATACCGGGCAAGATCATCGCGCAAATGGCTATCGCGCCAGCCACAAAGAAAAATAGCTGACTTGGAGTGGTGGCCACGCTGGACAGCCGGGTGAGCTCAAAGGCCAACCAGGCCGCTAATACAAACACCGCAGCATTGGACCACTGTGAAAATTTAATTTGTCGACCAATAAGAACCACTGAGGCTGCAATCAAACCAAAGAAATAAGCCCAAACGAGTTTAGGGTGGGTATTGAGTGCCCAGCTAATAAATTTGGTGAGTGAAAAAATACTGGTCAGAATACCGCCAAACAACACCAGCAAAAACGTCGCATTAACATGTTGCCAGACGGCTTTGATATTACCGCTCAGCAACAGCCTCACAGCCTTTAAATTAAAGGAGGTTAATGAGTTGATCAACTCTTCGTAAATACCGGTAATAAACGCTACCGTGCCGCCAGAAACGCCAGGCACTACATCTGCCGCACCCATGGCCATGCCTTTGAAAAATAGACCAATACGATTAGGTTTATTGTTTTGTTGTAACTCAATTTCAGCCACTGGCTCAGTCCCTGCCATATTACTTAATCACTCCGCCTAATAAAGGCACAAAACGCACTGCTTCCAAGACATGGCGCTGAAAGCCACCCTTCTCATCGCGCTGAATATACATCAAATCTTGCTGTTCATCCGGCCCTACGGGGATCACCAATCGACCATTCGGTGCCAGCTGCTGAAGTAGCTCTTCGGGCACTTCACGCGGTGCAGCCGTCACAATAATGGCATCAAAAGGGGCTTTTTCAGGCCAGCCCATGCCGCCATCTGAATGCTTCATTTTGACGTTGCGCAGACCCAGTTGATCAATCCTAGAACGCGCTTGCACTTGTAATGGCTCAATGCGCTCAACTGTAAAAACCATATCCACTAACTGAGCCAGAATAGTGGTTTGATAGCCAGAACCGGTACCCACTTCGAGTACTCGTTTAGGCCGCCCCATGGATAGCAGAGCTTCGGTCATACGGGCAACAATATAGGGTTGGGATAAAGTTTGATTGAAACCGATAGGTAAGGCGGTATCTTCATAGGCGCGGTGGGCTAGAGCCTCATCACAAAAGATATGTCGCGGCGTGTTAAGAATAACATTGAGCACCGATTCATTGGTTATGCCTTCCTCACGCAGACGGCTAATAAGACGCTCGCGTGTACGCCGCGAGGTCATGCCAATGCCGCTTAGATCATTATTAGTCAAGCCCTGTCCCCCATATACAGATAACCAAAGCGTTTCCCGATTTAACCCTCACGTTGCGGTCGACCACGCTCCGGTTCACGATAATTAACCACTTCGCGAATCACACTGGTAGCATAGCCCCCCACAGGCAAACTGAACGCCACCGTAATTGTTTTATTCTTTGAATCACTCTTATCTAAATCAACCGACCAGTTTAAATCGGTGACGGGCAAGCATAACGGTCTACGCTCCTGTTTTAAACCCGCGTGCTCAAGGCCATGACACCAATCGGCAAATTTTTCGATAATTTCTGTTTCCAATTCGCCAATCCGCTGCCCTGAAGCCAATCGTCCACGTCCCCACAGAGGCCCCGTTGGTGATTGTTGCGCCACGCCTTCATTATTAGCTAATGCGACATCACCCTCTTCAAAATTTAACCAACTGCCTTCTTCAATACGAGCCCGTAGAACCTGATTAAAAAGATATGAGCGCGCTGCTGATAAATACATACCTCGCAGTTGCTTGTTACGTACCGGCTGCTTGTCGACAAGTAAGCGCTGAGCTGCAGCAAGGTTTCCACCACCAAAACCAAAACGTTGTAGGCCAAAATAATTTGGCACGCCTTGTGTTTCAATTTGCTTGAACCGCTGCTCAAGAAGATCAAAATCACCGGTGCAATCGATAAGTTTTAAGGAAAAAGCATTGGCGGCATGCTGACCACGGCGCAATTTTTGCTGATGACGGCTCGCTAGCAGCAATTCAACCTGCTCATTTTCTAGCTGCGTCCAGTCAACTGCATCGCCTTTGGGGCGATAAACACTAAACCATTGCGTGGTCACCGCATGTCTATCCTTAAGGCCTGCGTAGCCCACGTCCATCGGTTTAACTCTCGCCACACGAGCAATATCTTTAGCAAGCTGCGCGGTATTAAGACCGGTTTTACGTATATGCAGAAATTCGTGCTCGCCTTCACCGCTAGGCTCAAAGCCTAACACTTCATCCACTTTAAAATCGGCAGGCGTGCCGCGCAACAGGCCTTCAATTTGAGGACCGCCATGGGCGTATTCACAGGTTAAGGGGTACATTGGAGCTGGAATTGATTCAGACATTAAGAAATAGCCCCTAACAAAACAACTGCATGACAGGCGATACCTTCCTTGCGACCGGTATAACCCAGGCCTTCAGTGGTGGTGGCTTTGATATTCAGCTGACCGAGCTCACAGGCCATGTCAGCGGCCAAATAGTTCCGCATTTGTGCTTTATGTGGCGCCATTTTAGGCGCCTGCGCTACCAAGGTAATATCGGCATTAATCAGCTGATAACCCGCCTGCTTTAAACTCGCCATGACATGGCGTAACAACACCCGGCTATCGGCATCTTTGTATTGCGCATCGGTATCGGGGAAATGTTCGCCAATATCACCCATTGCTGCCGCGCCCAACAGGGCATCGCACAACGCATGAACCAGCACATCACCATCGGAATGCGCCAGTAGTGGCCGATCACTGGCGATTTTCACACCACCAATGGTTATTTCAGTATCCGTTTGTGATTCACCAAAACGGTGTACATCAAAACCGTGTCCAATTCGCACTCTACTTCCTCATTGATAATGTCATTTCGACCACAGGGAGAAATCTTCCCCACGAACAAGATCCCTCCCTTCTGGTCGGGATAACAAAACTATTTTGTTCGTTCACCGAGAATAAACTCAGCCAAGGGCAAATCCTCTGGCCGAGTAATTTTTATATTATTGGCGCTACCCGAAACCATCTGTACCGAGTGTCCGCATTGCTCCATCGCTGAAGCCTCATCGGTGACTAATTTGCCATCCTGTAGGCAAGCATCAATCGCCGCTAGTAACTCGCCAAGACGAAACATCTGTGGCGTAAATGCATGCCAAAGACAGTTGCGATCAGGTGTGTCTTCCACAATGCCCTCGCAAGTTGTCTGTTTCATGGTATCGCGGACCGACATACCCAGCACAAAACCATCGGCAGTCTTTGTTTCAGCGGCATCAAACAAACTATCTAGCTCGTCATGACTCAAGCAAGGACGGGCGACATCATGCACCATGACCCAGTCAGCCGGACCAGCATAGGCCATCAGTTTTTTAAGACCATTTAGCACCGAGTGACAACGTTCCTGTCCACCGGCTACAGCGATCACACGAGAGTCACCGGCGATTTTCAGTACAGGCCAATATTCGTCATGCTCGGCAACACTAACAATCAGGCCTTTTACCTTTCGGTGGGCAAGCAATTGCCTGAGGGTGTATTCCAGCACGGTGGTGCCAGCCAATGGCAGGTATTGTTTAGGCCGATTAGCCTGCATACGCGAACCAATACCCGCAGCAGGTACTACCACCCAGCAGCTTGCAGTAGTCATTGAGATTGATCCTGAACAGCTGTGGATTTTTGCGGAGTAGCAGGTGTGACTAACTGATAGAACGTTTCATTATCTTTGATCATGCCAAGTTCGCTCCGAGCCCTTTCTTCAATGGCCTCAAGGCCTTGTTTGAGATCAGCCACTTCGGCTTTGAGTGCATCGTTACGGGCCTGCAAATCTGTATTAATGGCATCCTGGGCTTCAATTTTAGCCTTCACACCCCACAACTCGGCCAAACTGTTTTCACCAACCCACAGGCGGTATTGCAGACCAACAATAAAAACAACTAGCAATACCCAAAGCCACTTCATGGAAATAACATCATCCAGCAATTAACCAAAGAAAGAATAATACAGAAGGA
>JBALXL010000032.1:0-6215 GCA_036960805.1 Pseudomonadales bacterium
CACGCTATCGAAGTGCTCGATGACATCAAGGAAATCGGCTTCACCTATTTCAAATCACAAGACGTGGTACGCCACACCCTTGTACAACGTATTGTTGAAGCTTATGACAGCTTCGACGAAGCCAACAGCGATGCGCCGAATCACAACCTCGATCCTGCTGAGAAAAAAAAGTCGTGAGCGAGCCTCTAAACGAATCGATCGTTTCTTTCGAAGATGTCAGCGGTGCCGATGACGTGCCAACGGCAGCAAATATCGAACAATGGGTACAACAGGTGCTAAGCAACCAGCTTGATGCAGCCCCTTTCCCGGAACTCAGCATTCAGGTAGTTAACGAGCAAACCATCAGCGAGCTTAACGAAACCTATCGACATAAATCAGGCCCCACCAACGTGCTATCATTTCCCTTTGAAGCACCGCCAGGTTTGCCTGAAGAAGAAGCCGAGGCATTGCTAGGTGACATCGTCATTTGCGCGCAAGTAGTCGCCAATGAAGCACAACAACAGCACAAAAGCCTACAAGCCCACTGGGCTCACATGATAGTACACGGCGTACTTCACCTGTTAGGCTATGACCATCTAGATGATGAAGAAGCCGATCAAATGGAAAGCCTGGAAATTCAATTATTAAGTGAATTAGCCTTCCCCAACCCCTATCAAGAGCTAGCAAACCAGCCATCATGAGCGACGATCATTCGACCAAGAGTCAGGATTCTAAATCCTGGCTGAAAAAAATCTCGAAGGCATTTAACCATGAGCCTAAAAGTCCTCACGATGTAAGAGAGTTTCTGAGACAAGCTCAGGACAACCATCTTCTCGACAACATTGCCTTTAATATTATTGAAGGCGCCATTGAGATTTCAGACCTCCAGGTTCGCGATGTAATGATTCCGCGTCCGCAAATGACGGTCGTCAAAGAATCAGACAAGCCAGAAGATTTCCTGCCACTCATAATTAAGTCTGGTCACTCGCGTTTCCCTGTGATTGGCGACAACCCCGACGAAATCATCGGCATTCTTTTGGCCAAGGATTTATTGCCTCTGATTCTTAGCAATAACGCCAACAAGTTCAAAGTAAAAGACATCTTACGCGCGGCTACCGTTATTCCTGAGAGCAAACGTCTCACACAATTATTAAATGAATTCCGCACCAACCGTTATCATATGGCCGTGGTGGTTGATGAGTACGGTGGCATTTCAGGCCTGATTACCATTGAAGACGTGCTGGAAGAAATCGTTGGTGAAATCGAAGATGAGTTTGATACCGACGAAGAAGACGCTTTCATTCGTCCTATCGAAAGCGGTCAAACGCTGGTTAACGCACTCACCCCCATTGAAGAATTCAACGAACATTTTAGCTTGGATTTCAGCGAAGAAGAATTCGACACCATTGGCGGCATTATCATGAAACACTTCGGCCGCCTGCCAAGCCGCAATGAAAGCATCGAAGTTGCAGGACTGAATTTTAAAGTGCTTACATCAGACAAACGCCGCATTCGTATTTTGCAGGTTTCATCCGCCGCCTCATAAAACGCCATGTATCAAAATAGCCGACTTAAAGGTTCCGTTAAATGGAGCTACATACTCGCGCCCGTCGCAGGCCTGCTTGCGCCCTTCGCCCTCGCTCCCTATAACTTCTGGCCACTGAGTATTGTCTCACTGGCCCTCTTGCTCCTCAGCCTGCAACAAGCCTCAAGAAAACAAGGCCTTGCTCTAGGCTGGTTATACGGTCTAGGCCTTTATGGTGCAGGAGCATCATGGGTTTACCACAGCATTCATGATTATGGGCATGCCCCCGCACCACTAGCGGCAGCTCTCACTCTGTTATTTGTCGCCACACTAGCGCTGGCGTTTACCGCCTCTTTTGGTTATATCTTCGCTCGCTTTTTTAGCGCCAAACGCTTGGGCAACCTGCTCGCTTTTCCCGCCTTGTGGGTCTTATTTGAATGGTCACGCAGTTGGTTTCTGACAGGATTCCCGTGGTTGTTTTCTGGCTATGCCCATACCGATACCGCACTCGCATCATTAGCGCCTGTGCTCGGCGTTTATGGCATTAGCTTTAGTGTCGCCCTATCTGCCAGCACGCTTTATCTGCTGATAATCGAGCTTCGTAAAAACAAACTGAGCCTCACCAGCGCTCTCTACAGCGCCCTGTTAATCATGCCCTGGTTAGTCTCCTTATTACTCACCAATATCAGCTGGACGCAAACACAAGATCAATCGATTAGCGTCACCTTAGTGCAACCCAACATCACTCAGGATCTTAAATGGCAGCCCGAACAGCGCAACAAAACGCTACAGCTGCTTTACCAACAAACAGCCAACCATCTCGACAGCGACATCATCATCTGGCCAGAAAATGCCGTGCCGCTGCTTTATGATCGAGCAAAACCCTTTCTTGATGACATCACAGAACTAGCCAACCCATCCGGCGCCACCGTCATTACCGGTATCCCCTACTGGAAAATTAATGATGATGAGACAGAAACCTATCACAACAGCATCACAGCACTTGGCTCAGGCAGCGGTATTTACCATAAACAAAAGCTGGTTCCCTTCGGCGAATATGTACCGCTTCAGCAAGTATTACGTGGGCTCATTGATTTCTTTAACCTGCCCATGTCCGACTTCCGCCCAGGGCCAAGCGAGCAAGCACCACTCATCGCCAACATAGGTAGCCGAGAGATAAAAATCGCCCCCTATATTTGCTATGAAATTGTCTATCCTGATTTTGTCAGAGATTTAGCGCAACAAAGTGACCTACTGCTCACTATCAGTGATGACAGTTGGTTTGGTACGTCCGCTGGGCCACTACAACACCTGCAAATGGCGCGCATGAGAGCAATTGAGAATGGTCGTTATTTAATTCGTGTCACTAATACCGGTGTCACCGCGATCATCAATCACTACGGACAAATCGAAGTTCAGGCCGAGCCCTTTATTCAACAAAACCTTACTGGCACGGTACGAGTAGCATCTGGGCATACACCCTATTCAAAATGGGGTTCGTGGCCGGTTTTATTAGCTTGCCTTACATTGCTGATATTTGTTTGGGGAAGGAAAGGCCGACTCCCTGAATAGTGAGTCAGACGATAAGCTGCTTACAGGAAAGATTTCTTCCTTTGGTAACCCGCAAGCGAGCACAAACGAGATGACACAATAATATTGTCATCTCGAACGGACATGAAGAATTGTCTACTTCCGCCCAGCCTTAACCGGCGCTCGCTTGCGAGCAGGTTTAGCTGCACTCTTGCCTGGCGCTTTAGCCGTATTCGCGTCAGCCAATGAGGCTTTAGGCGCAGCAGGCTTAGCTTTTTTACCATGATGGCGTGGTGGCAAACCGGTATGCTGAGTCAGCCCACGCTGACCTTTGAATTTTGGCTGACTACCCGGCGCACTACGGTAGCCTTTCTGTTCTTCAGGCACCAACTGGTGTTTACCACTACCAATCAAATCCGCACGCCCCATCTTCTTCAATGCTACACGCAACATGTCCCAGTTATCGGGATCATGGTAACGCAGGAAGGCTTTGTGCAGCTGGCGCTGAGCCTTGGTTTTAGGCGTTAACACTTGTTCGCTTTTATAATCCACTTTTTTCAGCGGATTACGCTCACTGTGGTACATCGCTGTAGCGGACGCCATCGGTGAGGGGTAAAAATTCTGTACTTGATCGAGGCGGAATTTATTGGCTTTCAGCCACAACGCCAGACTCAGCATATCCTCATCACGCGTGCCCGGGTGTGCAGCAATAAAATAAGGGATCAGATACTGCTCCTTGCCTGCCTCTTTAGAGAACTGTTCAAACATTTGTTTGAACCGGTCATAGGCACCCATACCCGGCTTCATCATCTTAGTGAGCGGTCCGTCTTCGGTATGCTCAGGCGCGATCTTTAAATAGCCGCCAACATGGTGCGTCACCAACTCACGTACATATTCCGGATCTTCTATCGCCAAGTCATAACGTAGGCCAGAGGCAATCGCCACTCGCTTCACACCTTTAATAGCACGTGCTTTACGGTACAACTGCGTCGTGTGTTTATGATCGGTTTCGAGGTTTTTACAAATCGTCGGATACACACAGGAAGGTCGACGACAGCTTTCTTCGATCTTCTTATCCTTACAATTCAGGCGATACATATTGGCCGTTGGCCCACCCAAATCCGAAACAGTACCGGTAAAGCCCGGCACGATATCACGCATGGTTTCGATTTCTTTCAGGATCGATTCTTCCGAGCGGCTTTGGATAATACGTCCCTCGTGTTCGGTGATCGAACAGAAGGTACAGCCACCAAAACAGCCGCGCATGATATTCACCGAGAAACGGATCATTTCATACGCTGGGATTTTCGCATCGCCATAGGCTGGATGCGGCACACGCTGGTAGTTAAAATCGAATACCCAATCCATTTCCTCAGTGGTCAGAGGAATCGGCGGCGGATTCAACCACAGGTCACGCTGGCCATGAGCCTGCACTAGTGCGCGAGCATTACCTGGATTGGTTTCACGGTGAAAAATACGCGATACGTGAGCGTACAAAACTGGATCATTACGTACCTTCTCGTAGGAAGGTAGACGTATATAACTGGTTTCAGGATCACTTTTAACCGCCGCCGTGGACGGTACGATAGTCAAAACCTGCGCGCCTTCAAAATCTGCATCAATTGCGGAATCGCCTTCGGCATCATAGCCAGCAGCTTCGCCCGACTCTTTTTTAGAACAACTTTCAGTTTTCGCCGAAGTATCCTGATAAGGACTGAGATGTTTTTCTACTTTACCCGGTGCATCAACACGGGTGGAATCAATTTCCTGCCAACCTTCCGGCATCTTGTCGCGGAAAAACGCGGTGCCGCGAATGTCGATCATTTCAGCAAGCGTGGTACCACGCGATAGTCGATCTGCAATCTCACAGATAGCGCGTTCGGCATTACCGTAAACCAGCATATCAGCCGTGGCATCATGTAATACCGAGCGCCGCACTTCATCAGTCCAGTAATCATAATGCGCCAAACGTCGCAGGCTCGCCTCAATGCCACCAATGACAATCGGCGTGTGTTTGTAGGCTTCTTTACAACGCTGCGAATACACTGTTACCGCACGATCCGGACGTTTACCGCCGACATTACCCGGCGTATATGCATCATCATGACGCAGGCGTTTGTCAGCCGTATAACGGTTGATCATGGAATCCATATTGCCCGCCGCCACACCGAAAAACAGGTTTGGCTCGCCCAGCTCCATGAAAGCATCCTTACTGCGCCAATCCGGCTGCGCAATAATGCCCACACGATAACCCTGCGCCTCTAGCGCCCGCCCAATCACCGCCATGCCGAAGCTCGGGTGATCCACATAGGCATCGCCGGTAACAATAATAATGTCGCAACTGTCCCAGCCAAGCTCGTCCATTTCGGCACGTGACATAGGAAGGAAAGACGAAGTGCCGTAACACTCGGCCCAGTATTTAGGGTAGGAATAAAGCGAGGTAACTGATTTCATGATGTACTACGAGAAGATAACAAGGCCGGTGATTATACATGAAATAGGGAGAGAGTTCTTTATGGAGTTTTCGGAGAAAAAGGGACGCTTTTATTTATAGGCTTTGACCAATATTTCTGCAGTCAATTTAGCTTTCTGAGCAGCACTACGATCACCCTGGACATGTGCTAACACAATGGCACCCTCCTTCAGCAGACATAGTGAATCCGTCAGCCGCTGAATTTGATCGGCTTGAATATTTAACGTACTGACCTGTGCCTTGATTAACGTTGCAATCTTGTCTTTATGACGCAAGCACTGCTGATGCACGGGATCTTCTAAATTGCTGTACTCGCCGCTGACATTGATAAAAAAACAACCTCGGAAAGGTAGCAGTGCCACGGCTCTATCGTTAAACCAGTCGTCCAGCGCGTCAAACAGTGCGTCAATTCGCGCCATACCGGGTTTGGCCTTATTCAGCTCCCCTTCAATCCAGCAGCAAAAGCACTCGTCGCGATAAGTCACGACAGCGGATATCAGTTCGCTCTTGCTGGAAAAGTGGTGGTACAGGGTTTTTTTGGCGATGCCGGTCTCGGCCAGAATCTCGTTGATGCCAACCGCATGAACGCCTTTTCGGTAGAAAAGTTTAAAGGCTGTTTCGACCAGTTGTTGACGCTTTTCCGACATACACTGCACTCTCAAAAATAAAATAATGTTGACACGAGGAGACAGACTTGTCTACCATTTA
>JBALXL010000033.1:0-2642 GCA_036960805.1 Pseudomonadales bacterium
TGACCGGGCATTCCTTGCTGTTGGGCGGGAGCCTGACCGGGCATTCCAGCGTTCTGAACGAAATCATGTGCTGGTTGGACAGGAACACCCATTGGTGATTGGACAGTGGTCGATTGCTGGACCGGGACACCCATAGCTACTGCACCGTTTGGGACCGAACCCGGAGGCTGATAAAACCCTTGTGCGGGCATTCCTTGAGCTTGGGGTGCTGCAGCGGGAGCCCCAGGCATGACACCCGCTGCAGCTATCGGTGTAGCAGACGCGCCAGGAGGGAGAACAGCCTGGGGTGCAGCACCGAATAATGTGTTGGCGTCCGGTCCAGAGACGATAGCCTCACCGTAACCAACGAAATCAACCATATCAGGGTTTAAGTAGAGCCCTGCTTTAGACCCAATCGCTCCGGCTTTACCCGGATGAGCCTTGACCGTAATGGCAGCTCTAACATAGTCACCCGCCTTCACACCTTCAACCATCGGTGTGAAAGTATTATTCACAAAGCGACCAGTTGGGGGTGCAACCGCTTGGGTCGCAATAGCGATAACATAACAACCAGCCCATCCGGTTTTGGCAGAATGTTCAGGTAAATCACCATCTTTCATTTTCCAAGCGAACGTAAGCGGAACCCCTTGTGGGAACAATGTGGCCGCCTCGGTTTGCATTCCTGCACTCAATGAAGGATCACCTTGTTTCTGTGACACATCGAATTGATCTTTAGGAACAGCAAGACCGAAAGCCCATTCCATTTTTGGCAGTCCGTCAGCGCCCGTCATAGGTTGACCGTTATTGTCCGTTTTCTGTTTACCGTTAAGAGGATTTCCCCATACGATACGCCCCACAGGGGTGATTACACTAATTGGCATCAAATATTCCTTTCGCCATTCTATCTAAATCTACTTCTGTTAATTTGAAACCCGATGAGGGCTTCTCGGTGAAAGATTTCACCATAACCTTTGAAACACCAGCCCGTTCAGCTGCAGCCGGTGTGATTAACTTAGGCTCGCTTAAACATGTGCCGGCTATCGTTTCTAGCATCGTCACATCTACTGTTTTAACCCATTGACGATGACCAAACGTTTCGACCATTCCGTAACCCGGAACCGATCGACCTAACCGAAGTCGCGCTTTAATCAAATCTTCAATTGCGTTGACCCGGTTCTTCAGAACGTTTTTAGCCCGATCCAAACTTTTCATTTCCATCGCTAATGCATCATTTGTCAATTCGTCGGTGAAACCCTTGAGAGCCACATCGACAGCATTCATACCGGACGCTTGAGCAGCCGGGCATTGACCATACGCGGTGCAGTAATGACACTGATTACCTGTAATAGCGAGAGGTTCGGCAACGAGAAGGCGTTGACCAAGTTCCCACATTTTACGGTGCCAATGTGCCATTTCTGTTATGTTGATCGTCCACGACCGGATCGGACCACCTGGATGATACGACCGAGGCTGAATGATCGACATAACAATCGTTTTAACCTTCTCCTGCAGCTCCATCGCTTCAATCATTCCGAATGCATAGCATAACAATTGCCAGTTCTCGAATTGATCGACATGACGATGACCATATTTAAAATCATCGACGTAGAGTGTGGCTGTTTGTTCGTCGTAGGCAACACAATCGGCTGTTCCGGTTACATGAATGTTACCATTTTTGAAATTGATTTCTTTTTCAACATGGAATGGAACGCCCCGATCCTTGATGTGACCCACATACATCATAACAGGTTCAACCATCTCTTCGACATAGACGACACCGTTTGGCGCCTGACGATCGATCAGTTCAACGATATCACTCACCTGATCGGTCAGCATCATTTCTGCCATGCTGTGAGCAGCCGTTCCTTCCTTCGCTTCATCACTATCAGGCTGATCCGGTGCCGCCTCTTCCAAATTGAAGGAAGCGGGACAATTTAACCGTCGATGTGATGCGCTGGATCTGATCGATATTGTTGTCATTTATTCGCTCCCTCGACTGGTGTGGTCTGCATGTATTTGTCGAGTTGCTTACTTTTGTGCTTGACACCATTGTTGATAAAGAACCTTTTGATCGCACCTACATCAACAGAACACAACCTGTTCACGACCTCGTTTATATCACCGATTTCATGTGCTAAGCGTTGAGCGTTGGTATACTCCTGACCTGGTTGAACTTCTTCCAGACCGAAACGTATCGCCTTGGAAGCGCGTTGCGTAACTTCAGCACATTCTTCCATGAGGATCACCAACAGTTCCAGCTGATGCGGTGTGACCGGCTCTGCGTGCGATGTAAACTTACCCATTATTTAGCCCGTTCAGCAATTACATGGTTTAAATATTCGATCGCCGGACCGACCTTATCGGCTTGGACAACCATATCAGCGATAGTGGTGATACCGACCTGTTGACACAGAAGGTTGACATCATCGTTACCAAATTCACCGGCTTGAGCGATTGGTGAAAAAATACTCATAAAATCAGCGAATTCAAGCGGTGTGGCAGGTTCGGCTGCGGCAAGCGGAGGAAACGGATTGTTTACACCCTGTTGAGCCTGTTCAATTGCTTGACCGAGTGCGGATTGCTCCTCTGGCTGATCAGCACCGTTGCTGGCATCAAGTTGTTCCTGCTCGACCTGATCAATTAGATCCTTATCAACACCGCGC
>JBALXL010000033.1:2742-4567 GCA_036960805.1 Pseudomonadales bacterium
CCCATTACCGGAAGTTCAGGCATCGACGGAACGACTGTCGGGTTGATAAATGCGGCCAACTCGTCCTTGGTATCGCATTCGATTGTTAGTGTGAATTTTGGCATCAAGTTCTCCTGTGGTTATTGTTCTAAATTATTTGACAAGACGGAAAATAGTCTATATTGATATGCGTGTCAACATCTAATAATGGAAAAATTAAAATTATGGGTATTCAGGTTGCCAGGGGTTATCAATTAAAGCTCAAAACAGATATATACGAGCACTGGAACACCGGTTCCATGAACGTTTTAGCCGTTCTTCCAACGGGCGGGGGAAAGACTTTTGTGTTCTCTGATATCATGAACGAGTATAAAGGACAGTCCGTTGCAATTGCCCATCGTCAGGAACTCGTCAGTCAAATCAGCCTATCGCTTTGTAAGTTTGATCTGAGCCATCGCATCATCGCGCCGTCTAATGTTATAAAGACAATTATAGGCGAGCAGCGTAGAGAATTCGGAAAAGTATTTTATGATCCATACGCCACGGCTGGTGTCGCTGGTGTGGACACTCTTATATCTCGCGCTGATAAATTGAAGCCTTGGGCGAAACAAATTGGTCTGTTCACATGTGATGAAGGACATCACGCTTTAAAAGAAAATAAATGGGGCAAAGCCGGTACACTTTTCAGTAACGCTCGCGGCCTCGGTGTAACTGCTACCCCGCGCAGGGCAGACGGTAAAGGTCTGGGCGCTCATTCGGATGGTGTCTATCATTCAATGGTGCGTGGTCCTGAGATGCGGGAGATGATAGAGAACGGAGATTTGACCGACTATCAGATTGTAGCACCACCCTCCGACTTTAATGTCAATAATATTAAAGTGACCGCTTCAGGCGATTACTCGCAAAAAGGTATGAAGAAGGAGTCTAAAAAAAGCCACATTGTCGGGGATATCGTTGAAAACTATTTAAAGTTCGCCCACGGTAAGCGCGGGATTTGTTTCGTCACGGATGTTGAGACGGCCCATGAGGTTGCTGCTAATTTTAATTTATACGGCATTCGGACCCAAGCGGTCAGCGCCAAAACTCCTGAAAATGTCCGTAATGATTTTATTCGCCGGTTCCGCAATGGTGAGCTGGACATGCTGGTCAATGTGGATCTGTTTGGTGAAGGGTTTGACGTACCGGCTGTTGAGGTGGTCATCATGGCCCGGCCTACCAAATCTCTCGCTGTCTACATGCAGCAGTTTGGACGGGTGCTTCGTGTGTTTGGTGGTAAAATGTACGGGCTGGTTATTGATCATGTCGAAAATTGGAAAGTTCATAACTTACCTGACATTCCCAAACAATGGACACTCGATGCGCGAGACAAACGATCCAGACAAGAGCCCGATCCAGAATTAATACAACTGACGACATGCACCAAATGTTACAAGCCGTACGAACGCGCGAAACAGGCATGTCCTCATTGTGAGCATGTCCCCACTCCCGATCTTAGGTCCGGCCCGGAACATGTTGATGGGGATCTCTCGTTATTAGATGTTGACACACTGCATAATATGAGGCAAGCTATCCTCGCTATTTCAGAACCCGCGACGACAATTGCTGACCGGGTTGGTCATGTAGCCGGATCACTCGCTGCCAAAGGCGCTTATAACCGACACATCGAAAAGCAGGAAGCACAGGAGCAATTGAGAAATATTATCGGTATCTGGGCAGCCAAGCAACGGATAATGAACCGCCCGGATGGTGAGAGCTACAAGAGATTTTATTTAACCTGGGGCATCGACGTACTGTCGGCCCAATCGCTTCCAAGAGCCGAAGCGGATAAATTGAGAATGGAGATTGA
>JBALXL010000033.1:4667-5970 GCA_036960805.1 Pseudomonadales bacterium
ATGACAATAAGATATTTAGATCCGATGCACCGAAAGCGTCAAATACTCGATACGGCGACCGAGCTGTCAAAGCATGGTGGACTTTACGATTTTACGGGTAAAAATGTTGCTGATGGTGCTGGATGTTCCCGGTCGCTCGTCATGCATCATTTCAAATCGGTCACAAAGCTTCGTCATGCTGTGATCGACCATGCCGTGTTTAACGAATTTTATGGTATCGTCGGACAAGCCTTTGCGTCGAAAGATCCGTATGTCGATGGCCTTGATCAATCTATTCGTGATGCCGCGCTGGACAGCTTGAAATAATGCTCCCAAAACCGCTAGAAGCGATGGGCCATTTCAATCAGTTTATCAATTGGGCGCTGATTGCAAAAGAAGGTCAGGCGAAGCCTACTAAAGTTCCAGTCAATGCGACGACTGGACGTGCTATTGATCCGCATAATCCGACCAATTGGATGACAGCGGATCAAGCCTTTGCGACCGGTCAGCCGGTCGGATTTGTACTGACTGATGATGATCCGTTTTGGTTCCTCGATATTGACAACTGTGCAACACCGGAGGGATGGTCGGATCTGTCCCGATCGCTATGTGCGGCCTTTCCTGGCGCCGCTGTGGAAATCAGTCAATCTGGACAGGGTTTGCATATTTTTGGCGTTGGTAACGGACCGGCCGGCCATAAGTCACGGACCAAGACAGGCCTTGAATTCTACACCACCAAACGCTTCATTGCCCTTGGGCTGCAAGGCGTTCAGGGTGATATATGGACAGAATGGTCCGCGCAGCTGGCGGACGTTATACCGCGGTATTTCGATAAAACAACCGACGCGACCGAAGCGATCCTATCACACGGACCGCGGGCTGATTGGTCGGGCCCGGTTGACGATGACGAATTAATCCGAAAGATGCTTCACTCCAAGGGAGCAAGTGCCACGTTCGGTAATTCCGCCACCTTCAAACAGTTGTGGGAAGCGGATCGGCTGCTCGGTCAGTTCTACCCGGATCCAGAACAGGGACGACAATATGATGCTTCAATGGCCGATGGTGCACTCCTCAGTCACTTAGCGTTCTGGACGGGATGTGATGCTATCAGAATGGATCGGTTGTTCCGTCGCTCTGGTCTTATGCGGGTTAAATGGGAAAAGCGGGGTGATTACCGCCAACGGTCCATCACTGGTGTGGTTGCCCGGTGTAAGAATGTCTATCAGTCTAATGGGATGGTCAAATCCGAACCAGCGCCTATCAATGGTGTGGCAGTCAACGGAACGCCCACCGGGACCATCTTGACCGTCGATGAGCAGATTAA
>JBALXL010000034.1:0-5877 GCA_036960805.1 Pseudomonadales bacterium
GTCCAGAAGGTTATCGTAAAGCTTGCCGTTTGATGGAGCTTGCTGAGCGTTTTAATATGCCGGTAATGACTTTTATTGATACACCGGGTGCTTATCCGGGGATCGGTGCTGAAGAGCGTGGTCAGGCTGAAGCGATTGCTTACAACCTGGCAGTTATGTCACGTCTAAAAACACCTATCATCACTACTGTGATTGGCGAAGGTGGTTCTGGTGGTGCGTTGGCCATTGGTGTTTGTGATGAGTTGCTAATGCTGCAATATGCGACTTACGCAGTAATTTCCCCTGAAGGTTGTGCGTCTATTTTGTGGCGTACTGCTGAGCGTGCATCTGATGCTGCTGAAGCCATGGGTATTACGTCTGATCGACTGATGCAGTTAGGATTGGCTGATAAGGTTGTTCCTGAGCCGCTCGGTGGTGCGCATCGTAATATCAGCCTAATGGCTGAAACGCTGAAAGAGCAACTTAAAGATACGCTGGGTAAAATACAGGCGTTGTCTACGGAAGAGATGCTGGAGCGTCGTTATCAGAGATATATGTCCTACGGCATTCCAGTTTAATCAGTTATGGCGGGCATTAAGGTGCTCGCCATTTTTATTTTATGTTGTGCCATTCCCTAAAGCGTTCAGCTTGGCATGAGGCACTAATCCATGCAGCTCTCTTCTAAAACGCTTCTCGATCGATTACCTCCCCTAGAAAATAATCAACGCATCGTCGTTGCCTACAGCGGTGGGCTTGATTCGCACGTATTACTTCATTGCTTGGCGCGATTGCGCGATAGTTTGTCGGAGTCTTTTCAGCTCGAAGCGCTGCATATTCATCATGGCATCAGTCAGTTGGCTGATGACTGGGTGATGCATTGTCAGTCTGTGTGTGAACAGTTAAACGTGCCTGTTGGTGTACGTTATGTCTCTGCTGATCAACAGCAGGCAAGTCTGGAAAATCAATTACGTGAAGCTCGCTATCAAGTTTTCGGGGAAGTCTTAGGCGCCGGTGATTTACTGGCGCTAGCGCATCACGCTGATGATCAGGCTGAGACCTTAATGCTGCGGATGTTGCGTGGCACGGGTCCGCAGGGCTTGGCTGGTATGCCGGCTCAGCGCGGTTTGGGTGAAGGTATGTTGATTCGGCCATTGCTCGAATTTAGTCGCGCTGAGCTGGAAGCTTACGCGCAGCAACATGAGCTGCTCTGGGTGGAGGATGACAGTAATATCGATACCCGTTTTGACCGTAATTTTCTGCGTCACGAGGTGGTGCCGCAATTGGCGCGACGCTGGCCCCATTACCGCAGTAATTTTAATCGTAATGCTCAGGTGGCTAAAGACGCGCAGCAAAGCTTGGATTATTTTCTTGAGCGCGAACTGGCACCGCAAATGCACAAGCATTGCGATGGCTTGGCTTGCGACTGGTTGTTGAGTTATGAACCGGCCCTACAGATAAATCTATTACGTGGCTGGCTGAATCAGCGAGGCTTGCCGTTGCCCGGTTATAAGCATTTGCAGAAGGTGTTGGATGAGGTGGTCGGTGTGCGTGTCGATGCTCAGCCTCTGGTTAATTGGCCGGGCGCTGAAGTTCGGCGTTTTCAAAATGTCGTTTATGCCAATCCACCGCTACCTGAACACGATGCTTCAGTACTATTGAATTGGAATGTTGGTGAGCCTTTGTCATTGGTCGGAGCGGGGCGGCTAACAGCTGTTGTTGAGACGGGTGCGGGTTTGATTGTGCCAGCAGGCTCAAAAGTTACGGTGCGTTTTCGTCAAGGCGGTGAGCGTTGCAAGCTTGCGGGCCGTGCACATTCAAAATTGCTCAAAAAACAATTAAATGATTTGCAGCTTGAGCCCTGGTTACGTGATCGTTTACCGCTGATTTATGTTGATGATGAACTGGTCGCCTTGGCTGATGTGGCAATTTGCGAGGGTTTTCAGGCAGCTGACGCCCAGCAAGGTTATATTTTACGTTGGCAGCGACCGTAAATCCCCTGCACTCTGACATAAAAGATTCGTACTATCTGATTGAGCTAAGAAGGCGAAACTGGTAGCCTACACCCCCATCTTGAACACACCTTAATTCATCAAAACGGTTAGTAAATGACGCACTATATTTTCGTCACGGGCGGTGTTGTGTCCTCGCTGGGTAAAGGCATCGCGGCTGCTTCTTTAGGCGCTATTCTTGAAGCTCGAGGCCTCAAAGTCACCATGCTTAAACTGGATCCTTACATTAACGTAGATCCAGGCACTATGAGTCCTTTCCAACATGGCGAAGTCTTTGTTACTGAAGATGGCGCTGAAACGGATCTCGACCTCGGTCACTACGAGCGTTTTCTGCGCTCTAAAATGAGCCAAGGTAATAACTTCACTACCGGGCGCGTCTATTCGCACGTGCTGCAAAAGGAACGCCAGGGCGGTTATCTGGGCGCGACAGTTCAGGTTATTCCTCATATTACCGATGAAATCAAACGTCGTGTGATTGAGGGTGCCAAGGGAGCCGACATTGCGCTAGTGGAAATCGGTGGAACGGTGGGTGATATCGAATCACAACCGTTCCTAGAAGCTGTGCGTCAGCTGAAGGTTGAGCTAGGTTCAAGCAAAGCGTTGTTTATGCATCTGACACTGGTGCCTTACATTGCAACTTCAGGCGAAACTAAAACCAAGCCGACTCAGCACTCCGTTAAAGAGTTGCGTTCGATTGGTATTCAGCCAGATATTCTGATTTGTCGCTCCGATCATGTCATTGATCGTTCGGCCTGTGACAAAATTTCACTGTTTACTAGTGTCGAAGCGCGTGCCGTAATTCCATTGGAAGACGCGGATACCATCTACCGTATTCCTAGCTTGCTGCAACACCGTGGTCTGGATAAAATTATTGTTGAAAAATTTGGCCTTGATTGTCCTCGTGCTGATTTAACTGAGTGGGATCAGGTAGCTGAAGCCAAGTTGAATCCCGAGAAGGAAGTTCGTGTTGCCATGGTCGGTAAATACATGGATCTTCTGGATGCCTACAAGTCGTTGAATGAGGCGTTAGATCATGCGGGTATTCACAGCCGTACTAAGGTTAACGTGGATTACATTGATGCCGAGGATATTGAAAAAAATGGCATTGGTTGTCTAGAAAATGTCGACGCGATTCTAGTGCCTGGTGGCTTTGGTGAGCGTGGCACGGAAGGCAAAATTCAAGCGGTGAAGTATGCCCGTGAAAACAAAATCCCTTACCTTGGCATTTGCCTGGGTATGCAGGTTGCGGTGATCGAGTACGCTCGTAACGTGGCCGGTCTTGAGGGTGCCTACAGCACCGAGTTTGACCGTAATGCCAAGCACCCTGTAGTGGCGATGATCACTGAGTGGGTTCAGGCCGATGGCAGTGTGGCTACGCGTGGCGAAGATTCCGATTTAGGTGGCACAATGCGTTTAGGCGCGCAGGGCTGTCATTTGGTGGATGGAACTAAGTCACGAGAATGTTATGGCGATGCCGAAATCGTTGAACGTCACCGTCACCGTTACGAAGTGAACAACAATTACCTGCAACAGCTTGAAGATGCTGGCTTAATTATTTCCGGTCGCTCTCAGGATAATTCTTTGGTAGAGATGGTGGAAGTGCCTGATCATCCCTGGTTTGTGGCCTGTCAGTTCCACCCTGAATTCACCTCGTCACCACGTGAGGGTCACCCGTTATTCAGTGGCTTCATTAATGCAGCGTTGACACATCGTGCTGAAAAAAGCAGTTAATCGAGTTAAAGGATATGACGCAAAAGATTATTCAAGTAGGTGATGTTCAGATAGGTAACGAGTTACCGTTTGTGCTGTTTGGTGGCATGAATGTGCTTGAGTCGCGTGATATGGCGATGCAGATTGCTGAAACCTATGTTGAAGTCACCACTAAGCTGAATATTCCTTACGTTTTTAAAGCGTCTTTTGATAAAGCAAATCGTTCTTCGATTCACTCTTATCGTGGGCCAGGCTTGGATGAAGGTTTAAAAATTCTGCAGGAGGTGAAAAGCACCTTCGGCGTGCCAATTATTACCGATGTGCATGAGCCAGAGCAGGCGGCTCCGGTGGCCGAAGTGGCTGATATTATTCAGTTGCCGGCCTTTTTGTCGCGTCAAACTGATCTGGTGGCGGCGATGGCGAAGACCTCGGCTGTTATTAATATCAAAAAAGCACAGTTCCTCGCGCCACATGAAATGAAACATATCCTTAAGAAATGTGAGGATATTGGCAATAGTCGATTGATTTTATGCGAACGAGGCTCATCTTTCGGGTATAATAATTTGGTTGTGGATATGCTGGCCTTCGGAATTATGAAGCAGACTGGCTATCCCGTTTTTTTTGATGTGACACATTCTCTGCAGATGCCCGGCGGGCGCTCTGATTCGGCGGATGGACGTCGTGCAGCTGTAGCAGAATTAACACGAGCTGGCCTGTCACAAGGCCTGGCGGGGCTGTTTTTGGAAGCGCATCCTGATCCGGATGCAGCCAAATGCGATGGCCCTTGTGCGTTACGCCTGCAACAATTAGAACCATTCTTAGCCCAAGCCAAGGCGATTGATGAATTGGTTAAAAGTTTTCAGCCTATAGATACCGCGTAAGCATCGACTTACGACGGTCAGGCATTAATTTATTTTTTAGGAGTTCGGGTCACTATGACGAGCATTATCGATATTAAAGCAAGAGAAGTACTGGATTCGCGTGGCAACCCAACAGTTGAAGCAGACGTAACGTTGGCTTCTGGTGCAATAGGTACTGCGATTGCTCCTTCCGGTGCGTCAACAGGTTCACGTGAAGCGTTGGAACTGCGTGATCTGGATAAGTCTCGTTATCTTGGTAAGGGCGTTCAGAAAGCTGTATTTAATATCAATACACGTATTCGTGAAGCGCTATTAGGTCGTGATGCGACTCAGCAGGCTGAGCTGGATCAGATGATGATTGATCTGGACGGTACTGAAAATAAAGCTGAATTAGGCGCTAACGCCATTCTGGCTGTTTCTCTGGCAGTTGCTAAGGCAGCGGCACAGGCTAAAGGCGTTCCTCTGTACGCACACATCGCTGACCTGAACGGCACAGCTGGCAAATACTCCATGCCTGTTCCGATGATGAACATCATCAACGGTGGTGAGCACGCGGATAACAACGTTGATATTCAAGAATTCATGATTCAGCCAGTAGGCGCGCCTACTTTTGCTGAAGCACTGCGTTACGGTGCTGAAATTTTCCACTCCTTGGCTGCTGAATTGAGAAGTCGTGGACTGAGTACTGCTGTTGGTGATGAAGGTGGTTTTGCGCCTAACCTGCCATCTAACGAAGCGGCACTGGAAATTATCCAAGTAGCAGTTACTAAAGCTGGCTACGAGCTGGACAAAGATATTACTCTGGCGATGGATTGTGCGTCTTCAGAGTTCTACAAAGACGGTCAATACGAGCTCTCTGGCGAAGGTAAAACCTTCGACGCACCAGGCTTTGCTGATTACCTGGCTGACCTTTCTGCACGTTACCCGATCGTTTCTATTGAAGACGGTATGGATGAGAGCGATTGGGAAGGTTGGGATGATCTGACTAAGAAAATTGGTGATCGTGTACAGCTGGTTGGTGATGATTTGTTTGTTACTAATACTAAAATTCTGAAACGTGGTATCGAAAACAACATCGGTAACTCTATCCTGATTAAATTCAACCAGATCGGTACGCTGACCGAAACGTTGGAAGCTATTAAAATGGCGCAGGATGCAGGCTTTACTGTTGTTATTTCTCACCGTTCAGGTGAAACAGAAGACACAACGATTGCTGATCTGGCTGTTGCAACATCTGCTGGTCAAATCAAAACCGGTTCACTGTGTCGTTCTGACCGTGTTGCCAAGTACAACCGTCTGCTGCGTATCGAAGAAGAACT
>JBALXL010000035.1:0-5550 GCA_036960805.1 Pseudomonadales bacterium
AACTTGATTGACCCATCGCGGTCACCATCTGTGTGGTCGCATAGACATGCGGCTTCTCACCCCGTAA
Organism: Pseudomonadales bacterium; assembly: GCA_036960805.1. Lineage (GTDB taxonomy): Bacteria > Pseudomonadota > Gammaproteobacteria > Pseudomonadales > IMCC2047 > IMCC2047. The sequence goes on from JBALXL010000035.1 coordinate 68, forward strand.
AATACGCCGCTCTTGTAAAAGCAGTCCCCTTTCGTTAACCCGAGTTATTTCAGTGAATAAAAAAATCGAACTACTTGCCCCTGGCGGCGATATTGAAGCCATTAAAGCAGCCATTGTTGCTGGCGCAGATGCGGTTTATTTTGGCTTGGATAACTTCAATGCAAGAAACCGAGCGATAAATGTCAGCTTTGATGAGCTCAACCCTCTTCTTGCATTAGCACACAAGCACGATTGTCAGATGTTTCTCACCCTGAATATCATCATTATTGAAACGGAAATTCCGGCGTTATTTAGGCTGTTAAACCGCCTTGTGAATACTGATATAGACGGCGTTATCGTTCAAGATTTGGGGTTGTTCTACATTCTTGGTCATTACTTTCCGAGCTTAGACATTCATGCTTCGACTCAGGTCACTACTCACAATAGTGGCCAAATCGAGTTTTTACATCAATTAGGCTCGAGCAGAACCAACCTTTCACGCGAGTTAACCCTTGACGAGATCCGCGACCTAACTCAAGTGGCGCACGCCTTGAATATGGCGACGGAGGTTTTTGTACACGGTTCAAACTGCATCAGTTTCTCAGGGCTTTGCTATATCAGCTCCGTTCATGGCGGTAATTCAGGCAACCGAGGACGTTGTAGCCAACCCTGCCGCGACGCCTATCAACCTGCAAAAGCGGCTAAAGAATTCCCTCTCAACATGAAAGATAACTCTGCTTATCACCAATTTACTGAGCTTGTTGAGGCTGGAGTAGATTCACTCAAAATTGAAGGTCGGATCAAGAAGCCTCATTATGTGTACACTGTGGTGAATACTTGGCGTAAGCAATTACAGCGATACGAGCAAAACCAACCACTTGTCGATGAAAAAATTAATTTACATCAAGTTTTTAATCGTGATTTTACCGATGGTTATCTCAATAATAATATCAATAAAGATATGTTTATTGATAACCCGCGTGACAATAGTAACGATTATTTTATCCAACTTACCAATGCAAAAAGCACGGTCGAGATCGATGCTGTGAAGCAGAAAATTTACGACGATAAAACAGATATTATCCAGACGCTAGATAAACTAACGAGCAGCATGGTCATAGATAAAATCCCGCTGGAGTTTACGTTTATCACCCAAGAAAATGGTCAGCTTGACGTCGATGTTACTGCAGATGACAAAGGCTTTTCCATTCGCGTTGACACCCATAAACAACCGGCATCCCATTCGATTGACCAAGCAACATTAACCAAACGCTTCAGCAGTTTCAATAATGATAAGTACCGGATTGAACAACTTGATTTTGAACGTTTCACTGATGGCACCTACCTGTCGTATAAGTTGATAACTGAACTTAAACGCCAAATTGAACACAAATTAAATGGTGGCAAAACACTCATTGAAGACGTTCAAGTACCCAGTATAGTTTTAGAATCTAACGCCAGCTCAAAGGAAGTCCGCGCTGCAAAGCTGGTAGTATTGATTGCAAGTGACGAAGACATTAAACTGGGTGAAATCGCTGACATTTGCTATTACCTAATACCTGAAAAGATAGGCAAGCACTTCAATCGGCTGGTTAAATTGTTTAACGACAATCCAAATCTGGCTCCTTGGTTTCCATCAATCCTTATTGGAGATGACTTCTCCCAAGCCGTTGCCCTGCTTAAAGCCGTGGAGCCTAAACATATTGTGGCTAATAATACTGGTATCGGGTTTGAAGCATTTAAAGCCAATATTGACTGGATAGCAGGTCCCCAACTCAACCTGAGTAACTCGTTTAGTCTTGAAGCGCTAAAACGGACTTTTCATTGTAGCGGCGCTTTTATCTCGAACGAACTCGCACGAAAGCAAATCAGATCGATTAAATGCCCAGAAGCTTTCGAGCTACATTACAGCATTTATCATCCCACATTATTAATGACCAGCCGCCAGTGTTTTTTCCACCAAGTCACCGGTTGTAAAAAAGATAAAATAGACGACCAGTGCCTGCCGAAGTGCGCTAAGCATGCATCAATCATCAATCTGAAGGACAATGCTTTTGTTATTGATAAACAAAAGGGTTCACACAATAGTTTATACAACAATCACAACTTCCTGAATTTGGATATTGTCGCTGACTTGGCCGGCAAGTTCACTAGCCTGTTGGTGGATTTACGAGATATTAAAACGTCGACACAGATCAATGGGTCAAAAGCTGATTTTATCGAGGCATTACGCAAATTGATTGCAGGTGATCAAGCAGCAATTGAGAGGCTTACGGAGCAGGTACAACCCACCATATCAAATCAGTACACCAAAGGGATCTAGTTGAAAGATGTGTTATTGGGTGTACGGGATCTAATTTAGTGTGAATTTTCCGATTAGATAGGACTCTGTCTAATGCTAAATGTTTTTACGCTTGAGCAAAACGCCAATTGATTAGACTCTTGCCCGTCTGAGTCATCCCTTCTTTGCGTTTGAATGGGTTCCAAAGCATCACCGACAGCAATTTCAAACCCGTAAAGCATTTCGATGAGCTCTTCTAATACCATTTACATTAATTAATTGGTCAGTTTTGTCCACCGTCTAGAACATAGTTGAATCACCCTTTCAGGCTCTGCAATAAATCGATTCCATGCAATGGAACACTGCTCAACAATATCGTCATATCCACTAAAGCAACGATTGGCGAGTTCATTCTGACGAAGCCATTGCCACACTTGTTCTATAGGGTTGAGTTCTGGTGAATAGGGAGGAAGCTTAAGGATACTAAGGTTATCAAAGTCCTCAGTCAGATCTTGTTGATGCCAAGCTGCGCCATCCATGATGACCAAAGCATGGCGACCCAATTCGGTAGCCTGTGAAATTAATTCAAATGCTCGGACATATATTCACTGTTGGCATGCGGGGCAATAATGGCCTGTGTCGCGCAAGTTGCCGGACACACCGCGCCATATAAATACGCTGATCCGAACTGTTGTTGCCTTACCGCTCGTGGTCGGGTTCCTTTCGTCGCCCAAATGCGGGTTGTGGTATTTTGCTGACCAAATCTGGCTTCATCTTGAAACCAAACATCAATGCGATCTAACGCCACATGACCAGGGGTGTTAAGGATCGTTGACAGCTGGACGATTTTTAAAAACGTCCTGAACATCTTGAGATTGTTTTGGGTGCCGAGAACGGGTCGTTATCCATCAAAATCCTAATTGATGCAGTAATCTGTAGATATTTGCCTGTTTAAAGGTCACGCAAAATTCAGACTGAATAAAAAGACTGACATCTCTTGCCATCAATCTTCCTCCATTCTCTGACAAGCTTTGACGTTGTACAAATTTTTTCAGACTTACCTGTTGTTTCGCAGATAATTGAGCGGGTCTACCTGGATTATGTTTATCATCTAGGCCGCTAATGCCATGAGTTAAATAATTAGTAACCCATGCATTTACACTGGTTCTACTGACCTTCAACATGTTGGCAATAGCAGTACGAGAATGACCTTCGGTAAAATGAAGTAAGGCGAGACAACGCATACGTTTACGTGCGCTTTTCTCGGATTTCGCTAATGCTGCAAGATTGAGATTAATCATAGATACTGAAATAAGAAAATGACGACTAATTAGATCATATATTTAATGTAATTGGTATTAATCACATCATACTCAGCAAGTCTGCGTGGGATCCATTGCGGCTTATGAACTGGCGCGGGGGTTGGGGGCCCGTCGCGTCAGGTCTGCTGAATTTGCCACGACAGGCAGTAAACTCAGGTGGTAGAGATGCACTGGGCCAAGTAGGGCGCCGTTCGGCTCGCCGGGTGGGCGGCCACGGCATGGGGCGTGCCGGCGACCACTATGCTGCCTCCCTTGTCACCGCCTGCGGGGCCGATGTCGATAACCCAGTCGGCGGCGGCAACCACGTCCATATCATGTTCGACCACGATCACGGTATTGCCGGCATCGACGAGCCGGTTAAGCTGGGTGAGCAGCAGTAGCACGTCGGCAGGATGCAGCCCGGTTGTGGGCTCGTCGAGAACGTACAGCGTATGCCCGCGGCGTGCCCGCTGCAGCTCGGTCGCGAGCTTGATGCGCTGCGCCTCGCCTCCGGAAAGCTCGGTGGCGGGTTGGCCTAGTCGCAGGTAGCCGAGCCCCACCTCACTAAGGGTCTTAAGGCTACGCAATGCCGAGGGCACATCGGCGAGAAACACCATTGCCGCATCCACGGTAAGCCCCAGCACCTCGGCTATATTCTTGTTACAGTATGTCACCTCGAGGGTCTCAGGGTTGTACCGCGTGCCGTCGCAATCGGGACAGGGCGTGTAACTGCCAGGCAAAAAAAGCAGACCGACCGCCACAAATCCCTCGCCAAGGCAAGTCTCGCAGCGGCCGCCCGGCACGTTGAACGAGAACCGGCTGGCACCGAACTTTCGGCTCCGAGCCTCGGGGGTAGCGGCGAATGTGGTGCGCACGGCATCGAACAGGCCGGTATAGGTGGCGAGGTTGGATCGCGGTGTACGACCGATCGGTTTCTGGTCAACGCGCACCAGTCGATCGATAAGATCCGCCCCGGTGATCGCCTCAACCGTGGTGATTTCGACGGGTTTAGGCTCGGGTTGATCATCCTTATCCTTGATCGCCGAGGCAGTGGATGCGATCCCAGCACTGGGGTCCAGATCAGGATGAAGGTGCAGGCCAACGGCCTCGGCGAGTACCTGACTCACTAGAGTGGACTTGCCTGAGCCCGAGACACCCGTGACCGCGGTCAGTATGCCGAGCGGAAACTCAGCGTCGAGGCCACGTAGATTATGGCGGGTTATCCCCTTCAGGCCAAGCCAGCCGAGCGGTTGTCGCAGCTCGCGTGCGGCCGGAACTGGGCGCTCGCTTGCAAAGAGAAACTTTCGCGTGATCGAGGCGGGTACCTCTTTGAGTCCCGCCGTCGGTCCGCTGTAGAGGACCTCTCCGCCCTGCTCTCCCGCACGCGGGCCGACGTCGATGACCCAGTCGGCGCGGCGCACCACATCCATATTGTGTTCCACGATAAAAACTGAGTTACCGCTAGATTTGAGCTCGTCGAGTACGGCGAGGAGCGGCTGCGCATCAGCCGGGTGCAGCCCAGCGGAGGGCTCGTCGAGTACGTAGATTACGCCAAAGAGCCCAGAGCGCAGCTGGGTGGCAATGCGCAGCCGCTGCATTTCACCAGGAGATAGGGTGGGTGTTGCGCGGCCTAGACTCAGGTATCCGAGACCTAGATCGAGCAGCACGTCGAGGCGGCGAGTGAGATCATTGGTGATAGTCGCACCCGGGGTATTGGCAGCCGCCGGACGGTCAAGCACGCGGCGGAGCTCGATGAGCGACAAGCTGTTGAGCTCGGCTATGGTGCGGCCGTTAAAGGTAACGGCGAGTGCTTCGCTGCGCAGTCCGCTGCCCGCGCATATTAAGCACGGCCCAGATTCGACATATTTCAGTACACGGTTACGCACCGAAGCGCTTTTTGAATCGGCGAGCGTGTGCATCAC
>JBALXL010000036.1:0-5329 GCA_036960805.1 Pseudomonadales bacterium
CTGATTTCCGAGCGCGTTGCGCAGGAAGATCGTTTTACAACGATTCATATTCAGGAACTGACTTGTGTTGCTCGTGATACCAAGCTGGGTTCTGAAGATATCAGTTCAGATATTCCGAATGTTGGCGAAAGCGCTCTCGGGAAACTAGATGAGTCCGGTATCGTTTACATCGGCGCTGAAGTAGGCCCAGGCGACATTCTGGTTGGTAAAGTGACACCTAAAGGTGAAACTCAGCTGACGCCAGAAGAGAAGCTGCTACGAGCCATCTTCGGTGAAAAAGCCTCTGACGTTAAAGATACTTCTCTGCGCTGCAAAACAGGCATGAGCGGTACCATTATTGACGTGCAAGTCTTTACCCGTGACGGTGTAGAAAAAGACAAGCGAGCTATGGATATCGAAAATTCCATGCTGGCTGAATACCGTCAGGATCTGGACGAAGAGTACCGTATTGTTGAAGCGGCTACTTTAGAGCGTCTTAAGCAGATTGTTAACGGACAGCAAGTTGAAGGCAGTGTTGGTCTTAACAAAGGCGATAATCTGACTGCTGACTATCTCGATGAGCTAACGGTTGAAGACTGGTTCAAAATTCGCCTTAGCGATGATAAAGCAGCACAAGAGCTTGAAAATGCTGAGCGTGTGCTTGCCGATGTGCGTGCGGAGCTTGATGAGAAATATGAAGTTAAGCGTGGCAAGCTACAGTCAGGTGATGATTTAGCGCCGGGTGTATTGAAGATCGTTAAGGTCTACCTTGCTACTAAGCGTCGTATTCAGCCTGGTGATAAAATGGCTGGTCGTCACGGTAACAAAGGTGTTATCTCCGCGATTAAGCCCGTTGAAGATATGCCACACGATATTCACGGTACGCCAGTTGATATCGTTTTGAACCCGCTGGGTGTACCGTCTCGTATGAACGTTGGACAGGTATTGGAAACTCACTTGGGTCTGGCGGCTAAGGGTCTTGGCGACAAGATCAATGGCATGCTTAAAGCCAAGTCAAAGGTTTCCGAGATTCGTGGTTTCCTCGACAAGATCTATAACAAGATCGGTGGTCGTAACGAAAACCTGAAAGAATTCAACGATGAAGAAATTCTTGTATTAGCGTCCAATCTGAAAACAGGTGTGCCAATGGCTACGCCGGCTTTTGATGGTGCTCACGAGACAGAAATTAAAGCCATGCTGGAACTGGCTGACCTGCCAAGCAGTGGTCAAATGACCTTGTTTGATGGTCGTACCGGTGATGCATTTGATCGTCAGGTAACGGTTGGTTACATGTACATGCTAAAACTTAACCACTTGGTTGATGACAAGATGCATGCACGTTCTACTGGCTCATACAGCCTGGTAACGCAGCAACCGTTGGGTGGTAAAGCTCAGTTCGGTGGTCAGCGCTTCGGTGAAATGGAAGTGTGGGCATTGGAAGCATACGGCGCGGCTTATACCTTGCAGGAAATGCTGACAGTTAAATCGGATGACGTGAACGGTCGTACCCGAATGTATAAAAATATTGTCGACGGCGATCATCGGATGGAGCCCGGTATGCCGGAATCCTTCAATGTATTGACGAAGGAAATTCGTTCGCTTGGTATTAATATCGAGCTAGAACAAGACAAGTAATTGGGAATGCACCGACGCGAAATCGCCGAGTTGTCTTTTGAAAACTCCTTTTGGAGAAGAGACTGATGAAAGATTTATTAAATCTGTTAAAAGCGCAATCACACGAAGAAGAGTTTGATGCCATCCGTATTGGTTTGGCATCACCGGAGATGATCCGCTCTTGGTCGTTTGGTGAAGTTAAAAAGCCAGAAACCATTAACTACCGTACCTTTAAGCCGGAACGTGATGGTTTGTTCTGTGCCAAGATTTTTGGCCCAGTAAAGGATTACGAGTGCCTGTGTGGTAAATACAAACGCCTCAAGCACCGTGGCGTGATCTGTGAGAAGTGTGGCGTTGAAGTGGCGCTGGCTAAAGTACGTCGTGAGCGTATGGGTCACATCGAGCTGGCTAGCCCGTGTGCACACATCTGGTTCCTGAAATCACTGCCGTCTCGTATCGGTATGTTGCTGGATATGACACTGCGTGATATTGAGCGCGTGCTGTACTTTGAGTCATTCATTGTGACCGATCCAGGCATGACGACGCTGGAATACGGGCAAGTGTTGAATGATGATCAATACTTTGAATCCATAGAAGAATTTGGTGATGATTTTGTAGCCAAAATGGGTGCTGAAGCGATCCAAATTCTGATGAAACAATTGGATTTGGAAGCGGAAAGCAAAATAATCCGTGACGAAATTCCGAGCATCAACTCTGAGACACGTATTAAGAAGCTGTCCAAGCGTTTGAAGCTGATGGAAGCATTTTCTTCTTCAGGCAACAAGCCTGAATGGATGGTGATGGACGTGCTGCCAATTCTGCCGCCGGATCTGCGTCCGCTGGTACCGTTGGATGGTGGTCGTTTTGCGACTTCGGATCTGAATGATCTATATCGTCGTGTGATCAACCGTAATAACCGTTTGAATCGCCTGCTGGAGCTTAACGCACCAGACATTATCGTGCGTAACGAAAAACGTATGCTGCAGGAATCTGTGGATGCGTTGCTTGATAACGGCCGTCGCGGTCGCGCCATTACTGGCTCGAACCGTCGTCCGCTGAAATCTTTGGCTGACATGATCAAAGGTAAGCAGGGTCGTTTCCGTCAAAACTTGTTGGGTAAACGTGTTGATTACTCTGGTCGTTCAGTAATCGTTGTTGGCCCTCAGTTGAAACTGCATCAGTGTGGTTTGCCTAAGAAGATGGCCCTTGAGTTATTCAAGCCGTTTATCTTCAGTAAACTGGAACTGCGTGGTCTAGCGACAACGATTAAAGCCGCTAAGAAAATGGTCGAGCGCGAAACTCCTGAAGTTTGGGATATCCTAGCTGAAGTGATTCGTGAACACCCAGTGCTGCTTAACCGTGCACCAACACTACACAGATTGGGCATCCAGGCGTTTGAGCCTGAACTGATTGAAGGTAAAGCGATTCAGCTGCACCCATTGGTCTGTGCAGCCTACAACGCTGATTTTGATGGTGACCAAATGGCGGTGCATTTGCCGCTGACAATCGAAGCGCAGCTTGAAGCGCGTGCTTTGATGATGTCCACCAACAACATTCTTTCGCCGGCTAACGGTGAGCCAATCATCGTTCCTTCGCAGGATGTGGTATTGGGTCTGTATTACATGACTCGTGACCGTATCAACGCTAAAGGCGAAGGCATGATATTTGCTGATCTGGCAGAAATTCAGCGCGCTTACGGTGGTAAGCATGTTGAGCTGCAGGCAAAAATCAAAACGCGTATCCGTGAAGTGTTGAAAGATGACAAGGGCAACATGGTTGAAACAACCAAGTTGCTGGATACGACCGTTGGTCGCGTATTGCTATACGATATCGTGCCTGATGGCATGGCATTTGAGCTGGTAAACCAGCCAATGACTAAAAAGGCAATTTCTCGTGTTCTTAATACCTGTTACCGTGATGTTGGTATGAAAGAGACGGTAATTTTTGCTGATCAGTTGATGTATACCGGTTTCCACTATGCAACTGTTTCTGGCGTTTCTATTGGTGTGAATGACTTTGTTATTCCCGATGAGAAAGTGACCATTCTTGCTGCCGCTGAAGCTGAAGTGCTGGAAATTGAAGGCCAGTTCTCTTCAGGTTTGGTAACGCAGGGTGAGAAGTACAACAAGGTTGTTGATATTTGGTCTCGCGCTAACGAAATGATCGCTAAGGCGATGATGGATACACTGGGTACTGAGAAAGTTATCGATCGTGACGGTAACGAAGTTGATCAAGAATCTTTCAACTCCGTTTATATCATGGCCGATTCTGGTGCTCGTGGCTCCCCTGCACAGATTCGTCAGTTGGCGGGTATGCGTGGTCTGATGGCTAAGCCGGATGGCTCGATTATTGAAACACCTATTACGGCTAACTTCCGTGAAGGTCTGTCAGTATTGCAGTACTTCATCTCGACTCACGGTGCGCGTAAAGGTTTGGCTGATACGGCATTGAAAACAGCTAACTCCGGTTATCTGACACGTCGTCTAGTTGATGTGTCGCAGGATTTGGTTGTTACTGATATCGATTGTGGTACTGAAAACGGCATGTGGATGACGCCACACATTGAGGGTGGTGAGATCACCGTTCCTTTAGGTGCTCGTGTACTGGGGCGTGTTGTTGCTAGGGATGTGCCAGATCCTGCTAACGGTAAAAAGATTGTACTGCCTGCTGGTACCTTGATTGACGAGCAAACCGTTGAGATGATTAACGAGTTTAACGTTGACGAGATTCTCGTACGCTCACCAATTACATGTGATATCCGTCATGGTATTTGTACCAGCTGTTATGGTCGTGACTTGGGTCGCGGTCATCAAGTTAACATCGGTGAAGCTATCGGCGTCGTTGCTGCGCAGTCCATTGGTGAGCCGGGTACTCAGTTGACGATGCGTACCTTCCACATTGGTGGTGCGGCATCTAGCTCAGCCAGTGCTGATAGAGTACAAATCAAACACGGTGGTGAAGTTCGTCTTCATAACGTGAAGCACGTAGAGCGTACCGACGGTAACTTGGTGGTTGTATCTCGTTCCGGTTCCTTGGCGATTGCCGATGAGCATGGTCGTGAGCGTGAGCGTTATAAGATTCCTTACGGTACGGTGTTGAGTGCTAAAAACGGTTCTAAAGTTGATCCTGGGCAAGTGATTGCTAACTGGGATCCGCACACTCACCCAATCGTAACGGAAGTAGCTGGTCGTGTTAAATTCCACGAGATGGAAGATGACATTACCGTTAAGCATCTGGTTGACGAGTTGACTGGTCTGTCGAACATACAGGTAATCGATCCTAAGGATCGTCCTGCGGCCGGTAAAGATTTGCGCCCAATGGTGAAACTGGTAAGTTTGGATGGCAAGGACTTGTTCCTGGCCGGTACCGAAGTTCCAGCACAGTACAATTTGCCAGCTAACGCAATGCTCAGCATGGAAAACGATGCTGACGTAGCGATTGGTGATGTTGTTGCACGTATTCCTCAGGAAAGCTCGAAAACTCGTGATATTACCGGTGGTTTGCCACGGGTAGCGGATTTGTTTGAAGCGCGTAAGCCTAAAGAGCCAGCTATTCTGGCGGAAATCTCAGGTACCTTCAGCTTTGGTAAAGAGACCAAAGGTAAGAAGCGTATTGTGATTACACCGCTTGATGGCAGTGAAGTTTACGAATCACTGATTCCTAAGTGGCGCGTACTGAACGTATTTGAAGGTGAGCAAGTTGAGAAGGGTGAGGTTATCGCTGATGGCCCTCTGAA
>JBALXL010000037.1:0-1504 GCA_036960805.1 Pseudomonadales bacterium
CGGGTATCTGCGTGCACAAAGGTTTTGTACTTTCCTAATCCTAACAAGTTAGCGTATGGCAGGCCCTTTAAGTATTGGTACACCGTTGCTGGTGTTTGTCCCGCTACTGTAAAGTCTACTGCTTCTACGTCTTCACCATCTAGGATTAAGTGCTCTGACTTAGCTGCACCACCAACCTTGCGGTTATATGGTCGGCAACGTGGGCCAGACAAGATAGTTACAGGTGCACCGAAGTGCATACGAACTGTCTCTAATAGCATGAATGTGGATATAGACAACTGTCCTTCTCCACAACATGTACACTTTAACTTCTTGTCTAAGACAGGGTTAAAGTTCTGTGTTGTTCTTTCCATTAGTCTCTTCGTACAGCCTACACATTTCTGTTGTAGGCCATACGCTCCAAAGGTTAATTGGTGGGAACGTTAGTTCTGGCCAACTAGATTTCGCAGGCACCACCACCACAGGCGGCTTCTGCTTGCAAGTTTGTATTGTTTTCTGCTTCATATACTTGACTCAAGTCAACATCGTTTAAATGCTTCTCTAGTTCTTCAAAGACTTCTTTAGAGATGTCTTCAAAGGGTGCTTGAACATAAGTTCCACCATTATACGGAAGTACAGAGATACCATTATAGTCGTTGCGGTTCTTCCACATCCAGTCTGCAATCTCTAACCATTCATCATCTTTCACAGAGATAGTACACGACACGTTGTGTGTGTTGTCTCCGTTATTATGACCATGGCGAACCCAGTCTAGGTTGAATGTACGAACACGATCTAACAGTTGTGCTGGTGTCTCGTGACGTAAGATAGAACCTTCTGGTGCTTTCTGAGGGAAGCTCGCTACTGCTCCATTAGGTACGAACACATCATCCTCTACTAGTGCAGGGATATTTGCTTTAAGGTACTTATAAAGTTCCTCGTTCTTACCTAGGCGCATACGACGAATGTAATAATCGTTATGCCATGCGTGAATACCACTTGCACTACCACATACTAGAGACGATGTGCCACTAGGTTTAACTGTAGTTGTACGTGCGGCAGGATTAATACCAAGTAGGAATGCAATACGTTGATTCTCTGATACAACATTATCTGCTGCTTCACGAAGATCAAAGTTTAATACTGCACCACTACCAATACCTGTCATACCAACACCAATCAAGGCATCTAGCTCTGTTGTTGCTTTCCAGATAGGACGTAAGTAATGAAAGTCAGTGTAACCTGCTTGCAATGTACCAATCAGAGATGCTGCTCGTGCTCGTGCGTTTAAGTCTTCTTGTGACGTTACGTCCGAAGCGTTAATCTCGCATAAGTTACAGAACTGGAATGGTCGTAGACCAATCTCACAACATGGATTCGTACCCCAATCTAAGTTACTAGACCAGTATACTCCGGGCTCTCCTGAGCCGCTGTCCTCTACACGCTTCATTAGTTCCATGAACTCTGCTTGAGTCACTTCACCTCGCGGTAGTGTTGCTGAGTTATTAGCTCGTGCACGGTATGG
>JBALXL010000037.1:1604-2966 GCA_036960805.1 Pseudomonadales bacterium
TCATCATCACGATCAAACAAGCTGATCAATGCTGCACGTCGAATACCACCTGCAAGTACTGCGTCTGCGATAATACAACACATATCGTGTGCTGCTAGTGGTGTTAGCTTGTATCCTACATGATGTTTCAGTAGTACTTCTAACTCTTCTAGGCACTTCTTGAGTGGTTCAGGTCCTGGGGCTTTACCGCCAGTTGTGATAAGCTCAGCACCTTTCGGTCTAATGTCTCGAACGTCAAATACAGGCTGTTGCTTTCCAAGGAAGTACGCTTCAACCAATACTTTAATGGCGTCTGCCCAACCTTCGATACTATCGCCGACGAGGAATCTACGAGGCTCATCACATGTTCCGATAACTTCTGGTAGTTGACTAACGTGACGGTTCTGGACTGAATAACCACCTCCAGTTCCACCGAGCAACAAGAACATAAGTTCGCTGAACGCATCAATGTGATCAATCGGCATGTAAGCGCAGTTGTATATCCGGTTATGCGCGAGTTCGATTGGTCGCCCACTAAATTGTAATGACCGCATACTTGGCAAGACTTGCTTATTGTATACGAAATCGTAAGCATCACGAATCTCCTGTTCAATCTCTGGGTATTTTGCTAGGTGCATAGTCATGTTTCGAGTTACTAACTCTTCCCATGTTTCCCGACGACCTTTATCTTCGTCGTACTTTGCATACTTATTAAAAACGGTTATGTCTGATAGAATCTTATTGTTTAATTCCAATTTGGTCTTGTCCTGTAAGAGTACGCCAACTAACAGGAAATAGTGGGCGAATTACTGCGTCTAACGCCTTTGCGAATTCCTGAGCTTCCACTTGTGCGTGACCATCTATACGTAAACGGTATACATGTGCAAAGGCCATTAATGATCCCGTCCATATGAACTGTGTCATCATAGACTGGGGTAGTACCATTCTTGCCATTTCAGGTGCAACACCTTCGACAATCATAGTGTCATAAGCACCTTGAGCAACGTCTAGTACATTCTCGTACACGTCATCCAATATTACTTGTGATTCTAATGGCAGTAACCCGCTACTACCTTGTTTAATATTCTTGTTTGGTTTAGCTCGCCACTCGACATGCTTAAAGAATGTGAAGTCACTACTTACATAACGTCTGCTAACCTCGTTCCAAGACATACCTACTTGATGTTTACCAAGTTGACGTGCTAGAAAGATAGGTACACTACAACGAATAGTAATGCTATTGTGCCGAAATGGGGAGGTATGCTGCTCGCGAGCAAGATATGCAATGAGTCTATCGCGTTGGTCTTCTGTATAGTCATCAGGTAAGTCCGCCCATTCTCCGTCGAGTTCCATAGAAACCCGTGCTGTGTTTGCTACTGTGTT
>JBALXL010000037.1:3066-5143 GCA_036960805.1 Pseudomonadales bacterium
CACCTGTACGTACTACAACGTCACCTACTACAAACTTACTCATTCTATGTACCTACCTATGTCTGAATTGAACAGGACTTCACCCATTAGGTGATCTTTGCCTGCGCGTTTAACTTTCTCTTTTGGCATACTAATGCCACGAGTATTTACGATCATTGGATCATCTGACGAACCAAGCATTAGTATGTTATCACATGCACCTTGCTTACCTGTCTTTGAATCCTTAAGCATATGTTCTGCGGGGAATAGTAACCCTGCACCTTCCACGCTAACTTGTGACGTAGGGAATGTTGGGCAGTTATAATACACACCTAACTCACGTCCCCATGTATATAATTCTTCTAGTCGTTGGTCTTCTCGCATACCTGTTGGCATTGGCATTTTGACCTTGTCTAACATATCAAAGATGATTGCACCTACACCGTCTAGGCCGTAAGTCTCTAAAATCTCTTCGATGTATACATGATCTTTACCATGTATGTCGTATATCTCTACGCGACTTTCGCTACCCATTGCTTCAATGTACGCAGGCTTCAATGTACCTGCTTTCATCATGGTGTGTAGTTCTGCATCAGTCTTACCTATTGCGGATTGTATCTGTCGAGACATAATCTTCTGTCGGCGTGACTCGTTGTTGAACCAAACGATAGTCTTTGTTGTTGGCATGTCTTGTGCCATAGAGTGGTTTAGCTGACAAACAAACGTGGTCTTACCTTTGCCTGGACGTCCACAAATTAATGTAGCGTCACCACCTTGAATACGTCGGTAGCTATCATTCAACATCTTTAATGGATACAAGTACCCTGTGTCGTCTGATAGACCTTCTTCAAGTGTGCTCTCATCGAATGTACTACAGGTGAACTGCTTAGTACGCTCTAGTGTATCTTTTGTTTGTTGTGCTGCACCAAATACTGCGTTAACAATATCAATCTCTTCACCTGCTTGATAGTCATCTATATAGCTAGCAACTTGTGTTGCCATCTTTAGCTCAAGTAGGTTGTTGACCATGTTCTTCTTAACGGCCTCTGGTACATCTTTCTCCATCTGTGTAAGTACTTGATTATAGTACTTAATATCATCCTCCTTTAAGCCTTTGTGGTAGCTTGTAAAGAATAGTGAGCGGAATGATGGGAAGTCTAATTCTGTTTCTTCTGTTGACTCAAAGTACTTGCCGATGTCCTTAACGATAGCGTTAGTCTTCTTAGACATAGCTTCTTTAGGGATGAATCGTGCAACCTTCTCGTATTGCTCACGGTACTTTAGTACACGTAGTAGTGCTAAATCTGGTTGGCTCACGCTAGTATCTCCTGTATCTGTTTATTGCTGTAGAACTTTGGGTCTTCCGTAGTTCTTATATTGTCACATTCTGTGAGTAGGCTGAGAGTCTTCCGAATATTATTGGAGCCTCTTCTACCAGCCGTGTCCCCGTCAAACCAGACAGTGCAACGTTCAAACTTGCTAAGATAGCCTGCCTGTCCTTCTGTAATTTTGGTCCCGAGTAATGACACTCCAGTGCATCCTGCGTTGCCAACTCTAATCGCAGACATAATATCTTCAACGAGGATAGCCCTGCCCATACTCTCTGGCGCTGTAGCGGTAAACAATACTCTACCTCTGTCTCTGCTGGGTTGTATGTACTTGGGTTTTTGTCCTTTAAGAATAGCTCTGCATTGGTACCAAATAAGAGCACCTTTGGCGTTATAAACTGGTAGTACAACTCGTTCAAGGCGCTTTGAATAGCCAATTCTATATTGTTTCCAAACACTTGGTGTAAGTCCGCCTTTGAAAAGCCACATTCTTGCTTCTCTACTAAATTCTGTAGGTTCATACGTTATGTCCTCTGGTAGTTTAATGTCTCGCACTGCCCTGAGTGCTTCTGTATTAAGGTCTTGTATTCGCTTACGTTCTTCTAAGGATAGTATACCCTTACTTTCAAAGTCGTGATAATCACAAGCGAAGCAATGTATTGTGTACGCCTTGGCGTTATGATTCACAATTGCTGCGCTAGTCTGAGTCCCCTCGCCGCAGCTAGGACAGGGTACTCTGGTTGTTTGTCCGTACGGTAGGTTCTTCGCTG
>JBALXL010000038.1:0-5060 GCA_036960805.1 Pseudomonadales bacterium
ACCGGATTCAAAATAAAAACTGTCATGTAAAGTAAATTCAAAACTGCCATTTTCGAGCTCACGTACTTCTTGCTTCATTACTGATACCACTTTAGCTGGCGCCGTTCGCCAACAACTTTGCAAGCATACGCTGGAACTGATTTTCCTTGAAGAAAGAAACCGATTATCTATGAACTAAACACTGCGTAAACGACGCCTTACCCGTCCCGGTGTTTCGTCAAAAAACTGTTTAAATGCTTTATTAAAAGCTGCCTCCGACGAATAGCCCGATGCTTCAGCAATTTCAATCATTGGCTTGGCCGTGGTTTGCAGCTGCGTTTTTGCCTTTTGCATACTCCAGCTCAGCAGATAGGTTTTAGGCGGCACACCAACCAATTTTGAGAACTTCTCAGTGAATGCAGTTCTTGATACCGCAACGGAATCAGCTAATCGCTCCACCGTCCAACTAATATCAGATTTTGCGTGAATCAGATTTAAAGCAGCTCCTACTTTGGCATCAGCCAAGGCCGACATATAACGCATTTTCTCCGGTGCCTTGTCCGTATGTACTCGCATCAACTGAATAAATAAAACCTCGGTGAGCCGGTCAATCATGGCGGTCGAGCCCGGAGAAGGAAAACGAGATTCATTAGCCAGCGCCGCCACTAGATATTTCAACTGCGGCAGTTCAGGCGTGTCTGACGCTTTAATATGAATAAAGCAGGGCAAGTCTTTTAGAAAAGGGTGATTAACGGAGGAGTCATAAAAAAATGAGCCACACAGCAATCGACTAACACTCGCTTGCGTGTGTTTTTCTGGCTGGGAATGGTTATTGAAAGGATTAGCGCCATGCAGAATACTTTCCACAACATCAGCTGCGGGCTGTCGTTCGCTCGTGGGCGTATCGCTCAACCAATGCGCGCCACCGGTAGGGAAAGCGGCAATATCCCCCTGCTCCAGCTGGAGTAAATCTGGCTCATCAGCAATCTTGAGCCAGCACTCGCCCTTAACCACCACGTGAAAAGAACCGGAGCCGGAATCAGCTGGGGCATCAATATTCATGCCCCAGGGGGAACGAAAGTCTTCGCAAAAATAGGTATTGGCGCTCAGCCGAATAGTTTTCAATACATCGGCTAAGGCATCCATCATTTTCTCTTCCAACTTTCACCTCAATCAACCAAAACAGGACAAAATGACAATTTATCAAAACATTAAATCATATTTTGTTCAGATTAAAACGGGATAATAGCAACATCAATGACTTCTATGGATCGCCAATCATGTCTAAAACAAACGAAACATCAGCTTTTGCGCTCTACCATTACCCTTCGTGCCCCTTCTGCGCCTTCACGCGTAGAGCCATTAAACAAAGCGGACTAAACATTGAACAACGCGATATTTCCAAACAGCCCAAATATCGTTCAGAATTGATTAAGGGTGGCGGCAAACCCCAAGTACCCTGTCTTCGCATCGAAAAAGAAAATGGCAGTGTACAGTGGCTTTATGAATCGCGAGACATCATTCAATTTATTCAGAAACTTGCAGATAAAACCAACCGCGCAGCCTAATTGATCAGATCATGCTAAATCGAACTATGATTCTAAAAGGCCTGGCCATTGCCGCGTTAGTGGGCACTGTATTATTGATTATTAATCAGTATGACGCGCTCATGGGCGACTCAGAACTGCGAGTCATTCCCGCTATCCTCACCTACTGCGTGCCATTTTTTGTGTTTATTGCTGGGCAACTATCGAGTATTCAAGAATCGATAAATCAAGGCTGAAACGAGGGTCTTCATTATGCTAAATATGGATTTCAACCAACGCGTTGTTATTAATACCAACGACAGCAGCTGGGCCGCTAGCCCTCGCCCCGGTGTTTGGCGCAAACCCCTAGCGCGAGAAGAAGCCGAACGCGGCCACGCTACAAGCATTGTGCGTTATGACGCCGGAGCAAATTTCTCCCAGCACGGCCACCCGCTAGGTGAAGAGATTTTAGTACTGGAAGGCACCTTTTCCGATGAAACTGGTGACTATCCAGCCGGGACTTATTTCCGTAATCCAGAAGGCTTTCATCATGCCCCTTTTAGCGAAGAGGGCTGCGTCATTCTGGTGAAATTACACCAATTTCAATCCGATGATCATCAACGTGTGTGCATCAATACCAACACCGCTGCATGGTTACCCGGCAATGGTAATTTGCAGGTGTTACCTCTGCACAATTTTAACGGCGAATCAGTGGTATTAGTACGCTGGCCTGCCGGTGAACGCTTCCAATCCCATCTGCATCCAGGTGGTGAAGAAATCTATGTTATCAGCGGTGAGTTAATTGATGAACAAGGGCGTTATCCCGCCGGCACCTGGATACGAAATCCGCACATGAGCCGTCACCTCCCCTATGTTGAACAGGACACATTAATCTGGGTAAAAGTAGGACATTTACCTGTCTAGCGTCGACACGGCTCATGGAAAAAAATGCGCCCCTTTTATTGATCGGTTGGTATTTGTCACAAATATTCTAATACAACTAACGAGTCAAAACACTCGGACGCAGCAACGCTACGCCGGTGTTTTAGGCGTTATGTATTTCAAAATAAGTTCTAAATGGCCATGACTTAGAAGCAACAATGAGAGGGCGTTCAAAGTCGAATTAATGCAATCAGCTTCGTTTGCTACAACCACTGCCGCCAAGCCATCCAGGCAAAAAATATGAGCGCGGATGAGAGTATTAATACTGATGCAGGTTGGTTGCGGTAATCTCCCAGCCATTTTCGGCGCCCGTTAAGCATTAGCAAGACCACCGCGAGTAATGGAATAAAGGTGGCGCCAATGATAGCGTAGACCTTCTGTATTTCCTTAAAGCTGACCCATAAACCCAACATGGGAATCGTAGCCAAGCCTAACTGGTAGAACCGATAAGCGGCCGATTTGGTAAGGACTGGCGCCTTGACAATCGTATCGCCCGTCTGCTGTTTAATACTTAATCGCCACACATCGGCAAACAGATAGGGAACAGCTTGCCATACACCTAACAGGCTGCTGAAAACAGCACCCAAGGCCCCGATCAGAAATAGCCACCGCCCCACGGGGCCCAACTGATCGCTGAGTTGTTGAGATAGCGTCACCAGCAGTCCAGCCCCGCGTCCTTCAAGCTCCACGCTACTGCCAATGATAACCATGCCAAAACCAAACAATATTGTCATGGCATAACCTGTCGCCAGATCGATGCGGCATATTTTGATGTCCTCCGCCTGTGTTCTACCCTGCTCGCGAATCCAATAGCCGTAACACAGGATGGTCACGGTACCGCCAACCCCGCCAATGAGCGCAATGGTCCAGGTAATGCCAGATGCGTCAGCTTGAGGAATGCTTGGAACGAAAATGCCCTGCAGGATTTCAGAGGTCCCAGGCCATAACAGAGCGGCCGTTACCATCACCGTAAAAAACATGACACCGATACAGGTACTCATCATTCGCTCAAATAGCGCAAACCCGCCGAGCCTTACCAAGAACAAACCAATGAGACTGGCGGCTATGCCAAACACTATTTTACCGGTTGCGGCCTCTTCAAAAACGGGAAAGATGGCGTGCAACGTGACACCGCTGGCGCTCATCAAGGCCGTGCCGACAAAGAAAGACCACAACAAAAGATAAGGCAGGAAAATCAGGACAAAGGCCCTGCCAAAATGTAGGGCCAGTCCTTCCAGCAGGGTGTGCCCGGTGACAAGTTGCCAGCGGGCAAGCCCTTCTGTCAGGAAATATTTAAACAGCCCTCCAAGCAACACCGCCCACAATATCGCGACGCCCAATTGGCTACCGCTAAAGCTGGCGGTGGCTAGATCTCCAGCCCCTACTCCTGTTGCGGCTATCAGGATGCCGGGGCCGATAATGGAAAGGAAACCCTTGTTCTTTGCATGAGTCGTCATGGGGTTCTTTCCAAATGATTTATGAATAATATTCGTTCATCTTAACCATAGTTCGGAAAACTAATATGGCTCGCACTAATTGTTGCGTCTCTTTTTCGCTAATGTCCAATTCCCCCGCACGGTTCAGGAGGTTCCACCAACCCTATGACAGCACTCTTACTACCCGGTTGAGCTATTCGACAAACCTTTTTGCTGCAACTGATATCGACTGCTATCCTCATTAGTAAGCCTATTAATGAGATTATCATGAACGATTTAGAGTCATCCGACGCTCACTTTCACTTGCTTGAAGAAATTCAGCAATTACGTACAGAGCTAGCCGCTGGAAAGAAGACAGCAGAAAAGCGTACCGCTGAACTTTATCTAAGTGAAAGGCGGTTTTCCCTGGCTATGCGAGGAGCCAACGACGGTCTGTGGGACTGGGATCTTGAAACCGATGAAGTTTATTACTCACCACGCTGGAAAAGCATGTTGGGTTATGGCGAGAATGAACTTGATAACACTTTAAGCACTTGGGCAAACCTTGTTCACCCCGACGATAAGAATTGGGTGCTAGAAAAGGTTGAAGATTATTTAACTGGCCGAGTAGACTCATATGAAATAGAAATGAGGATGCAACACAAGAAAGGCACCGAAATTGTTGTGCTATCCAGGGGATTTAAAGTCGTCCATGAATCAGATAACAAACCAGTTCGCCTGGTTGGCACTCATGTCGATATAACCGAACGTAAAAAAATAGCTGCATTTAATGTTAATAACTCCAAAATTTTGGAGATGATTGCAATTGGGAATCCCGCATCAGAAATCTATGATGCCATTGCATTAATGTATGAAGCTCGTCACCTTGGCCTAAGATGTTCAATGCTCGAATTACATGGCAACAAACTGATGCACGGCGGCGCGCCCAGCCTACCTAAGGAATATTGTGCTGCGGTGCACGGTCTGGAAAACGGCCCCAGTGTAGGTTCGTGCGGAACATCCACCTATACCGGCAGGCGTGTTCTTGTTGAAAATATTGAGACTGACCCGAAGTGGGAAAAAATCAAACATGTGGCACTGCCGCATGGTATGCGTTGTTGCTGGTCGGAACCCATTAAAAACTCCTCCGGAAACGTCTTAGGTGCCTTTGGCATGTATTACAACCATCCGGCCCTGC
>JBALXL010000039.1:0-4707 GCA_036960805.1 Pseudomonadales bacterium
TCATTCTCTAACGATTTTAATGCATCCACTGCATCTTCTTCATTTTCAACGATCTTAATGTCTAAAAGATCAAGGCCAACATACAAAGGTAATTCTCTTATCTGATCCTTAGTAGGACGCTGCATAATATCTCTCTTTAATCTTTAACTCGCAGGCAAGTGCTAAACCCAACTACCCGATAATAGCCTGCGTCTTTGAAGCTACTAATGAATACACGCTCAACACTGGGTTTACTTTACCTATCATTACCATTTTATTGAACTACTTTTGAACGCATTCACTTACTAGCGTTCATAGGGAATGGATCAATCACTCACCTTTAAATTACAGTATTTTCTAGACAATTGATGCAAATCAAATTAGTCAAGATTAAGACTATTGATATATTAATAATCAAATCTAAACTGCTAAAATAAATGAGACACTCAATTTCAGCGTACGATTTTTTTGGGAATAACAAACGTGAAAGTAATTATTTTTAAGAATAACGAGGCAAGCCAAATGAAACACAGTACAACAACATTAACCCTTTCAAGTGTTATCCTTTTTGGATTATTGGGTTTTAGCTTCACGGCAAATGCATCAGAGACTCCGTCAGAATCAGCCGTTATTATAGATCGTACGCTCAGTCATGAAGATATTGATCCTGCAGTCTACTTCAAAGAAAATGGGGCTAACGACCCTTACGGCGCCGTTTATAAAACTTTCCGCGAGCGTCGCGCTAATGACATGGCCGATCCTAATAAGCCATCGCCCATTGAACCGTATGAAGCCGTTCACCGATCTCAAGAAAAACCTTGGAATACCCTAGAGGAAATTTTACCGTTCGATTGGGAATCTCTGCGCAAAGATTTTCCTTTAGAAGCTAAACAGCTCTCTCAAGCGGTTAAGGCTCGTCTTGTTTTCGATCACCCCGACATTAAAATCACTCAACTGATGGTTGGCCCGGGCGCGACCTTGCCTGGTCATGCAGGCGGTTCTCCTGGTTTTTACTATGTAATTGATGGATCTGGCCAGGTCACCGTTGCGGGCAAAACTCAAACGGTAACCGCCGGTGCGATTATTAAACTCAACCCTTACGATGTTCGCCGTATCTATGCTGATACTGACAAAGCATTGAAAATAGTTTGGATCCGCTGGGCGCCAGACGGCGACCAAAGTTTCATGGCCGCAGGTTATTACTTAACAGGTGCCAACCAGCACGTTCAGCCAAAAGAAGGGGTATTACCAAACGACTATCAATTCTGGGGCGAGAAACTATCCAGCACGCCTGTTACGAAACCAACCTCAGCAGTCAATGCATCAACCAAAGGTTCGTTATTCGCGGATCAATCATTGGCTTTGCTCAATGCGAAAAAGCAGCTAGGCCAAAAGAGTAATCCGTATCCAAGCGCACCGACTTTTAGCCATGAAAGTGATTCCGACTGGCTGTCTAAAGACGTCAAAGGCGCCAACTACTTTTGGTTCAAAGATATCAGCAAGCTAGGTGGCTTACTCGATCGTTGGGTAGAAGTAATGCGTTACAAAGGCATATTCCAAGCTGCACGCCCAGATGGTGGTTGGGATTTCAATATCTCGCAAATGGTTTGGGGACCTCATTCGCGTTACGTTGAACATAGCCATTCTATTCCTGAATTTTATTACATGCTGAGTGGACCGGTTGAACATTGGATCGGTGATGAAAAATACATCGCTATGCCAGGTGACATTTTCACCACGAACTCTTATGTACCGCATCAGTCGCGTGGCATTGTTGATGGTTTAGCGTTCAGAAACATCGGCGCAAGCTGGGCTCCAAATGGCGACCGTGAAGTCTTCAAAAAGCCGTTTTATTTGGTAGAGCCGCTTAAGGCACAGCCTGCAAAATCGATCCTAGGAGACTCTCCCAAGTTTCATTGATATCGCGGCTAGTAGTCGTCTATTTTTTCTACTAATGAAATACTGGGGTTAACGTTATGAATTCAAAATCGGGCTTATTAGCCATTGCTTATTACTGGGCGCTTGTCGTTATCCCCTTCGCTTCGGCGGAGGCACTAGCCGATAATACAGCTGATAAGGTATCGGTATTCGTTCATGGTGACATCGTTACCATGAACGATGCACAACCCAGTGCTGAGGCCGTTGCCATGAAAAATGGCACCATACTGGCCGTCGGTTCTGCCGCCAAAGTCATTGCGGCGGCGGGCAAAGACGCCACTATTATCGACCTAAATGGCAATACGCTGATGCCAGGTTTCATTGATGCCCACGGGCATTTTGGCACCACGGCCATGTATCTTGGATTTGAAAACATAGCAGCGCCCCCAGTCGGAACAGTAAAACGCATCGACGACATTCAACGAATCTTACGTAAAAAGAAAGAAACCACCCCTAAGGGCGAGTGGATATTGGCAAGAGGATACGATGAAGCGTATCTGGAAAAAGGACGCCACCCTACTCGTTTTGATTTGGATGCTATTTCTTCCGAGCATCCCATTGCCTTAATTCACGTCTCACAGCACTTATTGGTCTGTAATTCCCAATGCCTTGAAATGGCGGGAATCGATGCCAACACGCCCGACCCAAAAGGAGGGGTGTTTCAACGGGTCGCAGGCAGCAAAGAACCTAATGGGGTAATGGAAGAACAGGCGATGTACAAAGTTATGCCCATTCTTCCGATTAACGATGTCGAAAAGTTCTTAACCTGGATTAAACCCGCTCAGGAATACTTTGCCAGCTTCGGCATCACCACTCTGCAAGATGGCGCATCGATGGATTCTGACCTGCGCTTATTTGATATGGCGGCAGAAAAAGGCTTATTAACGTTAGACCTGATCGCCTACCCAATCTATAAATTCAGCAACCTGCTAGACGGAAAGTACGCGCCGTCACCAGAATATAATGACCACTGGCGTATTGGTGGCGTAAAGCTTGGGCTGGATGGATCACCTCAAGGTAAGACCGCCTATTTGACTAAGCCGTATCTTATTCCACCGCCAGGTCAAACCGAAACGTACCGTGGCTATCCGATCATGTCGCAAGATGAGGTAGACCGTTACTTTGATGAGTTTTACAAAAAAGGCTGGCAAACACTGGTGCATACCAACGGCGATGCGGTGTCTGATCAAATGATTGCAGCGGCTGCCAAAGCGACAAAAAAATATGGCCTTAAAGATCGCCGCACGGTCATGATTCACGCGCAGACAGTGCGTGAAGATCAGCTTGATCGCATGCAGGCGTTACAGATAATACCCTCTTTCTTTGTCTCGCATACATTCTACTGGGGAGACTGGCACCGAGATTCGGTACTAGGCGAGCCACGAGCTTCGCGCATTAGCCCGATCAAATCGGCTCTTAATCGAGATATGAAAATGACTCTTCATAATGATTCGCCCATCGTACCACCAGATATTTTACATCTGGTCTGGACCGCCGTGAACCGCGTGACCCGCAGTGGCAAAGTATTAGGCCCAGAGCAACGTATCTCAGTTCACGAAGCCCTAAAAGGCGTGACGATTAACGCGGCTTATCAGAATTTTGAAGAAGCCAGCAAAGGCTCTATAGAAGTTGGCAAGATAGCAGATCTAGTCATCCTTGCGAAAAATCCTCTGCGTGTCGACCCAATGACGATTAAGAACATTCAAATACTTGAAACGATAAAAGGCGGCAACCGCGTTTATGCTTCAAACAAAGCTGATCATTAAATCACATCCAGTTTCGCCAGCGACTCATCACCCTCGCAGATGACAATTATTAAAGCGGCAGCTTACGTCGCTGTGAATAGCGGTGAATTGGTTCGCCCTGCAGTACTGCTTATCGATAAGGGGCGTATCGCAGCGATTAATCCAGCCACCCTTCCTGCGACGGCTAACATAGTAGACCTTGGCGACAGAATATACCGAAGCAGATTTCTCGATAACCACGGTCAAGAACGGCTACAAAACATTGATGGCAGGCTTCACGACCGTTCGTGATTTACACTCGTGGCATTTTGTCGACGTGACACTCTCGAAGCGTAGTGAAGAACCGGGGATGGCAGTGCCCAGAATTATTCCGGGCGGCCACGGCTTAATGGTTTCAGGTCCGGCTGACTACTCTCACTTTTTTGCAGGTGTTACTTCCCTACCAGAAGTCGGCATCGCCGATACTGCCGCTCAGCTAATTGAAGCCGTGGACTTTCAGGTAGCCCGTTAAAAATACTATAAGAAGAAGAAAAAATAATGATAGGTATTCCATAAGTATGTCTATTCCATTAATTGTTGATGACGGCAAGAAGAGCCATTTTTAATCACAAAGCCAATATAACAATATTCATATGTAATCTAAAATACTCTTTAGCTTAGCGACGAATAGAAATTTCTAGAAAA
The DNA here is from genome assembly GCA_036960805.1 of Pseudomonadales bacterium. Lineage (GTDB taxonomy): Bacteria > Pseudomonadota > Gammaproteobacteria > Pseudomonadales > IMCC2047 > IMCC2047. The sequence continues at coordinate 4,347 of JBALXL010000039.1, forward strand.
AGAATTGAAAATCAAATTATGAACCCACAGAGCTGTCAGAAAATACCGCCATTTATTAAAACTCTACCTAAGGACTGCATTTAGAATTTAGATGGCTCGTCATTTAGCGAAGTCTCAACTAGATTTCAAGTTAATTGAGGCTCAAGCGACGTTCGGTGGGCGCATTCAAAGCACAGATTTGTCGCGGTTTATGAAAAAGCGTTTTTGGCGTGATGCTTGTGTGGCTCAGCTGGGCAAGTTATTTGGTGAAGCCGCGCTGTCACTCACCAGCACCCATTATGCAGACTGGGCAAGCAATGCTTTTAGAGCCAGTGCAGCCGATGTATCTGAGCCTTCACAGCATGCACATTTCGATCAGGCT
>JBALXL010000040.1:0-2998 GCA_036960805.1 Pseudomonadales bacterium
AATTGTAATGCGCTTTCTACGGAACGTAATGACATGGTCAGTTATCAATCGCTATTTATAGTAAGTGGATACCGGATCAAGTCCGGTATGACGGACTAAACCGGGTCGTCACCCCGAACTACGATCTGGGGTTGGTATAACTATTTTTGTCATCTCGCTTGAGCCCTATGGGTAACTAACGGGAGACCTTCAATGATCCCTCTCAGTCGTTCGGGATGACACGGTACTCGTCTTTCTGGCGCAGGCCAGAATCCAGTTTTGGCAGTTTCGTTAACGCCCTCTTTGGATACCGGGTCGAGCCCGGTATGACGAAGCCCCGTTAATCAAGCTATTCACCCACCAAGTAGGCTGCAAAGTTACACGGACGATGACGGCTATCCAGCTGCTCGGCAATGATATTATCCCAGGCAGTGCGGCAGGCATTGGTGGAACCGGGCAGGCAGAAAATCGCGGTGCTGTTGACTAGCCCGCCAATCGCACGGGATTGGATAGTTGAGGTGCCAATCTGCTTTTCCGACACCTGACGGAACAATTCACCAAAACCTTCTATTTCCTTATCAAACAAAGGCTTCATGGCTTCCGGTGTGCTGTCGCGGTGCGAGAAGCCAGTACCGCCAGTCAGCAACACAACATGTACGTTGCTGTCGGCAATCCATTGCGAAACCACGGCGCGCATTTGATACACGTCATCCTTCACTATTTGTTTGTCGATATTCACGTGGCCAGCTTTTTCAGCACGTTCAACCAGAATGGCACCGGACTTATCAGTCTCTTCGGTGCGAGTGTCCGATACGGTCAGTACCGCAATATTTAAAGGGGTAAATTCTTTTGTCATTTCTATTCTCTAACTATCTATATGGATTATTCGCTCCGCTCACCCTGACGGGCCGCACTAAAGTACGTTCTGCGCTTCGCTTGTCTGGCTTTCGCCAGAATGACGTCACGTTCAGCTGCCTATAAAAATCCAAATTGGTTTATTGGATAGAAAGTAACTAAATCACCCTCTTCCACCTGAGTTAAATCTTCGGGCAGTTCAATCAGACCATCGGCTTCAACGAGCGAACTCAACACGCCGGAACCCTGTTTAGGGTAAGGCTTAACCTGTAACTTGCCTTCACTTTGCTGACACAGTGCCCGTACAAATTCACAACGTCCGGCCCTTTTCTTTGTACTAAAGGCGGCAGGTAACTGATAACTGCGTGGTTCTGGCCACTGCTGCCCTGATAGACCCGATAATAACGGATAGGCTAAACGCAGAAAACACACACCTACAGCTGTCGGGTTGCCGGGCAGTCCAATAAACCGTGCCTCGCCTATTTGACCGAGCGCCAAGGGTTTACCGGGCTTCATGGCCAAGCGCCAGAAATTCAGCGAACCTTCGGCCTTTAATACATCTGTAATGTGATCCGTATCACCGGTAGACGCGCCACCGGAGGTAAAAATCACATCATGTGATTCCGCCGCCTGAGTCAATGCCTTGGAAACGACATCATACTGATCCGGTAATATGCCCAGATCCGTTACTGTACAACCCATGGCTTGCAGCCAGCTACGCAGCATATAGCGGTTGATATCATACACGCTGTCCTCAGCCAGCGGTTGACCCGGCTCAAGGATTTCATCGCCGGTGGAAAAAACAGCGACCCGAAGAGGTTTAAATACCTTTAGTTGTGCGCAGCCAATCGCCGCTGCCATGCCAATATCGAGCGCGCGTAGGCGTTGACCTGCTGCACGAACAGTTTGGCCATTGGCTACATCCTCACCGCGTGGACGCCAGTTACTGCCCGCTTTTATACCAGCGGGAATAGTGACTAGCCCATCAAGCAATTGAACATCTTCCTGCATAACCACCGTATCGGCGCCATCAGGCATTTTTGCCCCAGTTAGGATACGCATTGCCGTGCCGGGCTTTAACGCCTCACTGCTGGCATGACCGGCTGCGGACTGGCCAACCACAGGTAGTTGTGTTGGCTGGCCAGGCGTTAAATCTGCGCCTCGTAGAGCATAACCATCCAACGCGGAATTATTAAAGCCAGGGATATCACGGCTACTGATTAATGGCTCAGCTAAAATGCGCCCCTGTGCTTGTGCCAAGGGTACGGTTTCAACGTCAACCACGGGCAAAGCCGCTGCTTTGAGTTGAGCTAGGGCATCAGTTACTGACAACAGCTTTTCAGGCTGAGCAAAACAATCGTTAATGGTCATAGTTAAGTGTCTTTTTACAAATCCAGATAATCACGGATATAGGCAGCAATCGCTTCAACATCATTCAAATCCAGCACGGGGCCGTCAACATTTAAGTCAGCCGCGCTAATACCTGATTCGGACGGTGCTTCAGCTGCTAATGCAACGATATTATTGGCTTTATCGTTGTTCATTGGTTTCAGTGAAATGGAGGGTCTGACCGCTTGAATCTTAGGATGATTGTCGGCTTTGTAGCCTTCCACAATCACCAAATCCAGATCACCAAACTGCTTCAATAATTCGGACAGAGGCTGCTCGCCCTCATCCTTTAATTCGTGCATTTTGGCCCAGCGTCTTTCAGAGGCAATCATCACTTCCTGAGCGCCTGCTTCACGGTGCATATAACTATCAGTGCCGGGATGATCGATATCAAAACCGCAATGCGCGCGCTTAATGGTACCAACACGCAGGCCCTGACTGACAAAATACTCTACCAGCTTAACCACCAACGTTGTTTTGCCAGAGTTTTTCCAACCCGTCACACCAAACACTTTGATCACTCAAACATCCTCGTCATTCAATTCAAATACACTTAAGGGGGTTTCTAAAAATAGTGATTTTCTCATGAGTGCAAGAAAGCACCGCGCGGAGAACCGTAGTGTACTAAAGTACATGAGGATTCGAGCACGGAGCTGCCAAAAGTAGGTACCATGAGGCAACGCCGCAATCGCGGGAAAAGTGCATTTTTAGAGATGCCCTCTAATCGATAGCAACTTCACGTTTAATAAATTGGTAAGCTTGCTCACAGGCTGGC
>JBALXL010000040.1:3098-4676 GCA_036960805.1 Pseudomonadales bacterium
CTAATCGATAGCAACTTCACGTTTAATAAATTGGTAAGCTTGCTCACAGGCTGGCTGCGTGAAGAATTCCTTCACAGGCTGATGTGCCATGACTTTGCCATCCTCAATATAAATAATTTCTTCGGCTAAACGCCGTGCCTGCGCCAGATTATGAGTCGTCATTAAAATCTGTATACCTGATTGATGCATCGCTTTGACATACGCTTCAACGCTGTCACAGGCGTCAGGATCAAGACTGGCGGTAGGCTCATCGAGAAACAGTATCTCTGGTTTAAGCGCCCAGGCTCTGGCAATGGCCAGCCTTTGCTGTTGTCCACCGGAAAGCACCGTTGCCATGCGATCTGACAAATTCTCTAAACCGGCCCATTTTAACGCTTGCTGGGCACGTTGCGTACGTTCACTTTTGGTGAAGTTTCGCAGTACATAGCTGATATTTTCCAACGCGGTACGTCTTAGCATCACCGGTTTCTGAAACACCATGGTTTGTGCGGGCCTGCTCTGTTCATCGCCCCACTTCAGGCTGCCTGCCGTTGGCGTCAACAGGCCATGGCAAAGCCGTAATAACAAACTTTTTCCCGCACCGTTAGGGCCCAATACTGCAGTAAAAGCGCCCTTATTTATGCTCAGGTTAATGCCCTTCAAAAGCTCAATGTCGTCAATTGAAAAACTAACGTTCGATAAACTGAGGGCTGCTGAATCGTGATGAATTACTGTCATTTAGCCGCATTCCGGTTCGACCACTGACTCAAACAATGTACGGAGGCATTCACCAGCAGTGACAATACCAGCAGCACAACACCCAACGCCATCGCCAGCTCAAGATTACCTTTACTGGTTTCCAGCGCGATGGCTGTGGTCATTACACGTGTCAGATGATCAATATTTCCGCCAACAATCATCACCGCACCAATTTCGGAAATGGCACGACCAAATCCCGCCAGTAGTACCGTCGTCAACGCGGCACGTGTTTCCCAGAACAAGGTCGGTAACGCGGCCATTTTACCAATATTAAATGAACGCAACTGATCACCAATACGTTCCCACTCCAGCTGTAAATGCTGACGACTCAGCGCCACCACAATCGGCGTAATCAACACAACCTGCGCGATCACCATAGCTGTCGGTGTATACAGCAAGCCAAACACACCAAAAGGACCGGCACGAGACACCATAATATAAACAAATAAACCCACCACCACCGGTGGCAGGCTCATCGCAGTATTCATGGTAATAGTAATGGCGTGATGGCCACGAAAACGTTTAACAGCCAGCAACGCGCCAAGCGGCAAACCTAGAATTGTAGAAATTATCACGGCAATAAGACTGACTTTCAGTGACAGGCCAATAATTTCCCACAGGTCACCGCCCCATTGGAATATCAGCATCAGTGCCGAGATGAAGGATTGAGGTTCGGTCATGGTCAGTCAGTATTGATCAAGTTTTGGCTAACAGTGCTTCAGCCGCCTGCAAATCTTCGGGCCGATTAATATTGAAAAATGGATCAAAGGGCTCGGTAGAAAACTCTACCTGACTGCATTTATAACGATCAGTCCAACGTAGAATTTTACGCATTTCCTC
>JBALXL010000041.1:0-4626 GCA_036960805.1 Pseudomonadales bacterium
CGACCATAAGCAGCGCCGTGGTTACGGTAGTGAAACAGGGAGATATTCCAGCGCTGCCCCAGGGTTTGCAGGAATTTCATCAACGCGCCTGGGCGCTCAGGAAATTCAAAACGGAAGATAACTTCCTCATCGCCAGCCGGTGCATGACCACCCATTAAATGGCGTACATGCAGCTTCGCCATTTCGTTATCGGTCATGTCCGTTACCGGATATTCCTTTTCAATCAGGCCATCGATAATTTCGCGGCGCTCTTCATCACCTTCTCGCAACTGCACACCAACAAAGATATGCGCATCAACCTCATCCGCATAACGGTAGTTAAACTCGGTGATATTACGTTTACCTAACGCTCCACAGAACACCTTGAAACTGCCCGGTTTCTCGGGAATGGTGACACCAAGAATCGCTTCGCCCTTTTCACCCAATTCGGCGCGCTCAGCAATATGTCGCAAACGGTCAAAATTAACATTGGCGCCACTATCAATTGATAACAGCGTTTGATCCTTAATGCCTTCACGCTCGATATACTTCTTCATTCCGGCTGTAGCCAGCGCTCCGGCAGGTTCGGCAATGGAACGAGTATCATTAAAAATATCTTTAACCGCCGCACAGATTTCATCGGTAGTGACGGTGATGATTTCATCGACGCATTCACGAATAATTTTGAAGGTTTCTTTGCCGGCCTGGGCAACGGCAACACCATCAGCAAAAAGACCAACCTCGGGCAGGATGATACGACGGTTCTTTTCAAGCGCCCATTTCATACAAGCAGAATCCTCTGCCTCAACGCCAATGATTTTGATCTCTGGGCGCACGTAGCGTATATAGGCAGCTACACCTGCCAACAACCCACCGCCACCAACAGGCACAAACACTGCATCCAGCGGCCCAGTGACCTGTCGTAAAATCTCCATACCCACCGTGCCCTGACCAGCAATAACATCAGGGTCATCAAAGGGGTGTACGTAAGTCATGCCCTTTTCTTTAGCTAGCTTTTTGGAGTGCACACTGGCTTCGTCAAAGGTATCACCGTGCAACACGACCTTCGCTCCACGCGCCTTCACGGAATCCACCTTAATAGCAGGGGTGGTTCGAGGCATCACGATAACGGCCTGAATACCAAGCTTTTTACCCGTCAACGCCACACCTTGTGCGTGGTTTCCTGCTGAAGCGGTGATCACTCCGCACTTCAGCTGCTCTTCGCTCAGCTGAGAAATTTTGTTGTAAGCGCCTCGTAACTTGAAAGAAAACACTGGCTGCAAATCTTCACGCTTCAGTAAAATTCGATTACCAACACGTTCAGAAAGTGACGGCATTTCGTCCACGGGAGTTTCAATAGCGACATCATAAACGCGCGCTTTAAGAATTTTCTTTACGTAGGATTGCAACATAATGGGTTATCAATTCTGATTAGTCTGGCCAAAACGGCCCGACAAGGTGAGCCTCAAGATCTGAAACGTCGCTAAAGTGACTGTTCACAGTACCCATTATAATAATGGCTTATCCTCGACATTTCACCAATTGCAGGGGTTTTTCAACGCATTAGCCCAAGGTAGCTACAAACCAACCTCCGATAACCGTATAATTCGCCCACTCCCTACACGCCAGGCCCAAATCATGACCCAGGACGAACTTAAGCAAGCCGTAGCGCAAGCTGCCATTAGCCACATTCAAAGTAAGTTAAAAAACGATACAATCGTTGGCGTTGGCACCGGTTCGACCACCAATTTCTTTATTGATGAGTTGGCTAAAATCAAGCATACCTTTGATGGCACCGTCGCTAGCTCAGAAGCCTCCGCCGAACGTTTAAAAGCTCACGGCATCCCTGTCTACGAATTGAACAGTGTTGATCGCGTGACTGTGTACGTGGATGGCGCCGATGAAAGCAACGATCATCTAGAGCTCATCAAAGGTGGCGGCGGTGCTTTAACCCGCGAAAAAATCATTGCCGCCGTGGCCGATGAGTTTGTTTGTATCGTTGATGCCAGCAAACAAGTCAGTCTATTAGGCGCCTTTGCGCTGCCCGTTGAAGTGATTCCGATGGCACGCAGCCATGTCGCCAGAGAATTGGTTAAATTAGGCGGATTACCTGAGTATCGAGCAGGCTTCACCACCGACAACGGCAATATTATCCTCGACGTGCATGGTCTTGAAATCAACAACGCTATTGAACTAGAGCGAAACATCAATGCCATTGTTGGTGTTGTGTGCAACGGCCTGTTTGCGGCACGCCCTGCCGACATATTACTCGTAGGCAACGAAGATCAAGTAACCCAGCTTCAACGCTTAGCTGATTAAACCTGAGATTTTTGCACGACTATTTTCGGAATCCATAGCCCTGGCCGCTGTCATAATATGCGCTGCACATACAAGCGCTGGCTGTTTAGCGCCCCAAAACAAGACCTCTAAAAGGATCTTTACACCTTATGTCATTGTTCCTGAAAATTTTCGCCGCTATCGTCGTGCTGCTGGTTCTTGTTTTAAGCGCTGGCGCACTTTATTTGTTTACCATTTTTGATGCCAACGACTACAAAACAGAAATCCAGGCACTGGCAAAAAAACAAACTCAGCTCGAGCTTAATATCGATGGCGACCTACAACTCTCTGTATTTCCCTGGCTAGGCATTAGTGTTGAAAACATATCTATCGACAACGCAGATGAGCATTTAGCCTCCGCGGGGTACGCTCGCATTTTTGCTAAATTCACACCACTACTCAAAGGCGAATTGGAAGTTGACGGCATCGCGCTTCGCGACCTTAAACTGCAACTGGTCAAAGACGCTAAAGGTCAGGGTAACTGGCAGCTAGAATCTCCATCAACAAGCAAGGCAAAAACATCTTCATCATCAGATCTGGCAGTCATCCCGCTGGCAGCATTTACTTTAGGCTATCTGGAAGTTGAAAATGCCGAGATCAGTTATAAAGACCTGAACACGGGCGGCCATCATCAACTACAAAATCTGGACTTCCGCGTAAATAATGTCAGTTCTAATAGTATTTTCCCTGTCAGCGCGGACTTTCGCTATCTAACGGGCGAATTGAACGCGCCAATACACGTACACCTGACCAGCCAGATATCACTAAATCTTGCCAAGCAACAACTGGCTCTTTCCGACACAATCATGGATATCGGCAATACTCGCATCCGCGCAAGTCTGGACGTTCAACACTTACTCACTTCACCTTTCATCGGAGGACATATAAACGTTAGCGAATTCAAACCCGCGGATTGGGCCAACATTCTACAAACAGCTTCGCTAACAGGTATAACACTGGATCTTGATTTTAAATCTGACTTTCAGCTGGATACTGGCAAGGGACAACTGGCACTCCAAGAGCTGGTCATCAGCGGCCCACAGCTTAGTCTCAGCGGTGCTTTTAATGCCAACAATCTCAACGACTCGCTTAGCTATCTGGGCAAACTCAGCATCAATAGCCTAAACCCAAGTGCACTATTAACCGCGCTCAATATTGAGCATCCCACAACCACCGACAGTCGCGTATTAAAAAGTCTCAGCGGACAATTGCAGTTCAGCGGCACCGACAACAGCTTAAAACTACCCAAAATCAGTTTGAAACTAGACGACAGTAAACTGATAGGGAATCTCAGCGTCAGTTCATTTAAGAACATGGCTTCACAATTTTTGTTCAACATCGATAGCCTTGATCTGGATCGTTACACACCTGCCAGTGAATCGCAGCAATCAGCAAATCAACAGAGCGGCCAAAGCAGTACATCCGGCTCTGCTGACGCCCTGCTACTACCTCTCGCCGCATTGCGTGATCTCAACACCAATGGTCGCCTACGCATCGGGAAACTGATTGCCTCTGGCCTTCAAATTGACAATCTTGACGCTAAAGTTGCCGCTTACAATGGTTTTATCAGCTTAAAAAGCCTGACCGTAGACCTTTACGGTGGCAGCATGAACGCCACAGCTAGCATCGATGCGCGCAACAACACGCCACAAATTAACTTCAACAAACGCTTCACAGGCATTCAAGCCGCACCGTTACTCACTTCCTTGGCTGAAGTCGATTATGTGGCAGGCACGATGGATTTACAGATCAACGGCACCGCCTTTGGCAACACATTACCCGCCATTAAACGCACCCTCACCGGTGAAGCCGACTTCAACGTCACTGATGGTCTTCTCAAAAACACCAACATTGAGCAAATGGTATGCAAAAGCATTGCCCGTATTCGTGACCGCCAATACGCCGCTCCCGACGATCAGCCAAACACCACATTCAAAGAATTTAATGGCCACATGAATATCGTTAAGGGTGTGATGCAGACCGACCGCATGTTGGTAGGACTTAATAATATGCAAGTTAATGGCACCGGCACCATCAACCTGATTGAAGAGTCGCTGGACTATAAAATTCGCGCAAAAATATTTGGCGATCTGGAAAATCAGGCCTGTGAAGTTCACGAGCGTTACCGTGATGTCGCCTGGCCGTTACACTGTAAAGGCTCGCTGACCGAAGAGCCCTCAAAATTGTGCAGCCTTGACCAGCGCGAATTACAAAACATTGCCGCGCAACTGGCGCAAAAGGAAATCAAAAACAAGGCGACTAAAGAATTAGAGGACAAGCTCAAAGATAAACTGGGCGATGAAGCGACTC
>JBALXL010000042.1:0-4414 GCA_036960805.1 Pseudomonadales bacterium
CTGTGCTCAAGGTGTTTATGATCAATATGCTTGAGCGCAGCCAGTTCTTCGTTGGACAGAATTGGATGAGGAATTAACAGTCGGTGGGCGTGAGCTGCGGTGGTTTCTAGCAAGTTCTTTTCCGGGCCGATATAACAGGCCAGACTCATCACCACCTCTTCACGAATAGAGTCAATCGGTGGATTGGTGACTTGCGCAAACAACTGTTTAAAGTAGTCATACAGCATGCGCGGTTTATCGGACAAACATGCCAAGGCCGAGTCATTACCCATCGAACCCACTGGATCACGCATTTCTATCACCAGTGGCAATAACATAAACTGCATGGTTTCAACGCTATAGCCAAAGGCCTGCAGGCGCGGCAACAGGGTATCCTCATCAAAGCCATGCGCCTCTTCTTCGGTGTGCAGTTGGCTCAACTCAATACGCTGCGATACCAGCCACTGCCCATAAGGGTGATTACTGGCAAAGCTGCTTTTCAGCTCGTCATCGGTAATCATGCGTCCCTGCTCAAAATCTAGCAGGAACATTTTACCGGGCTCAAGACGGCCTTTGTATTTCACATTTTCCGCATCAACCGTCACCACCCCCACTTCCGAGGCCATGATGACGTGGTCATCGTGGGTCACGTAATAACGGCTAGGACGCAGACCATTACGATCCAGTATTGCCCCGATATAATGACCATCAGTAAAAGCGATGGACGCGGGGCCATCCCAAGGCTCCATCATCATCGAATTGTACTCATAGAAATCGCGCTTATTCTGCGACATATCCTCGTAATTCTGCCAGGCCTCCGGCACCATCAAAGAAACCGCATCCTGCAGCGTACGACCATTCATCATTAGGAATTCGAGCACGTTATCAAAGGCACCAGAATCAGAGACGTCGGGCTCAATCACTGGAAACAGGTCATTGAGTTTGTCGCCGAACAACTCACTTTTAGCGATGCCCTGACGGGCTTTCATCCAATTAATGTTGCCTTGCCGGGTATTAATTTCACCGTTATGACACATAAATCGCACTGGCTGGGCACGATCCCAGGAAGGAAAGGTGTTGGTGCTGAAACGCGAATGCACCATGGCCAAATGCGATTGGTAATCTTCATCACGTAAATCATTGAAGAATGAAAACAACTGTTCTTCATTCAGCATGCCTTTGTACACAATGACTTTGTTTGACAGGCTACAATAATAAAAAGCCTCTGCCTGCTTGAGACTGGTATTACTACGCACTAGATTGGTAGACTTTTTACGAATCAAATAGAGCCGGCGCTCCAACTCTTCACTGCTGATATTCTCGCTGGCCGTTACAAACAGCTGCTCAATGTGGGGACGTGCTGACATGGCCACGGCCCCCACATTCGCCCCCTCTGGATCAACGGGAAGCGTACGCCAGGTCATCAACTGCAGGCCCTGCTCTTCAATCAACCCATTGACCAACGTCATACAAAAATCGCGTTCAGCCGTATCAGTAGGCAGGAACACATTACCGGCCGCGTAACGGCCTGGCTGGGGAAGAGTAATAGAAAATTCTTGCTGTAGAGTTTTCGCGAAAAATAGCTGGGGAAGTGCCGTCAGAATACCTGCACCATCGCCAGTGGTGGATTCACTACCACAACCACCGCGATGTTCCATACGGCATAACGCGTGTTCTGCATCTACTATGATCTGGTGGCTGGCCTCACCTCGTATGTGAGCAATAAACCCAATGCCGCAGTTTTCTTTTTCGAACCGAGGATCATAGAGACCCTGTTTTTGGGGTCGTGCAAAAACTTTTTTTGAGCCAACGCCACTGGCCATTCAATGCCTCCTTATAGTTGAATAGCAACACAATGTACTGTTAGACGCTAATCTAACAGCCATTTACTAAGACTGGATGACAAGTCTAATCGTTCGGCAATAACAGAAAATAAAACGCCGGAAAATCATCCTTTTTCACGACTCAAATCACACTGCCTTTTGGCTTTGAAGCTGATATTAAAATTACAGCTTATCAGTAATAAACAATACAATATTATAACACTGGTGACAAAATGGTGTTTCGAATGGGACTTCTAACATTACCTGGCGGGGGGGAAATAGCGCTGAATTATTGATACTCACCGTATAACTTGGCGTACAGCCCATCCTGAGCCAGTAATTCTTCATGGCGACCCTGCTCGCTGATCAAGCCATCTTCAAATACATAGACATGATCAGCCTGTTTTACGGCGCTCAAACGGTGGGCAATAATGAGAGTGGTGCGTTGTTTAAGAAAATCAGTCATGGCTTCATGCAACGCAAATTCGGTTTGTGAATCCAGCGCTGACGTTGCTTCATCCAGCACCACAACCTTCGGATTCGAGAGGATCATTCTAGCAATGGCCATCCGTTGACGTTGACCACCCGACAGGCGTACACCTTGACGCCCGACTACGGTATCCAGGCCATTAATCAAGTCAGCCACGACAGCTTTTAACTGAGCAATTTCAAGCGCCTGCCAGAGCTCTTCATCGAGCATGTCACGCCCCATGGCCAGATTAGCGCGCACTGTATCGTTAAATAATACCGGGTGTTGAAGCACCGTGACGACATTCTCTCGAACCACATCAAGACCAATGTCCGTAACTGGCACATGATCGAATAACACCTGCCCCGAGCTCATCGGATAAAGCCCTAGCAAAACCTGCACGAGGGTCGATTTCCCACCTCCACTGGCCCCCACTAGCGCCACTTTGTCACCTGCGGCGATATTAAGAGAAACGCCTCTTAGCACCGGGGTTTCTGGATCATAGGCAAAGCAGGCATCATGAATTTCTATGCCGACACTGTGCTTATCTTTGAAGGGGTTTTGCCGATGCGGATACTGTGGTTCATCCTGCAGAGTGAACATGCGGTTTATGCGCTCCAGCGCTCCATTAGCGCTATACCAGGCATATTGAATATTCAGTACATCCTGCACTGGGCCCATCATAAACCAGAGATAACCAAACACGGCAAACATCTCGCCGATGCTGAGATCTGACAAAATCACCATGCACAGGGCAACGGCTCGAAAAACATCCATGCCGAGATGAAACACCAGAAAACTGAGACGGCTAGCGGCATCGTTTTTCCATTCAAAGGACACCGACCGTTTACGAACCGCTTTGGCTTGGTTAATCAACCCTTTCACATAGTGCTTTTCACGATTACTGGCGCGGATCTGATGAATCGCATCCAGCGCTTCGGCCAGTGCTTCCTGAAACACGCTGTAGGCGTTATTTTCATTAGCCTTAAGCTGTTTGACCTTTTTGCCAAACACCGTAGTGAAATAAACAACCAGCGGATTAAAAAGCAGGATAAAAAGCGCCAGTTGCCAGTGCAACCACAACAACACAGTGGCAACACCGAGAATGCTCAACACCGCCACCAGGAATTTACTCAGCGTTTTGCTAATAAAATTATCAACCGCATCCATATCAGTAACAAAGTGCGTTGCTACAGCCCCGCTGCCAAGGGTTTCATATTCAGCCATTGATATACGCGGCAGTCGTAACAGCAGCTGACAACGCATGCGATAAATAATATCTTTGGCAATACCAGCAAACTGCCAGCTTTGCCAGACGTTACAAACCAGTGCGATCGAACGTAATACTACGCTGACAATTAGCACGGCAATAATATAAAGAAAGGGACTGGCCCAGGATTCGGGCGCAATGAGATGCGTAGTGGCGATTAGAAAGCCCGGCTGATCAAGCAGTACTTCATCCACAAGTAACGGCATCAACATGGGAATAGGTACACTGGCCAGCGTTGCCAGCAATGCAACAATATTGGCAATCAGCAATTCACGGCGGTGGCTAAGAGCTACCGAACGAATATAAGACCAGCTAAAACCGCCAGTGTTGGTAATAGGTTCCTTTTCAGGAGGCATAACCATCCATTGTGTATTAAAAAACTAACCTATAAGGTTTCTATCAGGAACTCGTCAGTCCAGCTTTCTTTTGCCCCGAACATGAACGGGCTCTCAGCTCAGCTTGTTTAGCCGCTTTTTCAGCGCGCGCTTCACTCACTTCTTCAGGTGTTAGACCAATATGATGGCGACCCTGTTCATTTGCCAACTGAATTTGTTGCTGACGCTGGGCAAAACGTTCACGATCTTCCGCTGTTTTTTCGCCAATACAATGATGACAAGAAACGCCCGCTTCATAATCAGGAGACTCCTTATCCTGCTCAGAAATTGGATGACGGCAGGCGTGGCACATATCGTAGTGACCTTGTTCTAGACTATGATCAACCGATACACGGTTATCAAATACAAAGCATTCACCCTGCCACATACTTTCTTCTTCAGGCACTTTTTCGAGATATTTAAGCACTCCGCCCTGCAGGTGATACACCTCTTCAAAGCCTTCATTTAACATGAATGCTGAGGCCTTTTCACAACGGAT
>JBALXL010000043.1:0-4371 GCA_036960805.1 Pseudomonadales bacterium
CTTGCTTTATTGCTTGCCTAGGTAGCTCTGTTTATATCGAAATATTTGGATCGAAACTGGCTTGGCGAACAGCCGAAAAATCGAGAAAAGCGCCGACTGAAGTGGCTTAGATCATTAAAGCCTACTTCGTAGCAAGTCATTGTCACGGACTTACCCGCACGAATGGCCTCAGCTGCTGCCTTCAATCGCAGTTGTTGCTGATATTCGCCCGGCGAACACCCCAGCTGTTTCTTAAACTCAACATATAACTTGCTCCGGCTCATCCGTACATGACGGCACAATTGATCAATATCCAGTGGCTGGAGCAGACGTTGTTCAAGAAAATTAATCGCTGTTGTCATGCTGGTTGCATCGGGAGTTTGATGACAATAATTCAGCAGCACCTCCCGACCTTGCTGCCTTAACAGTTTAATAATAAGTTCTGATACGCTCAAATCCACCATGATCTCCTTATCTGGGTGGTCTTGAGTAAAAAGTGACACCAGTTTTTCTAACAGTTGCTGGGTATCGTTGGTGTGATGATTATGAATAATAAGTGGCTGGTATTCCCAGCTATGACCAAGATTTTCCAGTGTCGTTAAATCGCGCATTCGCTCGGAAATTGCTTCGATGCGCTCTCTGGCAATTTCGATGGTTAAACAGGTCGTTGGCTTATCTTCGTTCGCATCAGGAAAATCAATGTCTACATAGTTACCGGGGGGAATCACATAGGATTCATGCGGCAAGAAAACTTGTCCCTGATCTTGATGACCGTCATGCATGATTTTTTTGCCTGTGACCATCCCGCAGTACATCAACTGACCCGCGTCAAGCCTGACACCCGAAGCAGAACGGTAGGTGTCGTAGACACTTAGTTCTGCCGCAGGACCGGCGAATGTCAGTTTATCTTCAATCAATAGCTGACGTTTATTACGCCTATTTTCAAGCGAGATTTTTGAAATCTGCATCGTGTTTCACCACTGAATGGGCTGTCTACGAACTCTGCGACTGTTAAGGACTCTAAGTCAAGTCATTGAGAATATGAGGCAAGTATTAATTCTATTTTCGGATTTACTCTTAACATCAGTTTTCTGCGAACAAGACGAGGCGAACATCATGATTTATGCTCAACCTGGAACTGAAGGCTCAATTGTTTCATTAAAGGGCCGTTATGATAACTATATTAATGGCGGCTGGGTTCCTCCAGTCAAAGGGGAGTATTTTTCCAACATCACCCCTGTCACCGGTGACGTCTTTTGTGAAATAGCGCGATCATCAGAAGCAGACATCAACCTTGCTCTGGATGCGGCACATGCAGCAAAAATCAGCTGGGGTAAAACATCGGTTACAGAACGTGCCAACTTGATGCTCAAAATCGCCGACCTTATAGAAGAAAATCTTGAAATGTTAGCCGTTGCCGAGACCTGGGATAATGGTAAAGCTGTTCGCGAGACGCTAGCTGCCGATGTTCCTCTATGTGTTGATCACTTCCGTTATTACGCAGGCTGTATCCGTGCACAAGAAGGAACGATGGGAGAGATTGATGAAACAACCGTTTCATACCAATTCCATGAACCCTTAGGTGTTGTTGGTCAAATTATCCCCTGGAACTTTCCGTTGCTCATGGCGACGTGGAAATTAGCGCCAGCATTGGTAGCGGGGAATTGTGTCGTTCTGAAACCCGCGGAGCAGACGCCTTTTTCGATTTTAAAACTACTCGAAATCATTGGTGATTTATTACCAGCTGGTGTCCTTAATGTCGTTAATGGCTACGGTAACGAAGCCGGTGAAGCATTAGCAACCAGTACCCGTATTGCCAAAATCGCATTTACGGGATCCACGCCCGTCGGTTCTCATATATTAAAGTGTGCCGCTGAAAATATTATTCCGTCTACCGTCGAACTGGGTGGTAAATCTCCCAATATCTTCTTTGAAGATATTATGCAGCAAGAGGACGACTACATTAGCAAATGTGCCGAAGGCGCCGTTCTTGCATTCTTCAACCAAGGCGAAGTTTGTACCTGCCCGTCACGTGCACTTATTCAGGAAAGTATCTACGATGAGTTCATTTCCATCATCATTGAGCGTGCGAACCAAATCACTAGAGGGAACCCGCTAGATACAAACACTCAAGTTGGAGCGCAAGTCTCACAAGCACAGTTCGAAAAAATACTCAGTTACATGGATATCGGCAAAAAAGAAGGTGCTGAGTTGTTACTTGGTGGCAATATTGCTCAAGTAGGTAGTGAGCTTGATAAAGGGTTTTACATTGAGCCGACGCTACTCAAAGGTACAAATAGCATGCGTATATTTCAGGAAGAAATTTTTGGCCCCGTCGTATCCGTGACAACTTTCAAAGATGAAGCCGAAGCACTGGCCATTGCGAATGACAGCGAATTTGGTTTAGGAGCAGGCCTGTGGACCCGCGATATTAATCGCGCCTACCGTATGGGGCGAGGCATTCAAGCCGGTCGTGTTTGGACAAACTGTTATCACCTTTATCCGGCACATGCCGCTTTTGGAGGATATAAAAAATCGGGGATCGGCAGAGAAACTCATAAGATGATGCTTGATCATTATCAGCAAACCAAAAATTTACTAGTGAGTTACAGCACAAATCCTTTAGGATTCTTCTAAACAACTGTAAATCGCTGTTATCTAAAAGATACTCCATAGTGGCCTGTGCTCCGTTGAGCCAAAAGGAAAATAGAACATGAGCACAGATCAATCCTGTTTTTTTTCCTCCTCCCAGTATCAGTCTTACTGGTGGGAGGCAGCACCTCTTTCCCTGCAACAAAGAGGAAATATTGCCGATATTAATGATATCGATGTCGCCATTATCGGTGGTGGCTTTACCGGGATTTCTGCAGCGCTCACGCTAGCAAAGGCAGGTAAAAAAGCGATTATATTCGATCAAGGCCCCATCGGCTTTGGTGCAAGCACCCGTAATGGAGGCCAGATTGGCAGTGGCAATCAAAAAATCCCCATTCATACTCTGGAAAGCCGGTTTGGCGCTGACAAGGCAAAAGCCCTGCTGAATGAGGGCGTGCAAATGCTCACCCATTTAAAACAGCTCATTGCCCAAGAGGGAATCAACTGTGATCTGCAAGAGGTGGGGCGCTTCAGAGGGGCGGTACGTCCTAAGCACTACGATGCGATGGCCCGTGAAATGGAGGCCTTAAACAAGCGCACCCATGTCGAATTCCATATGATCTCCAAGTCCGAACAACACCAAGAAGTAAACACAGACTTTTACCATGGTGGTTATGTTTTACCCGGAGATGGTCTGATTCATCCAGGAAAACTACATCAAGGTATTACTAAAGCAGCTCAGTCATCGGGAGTGATATTTCAAGCAAATACGACCGTCACCCACATTGAAAAAACAACACGTGGTTTTCAGTTAATGACCGACTCAGGCCCTGTGATAGCGCGTGATGTAATACTTGCCACTAACGGATACGGAGGCAGCACCAATTCAAAAACTGAACGCCAAATTATTCCTGTAGGTTCGGCAATTATCGCGACAGAAGAGCTCTCAAACGACAAGGTAAAAGAGCTCTTACCCAGAATGCGGGCCTATGGAAACTCTGCCAATGCCTTTCATTATTTTCGTCCATCACCAGACGGGAAGCGTATTTTATGGGGTGGGCGAGTGGGGCGCTGGGGTGACCATATGATTCAGGGAGAAAAACAAAAAAACTGGCGAGCATTTCGGCATCTGCGAGAGGATATGGTCAAGGTCTTTCCTAGCCTTGGTAGCGTTAATATTGAATTTTGCTGGTCTGGCTTAATTGGCTATAGCTTCGACGATATGCCACACATTGGTACGAATGAACAAGGCGTTCACTATGCCTGCGGTTATTGTGGAACAGGCGTCACTCGCTCAGTTTATCTGGGTTCAAAAATTGCTGGGCGTATCATTAATCATCAAGCGGGCAACACTCCTTTTGGCGAAGTCCCCTTGCCCGGCCATCCATTTCAAGCGGTAGCCCCTCAAATGGTTCCTGTCGTTGAACGCTGGTATCGTTTACGTGATTGGTCTGGACTGTAAGCGACTTCTAATTTACGGCCGCCTCAAGTCCTTATCCATTCACAGAAGTAATTGTTATCAGATGACTGCTTGGGATCGAAAGCAGTCAGATATCCAGGCGTGTAGCTCAACTTCACTTTCCCCACGATGTTGAAGGCATTTCATAATTTCTAGTGCAGGAATATAAACTGCCAACGCTAACCTAAACCCTGGGAATAGGGCGTTCCTCTGCGTTTGTCGATGCTAATATTTTTCTTCTCGGCGATCACCTGTTCTGTCTGGATGTTCATCAGCGAGGCAAGAGTTAGTTGCCGCTCCTACATCAATAGTCGCCGAATATCGTCCAGCAGCCGTGTCAG
>JBALXL010000044.1:0-4325 GCA_036960805.1 Pseudomonadales bacterium
CCATCCAGATCAAAAATCCAGTAACCGCGTTTTACAACATCAACTTTGTTCATAGGGCTACATCAGCACCTTCGATAGAGAGCAGTTTTCGTTTAATGTCTAAGCCGCCGGCAAAACCAGTCAAATCCCCATTCGCCCCAATCACCCGGTGGCAGGGCACAATTATCGGCAACGGATTACGACGGTTGGCTGAGCCCACTGCTCGTGCCGCGCCATCCCGCCCAACTTTTTTCGCCAGCTCACCATAGGAGCAAGTTTCACCAAAGGGGATATCACGCAAGGCATGCATGACTTGCTGCTGAAAGTCCGTGCCGCTGTAAACCAGCGGCAAATCAAATTCGGTTAGCTCTCCGGTAAAGTAGGCATCAAGCTGCTTAACGCAATCGACCAAAATATCACTACCTTCGCTCCAACCAGCCTCAATTTGTCCTAATGCGTCACCTGTATTGCCTGCAAATCGGACTTCCATCAAACCTCGTTCATCCGCCAACAGAAATAACGTGTCGACCGGGCTCTCATAAATCGTGTAATTGATCATCAACTTCACCAAAACAAACTAAAACTGAGCTCATATACTACCACCAGCAGCCAGACTGAAGTATTTCACTTTTATATTAGTAGACCGGAACTTATAATTGCCCGTCATAAGCAATCACTCGCCACCTCAGACGCCCAAACCTACATGACACAACGCAGCGCACCACTAGAACGACTGATTCAGCTGAATGATCGCATCATCACTGCCATTGGCCATTGTGTGTCATGGGCTACGCTGATTCTGGTACTCACCACCTGCCTGATCGTCATTATGCGTTACCTGTTCAATATCGGCTCGGTGGCACTGCAGGAATCTCTGTTATACATGCACAGCCTGATCTTCCTGCTGGGGGCCGCCTGGACGTTACAGAAAGACGGTCACGTACGCGTGGATATTTTTTACCGACCACTATCCGCCAAAGGCAAAGCTTGGGTTAACGCTCTCGGCACTCTGTTATTACTGATCCCCACCTGTATTTTCCTATTTTGGATTTCCTGGCAATACGTGGCCAGCTCTTGGTCTTACTTTGAAGGTTCACGCGAATCCGGCGGTATCGACGGCATATTCCTGCTAAAAACGCTGTTGCTAGTGATGCCTGCGCTGATGATTCTGCAAGGGCTGGCGAACTTATTGTATAGCCTGCTAGTAATTTCTGGTCGTATTGAACCGGAAACAACCGACAGTGAGGCATCACTATGATGGCCCTGTTGCTGTTTCTCGCCGCCATTACTATTCTGTTAGCAGGCTTTCCTGTTGCCTTCTCACTGGCTGGTGCAGGCCTGTTGTTTGCCTTAATTGGCACCGTTACCGGCAGTTTTGACCCAGTCTTTTTAGAAGCCGTGCCAAACCGTATTTTCGGCATTATGACCAACGAAGTGTTGGTCGCCGTACCCTTGTTTGTGTTTATGGGTGTGATGCTGGAAAAAGCCCGCATTGCCGATAACCTGCTCGATAGCATGGCGTCATTATTTGGCTCATTACGCGGCGGGCTAGGCATTTCAGTGACATTGGTCGGCATGTTAATGGCAGCCAGCACCGGCATTGTTGGTGCCACGGTTGTTACGATGGGCCTGTTATCTCTGCCCACCATGTTGAAACGCGGTTACAGCCCCGAACTCGCCACTGGCACCATTTGCGCCGCAGGCACGCTGGGGCAAATCATCCCGCCATCTATCGTGCTGGTATTGCTCGGCGATGTAATGTCCTCAGCCTATCAACAGGCACAGCTAGATCAGGGCATTTTCTCACCAGAAACAGTTTCTGTAGGTGATTTGTTCCTTGGCGCGTTGATTCCCGGCCTGCTGCTGGTTGCCGCCTATATCATTTACATCATGGCTGTCGCTTTCTTTAAACCCAGCTCTGCGCCAGCTCATCACATCGAAGACGCTGAACGTCCCTCGATTACGCAACTCTGCCTCGCGCTACTACCGCCGTTAGTTTTAATTGGCCTGGTACTTGGTTCTATCCTCACCGGCAAAGCTACACCGACTGAGGCCGCCTCAGTTGGCGCGATGGGCGCAATTCTACTGGCCCTCTGCAAACGCAGCCTCAACCTGCAAATGCTACGCGACGTCATGCGCTCCACAACCACCATCAGCAGCATGGTGTTTATGATTTTGATTGGCGCAGCAATATTCTCGTTGGTGTTCCGAGGCTTTGGTGGTGATGATCTGGTGCGCGAGTTTCTAAGTGATCTGCCTGGCGGCGTTGCCGGTGCGGTCATTTTGGTAATGCTGGTGATGTTCCTGCTCGGCTTCTTCCTCGACTTTATCGAAATCACCTTCGTGGTAGTTCCCATCGTCGCGCCAGTCCTACTCAGCATGGGATTAGACCCCGTCTGGCTAGGCATAATGATCGCGATTAACCTGCAAACCTCCTTCTTGACGCCACCCTTCGGTTTCGCGCTATTTTATCTACGCGGCGTGGCACCGGATTCCATCTCCACCGCGCAAATTTACAAAGGCGTAATGCCCTTTATTGCGATTCAAATTTCCATGTTGGCGTTGCTGGCGTTATGGCCATCATTGGTGACTTGGTTGCCGAATTATTTATTCTAAATTCAGACAACCAAAAAATATGAATAAAGCTACCCTACAAGAAATTGCCAGCCAGCTATCATGCCCCGAAGGTGAAAACGGCATCGCCGCTGGCGAGAAGATGAACTCGTCAAATGACTTCATCACTCAAAAGACCATCGAGCACCTTGCACCAAAGCAGGGCGAGAATATCGTTGAGATTGGCCCCGGCAATGGCATGCTGTCACTGCCCATCCTTGATGCTCTTGGCGCGCAGGGGCGATATTTTGGGATTGACCAGTCTGCTGATATGGCTCGAGTAGCGAAAGCCAACTTACAGCAACAAGCCTGCCTTGATGTCCACGTGGTGTGTTGTGACTTCAGTGAAGCCGAGATTGAAGAGGGTTCAATCGACGGCCTGTTGGCGGTCAATGTGCTGTATTTTATTGATGATCTGCCTGCATTCTTCGCCCACATCAAACAATGGCTTAAACCCAATGGCCGCGCCGTGTTTGGCGTGCGCTCACCGGAAACCCTTAACGCGCTGCCCTTTACCCAATATGGCTTCAACATACGAACTATTGAAGCCATGAAAAGGGCGATGACTGAGGCTGGGTTTAACGATGTTGAATCCACTCAATACGATGAAGGAATGTCATCCTTTGAAGATATTGAGCTGCCAGTTGATTCGGTGATTATTAAAGGTTTTAAATCCTAACTGCCCATCGAAACAAAGCAAACCACCTTATTACAAAAGCTTCTCTAGACCACGTTGCACGGCAGGTCTTTGTGCAACTTGTTCAATCCAGCGTTGTAAATTTGGAAATTCATCATTGCTCAGCAATGCATACTCAGGCCTTTTCGCCCATGTCCATGTAGAGATATCAGCGATACTGTAGTGCTCCCCACCCAGATATTCAGCCTCTGAAAGTCGGGATTCCAACACAGCAAAAAGGCGCAGCGTTTCATTTTGGTAACGCTCTATCGCCACAGGCACTTTTTCCTCACGGCGTAAAAACCATCCCGCTTGGCCCATCATTGGCCCTAACGCGCTCATTTGAAACATGAGCCACTGCATGACCAAGCTACGTCCATTCACGTCACTAGGCATCAGTTTTCCTGTTTTTTCTGCCAAATAGATCAACATGGCACCAGATTCAAAAACTGCAAAGCCACCATTGTCATTATCCAGCAGCGCAGGGATACGACCATTAGGGTTTATCTTTAAGTAAGCAGGCTGCTTTTGATCAAGTTCGCCAAGATTTAACTTATGCAGCTGATACTCAAGCCCTAGTTCTTCCAGAGCGATGGTGATTTTTTGTCCATTCGGGGTATTTGCACTATAAAGCTCAATCATATCGGCGCTATCCAAAAATATGTTTCGTTAAAATAAATTTTGACGTCATTCAAACCAGCCAACAAATATTAATGCTCCCTATAATGCTCTCAAATCGAGGTCAAAAAATTGTCTAAACCCTATGTCCGTATTGTGTTTGGCGTACGTTCACCGAAAAAACTTAGTGCGACTCTCTTTTCGCAATACCTCAGCTTGTAGCCATTACCCTCATTCTCTTCCTATCAAAAGCCAAGAAAAAACCGCCTCTTGTCGACTTATGAACAACAATAAAATCCTAGCTTTGCACAACATAATCCTAACACTAAACCCTCAAATCATGATGTTCTTAGCAGATACCTAACCTCTGCTGAAAGCTCAATATTGATTTTCAAATGAATCAAATAATGGTGTAAGCGTTATTTTAATTTAAAAAGAA
>JBALXL010000010.1:0-51620 GCA_036960805.1 Pseudomonadales bacterium
CGAAAATGGCAGTTTTGAATTTACTTTACATGACAGTTTTTATTTTGAATCCGGTCGCTCCATCAGTCCGCTGGTGCAGGTATACGAAACCTATGGTGAACTGAACAGCGATAAGAGCAACGCCATCGTCGTGCATCACGCACTGTCGACCAGTAGTCACATGGCGGCCACCGAGAAAAACTTGCATAGGGGTTGGTGGGAAAATATGGTTGGCCCCGGCAGGGCGTTGGATACCAACAAATATTTCATTATCTGCATCAATAACCTGGGCAGCTGTTACGGCTCGTCAGGGCCTGTCAGTATTAATCCCTGCACTGGTAAGATGTACAACGGTGATTTTCCAGCTGTCACCATCAAGGATATGGTGGCCGCGCAGAAAATACTCATCGATGCGCTCGGTATCAAACAATTGCATGCCGTATTGGGTAGTTCTATGGGCGCTATGCTCTCCACCGTTTGGCTGACTCTTTATCCTGATCACGCTCGCTATTTGATTTCCATTTCTGCCTGCGCAAAAGGCTATCCGGCCAATCATGCTAACCGGCTCATACAGAGAGAGATTATAGAAATGGACTCTGACTGGAATGGAGGCCACTACTGCACATCCAGTCAGCTAAAAGGTTTTAAAACAGCACGGAAGCATGGCTTGCTGACTTATCGTAACTGGGCTGAAATCAATGAACGCTTCATCGACAAACAGGGTAGCGATTCGATTGAGAGCTACTTGGATTACAACGCGCAAAAGTTCATCGATCGTTTTGACTGCAATAGCTACCTCAGGCTTATTGGCGCGATGGATAGTTATGACCTGACCGATGGAGGAAGCCAAAAGAGAGAGCATGTTTTTAGTGCTATACAGGCAAAGGTGCTGGTGGTAAGCGTCGATTCGGACATCCTGTTTACGCCGGTTCAACAGCAGGATCTTTACGACACCTTGTTAGCAGGCGGTGTTGAAGTGACTTATATAGACCACCATTCAAGTTATGGTCATGACGCGTTTCTTGTCGAAACGGATGCTTTTGGTGAATATATTGGAAACTTTATCGGACCGGCTAATCCCTGATGAAATATTTTGCCTTTGTTTTAATGGCAAATTCTGCCTTCAATTAACCCTGGTTACAGACTTACTTGTCGTTAAAGAGCGTACGTTGCTAGGTGCAGTTGTAGCTTGTCGACGGACAGTGGACGGCTGAATAGATATCCCTGGAAGCGTTCGCATCCCAGGTTTTGCAAACAGATTTTTTGAGCTTCTGTTTCCACCCCTTCGGCAATGCAGGAAAGTTGCAAGCTCTTTGAAAACGCTATAATTGCTTTGATTACGCCTGCTTTTTTACTGTCATTTTCAACACCTTCCACAAAAGATCGGTCAATCTTTAATGTGTCCAGAGGTAAGTCTAAAAGGTACGTTAGAGAGGAAAATCCGGTGCCAAAATCATCAATCGCGATACGAACGCCATCTTTTCTGAGTTCATTTAGCTGTTGCTTTGTTTGGATTATGTTATTTAAAAAAACATTTTCTGTGATTTCAAGCTCCAGTGCCGAACTTGGGAGGTCGTATTGTTTGAGCGTATTGCGTACCACATCAACAAAATGTTTTGAGTGCAGGAAAACCTTGGCAGAAATGTTAACGGCGACAAATAGGTCTGGTTGATGACGGCGGAGTTCTTTTAATGTCGCCAGACTTTCGTTTAACACCCAGTAGGTAAGGTCTTCGATGATGAGACTTTCTTCTGCAATAGGGATGAATTCAGCAGGACCGATGGGGCCTATGTCCTGAGATGTCCAACGTAGCAGAGCTTCAACCCCCTGTACTTTATCGGCCTCTATTAGGGGCTGAAATAGCAAATGTAGCTCGTTATTACTAATGGCGTGACGCAGTGCGTTATCAATATGTTGTTGCTGGTTTATTTTTTCAGAGAGCGCTTGCGTAAAGAATTGATAATTATTTCGGCCCTGTCCTTTGGCGTGATACATAGCAATATCAGCAAATTTGATAAGATCAGATGATGTGTTGCCGTGATGCGGATACAGGCTAATACCAATACTTGCACCAATGAAGAGCTTATGGCCTTTTATGTGGAACGGACTCTGTAATGAATCGATAATGTTTGATGCGATCTGAGCTGCAGCCTCATCGTTTTCAAGATTGGGCGCGATAATGATAAATTCATCCCCGCCCAGGCGAGCTACTAAATCGATGTCTGGAACTGCGTAACGGATACGTTGCGTGACACTGCATAGCAGGCTGTCGCCAATATCGTGCCCTAGGCTATCGTTGGTGCTCTTAAAATTATCGAGATCAATATAGAGCAAGGCAAATGGGATGTTGTTCTTATTCGTTAAAAAGTTATTAAGCGTTTTATTAAATTGAGTGCGGTTTGCCAATCCAGTTAGTGTGTCGTGGTGCGCTTGGTGGTGTAATTGCTTTTGTACCTTGAGGCGCTCAAGTGAGGCGCCCATGACGCTGCCTATGGCAGCTAAAAGTTCATTGCTATTTTCACCGTCATCGACAGGTTGGTCTGTTGCCGTCGATAGGACACCAACGACTTGTTTTTGAATATAAATAGGAATGCACCAACCGCACACCAAGCCGGATTCTGCCAGTAATTTGGTCTCAAAGTAGCTGAGATCCTTAAAGCTTTTGAGAAAAATAGGTCTGCCTTCTCGCATAATCATGCTGAAGATAGAGTTTTGTTTTGCCAAAATTGTTTCTGATGGCAGTGTTTGGTTAATCTCGCTAAGGTGCCTAATCTTAAACTCAGTACTTCCTTTGATCGGTGTCACAAAAGAGGTGCGCTTGGCGGGGACTAGCTCTTTGATTGATTGAGCAACGCTGCTAAAAACTTCATGCTCGTTTTTAGCAATTGATAAGCTGTTAGCGCAGCGATTAAGTATCTCTAATTGTTGGGAGTAATGCCGGTAGCCCTGCATTGAGTGTCGCGTTTGTTCCAGGAGTTGTTGCCGTTCCAGATAGGTTGAGAGCAATGAGGCAACAAGGGACATTAATGCCACGGAGTTTGTGGTGTATAGATGCTCTTGCTTGCAGCCTATATTGACCGAGCCAATTGCCTGGCCGGAGATAATTAGGGGTGCATTAATAGTGCTTTTTATTCCCTGCTGCAGTAATAGTTGGCAGTCTGAAAAGAGGTTACTTGGATCCAGGATATTGAGTTTTGAAGTTTTCTCTTTAATTGCTATGCCAGCGTTTGAATAGTGAAAAGGAAGGCTTTTACCAACCGGGAGCGCGCCTTCTGAACCATGTAATGAAAATATTTCTAGTGTGGTTTTTTCCGGATTAAGAAGTGTAACGCTGCACCGTTCAGCAGGTAATAATTCAGGTAAGTGGGTGGCCAGACTGCAATAGATTTCTTGTTCGGAGGAGGCTTCGTTGATAGCGATAATAAAGTGGCTAAGAGCGATCGAGGATTCTGGGTTTTCAAGTATAAAGGATGTGTTAGACGCTGGCATGGGTAACTCTAATGCAACTGAGGCTGCTTTTATTGTGTGATCCCTGCGTAAGGCTACAGTCATAGCAGCCTTTTTTTCTCATAATAAAGGTATCCCCTTTCCTCTAGAGCACTAGTTTAATAGTAGAAGGTTTTTTACGTATTGTCAGTTTTCTATTGAGCTGAATTGCGGGTTAATTCGGCTGTGAGCATTCATTGAGTGGCATTTTGGGTGGGATTATCTACGAGTCCGATCGCTTGCAGTGTCAGAAATGGAGCGAAGCGAGACTCGGTAACTTATTTACTTTTTACAGCTGGTAATAATTCAAAGGACTTTCTGGCTAGCAACTTGTCGTCAGCAAAAACCATAAACTCCCAAATTCCGGGTACTTGCTCATAGTTTTCGGTAATCTGGAAGGCCATGTCGTGGGAGCTGGCGCTGACATCTAAATCCTTAGTCACGGTGTATTTATCATGGCGACTGCCATCTTTTTCGATAATACCCGGTGTTAAATAAAGCATGGTCACCACATTTGGCTTGTTAAGACTTTTCCCTGAGACATTGAAACGTATTCCAAATTTAGTACCCAGCTCGGCATTGAACTGTTTAGTCGCCTCAACGGTCTCCTTGCTGCCACCAACCAGCAGGCGTTCACCTTCTTTGAGCTTTAAATGGGGGCGGGTAAATAAGCCAGCTTCCAGATCAGAAATCTGCATTTCAGCGTAGGCGCTATGAACAAATAATGTTGTGAATAGGGCAAGGGTTAAACGTAACAGAGTAGAACGGACGCGAGTTGTCATGGCGGGGTGTGGCTCCTGATGTGACGATGAAATTTTGTCGGAATTTTAGAGGTTGCCAGTGTAGTTGTGGATTATGACAGTTTGATGTCATTGCATTGTTAAAGCGCAGATTTGAAAGTTTGGGAGAGTTTAAATGGAAAAGGGCTTCTCAAAATAATCCTACAAAATTGATTGAGCTAGTCAGCTTTTTCATTCAGCCTAACCCTTCTATTTGAAAGGACGCGTTAATGTACAAACAGGCTCAACACCTTACTTTTTCACCCTCTGACTTAACCCTCTACATGGAGAGCCCTTTTGCTTCCTGGATGGAGCGGTTTGCCATCGAGTGTCCGGATAACTCAGCGGCTAAAGATGACGCCGACGCGATGATGGATTTGTTGCAGGATAAAGGCGGCGAGCACGAGCATGAGGTGTTGCAAGCCCTGGAGAAAGAAGGGCTGAGCATTGCTCATATCGAAAGCGCTGTTGATAAGGTTGCGGCGACTCTCGAGGCTATGGAGTCTGGTGTTGATGTTGTTTTTCAGGCGGCGTTAGAAACGGGGGCGTTTAAAGGTTTTGCCGACTTTTTGCGCAAAGTACCTGGTGAGAGTCAGTTAGGTGATTATCACTACGAAGTATGGGATACCAAGCTCTCCAAGTCCCTGAAGCCTTACTTTGTGGTTCAGCTTTGTTGTTATACCGAAATGCTGGAACAGGCGCAGGGGCGTCGACCTGAGCACATCACGGTGGTGCTGGGTAACCAACAGCATGAACGTTTACGCACTAACGATTACTTTTTTTACTACCAGAGTTTGAAACAGGCTTTTTTATCCGAGCAGAATAATTTTGATGCTGAGCGACAGCCTGATCCGGCTGATTCAAAAAGCTGGGGCAACTGGGGTGATTACGCGCAGCAATTGTTGAAGGGGGTGGATCATCTTTCCCAAGTAGCAACTATGACGCGCAGTCAGATTAAGAAGCTCAACCGTGCGGGCATCAATTCCATGCAACAGCTGGTGGATTCTGAACAGTTGCGTATTACTGATATCAGTCCGGTGATTTTTCAGCGATTGAAAGCGCAGGCTACGATCCAAAAAGCCAGTGCCGGGCATGAGCAACCACTGTTTGAAATTATCCGGCATGAGACGGGTATTAAACAGGGGCTGGCGTTGTTGCCTCCGCCCTCTGATCAAGATGTATTTTTTGATATTGAAGGTTTTCCACTTGATGAGGGCGGGCTGGAATATCTGTGGGGCAATACTTATTTTGATGAGGCGGGTGAGCGCCAATTTAAAGACTTTTGGGCGCATAACCGTGAGCAGGAAAAGCAGTGTTTTAGCGATTTTATTCACTGGGTCTATGAGCGCTGGCAACGCGATCCAAATATGCACATTTACCATTATGCCAACTATGAGATTGCCGCCTGCCGTAAATTGATGGGTCGTTATGGCGTGTGCGAAACCGAAGTGGATCAACTGCTGCGCAACGAAGTATTTGTGGATCTCTACAAAGTGGTCAAAGGCTGTTTGCTGTTAGGCGAGCCGCGCTATTCCATCAAAAATGTGGAACACCTTTACCGAGGTAAACGTGAAACGGAAGTGGGGTCTGGCGGTGATTCGGTGGTGGTTTACGAGAATTGGCGTGAACTGAATGCGAAGGGTAAAGAAGGCGATACCTGGCAGACATCCAAAATTCTCAATGATATTCGCGAATACAATATTGATGACTGTGACTCCACGCAGGAGTTAGTGGACTGGCTGCGTGAACAGCAGCAAACACACAACATTGTTTATATCGGCAAGATTGAGGTTGAAGAACCTGAGGTGCCGGATGAAGTCTCCGAGCGTACGCAATTGCGCGATCAGCTATTAGCCAAAGCCGAGACTTTACAGGAAAGCGATGCAAAACAAGCGGCGTTGACTGAAAACCTTGCCTGGTCTTTGGAGTTTCATCGCCGCGAAGCCAAACCTGTGTTCTGGAAGTTATTTGACCGCCTTGGCCTCAGCCATGAGGAGTTGGTTGATGATCTGGATTGTCTGGCCTATTGCGAACGAACCGAGCGCGAAGCCTTCAAAATAAAACGCAGCTTTGGCTTTGAATTCAGCTTTGATCCGAATCAGGAATTTAAAGGCAATAACAGCAGCTTCTACGTGTTGGGTGAAGAGGATGCCGATGGCAAACGTATTAAAGCCAGCGTAGACAAAGACGAGAGCGATTTGGCCGAGGGCCGCGTGGTGTTCAAATCCACCAAAGACGAATTACCCGCGCTGATTAGCTTGGTGCCAGATGAATACGTGCGCCCAGATCCCATTCCAGCTGCGATCAACAGTCAGGTTCAACGCTTTAGCGAAGGTCAGCTCAAACCATCAGCCATTATTGATTTTTTAGAGCGTAACGCACCGCGTATCAAAGGCCACACGGCGGGCGAGGCTATTGTTACAAGTGATGATGCTAACGAGCGTTTACAGCAGATTATTAAGGCATCAATCAATCTCGATAACAGCTGCCTGACCATTCAAGGGCCGCCGGGCGCGGGTAAAACCTTTACCGCCAAATACATCATTGCCGAACTTGTGAAACAGGGCAAAACCGTGGGTATTTGCTCCAACAGTCACAAGGCGATTAATAATCTGTTGATTGGCGCAGCAAAGCATTGCCAACAACAAGGTATAGTCGCGACCTTTGCCTGCGCTAAGGATACCGGCCCTGAACTGGCTGATCTGGACGTTACTATCCTCAAGGGCAACACCAAGTTAGCCGAACAAGTTGAACCCGGTTGCGTGCTAGGTACGACGGCGTGGGGCTTTGCTCGTGATGACATGGCCGGTCAGCTGGATTATTTGTTTATTGATGAAGCAGGGCAGGTTTCAGTCGCCAATTTGATAGCCATTAGTCGAGCTACCCATAACTTGATTTTGATGGGTGACCAAATGCAATTAGGGCAACCGGCGCAAGGCACGCACCCAGCAGAAAGTGGCCTTTCAACGCTGGACTATTTGCTGCATGACAGCCCAACTATTGCTGATGATATGGGTATTTTCCTCGGTACTACATACCGTATGCACTCGGCGGTGAACCGCTTTATAAGTGATGCCATTTACGAAGGTAAACTTGATTCTGATCCGGCAAATGACAAACAGGTGATCGAGGTTCCCGCGGGCTATAAGGGCCCTCTGGATAAAGAGGCCGGACTGGTTTTCATACCGGTTGAGCATGAGGGTAATACGCAGGCCAGTGATGAGGAAGTGTCTGAAATTCAGTCCCTCTCAAAACAGTTGTTAGGCCGGATTTTTACCGACAAAGACGATAATCAACGAGCCATTGGTTGGGCCGATATGCTGTTCGTTGCGCCGTACAATCATCAGGTCAACAAGCTCAAACAAGCGCTGGCCACTATGCCGGGCGGGGATGAGGCCAAAGTCGGCAGTGTTGATAAATTTCAGGGGCAGGAAGCGCCGGTGGTGTTTCTGAGTATGTGCGCCTCGGATGCTAGTGAAAGCCCGCGCGGGCTAGATTTCCTGTTTGATAAACATCGTATCAATGTGGCGATTTCTCGCGCGCAGAGTTTAGCAATTGTGGTTGCCGAGCCAGGTTTAGTGCAGGGTAAAGCCAATCGCGTCGCTCAAATGAGTCAAATTAACTTGTTTGCTCATTTGATTGATAGCGCACGATAACTTGAGACCTCTGCACGATTGTTCTTGTGTCTTCTGGCGGCGTTAAAAACGTACTCAATCGGTCATTTATAAGTATAAACTCCCTCATTCCGTGCGTTTTTGCCTTGCCAGCAAACAAAATTCCGGCTCGTGAAAAGGTCTCAGCCTGCTTTTTACTGCTGATGTAACTCGTTCACCAGTGCGGGGATTTCAGAAGGGTGCATGATCATATGGCTTGGGTTGATGCCAAGCTCTGCATCCAGCGGACGCTGGTGTTGAATCCATACTGAAGTAATTCCGCTGTTGTTGGCACCGGCAATATCTGACGCCAGACTGTCGCCCACATGGATGACCTCATGGGCCTCACAGTTGGCGAGTTTGAGGGCTTTCTGGAAGATAGAGGGAAAGGGTTTTTCCTCTGGCTCCTGGCCACCGATAATCAGATGATCCACATGCGCGATCATATTCACTCGCTCAACTTTAGGGATTTGTGAAAACTCCGGACCGTTGGTGATGACTACCAAAGTGAAAATCTTACGCGCCTCAGCCAGCCATTCTTTCATGCCAGGATAAAAATCAAAGGCGTCGATGCGATCCTTATCGAACTTGTCCTGCAACGCTTGCGCGCTTTCATCACTTAGATTATTGATGCCACGTTCGGCCAATAAATCGCGAATCAACTGCACACGAAATACCTCTTCACTTTGCTGCTCGATAATTGGCATATAACGCGCATGTTGCACCGCGCTCCATTCACGGTAGATGCCCGTCACATAAGCCTCGGCAAAACCTTGACCATCGAATGTCTCACCGTGCTGTGCTTGTAACGATTGCGCCATTAACTGCTTGGCCTGCACATTCGCGCCAGGTGTGTCACAAAGGGTTTCATCCATATCGAGGAAGAGGGCTTTTAGCATGGGAGCTCCGAGGTATTTAATAACGGTGTGCATGATAGCTTAAGCGGGGTAATGCGCCCAGTAGCAAGTGATTGGCTTTTTAGAAGTACATTAAAATGGTACGGTTTATAGAGACCTTAAAAGTAGTAAGAGGACCCTCGGTAACCCGCGGACCCTCTTACCTTTTTGGAGTAGGTTTTGGTCTAACTCCTACCTGTAGTGATTAATACTGTTCCTAGATTAATTTCATTCTTTGAGATCAAAACGGTCAAGCGTCATCACTTTGACCCATGCGACGGCAAAGTCACTGACAAACTTCTCTTCAGCATTATCTGCGGCATAAACCTCAGCAACAGCGCGCAGCTCAGAGTGCGATCCAAACACCAAATCAACAGGGGTTGCTGTCCATTTGAGGGCGCCGGTAGTGCGATCGCGACCTTCATAAACGCCTTCGGTAGCTGATTTCCCCCACTGCGTAGACATGCTCAGCAGGTTCACGAAGAAGTCGTTACTCAGGGCTTCTGGACGATCGGTTAATACACCGTGTTCAGAGCCTGTCGCATTGGCATTCAATACGCGCAAACCGCCAAGCAGAACTGTCATTTCAGGCACATTCAGGCTCAGCATATCAGCGCGATTAACCAGCATATCGGCAGGTGATCTATGATTACCAGTGCCGAAGTAGTTACGGAAACCGTCAGCCGTTGGCTCAAGTACCGCAAAAGAGCTGACATCAGTCTGCGCCTGAGTTGCGTCTACACGACCTGGCGTGAAAGGAACCTGCAAGTCATGACCAGCCGCTTTAGCTGCCTGCTCGATAGCCGTAGCACCACCCAAAACGATCAAATCAGCCAGTGATACTTTTCTTTTAGCTGACTTTTCGTTGAAGGTTTTTTGGATGCCTTCCAGACGCGCCAGCACTTTTTTCAATTCGGCAGGGTTGTTGGCTTCCCAGTCCTTCTGTGGAGCGAGGTTGATACGTGCACCGTTAGCACCACCACGCAAGTCGGTATCGCGGAATGATGAAGCAGACGCCCAGGCCGTTTTGACCAATTCTGATACAGATAATCCTGAATCGAGAATCTCAGCCTTGAGGTTTTTAATGTCGCCAGCGCTAATGACGTCATAACCGGCCTCAGGAATAGGATCCTGCCAGATAAGTGTTTCGCTTGGTGCATCGGACCCCAAATAACGTAAGCTAGGGCCCATATCTCGGTGCGTTAATTTGAACCACGCCTTGGCAAAGGCAAGCTCGAACTCTTCGGGATTTTCATAAAAACGCTTTGAAATTGCGTGATAGCTTGGATCAACTTTCAGGGCAAGGTCAGAGGTCAGCATGATTGGCGCATGACGCTTTGATGAATCGTGTGCGTCCGGAACCAGGTTTGATGCCTGACCATTCGCTGGGATCCACTGAGTAGCACCCGCTGGGCTTTTGGTTTTCACCCATTCATAGACGAACAGATTGCTGAAAAAATTATGGCTCCACTGAGCGGGGGTGACCGTCCAGGCGCCTTCTAAACCGCTGGAGATAGTGTCCGCACCTTTGCCCGTGCCGCATTTGTTTTTCCAACCAAAACCTTGCTCTTCAACACCGGCCGCTGCTGGCTCGGCGCCAACACAATCTGCTGGTTCTTTAGCGCCATGAGCTTTACCAAAACTGTGGCCACCGGCAATCAGAGCAACGGTTTCTTCGTCGTTCATTGCCATGCGAGCAAAGGTTTCGCGAATATCATTGGCCGATAGTTGTGGATCAGGATTACCGTTTGGTCCCTCTGGGTTTACATAGATTAAACCCATCTGAACAGCACCAAGGGGTTTTTCCAGTTTACGGTCACCGCTGTAACGTTCGTCTGCCAGAAATTCGTTTTCAGGCCCCCAGTACACCATGTCTGCTTCCCAGTCGTCTTCACGGCCACCGGCAAAACCAAAGGTTTTAAAGCCCATTGATTCCAGCGCTACGTTACCGGTCAATACCATCAAGTCAGCCCATGAAATGCTGCGGCCGTACTTTTGTTTAATTGGCCACAGTAAGCGGCGCGCTTTATCCAGATTGACGTTATCCGGCCAGCTGTTGAGTGGTTCAAAACGCTGTTGACCACCGGCAGCACCGCCACGGCCATCTTCGACACGATAAACGCCAGCACTGTGCCAAGCCATACGGATGAAGAACGGTCCATAATGACCATAATCCGCAGGCCACCAAGGTTGCGATGTCGTCATTAACGCCTTGATTTCCTTTTTAAGAACATCAAGATCAACGTCTGAGAATGCCTCGGCATAATTAAAATTTTCAGCGAGGGGATTGGATTCAGCCGCATGTTGGCGCAGCGGGCTAAGATTTAATTGATCGGGCCACCAAAATTTATTTGAACGCGGTTCGCCCTCTGCAAAAGCCGCGCTCGATGTCATTAGTGGGGTGAGTGCCATTGCGAGAATGGCGATCATAGGTTTTGTTTGCTTAAGCATGGGGCTCTCCGTCGGTTTTAGTTGTTTTCCAAATACACGCGCTGAAGAAATTTTTACGCTCGCTGTAGTCATCTCTGCAATTCAGTTAGTGACAGCAAACGAATTTCTTAATTGGCAGTATTGATCGCAACTTCCATCATCAAAAGTTCATTTTTCCGATTGTCTTGATTGGTTTTTTAGAACAATGGACAGGGCTCCGTTGTGGAGGCTAGCTATTTTATGGTTGGTGGTTCTTGCTTTCCGGTATTTCTGATGTGCGTAAGGAATACTTAGAGGAGAGAATAGGACTAATTATCAATGGGATAGGGGGTTGGAGTTTTAGGCAACAATGATTTCTGTGAATTTAAAGCGGTTCTTGTTCGATTTAGTTATTGAGATCAATACCTCATAGAAGTAGGTTGATCACTGATGTGGGCTTTAAGAAAAGGGCTTTTTACTATACGCCCTAGCCCTGCTTATCAAGCAGGTGTGCAAGTTGATTGGTTATACTGCTTTTAACAATACCTCGGTGTAAACCGTTAGTTACACTTGCCGCTGTTCTTGATAAACGCGACGATTTGAGTGTTCTACGACGCAGATTTAAAAGCCCTATTATGAACAATAATAGGGCTTTTTTTAAAGCTAATGGT
The DNA here is from genome assembly GCA_036960805.1 of Pseudomonadales bacterium. Classification (GTDB taxonomy): domain Bacteria; phylum Pseudomonadota; class Gammaproteobacteria; order Pseudomonadales; family IMCC2047; genus IMCC2047. Next base: position 11,874 of record JBALXL010000010.1, read on the forward strand.
CTATGTTTTTAGAAGTCGTAACGAAGACCGACCGTAATAGCATCACCACCGCTGGCGGCACCAATAAAGTCACCAGTACCGGCTAAACTGCCTTTACGCTCAGGTGCAAGGGCTGCTGTTTCTTCTTCGTAATAGTACTCAACGAAGAAACGTGTATCAGGGCGCCACTGGTAGCGTGCTGCAAGGTGGGTGTATTGCTCACCAAAATTATCGGTTTGCCCGTACATTCCTGTATAGGTGAATAGGCCAGAGGTATAGGAAGCTAAAGCGTTCCATGACACGCTACCATCTTCATTAAAGGTTCCTGCGCCGACATCACTATCTGCTATTTCATACTTCCCACCAAAGTACCAAGGGCCGGTGGTGTAGCCTGCAGCCACTGCGTAATAGGTGACATCGGTACCTGCATTAATGTTATCGACGGCAGCGGCTAGAGACCACTTGCCAATATCCTTAGTAACGACTAGTTGTGTTCGATGCTCAAGAGAGTTCCGTTGGCGGTCATTGCTGTCACCTTTACTGTAAGCGCCGGACACATTTAAACCTGCTACAGGGAAGTTAAAGCCTACGCTATCGCCTCGTCTAAATTGTGCAAAAGTTGAGAATCCTGAGTAGAAAGAATCGAACAAGTCAACTTTGTAGGAAATGGCGTTGTAATAAGGCAACCAATCGTGACCGACCCAAACATTGCCCCAATCACCAGACAGCTGGAACTTAGCGACCCTTACATCTTCGGTTCGGCCGTCAGGCGTTCTTGCATCACCATTGGCAAGATCAAGAGGGACCTCATATACAATAGACGCAGTGATATCGTCATTTAGAGCGGTGGAAGCTTTGAATCCTACACGCGAGTAAGCATCACGGGTGCCTGTGTAATCCCGTAAAGCAGGAGTTTCTTTATCTGGACGCACACTCTCATACCCTAAGCGAAGCGAGCCATAGACGCTCATATCGACACCATCGACCCAGTTCAGATCAATAGCTGCTGATGCTGGCTGGATTCCGGCAGCAGCGAAAGCCGTTGCGATTAATAGTTTGTTTGTTTTTTTCATTTTTATACCCCACGTTTTAAAATGATTTTGTTTGCTCAAGTCTTAACATCGTGTTTGTTTTTCTGCGAAAAAAGGTAAGTATTTTTATGATTTTAGTTCGCATTTACAGGCTGAAAATCAGGCTGTGTGATTCGTACAAGCTGTTGAAACGTATAGCAAAGTTATAGTAATCAACTTAAACAAAGTCTGATATTCAGTTAAATTAATTGAGTGATAAGTATTGCTTATGCTATTACTGAGGTGGGCCTGTTAGCCTGGTTGTAGTGTTAAGGACACTCTGCGCTGTGGCTTCATCATTACTTGTTGAGCTTATGAATAGCGTGCCCATTCACCGCTAACGCGGCTTCATGAACCGCTTCGGATAAGGTGGGGTGGGCAAACATGGTCATACCGAGGTCTTCTGCACTACTACTAAATTCCATGGCAATAACCGCTTGCTGAGTTAGATCGCCCGCACTGGTACCAAAGGTATGCATACCGAGTATTTGATCGGTTTTTTTATCGGCCAGAATTTTTACTAGGCCAGCGGTCTCATTTGCGGCCTGGGCGCGGCCAATGGCTGCAAAAGGAAACGTGCCAACTTTATAGTCAATTCCTTGCTCTTTGAGCTGTTCTTCCGTTTTCCCGACCCAGGCAATTTCGGGGTGGGTATAGATGACGGATGGAATCAGGTCATAATTAACCCGCGCGACTTTGTTGGCGATGAGTTCCGCAACCATCACTCCTTCCTCTGAACCCTTGTGGGCCAACATGGGCCCGCGAACGACGTCTCCAACTGCGAAGATGCCTGGCACGTGAGTCCGGCACTGGTCGTCTACCGGGATAAAACCACGCTCATCACGTTTAATACCTAGTGAATCATCAAACAAATTGTCCGTATAGGGTTTGCGCCCGACGGCGACAATCAATTTATCCACGGTTAATTCTTGTTCGCCGTTAAGGTCGGTGTACTGCACGGTAACTTGCGAGCCTTTTATTTGAGAACCTGTTACCCGTGCACTCAGGCGGATATCGAGCTGTTGTTTTTTAAAGTTTTTCAGCGCGTCCCGGGCAATTTGTTGATCCACCATTGGTAGAAAATATTCCTGGGCTTCCAATATCACGACCTCGGAGCCCAGTCGGCTCCACACACTGCCAAGTTCCAGACCAATCACACCTGCTCCAATGACACCCACCTTGCCAGGCACCGACTGAAAGGCCAGTGCGCCTTCATTGTCGACGATGGTATCGCCATTGACCGGCGTGGGAGGGATATTGATGGGTACCGAGCCTGTAGCAATGATGATGTTATCGGTGTTGATCAGCTGCACAAATCCTTCAGGGTCAGTAAATTCAACCTGCTTAGCGGTGATGATGCGCCCCGTTCCAGCCAGACTGGTGACCCCGTTGGCTTTAAACAGGCCTTTGATGCCGGTGGTCAATTTTTTGATGATGAGTTCTTTACGTTTTATCATGGCGGCGATATCAATCGTGACCTCACCAGTACTGATACCGTGTGCCTTGAAGTCTTTTTGAGCCTCCCCATATTTATGGGAAGAGTCCAGCAAGGCTTTGGAGGGGATACAGCCCACATTCAAGCAGGTACCACCTAATGAGGGTTGACCTGTGGCGTCAATCCACTTGTCGATACAGGCTGTTTTCAACCCTAGCTGAGCGGCTCGAATAGCAGCAACATAACCAGCTGGGCCGGCACCAATGACAAGAACGTCGTATTTTTTTGGCATGGAAAAGCTTCCTTAAACGGTATCAAACCTGCAGAAGAATACGGGCAGGATCTTCTAATAAATTTTTAATAGTGACCAAAAACTGTACCGCTTCGCGGCCGTCAATCATGCGGTGATCGTAGGATAAAGCCAGATACATCATCGGCAGAATCACTACCTCTCCCTCAACCGCCATCGGCCGTTCTTGGATTTTATGCATGCCGAGAATAGCGGTTTGGGGTGGGTTTAAAATGGGTGTCGACATGAGCGAGCCAAATACACCGCCATTGGTGATGGTAAAGGTTCCGCCTTGCATATCCTCGATAGCCAGTTTTCCGTTGCCGCCGCGCTGTGCCAAGTCTGCAATGCCCGTTTCAATGGCGGCTAGGCTCATGCTGTCAGTATCTCGTAAAACCGGTACCACTAATCCGCGCTGGGTGGATACGGCCACACCGATGTCCTGATAGCCGTGATAGACCATATCGCTACCATCGATTGAGGCATTAACCGCCGGGAAGCGTTTGAGCGCTTCGGTGGCGGCCTTGACGAAGAAAGACATAAAACCGAGGCGCGCACCGTTGTGAGCTTTTTCGAACAGAGGCTTGTACTGTTTACGCAGTTCCATGATGGGTTTCATGTTGACTTCATTGTAGGTGGTCAACATGGCGGCATTTTGCTGTGCTTCCACCAACCGTTTAGCGATAGTGGAACGCAGGCGGGTCATCGGCACCCGTTTTGAGATGCGAGGGCCTTCGGCAGTGTCGAGTGCAACGGGCTTGGTTATCGGAACCTCGGTAGCAGTAGGTGTGGTTGCTGGGGCACTGGCTTTTAGGTGCTGCTCTACATCTGGCTTGGTGATGCGAGCGCCTTTGCCCGTGCCTGTGATTACCGCGGCGTCTAATTGTTTTTCTTCCAACAGCCTGCGTACTGCCGGGCCGGCTGTTTTGTCAGCAGATTCGGTGACCGGTTCAGCTAGACTGCTATTGATTTTGGGGACGGAAGGGGCGTCACCTGCGATAAACAGGGCAATGACTTCATTACTGAGTACAGTGTCGCCTTCTTGCTTGATAATGTCCGTTAGGACACCATCAGACGGTGCGACGATTTCCAGCACCACCTTATCCGTTTCGATATCAACGATCAGTTCATCACGAACAACAGCCTCGCCAGGAAGCTTGTGCCAGCTGGCAACCGTGCCATCAGCAATGGATTCGGGAAAAGTTGGAGCTTTGATTTCGATTGACATGTTGTTTCCTAATGATTGCCGGATGAGCTCTCAACGGCTAACCGTTGAGAGCCTCGTTGACGAGCTGCTCTTGTTCTTCTATATGCTGTGACATGTAACCCGATGCGGGTGCAGCCGAGGCGGTGCGGGCCACAACGGACAAGTTCAGCTGGGGATCGATATCGCGTAATACCTTGCGCATGTGGTGTTGGCTGCAGTACCAGGCGCCCTGGTTGAGCGGTTCTTCTTGGCACCAAACGACCGTTTCGAGATTGCCGAAAGGTTTCAGCGCTTCGTTTAGATCCGCTTCAGGGAAGGGGTACAGCTGTTCCAGACGAATGATGGCGACATCGCTCGTTCCATCAGCTTCGCGCTTGTTATAAAGGTCGTAATACACCTTGCCGCTGCACAGTACCGCGCGCTTGATTTTTTTTGCTGGTAACGCATCCACCTCTGAAATTACCGTTTGGAAGGAACCTTCCGTTAGCTCCTCTAATGTCGAGACTGCTTGTTTATGACGGAGCAGACTTTTGGGTGACATCACAATCAGCGGTTTGCGTAACGGGCGGATGACCTGACGACGCAACATGTGGAAGACTTGAGCGGGTGTGGAGGGTACACAAACCTGAATGTTGTGTTCGGCGCACAGCTGTAAATAGCGTTCCAATCGTGCAGAGGAATGCTCCGGACCTTGGCCTTCGTAGCCGTGAGGCAACAACATGGTCAGGCCGCATAGGCGAGCCCACTTGTGCTCGCCGCTGGCGATGAATTGATCGATCACCACTTGAGCACCATTGGCGAAGTCACCGAACTGGGCTTCCCAAACCACGAGTGCGTTAGGGCTGACGGTCGCGTAACCATATTCGAAGGCCAGTGCCGCTTCTTCGGATAGGAACGAGTCGAAAATCGTTAAGCACGCCTGTTCCTCTGATACGTTTGACAGGGGAACATGGGTGTCGCCATTTTTCTGGTTATGTAATACCGCATGGCGGTGAGAGAACGTACCGCGCCCGACATCTTGACCGGTGATGCGGACCGGATAGCCTTCACTTAATAGCGTGGCGTAGGCCATTATTTCGGCGAAGCCCCAGTTGATCGGTATTGCTCCTGTGGCCATCATCTTTCGGTCGCCCAGAATTTTTGCAACTTGACGCTGCACGCTAAACTCAGGAGGCAGTTGGGCCATACGTTTGGTTATCGATTGAATCAATTCGGCGTCGACCTGAGTATCGGCATCGGTTGTCCATTCGCGGTTGAGGAACGGCGTCCAATCTACAAAGAGCTCGGGATTAGGGGTGGTGACTAGACCTTTAGCAACATAGCGACCTTCTTCGAGGGATTGGCGATAGCTCTGTTCCAGTGCCTGGCATTCCTCTGTTGAGATCACCCCATCTGCGATTAACTTTTCGGCATAAAGGGCGCGAGTTGTTTTCTGTTGTTTGATCTGCTGATACATCATCGGCTGAGTGCCAGACGGTTCGTCCGCTTCGTTATGCCCGCGGCGTCGGTAGCAGATCAGGTCAATCACGACATCCTTATGAAACTCGTTGCGATAATCCAGTGCTGTCTGAGTAACAAAAGCAACGGCTTCGGGGTCATCGGCGTTGACATGAAAAATCGGTGCCTGAACCATTTTCGCTACGTCGGTGCAATATTCTGTGGAACGCAGATCATCTTGTCGACTGGTGGTGAAGCCGACTTGATTGTTAATGACAATGTGAAAGGTGCCACCGGTCTTAAACGCTCGGGTTTGAGACATCTGTAGTGTCTCCATGACTACGCCCTGACCAGAGAAAGCGGCATCGCCGTGGAGTATTATGGGTAATACCAAGTTGCCTTCTGGATCGCCGCGGCGGTCTTGGCGAGCTCGTACGGAGCCTTCAACAACGGGGGCGACAATCTCAAGATGAGACGGATTGAAGCCAAGGGCGAGATACACTTCTCCGCCTGGCGTCGTGACACTGGAGGAAAAACCTTGATGGTATTTAACATCTCCAGAGGTGGTCAGAGTGCGTTTCCCTTCAAACTCGTCGAACAGGGAGCGGGGGTTTTTGCCAAAAATATTGACGAGTACATTGAGGCGCCCTCGGTGCGCCATGCCGATGCCAATTTCCTGAATGCCGCTTTTGCCCGCACGTTGAATCAGGCCATCAAGACAGGGGATCAGGCTTTCGCCACCCTCCAGACCAAAACGTTTAGCGCCGGCGAACCGTGAGGCCAGGTATTTCTCTAAACCTTCGGCGGCAGTCAGACGTTCTAAAATATGCCTGCGGTGTGCAGGGGAAAATACAGGCTGGCCGCGCACTGGCTCAAGGCGTGACTGAATCCAGCGCTTTTCCTGCGTCTCAACGATATACATGAATTCGGCACCTACGGTTGAGCAGTAGGTGTGTTTCAGGTCGCTGATAATATCCCTGAGTGGCGCTTCTGCATTGGGGAAAAAAAGAGATCCAAGCTGAAATGAAGTGTCATAGTCGGCTTCGCTGAGGCCGTGGAAACGCAAGTCCAGATCCGGTACGGGTTCTCTGTCCATCAAGCCGAGGGGATCAATTTGAGCCATTTGGTGGCCTCGAACCCGGTAGGCGTTAATCATGCGTAGCACCTGAATCTGTTTTTTCTCATGCTCGGCATTGATAGTGGGGACTGGCGTTGCAGCTAATCGACTCGGGCTTTTTGCTAGAAGAAGAAAGTGTTCCCGGATGGCTGAGTGAGAGATATCTGGAGTGAAGGCCTCCCGGTTACGAGGAAGCTTCTCGAAGGCTTCGCGCCATTCCTGGGAAATTGCGTTAGCGTCTGTCAGGAATAGATCATAAAGCTCTTCGACATAGGTCAGGCTTTCGCCGGACAGATGGCTGCTTGTTTGTGATAAAGCCATGTCATTATTGTGCATGTTGGATGACCCTCGTTTTAGGTCTGTTTACTCTTTCAAAGAGGGCCGCAACTGGCCTTTGCTAATGTTGATTGGAGGTTTGCTGTCCAATTTTTTTGGGCTCGCCAATATGGGCGTAGGCAATCATCTCAACGACCATCTCCGGCCTTGCCAAGGCTGAAATCACCATGGCTGCCCGATTAGGGTATGGCGCGCTAAAATAGCGGGCATAGACTTCGTTTACCGGTTTCAGGTGTTCGGCACCGGTGACATAAATGAGCACTTGGGTAATGTCATCTAAGGTACCGCCTGCCGCTTCAACGGTTTGCTTCAAGTTATCCAGTGTTTGTTCTGCTTGAGCGGCAGCGTCACCATCGAGGATTTGGCCGTTGGCTGTTATCGGAATCTGAGCGGTATAGAGAATGCCATCAGCTAAGGTGGCCCACTCCAGAGGTGACTTGCTAACGGGTAGACCGGTATCGATCACTTGTTTCATGATTACTTATTCCTAATAAATTGATGGTTGTTATTGTCTTTATTGATTTTGATAAGGGCCAATGATTAAGCCTTATCGATATATTTGGATTGTTTATTAACGACTGTCTGGCGGGTTTTCGGTTTGTTGGTAGGGCTTATAAAGCGAGCAGTCCCTTTGTGATAACCAGTACGCTGGAGACTAGGCAGATGGCCGCAATGACGGGCTTTATGCGGACTGTTTCCAGTCGTGTTTCGATGAACTTGCCGAGCAGGAAGCCGACAATGATGGCAGGGGATAATTCAAGAGATAGCTGCAGTTCACGAAGTCCGTAGTGTCCGTAGACTGAGAGAAGAGCAATTGAGACCAAGGTACCGACCAGGAAAAACAACGATAAATCATTTCGAGTCTGAACACGGTCTACGTTTTGATAAACCAAGGCGATAGGAGGGCCGCCAACGGAGGTGGTTGTGCCCATTAGACCGGAGAATAGACCGGCAATAAAAAGGTTTCGTGTATTTGGAGTGACGGTCAGGTGGTGATAACTCAGCCAGACAGAAAGGATTAACAGTGAGCCAAAACCGATAGCAAACAGGGGGGCGGGGACAAAGGCTAGTAGGGCTATTCCTAAAAATGAGCCAGGAATACGGCCGGATATCGCCGGCACCATTCGTTTAAATGTCAAAGCTCTGCGTTGATTAATCGTGACGATTAAGGTTAGGACTAATCCCAGCGTTAAAATCGGGCCCGGCAGGTAGAGTGGGTTGAGTAGAAATAATAATGGCGCGGCAAACAGCGCAAAACCGATGCCAATAACACTTTGAAATGCGGCCCCCACAAGGGTGACGGCTAGAGCACTGAGAAGCTGGGCTAATTCCAACGACATGGAAGGCTATTACACTTAGGTTAGAGGTAAGTCATTATCCCGAGTGCATCGCAAAGGCTCCAATCAATAGAGGAAATGGGTTGATCAGCTTTTTTAATATATGGAGTGCTTATATTCTGCTCGTGAGAAACAGGGCCTTAAAGGCCCTCATCCGTTTGAGGCTGTTTTTGTATTCCGTCTAGTACCATCTCGAGCATGGCTTCAGCTGCGGGAGAGTGAGACCAGCCTTTACGTGTGATCAGGCAAATCTCTCTAGTTTGAATGGGCTCGATCAGTGGGCGGGTTACCAGATTTTGATTGTGTAAAGGTACTGCTAGTGAAGGCAGTGCGGTAATTCCTAGGCCTGCTTCGAGCATTGCGAATAGGGTAACAACGTTGGAGAATTTAAATTTAGGCGTGCCAATATGCTTACGGATCTCAAGCATTTGGCTGATGCCGGTATCGAGAAAAATTTCGGTCTCCAGTTGTTGCCAGTGGATAGGGCCAGATTCCTGAGCTAGAGGGTGGTCTTTGTGGCAGACCATCTCGTAGGTATCGGTTAGCAGTGGGGTAAATTCAAGATCTGAATTAGGTTGCCAGATACTGCCAATTCCGAAATCCACTTCATTACGCTCTATCCGTTGCTGTACGCCCCGAGAGTTATCATCTTGAAGGTGAATATCGATGCCTGGGTATTTAAGTGAAAAAGCGCTAATAACCGGGGGCAGTAGCGAGGTGGCAACAGAGGGTAAGATAGCCATGCTGACATGGCCACGGCGGCGTTCTGCAACAGCTTTTAGATCGTAGATGGCAGCATCAAAATCCCGCACCAGGCGTTCGGCAATAGGCAGGAAATTTTCACCTTCAGCGGTTGGGATAACACGACGAGTGGTTCTTTCAAGCAACTTAACACCAATATATTCTTCCAGCTGTTTGATCACCAAAGTGATTGCAGGTTGGGTGCGTGCCAGTTCTTCGGCGGCACGGTTAAAACTACCGTGGTGTGCAACCACGATAAAAGTTCTCATGTGTCTGAGTGATATATTAAGGTATTTGATAAAGAGATCCTCTCCGTTAAAGCCTGCTATTAAAGCAGAGCGCTTTAAGCGCAAGTCAGCTTAGCGTCTTTAAATATTATATATAAATTAGTTTAGCCTATTAATCCATAGGATTAATTGATTTGAAATTGCACGGCAGACACTGAAGAATAATAAGTATCAAATTAGTGCGCTTAGAGCGCGGTGCCGGTAGCGGTTATTCGGAATTAAAGAGTTAATGAGGAGTAATAGAGTATGAGCGAGCAGGTTTACGCTAATTATATTGATGGCGAGTGGGTCGAAGGTCAAGATGTTAATCGTAACGTTAGCCCTTCTGACTCGAACGATGTGATCGGATTGTATGCCCGCGGTAGTGCTGATGATTGTGAGCGTGCGATTGCGGCAGCTAAGGCTTCTCAAGTGAGCTGGGCTCAAAGTGGGCTTGAAGAGCGTAAAGCGGTTCTGGAAAAGATCGGTGCAGAGTTGATTGAGCGTTGCGAAGAAATCGGTGCTGTTTTGGCGCGTGAAGAAGGAAAGCCGCTGGCTGAAGGTAAAGGTGAAGTTTATCGCTCGGGTCAGTTTTTCCAGTATTACGCAGCGGATGTGTTGCGCCAAATGGGTGAGAACGCGGCGTCAGTGCGCCCAGGTATCGACGTGGATGTATATCGTGAGCCCGTCGGCGTGGTCGGCGTTGTGACACCGTGGAATTTCCCGGTAGCGGTTGCAGCTTGGAAAGTGGCGCCAGCATTAGCTTTTGGCAACAGTGTGGTCTTAAAGCCAGCGGATTTGGTGCCAGCAAGTGCATGGATTCTAGCAGAGATCATTAGTCGCAGTGGCCTTCCTAAAGGTGTTTTTAACCTGGTAATGGGCCGTGGCAGCGAAGTCGGTGAGGCGCTGATTAGCTCCCCTGATGTTAAGGCAATTACCTTTACTGGCTCAGTAGGTGTGGGGCGTCATATTGCCAGCAAAGCCATTGAGAATATGGCTAGAGTTCAGCTGGAAATGGGCAGCAAAAATGCGCTGGTTGTATTGGATGATGCCGATGTGGATCTGGCAGTGCAGTGCGCTATTAATGGTGCCTTTTTCGGTACCGGCCAGAAGTGTACAGCGTCATCGCGCCTGATTGTTACCGAAGGTATTCATGACAGCTTTGTTGAAAAGATGATCGAAGGGATGCAAAAGCTGAAGGTTGGCCCAGCTTTGGGCGAAGGCACTCAAATCGGGCCTGCGGTTGACGGTAAGCAGTTCGAACAAAATTTGAAGTATTTGCAGATTGCTAAAGATGCAGGCGCGGAGCTGGTGCAAGGCGGCGAGGTGTTGGAAATGGACACTGAGGGTTATTACATGTCTCCTGCATTGTTTGTGAAGACAACGAATGACATGCAGGTCAATCGGGAAGAAATATTCGGACCTATCGCCTGCGTTATTAAGGTGAAAGATTACGATGAGGCACTGGCTGCCTGCAACGATTCCGAGTTTGGTTTGACCGCCGGCATCATGACCAACTCCCTGAAAAACGCGGCGCATTTTAAGCGTCATGCTGAGTCAGGTTGCGTCATGGTGAACCTGCCAACAGCGGGCACCGATTATCATGTGCCGTTCGGCGGTCGAAAATCATCGAGCTATGGTCCTCGTGAGCAGGGTCAGTACGCCAAAGAATTCTATACCGTTGTTAAAACCTGTTACTCCAAACCTTATTAACGATCGATGACCTTCTCCCCCTAGGTCTAGGGCACACGTGTTGATTTGATCAGTTCGTGTGCCCAATTTTTTAAGCGATTACTTGTTGTTTTGAGGTGTTTAGAATGAATAAAAATATGGTCGTGATTGACGCATTACAGTATGTGAATTGGGATCGTGAATTGTTTGAAGAGGTTCGCGCGGGTGGTATTGATGCGGTTCATGTCACTATCGCTTATTGGGAAAACACCAAGGAAACCTTGGAAAATATTGGTCAGTGGCACCGTCGTTTTCGTGCCTTTAGTGATCTTATTATGCCAGTACACCAAGCCAGCGATATTCTAGAAGCCAAGCGACAAGGAAAGATTGGTATTATCTTTGGATTCCAGAATTGTTCGCCGATAGAAGACGACCTTAAAATGGTACAAATCCTCCATGAGCTGGGGGTTCGTATCATGCAGTTAACCTATAACAACCAAAGCCTTTTAGGGGCCGGTTGTTACGAAAAAAATGATGCAGGCATTACTCGCTTTGGTAAGGAAGTGATCCGGGAAATGAATCGTGTTGGTATGGTAATCGACATGTCTCATAGCGCGGAACAGTCTACGCTCGAAGCCATTGAGTTGTCCGAGCGGCCGATTGCAATTACCCATGCTAATCCGACCTTTTTCCACCCTGCGTTGCGTAATAAATCTGACACCGTCATCAAAGCATTGAGCGAGTCTGGCGGCATGCTGGGCTTTAGTCTTTACCCATTCCACCTGAATAATGGACCGGATTGTACGCTTCAAGAGTTTTGTGAAATGGTGGCGAAGACGGCTGATATGGTGGGTGTTGATAGCCTTGGTATTGGTTCGGACCTGTGTAAAAAATGGGACTATTCAACGCTAGCGTGGATGCGTAGTGGGCGTTGGGCTGCCGAGGTGGACTTTGGTGAAGGTTCTGCGGAAAACCCTGAATGGCCTCGTCACCCTAGCTGGTTTGAAGGTTCTGCCGATATGATGAATATTGCTGGTGGCTTAAGACAAGTAGGCTTTGGCGAGGAAGATGTTTCGAAAGTAATGGGCGGTAACTGGTTCCGTTTCTTTGAAGAGGGGTTTGCCCCGAAAGCTTAGAATATTATCTCTTTCTCTATTTTAGACTTCCCTTGGCGAGGGTTTCTGTATTTTTGCCAGAATCGGCCCTCGTCTTTTTTATCTAATCAACGTTGTTTTGCTGAGCCATATTTTGTTCAGTAGAAAGTGTTGATTCAGCTTTTCTATATGTAATGACTCCTTCCTTTCTGGACTGCTATCGCTTGGCGGTCCCTCTGTTTTTCTTTCTCGTATTTAAATTATTAATGCCAGCCATTTAAATAAGAAATAGTTATTAATTCATTGCTCCTTTTAATTGGATGTCTAGGGGTAAATCGCCAACTATAGAGTCAAGAAACTGAAACGTTTTTATTGTTTCTTCACTTTTGGCGTAGCGTATAAACGGCAACGTTTTATCGCTCATTATTGCCCCGGGAAAGGGGCTGAAACAGGGATTTAGACATGCAACAGCAACTACAAGAGCAGTACCCACAATATCCTGATCAAGCTAGGCCTATGGCTATGGCTTATGACTCTGGTGTAAAGGTCAATGCCAGCGAGAAGCAGGGGGTAGCTGTTCAACCGGTGGTGATGCAATCCAGTAGTGAGCCTAAGTTTGTGTGGCACTGCTCAGAATATGACTTTTAATTACTGAGATAGAGAGCTTCTTTGTGAATAGTCTTGCTATGTCTGTATCCGATGCTGAGCTCGTAGAGCAGCAGGTTAAAAAAAGTTTAAGCATGTCCGTTTTAATGACGCCGGATAAAGGTAATTTTTCCGGTAATGTCCATGGTGGCGAGCTTTTAAAGCTGCTGGATCAGGTGGCTTATACATGTGCCTCTAAGTTTAGTAGTCATTACTGCGTTACCTTATCTGTCGATCAGGTGCTGTTTAAAAAACCGGTTAAAGTTGGCGAGTTAGTTACTTTTTTAGCTAGCGTCAATTATACCGGCACAACCTCTATGGAGGTTGGCATAAGAGTGCTTGCTGAGGATGTTAAGGTGAATCGTGCCAGGCATACTCATACCTGTTACTTCACAATGGTAGCCGTTGATAATGATGCCAAGCCTACCAGTGTCCCTCCGCTAGTGCTGGTGACGGATGAGGATAAAAGGCGTAACGAGGACGCTAAACACCGGCGAGAGAAAAAACTGCTTAAGCAGAGTCAGCGACCTCAGTAAACGCTGTCAGTTGCTTCTGGATATGTTGTGAAAGCTTGCCTGGCGTGCAGCGGTGCGCTGGGTGATGCATGACAATGGATGTCTAAGGTCTTTCTTGGTCAATAGTGTGTTGTTTCATGGATGAGATTTTTTGTATGTCAGATAAATAGCGTCTGTTGCGTGCCGAAGGGGTTTAAACATAGGCAGTGTATTCGTCGCGACCAATTAGAGCATTAAACTAAGAATTTGGTGTGTATGTTTAGTTGGTAATGACGCCGCTTTCTGCTTTCAGGCCGCTGCTTTGATTTCTGTTGTCTTGTGGTAGGGCTTGATTATCGTTTTCGAGCAAGGCCTGTTGTTTCATTTTAGCCTCAGTTTTAACACGATTTTTGACGCTGTTTTGGGGTGATTATTGCCCTCGTTACGAGCTAATAGATAGGTGCGCCTGTATATTTTTCGTGATTCTCTCGCGTAAAAATACGATATAAGTTTTTTATAACAACGTATCGGGTGTGTTTATTTATGCTCTTTTTTTTTGTTATTCCCGTAAAAAACCCTTTAAAAACAATGGCTAGTGGTCTTATCAGCAATACTTATTAGTTGATATGGCCTTTTGATTTGAGCCTGAATGATAAATAAATAACCATGAGTCTGAGTCTGATAAAGATGAAGTCTATCAGCGAGGATATAGAACGATACAATTAATAGAGCTATCCATTTGGAGAATCACTATGAACGAGACCGCTGAAGTAGATATCAGCTTGGAGTCGGCAGCAGCCAAAGAGGTTTTTGCTGCTAGTACAGTAGATTGGCCAGTATTTATTGTTAGTGGAGGTTTTATTAGCCTCTTTGTTATTGCGGCATTGATTGATATCGACGGACTTTCTGCGTTGGTCAATACTTCGTTTTCCTGGTCGACCAAAATTTTCGGCGCTTATTGGCAGGTGCTGATGTTGGCTACGTTTGTGATTGGCTTGGGACTGGCGTTTTCACGGGCTGGAGGCGTTAAGCTTGGGAATCTAGCGAAGCCTGATATTGCGACAGCTAAGTGGATCAGTATTATTATGTGTACATTGCTTGCAGGTGGTGGTGTATTTTGGGCTGCAGCTGAGCCAATGGCACATTTTCTCTCTCCGCCACCCTTGTACGGTGTTGAGGGCGGTACTCCTGAAGCGGCTTTTCCTGCGTTAGCTCAAAGCTATATGCATTGGGGCTTTCTTGCGTGGGCAGTGCAGTGCGTTCTAACCAGTATTGTGTTGATGCACTTGCATTACAATAAAGGACTGCCTCTCAAACCTCGGACTCTGCTATACCCTGTTTTCGGTCAGAAAATCTATACGAGTTGGTTAGGTTCTGTGGTTGATGCCAGTTGTGTTATCGCGGTGGTGGCCGGTACGGTAGGACCAATCGGCTTTCTTGGTTTGCAGGTGAGTTATGGGCTCAATGAGCTGTTCGGCATAACTAATGATTACAGTACTCAGTTAACGATCATCGTTTGCTTGATCGTGCTTTATACAGTCTCTGCAATCACGGGTGTTACTCGGGGTATTCAGTTGCTAAGCACGTTTAATATTTGCCTTGCCCTATTTCTGATCGCCTTCATTCTTGTCTTTGGGCCAACGTCATTTATTTTTGATGCCTATGTTCATTCTATGGGCGTTTATTTGAATGAATTTATTCCGATGGCTACTTTTCGTGCTGATCCAGGTTGGTTGGATTGGTGGACTGTATTCTTCTGGGGCTGGTTCTTGGGTTACGGACCGCTGATGGCAATGTTTGTTTCGCGTATCTCCCGGGGTCGCACTATTCGTCAAATTGTTTTAGTGGTTAGTATTTTGGCGCCATTGGTAACAGCTTTCTGGTTTACCGCTCTTGGTGGTACTGGTATTGCCTTTGAACTGGCAGATCCGGGTGTGATCTCGGAACCTTTCACCGGCTTTAATTTACCTGCTGTCATGTTCGCTATTACGCAAGCGCTGCCGATGGGCTTCATCATCAGTATCTTATTCCTGATCATGACGATTGTTTTTGTGGCGACGACTGGCGACTCCATGACCTATACGGTTTCTATGGTAATGACCGGGACTGATCACCCAGCCACTTGGTTGCGTATTTTCTGGGGTATTGCCATGGGCGTTATGGCTGCCATCTTGATTTCGCTAGGCTCTGGCGGTGTGTCTGCACTGCAATCCTTTATTGTGGTGACGGCGGTTCCCGTGTCTTTGATACTGCTACCTTCACTGTGGACAGGCCCTCAAATTGCTATGAAATTGGCAAGAGAGCAGGGGCTAATAAGTGAAAAACGCTTAATAGACTGAGTCCCTCTTCATTTCCTAGCCAGAGGTTTTAGTTCTGACTAGGAAACGTTTAATAAAAAAGAGTTACCGTATATTAGAGGTAAGCATTATGTACGAAGAACGGGTGGCTTGGGTTGATAGTGGAGTATCGGACAAGCTGACATTACGTCCGGCGAGCCAAGTGATGAATTTGGATCGATTGGGTAGTTTTCATCAGTCGCGACTTAGCTTTATGCGAACCTTGGTTCGACGAATAATGAGTGAGCAGTGGGACATCAGTCGTAAGCGTTTTGATCTTGATGAGGACGGCTACGGTACGGTCATCTATGAAGTGCGAACCCCTCATGGGCTCTATAGCTTTGTCTTGTTTTCACATTACCTAGACCCTGAAGAGCGCAATGATCGTGTTATCGCTTGCCAGTGGGATTTGACTATGGCGCTTTGTGAAGGTGCTGTAAGCGAGGAGCAGCTGGAAGGTTTGCGCGAGAATGTTCCTAAACAGGAAGCAGGTCGTGTGGATGCACGGGTCTTCGTCTTGTCGCGAGCTAACAGAAGTGCTCGAAATTTTGATTATGTGGTCAATGAATTAGCTGCAGGCAATCAACCGGATCTGAAAAAAATAACGGAAGTTGGTTATCTCTATCGAACCACCGCGGTTTATGGCAGTGGTAAGTTAGGTATGGCTGACTGGAATAAGGTCAAAGGTAAGCATGCAGATTTTTGTCGGCCTTTTGCTGGGGAAATGTTCACCTGCTATATGTTGCGCCAGTTTAGTCTTGAGCAGGCCGAGCACATAGCTCAGCAGCACAGTCCTGAAACAGCCGTACCTATGGACGATGTGATAAAGCGTTATTTTGGTATTGGTAACTCGACCGGGCTGGGTATGGCACCTTATTTAATCAATCATCCTCAGCTGATCAGCCAGTGGATTGAAATGCGTGAGACTGCGTTGGCACGTGTTCGTCAACAAGGTGAGGTGACTTCGGCCCATATTGAGCATTTACAGCGCATGATCCAGAAGGCGATACAGCACCTTCGAGAAATCACCTCCGACGATGAGCGTCAACACCACCGCAATAAAGATTCGATCGTAGAACTGCAGGAAGTAGCTGATTGGATCGAAAATCAGGCTCAACAAATTAGCAGCTGGTCTGTATTGACTCAGCATGTTGAACAGCTTTATAGCCTGGAAACTCAGGAAATATTGAATTCGTTATTGATGGAGCTCTATCCAGCGTTGGTCGATGACCTAGATGACCATATGGGCATCGATGAATGCTACGACTTGAAACCTGAAATGTCGCTTGCAGAACTCCGGTCTGTGATTGAATCACGTTACGACTGGGCGTTGGCGATCGACTTTACTGAGCCAGATTCCCAACACCTATTTTGGTACCGGTCCATGGAAAAACTGGAACCTCGACTGGGTGAATGTGAGTGTGATATCGGCAAAGAGAAAGAAATGGCGCTGGCAATCGGGCGTTTAACTCGTGAATGTTATGATTTGATAGAGCAATGTCTTGCTGAACACCCCAATACAGACGTCGTGCGATTTTTGTTGCGTCACCCTGCCCAGAAAGGAATTATTAGGCGAATTCAGGCCATGAGCCAACACTTTTACGGGGATATTCAGGCGAATCTTGTTGATAAGGAGATGCTGCCGATACACCTGCTGCGTTGCAAACTGTCTTTCTTTGGAGTGAGTAAATTTGATCCTCGCTCCAAACTTTGGGTCCGCAACACTATGTTTCAGGGTGCGCCCCTGCTGTCCGATATCGGTCATTCCTTTGCGGACGATTGGTATTTCCCTCTGACTCCGGCACAGGTAAAGGAGGTTGGTAATGAAAGTATCTCTTAACGAACTGACAGCGGCAGTTAAACGTGCGCTTGAGGGGCTTGGCTATAGTCTTGGGGACTATGAAGATGCTGCCGATATTTTGATTTGGATGGAGATGCATGGTCTTCAAGGTTTACGAGAGCTAAGCCGTGGCTTACCTTATTTATGTAAGGAAGAGTGCACCCCGGCGGGTATCACCTATGAAGATGGAAATGTTGCCGTCGTTGATACCCACGGTAACGGTGGATTGGCCTATGTTGAATTAGCCACGGGGCTGGCTTATAGCAACGCCCTGAAAAGCGGCTTTTCTTATGTGCGAATGGACCACTGCCATAACCGCAAAATGATTATCAAAAGCATGGTTAACTATGCCCGTCGAGGCATGAACTGTCTGGCCTTTTGGCGCAACGGCAGTGACCCAATGGTAGAGTATGTGGTGAGCATTGCAGCTTATGCACAATACCCTGACTACCTTGAATACAGTGCTAGTCAGTTAGAGAAGCTTGATGACAAGCACTCGGTGAGTATTCTTTGTAGCCAGAACTTTCAAATGTTACAGGCCTTCGCTTCAGGGGTTTTAAGTGAGGACAAAGCCTCGGTCACGACGATATCCTCCGAACAGATGGCCGCAAACCATAGCCAAGCTCTGGAGCAGGGTATCGAAATCGAACCGGAGCTATGGGAGGAGTTGAATTCCCTAACAGAAAGAATTTTGGTTGAATCCACCGATGCATCTCGAGCCGGAGCGGGCGCTTAGATAGCCTCTAAGAGGCCGCAAGACGTCGGCCTCTTAGTTCCCTGCACAGCGAGGCTACGTTTTACCTTTGACTCTTTGAATGTCTATTTTGGCTTTCTGTTTAGGAAGGCCGTCTAATCGTTCACCCTAACAAATCATGATTTAAAAATTCTCAAGAAGCCTCCAATCCTTTCAGTGGCAAAATGATGGCTAGGTGTCTGCCGAAATTTACGAATGGGTGTGCGGGTGTCGACGGTCGTCAGTGTG
The DNA here is from genome assembly GCA_036960805.1 of Pseudomonadales bacterium. Classification (GTDB taxonomy): domain Bacteria; phylum Pseudomonadota; class Gammaproteobacteria; order Pseudomonadales; family IMCC2047; genus IMCC2047. The sequence goes on from JBALXL010000010.1 coordinate 30,150, forward strand.
TTTGTTACAGCACTGTTGGCTATCCGCCGGTGAGAGCAAAAATAGAACATGTCGAATTTATTTAACCATCAGAAAATAAGCTGGCGCGGCCTTCCGCTTAGCGAGCTATTTATGGCCTAGCGAATGGATTTTTGCTGGGTAACTGAATTGTACTTTTTACTAGAAACAGCACTGGATTGACAACGAGGGTGAGCATGACCGAAGATTTTGACGACTTTAAAGCAGGCGCTCTGCGTTATCACCGCGAGCCGACGCCTGGAAAATTGGCGATTACACCAACCACGCAGTTGGCGAATAAGCGTGATCTCGCGCTGGCATACTCCCCAGGCGTGGCCTATCCCTGTGAAGCCATTGCTGAAGACCCTAATGAAGCAGCTAATTATACAGCACGGGGGAATTTGGTCGGTGTTGTTACCAATGGCACCGCAGTTCTTGGACTGGGAGCGATTGGCCCTCTGGCTTCCAAGCCTGTTATGGAGGGGAAGGCGGTACTGTTTAAAAAATTCGCAAATATCGATGTGTTTGATATTGAGATAGACGAAACAGACCCCGATAAACTTGTCGATATTATCGCCGCGCTGGAACCCACCTTTGGTGGTATTAACCTCGAAGACATCAAATCGCCAGAATGCTTCTTCGTTGAAAAGAAACTACGTGAACGGATGAAAATTCCGGTCTTTCATGATGATCAGCACGGTACGGCAATTGTAGCCGCGGCAGCTGTTTATAATGGTTTGCGCATTGTTAATAAAAAAATTGAAGAGGTGAAACTGGTTGCGTCCGGTAGTGGTGCGGCGAGTATAGCCTGCGTTGACCTGCTGGTGAGCATGGGGCTAGCAAAGGATAATATTACGGTCTGTGATCGCGGTGGCGTGATTTATCGGGGCCGTAAAGAGGGTATGAATGAGTATAAGGAAAAGTATGCGCGTGAGACCGAGCTACGCAGTCTTGATGATGCCATTGCCGGTGCTGATATTTTCCTGGGTTTATCAAGTGGTGGTTTATTAAAGCCGGAAATGGTCATCAAAATGGCGGTCAGTCCACTGATTTTGGCGATGGCTAACCCAAACCCTGAAATTCTACCCGAACAGGCGAAAGCCGTTCGACCTGATGCGATTATTGCCACTGGCCGTTCGGACTACCCTAATCAGGTCAATAACGTTCTGTGTTTCCCTTTTATCTTCCGCGGTGCGTTGGATTGCGGCGCGACGACTATCAACGAAGCTATGAAAATGGCCTGCGTGAGAGCCCTTGCTGATATGGCGCAAAAGGAATCGCACGGCGAGGTGGAAGAGGCTTATGTGGGCGAAGAGCTCAAATTCGGCCCCGATTATCTGATTCCCAAACCGTTTGATCCTCGCTTGATAGAAGAGCTGCCGGTGGCGGTTGTGAAGGCGGCCATGGAAAGTGGTGTGGCATCACGCCCAATAGAGGACTTACAAGCTTACAGAGCTAAGTTGCACGCGTCAGTGTGTCGTAGTGGTCTCTTTATGCAGCCAATCATTGATGGCGCAAAGGGCCTGCAGGAGCAGGAGCGTTTGGTTTACGCTGAGGGTGAAAACAGTGATGTGCTGCGTGCCGTGCAAGGCGTAGTGGATGAGAATATTGCCAGGCCCATTTTGATCGGTCGGCAGGAAGTCATTCAGGCGCAGATTGATAAAATAGGCCTGCGAATTCAGCAAGGTCGAGATTTTGAATTGTTTGATCTGCAAGATGGGGATCTTCACGAAGAGTACTGGCAGCATTATCACGCCTCGGTAGGGCGTAATGGGGTGTCAGTGGAGGCTGCGAAAAATACTATCCGTAGTAATGCGACGGTGGTGGCAGCGGTGATGGTGGCTCGAGGTGAAGCCGATGGCTTAATCTGCGGTAAGGTAGGGCGTTTTGATTATCATCTTCGGGATATTCGCGATGTTATTGGACCAGAGACGCCAGGGCAGCATATTTCGTCATTGGCAGCGCTGCTTCTTGATAGTGGCCCTTTATTCATAGCGGATCCTTTTCTCAGTGCTGACCCCAGTGTTGAGGAGTTAGTGGAAATTGCCAAATCTAGCATTGATCGTGTGCGTAGTTTTGGTGTGACACCACGGGTGGCGTTGTTGTCGCATTCCAATTACGGCACCTCTAACGTGGCCTCGGCAGTTAAAATGCGCAAGGCGGGAGAAATATTACGTGAACTCATGCCAGAGGTTGAGCTGGATGGTGAAATGCACGCGATGTCTGCGATGAATCAAGTTCTGCGAGAGAAAACATTTCAAGGCACAACTCTGCAAGGGCAGGCTAATTTGTTGATTATGCCTAATTTAGATGCCGCTAATATCACCATGGGCATGATTCGTTCAGTCACCGATGCGATGTTACTTGGGCCCTTTGTTTCTGGGCTCGCTAAACCCGCACATATCATGATTCCGTCAATTTCAGCACGAGGTATTTTTAACCTCAGTGCAGTGGTGTCAGCCGATAGCCGGAAACTCAAAAACAAGTTTGGTCTGGGAAGTGCTTTTTTTGAGGGGAATGGGGCGAAGCTTGAGCAAAGTGACATGAGTGGAAAAGAAACGTCTTGTGCAGAAGCGTAAAGACACGGTTTTAAGTATTAGGTAGGTAAGGTGTGCGCTATTTGAGTTTCCTCGATATTTGAGTCTTGGTTTAGCGAATGGAAGAAAGAGTTTATACCCTTGTTTATGGGGGGTTATAGCGACCTTAATGGAATACATCGCAGTGGTGTTTCCGAGAATCAGCAGCCGACCTTTAAAGTTTTATAAGACGTAGGAGATTAATTTGAACATGGTAACGATTAGCCTTGATGAGATCGAAGAAAAAACAACTCTAGCTTTGGTCGCACACGGTGCCGAGCAGTGGATTGCTGAGGCGGTTTCTTTGGCTGTACGTAAAGCCGAAGCTAACGGTAATTTAATTTGCGGGCTTTATTATTTGGACAGTTATTGCACTCAGCTTCGTACCGGTAGAGTGGATGGTACCGTTGAACCTGAAGTCAGTTTGCCTCGCGCTAGTGCCGTAAAAGTGGATGCAAAGTTAGGGTTTGCGCAGCCAGCATTTGCTCGAGGTATTGATAAAGCAATAGAGGTGGCGCGTGAAAATGGCTCTTCGACGTTGGCAATTTGCCATTCACATACCTGCACATCGATGGGCTTTTTCACCGAGCAAATTGCTAAAGCAGGATTGATCGGTATTGGCATGACCAATGCCCCGGCTTGCGTTTCGCCTCCTGGAGGGAATAAAGCAGTGTTGGGTACTAACCCTATTTCTATGGCTGTGCCAGCGAAAGATGGCGGCGTTGCTTTTCAGTTTGATCAATCTACCAGTGCAATTGCAATTGGCAAAATTCGAGTTGCCGCTGCCGCGGGTGAAAATATTCCGCTGGGCTGGGCCGTTGATCAAAAGGGTAACCCTACGGATGATCCGAATGCAGCCCTTGAGGGGTCGCTTGTTTCAGCGGGTGATCACAAAGGCTATGGATTTGGTCTGATGGCGGAAGTCTTAGCGGCTGCCGTGACAGGGTCTCTGAATAGTGTCAGTGCGCCACCTTTGAAAACGCCTGAGGGGCCAGCGCACGATCTTGGTCAGTTCTACTTCCTTGTTGATCCAACAACGTTTTCAGGTGACGCTTTTTGGGATCGTTTGAATACCTTGTCTGAAGCTATTGATTGTCAGCCAAACTCGCGCTTGCCTGGAGCAACTAAAGAAGACGTGCATGAAGTTTCGATTGATGAGGAGCTTTGGCGAAAAGTAGAAGCGTTAGCTGCTGGCTAGGTTCAGGTAATGGGTGTTTGTTTTCGAGCCAAAGCAAACATAAAGATTGGCGAAGCACCGCACCCGTTACAGCGACTAAGCAGCCATTCGATATGGCTGCTTAGGACTGTTCATTTATTAGCTACTGATAAGCACCTGATGCGTAGTGCAATTCGTAGCTATGGCTATAGATCTCAAGAATATTGCCAAAGGGATCTTCCATGTAGATCATTCGATATGGCTTTTCACCAGGATAATAATAACGAGGCTTGGGCATCCGTTTTTTCCCTCCAGCGGCTACAATTTTGTCAGCCAAACCTTCAACATCTGGATCTTGAACACAGAAATGGAATACACCAGTTTTCCAATATTCAAAATTATCGTCAGGATTTTGTTGGTTCCTGAACTGAAATAGCTCAACACCGATTCGGTCACCTGTTGAAAGATGAGCGATCTTGAAAGACTCCCACTTAGCGCCGAAGACATCGGTACACATCTCTCCGATAGGGCTGTCATCCTCTACAACCTCTGTGGGTTCCATAATCAAATACCACCCTAGCACTTCGGTATAAAACTTTACTGCTGCATCAAGGTCTGGAACTGAAATTCCGATATGTGAAAATGTACGTGGGTATGTCATGGCTATTGCTCCAAGGGGTTAACGATTAGGAGCAGCTTATAAGTACTCTATGCTAATATGAAATTATCATTGGTGATTGTTTTGATAATTTAAAATTATGATAAATACCGTATTCCTTCGTACATTTGTGAGCTTGGTAAAAACAAACCATTTTACACATACAGCTGAACTGTTAAACATGACTCAACCTGGTGTTAGTCAGCACATCAAAAAACTTGAAGCCCAGCTTGGCAAGACGCTACTCAATCGGTATGGAAAAAAATTCGAATTGACGGCTGCTGGTGAGTGTTTGTTTCAGTATGGGTTGCAACAGACTAAAGCGGAGTCAGAGTTACTTAATACTATCGCGGGAGATCATCTGAATGTAGGTAACTGTACGCTGGCTTGCTCAGGCTCAATGGCCATGCAGCTTTACCCTAAATTACTCGAACTACAAAAGAAATTTTCGGGCCTTACAGTGAGTGTTGAAGCGGCTCCTAATGCAGCCATTATAGAGCTGATTAGAACAAATCAATCCGACGTTGGGATTGTTACACAGCAAGTTAACGATCCCAAACTTATACAAAAACAGCTTGGTGAGGATGCTCTTTGTCTGGTGGTGCCTGCTCAATCAGAGTCAACGTGGGAAGCCTTGTTAGGACTAGGATTTATCAACCATCCAGACGGGCACCACTATGCCTCTCAGCTGTTAGAAGGTAATTTTACTACAGAGTTTAAGGGCATGGATCAAATACCTCATTCTGGTTATATCAATCAGTTAAGCCAAATATTATTACCTGTTTCAATGGGATTAGGGTTTACAGTTATTCCTCAATCTTCACTAGCTGCATTCCCCTATCCTGATCGAGTTCGCAATGCCGATATAGCCGTTCCAGTTAACGAAATAGCTTACCTGATTACTAAAAAGAACCGTACTCTTCCCTTAAGATACCAATTGATTAGAGAGCTTCTTAGCTCCGAGTGGAATTAATGTCTGTGGTGCCTTATGTCGTCATGAGGCTTCTTATAAATCAATGAGTTAGATTTTTTTGGCATTAGAAGAGAGAATGGCTGCCTTCGGCCCTGAGCGGGCAAGCTGAATTATTTATAACTGATCATCTCTGCTTTAATTTAGGGTGATCAAAAGCCCCAGTTAATACCAATCGTTATACGATTAGGACGAGTCATGAGGTTAAAAATGAGAATTATTGCTGTTGGCAGATAACAAACGTTATTTAGCTATTAGCGATTCTCACGAGGGAGTGATCTCAAAGATCACTCCAGTCTCGAGTGCTCAAATTCCCTCAGCGCTGTACTGCTTTTCAATTGTCTTTAATCCACTTAGAAACTGCGGACTTTGAAAATCCTTTATTGCACTCTCAATTTCCTCAGACGTATTCATTACAAAAGGTCCGTATTGCACTACGGGCTCATTAATAGGCCGGCCGCTGAGTACCAATAGCTCTGCGCCCGAGGGTCCAGCTTTCAGGTTCAATGTGTTTCCGTTAGCGTAGATGCCCAGTTGGCGTGATGTCATCAAATCCGTTGCGCCTTTATAGACATACACCAGCGCCGTGTTTTCTGTATTGAAAGACAATTCAGCGGTTTCGTTAGCCGCCAGTTGCACATCGAGAAAAACGGGCTGTGTCGAAATTTCTGGAAGTGAACCTTGTAGCGACTGTTGATTTATCGTCACGTTACCTGCGATGACGCGAACCATCCCGCCGTCAGGCAGTCGCTGCTCAGTTATATCGGAGCTGACAATTTCTTGATAAGCCGCTGGCTTCATTTTTTCGGCGGCAGGCAAATTCAACCATATTTGAAAGCCGTGCATTAAGCCTTGTTCCTGCTCAGGCATTTCAGAGTGAAGTACGCCAGCACCCGCTGTCATCCACTGTACATCGCCAGCACCAATGACGCCCTCATTACCCATATGATCGCGGTGGCGCATGCGACCGGCCTTCATGTAAGTAATGGTTTCAAAGCCTCGATGAGGATGCTCTGGAAAGCCGCCGATATAGTCTGCGGCATCGTCAGAATTGATTTCATCAATCATCAAGAATGGATTAAGTGCCTGATGTAGCTGCCGACCAGCCAGCCGATTAATTTTGACTCCGTCACCATCGTGAGTAGGGCGAGCATTAATGACTTGTACTAATTTTCTCATTCGTGTTCTCCAAAAACTGTTATACCGAAAAGATTTACGCAGCTCTAAGGCTCTCTCGACCATGGGGGGCGGTAAAATTCTGCTGCGGCCCTATGGGGATAACTCCGGTTGGGTTGATCATAAGGTGGCTGGCGTAATAGTGAGTTTTGATATGCTCAAAGCTGACGGTTTCAGCCACCCCAGGCACTTGGTATAGCTCGCGCACATAACCGCTGATCGCGGGGTAATCGGCCAGTAGCTGACGATTGGTTTTAAAATGCCCAAAGTACACCGCATCAAAACGAATCAAGGTGGTAAACAAGCGCCAATCGGCTTCTGTCAATTGATTACCCGCCAGGTAACGCTGCTGCATTAACAGCCCTTCAACCCAGTCCAACGAATCAAACAAAGTATGAAATGCTGTTTCATAGGCTGCTTGCGACGTTGCAAAACCGGCTCGGTAGACACCGTTATTGATGGTGTCGTAAATACGATCGTTCAAGCTGTCGATCGTCTCGTGTAAAGCTTCCTGGTAGTAATCCGTGGTATTGCCTGTTAAATGATTAAATCCGGTATTGAACATCCGAATAATTTCCGAAGATTCATTGCTGACAATGGCCTGTGTTTTCGTGTCCCATAATACCGGTACCGTAACGCGGCCCTCATATCTGGCATCGGCTTTCAAGTACAGTTGATAAAGGAAGTCCAAGCCGTGCAGCGGATCGCTCATTTCCCAGCCGTTTTCCAGCATAATCGGGTCAACCACGGTGACATCGATGTAGTCTTGCAACTGCTTAAGTTGGCGAAAAATCAGGGTGCGGTGCGCCCACGGGCAAGCCAATGACACATACAAATGGTAGCGCCCTTTTTCCGCTTTAAAGCCGGGTTCACCATTGGGGCCGGCTTCGCCATTCGGGGTTATCCAGTTCCTGAAACGACTGTCCTGACGGCGGAATTCACCGCTGCTGTTTTTGGTGTCGTACCATTGATCGACCCATTTACCTTGCTGTAATAATCCCATTATGCTGCTCCTGAAATATCGCTGGAATGAACGCCCGCCATCAAGGCATCAACCTGTTCTTTACCCTGAGAAATCACTTGTTCTGGACTGCCTTTTGAACCACTGGCATCAATATGAAACACCTCGGTGATGCCTATGAAGCGGCAAATGTGCTCTAGATAGCGGCTGGAAAAATCCATCTCACTGCCGATAGGCGTGCCACCAGAAGCGGTGATAATGAAAGCCCGCTTTACCCCCAGCAAACCCACTGGGCCCTGCTCGGTATATTTAAAGCTAACACCTGCACGACAGATCGCATCGATCCACTGCTTTAACGAGGCCGGAATTCCAAAGTTGTACATTGGAGCTCCTAGCACCAGTGTGTCAGCGCTTTTCAGTTCAGTAATCAGTTGCTCTGATAATGCCAATTGCGGTTGTAAGCTGGCTCGCTGACTGTCGGATGAACCATGAACAGCCATCAAATCTTCTGCACGAATAGGTGGTAGCGGTTGCTGTGCTAGGTCTCGGTGAATCACTTGCTCGCCCAGCTCGTTAACCAGATATTGTCCAATGATGCGAGTGTTTGAATTGCTCAGCTGAGCACTGCTATTGATATGTAATACGGTCATGTTATTGCTCCATTTATTGTTTCAATGATGTTGGTTCGCGTGGTTGGTGTTTACTTAGCTAGTTGGGTTTGCAATAAGCGATCGGCACTCAGGCTGCCTGCGCCCCTGAATACTAGGCCAACACTAACTGCCAGTAAGGCGAGGGCGAATTCGTAGCCGTTATTCGCCATGAATAAGCCGTTTTGCAGGTGAACCGTAACGATTGCCACGATCATGGTGATCGCCAGCATTAAAGAAACTGGGCGTACCAGAAAACCAAGAATCAGAAGCAAGCCACCGAAGAATTCCGCGCTACCGGCCATTGTCGCCATTAGCAAACCCGGCTCAAGCCCAATGGATGTCATCCAGCCTGCGGTGCCCTCCAGGCCATATCCGCCAAACCAGCCGAATAATTTTTGTGCCCCGTGAGCGGCGAAAATCACACCGGCACCTATGCGAAGAGGCAAGGTATCCAAGCCGGTGGTCGTGGTGGTGATTTTGTTAATTAGTGATTTCATATTCATCTCTCCAAAACTGTATTCGTGTGTTTGTTTAAGTTATGGAGCTATTGTAATGATTGTAATATTCGCAATAAGGCCTGTTTTTTGTTTAGAATGTTCTAAATATTAGAACTATTGGAGTATCGCTATGGCGACCAGAAACCCTATAACAATAGAAGCACTGGAAACGCTTGATGCCATTGAGCGGCGTGGAAGTTTTGCAAAAGCTGCGGAAGAACTGAACAAAGCTACCTCGGCTGTTTCCTACACGGTGCAAAAGCTGGAGGAGCAGCTGGACATTGCCCTGTTTCGACGCGAGGGGCGGCGCTCGGTTTTAACGCCAGCAGGGCGATTATTGCTAGCAGAGGGTAGAGAAATACTTCAAACGACGGCTAGACTAGCAAACAAGGCAAAAGAAATTGCTACGGGTTGGGAGCCCCGGATCAATATCGCTGTTGAGGCGCACCAATCGTATGCAATATTTTTTGGCGTGTTGCACGATTTCCTCAAAGAACACCCCACGATTGAAGTCGATATCCGTGAATGTGTGCTCAACGGCGGGTGGGAAGCCCTCGAGCTAGGGCAGGTTGACCTGATTGTAGGCTCTCCTGGACCAGTCCCCCTACAAAAGGGCTATCGAGCCATACCACTAGCTCGCACCGAACTGTTGCCGGTTATTTCATCCCTCCATGGTCAGGCGAGCCTTGCCGGCAATAGTGAGGCCTTAAAAATTGCTTTACCCAAACTCCGGCGCGTCATTACACACGATACATCCTTGGTTGATGTGGCACGCAGTGAAGGTTTAAGTAGTGATGGAAAAGTGTTCTACGTGCAAAATATCGATCAAAAAGTCGAAGCGATACTGGCTGGCATTGGGATAGGCCACCTGCCGCGGCAGCGTATTCAAAAGCAGCTCAACAGTGGCGAACTCATACCTTTGGATTTGGGTGAGAATTCAGGTCACGATTGTTTTCTTGCGTGGAAAATCAGTAATAAAGGTAAGGGGCTACAGGCGCTAACACAGCGGCTCTCTGATATGTTTGGGTGAAAAATAATCCTGTTATCAGGCGTTATAGGTCCATCATCTAAATTACTTTAATCTGACGATATTTTACGAAACAGTGAGAAGTAACAGAGGCCAGAGTGTTGGCTGGATTGATGGTTAAGAGGTGATTATCGACCCCTTTGGGGTTTCAGGAAGAAGGGGGGGGAGGCGGTCATTCTGGTATGGATAGTCATGAAATGATCGTTTGACTTCTCAAATAAACTCTATAGAGTGCTCGGCAGCTAGAAAGAAAGTCTTTTGTTTATTCTCTCCATTTCGTTGTTTTATTCGTAATTCCTCGTCCTGTAGTTTCTAAGTTCCGGTCTAATTTTCCGCTATTCAAGCCTCTTGAAGGCACTTTTATATTTAAATTTCAGGGTATTATTATGTCTAATTCAGTAAATGGAACCGTTAAGTGGTTCAACGAATCTAAAGGTTTTGGTTTTATCGAGCAGCAATCTGGTGGTCCAGATGTTTTCGCTCACTTTAGTGCAATTTCCGGTGACGGCTTCAAAACATTAGCCGAAGGCCAGGCTGTTGAGTTCACAGTAACTCAAGGACAAAAAGGTCCTCAAGCTGAGAACATCGTAGCTGTTTAAGCTATAAAAATGCTGTAGCTTGTTAAGTTAAGCTGCTGCGTTTTAAATTAAAAGGGTTAGCCTCTCGGGGCTAGCCCTTTTTTTGTCAGTTGGAAACATGGCCTTCAACGAGAAAATGGCCGCTTACGATTGAATTCACAGCTAATAGCGGACGTTCTAACTATGCCATTCTCGCCCCCATGCGTTCGTTTAACGATCCGTTACTCGGTCTGCAAATCCTCATTAGCGCAGCATTCATCTTGAAGAAATTCGATTAAAGCGGCTAGTTCACCAAACTGAGGCACACAATAGAGCGTCCTTCCTTCTCTACGCTGTGTAACCAAGCCTACCGAAATTAAGCGAGTAATATGATGCGAAAGAGTGGAGCCGGGAACACCCAGTGCAGATTGAATTTCACCAACAGGCACACCTTGTCGTCCGCCTTTCACTAAGTATCGAAATACCTCTAGACGGGTTTCATGCCCTAATTCAGCTAAACGCTTAGCGGCGATTCCTACTTGCATGATGAGAGTCTCTTAAATAAATATATTTCGATAATACTAGAAATATTTTGACAGAGCAAGATTCATCTAATATTATATTTCCATTATATTAGAAATATGGATATATATATGTCAGATGAAATACTCATAATGTTTAAAGACGCTTTGGGCATGTTTGTTTATATAGGTGTGGAGCTTACAGCGCTGTTTTTGGTGATTAGCTTTATTGTGGGTGTTATTCAGGAGTTTATGCCTGCACGGAAAATTCAAAGCATACTTAGCTCAAAGAGCGGAAAAGGGTATTTATCTGCCGCCATACTTGGTGGCGTTACGCCGTTTTGTAGCTGTTCTACTATCCCAATGCTGACGGGGTTGCTTAAAGCGCGAGCAGGGTTTGGGCCAACAATAACGTTCCTGTTTACCTCTCCTTTGTTGAATCCCATCATTATTGGCCTGTTTTTAGCTACCTTTGGTTTGGAGGTTACGCTGGCATATGCATCGATAGCTTTAATTGTTTCAGTGGGGGCGGGCTATTTATTAGAAAAAATGAATTTTGAAAAGTACGTACGCCCCGAAGTTTTTGGCGACAAACCTCTTGGCGGCTGCTCTGGTAACGCAGAGACACAAAAAGAGAAAATGTCGCTTTGTGGGGCTTCAGTAACGGCCCCTGTCGTGGCCACTTGTGGAGAAAACAGTGACTGTGCTGAGCTTGAAGGGTTCGTAAAAGTAAACTGTGACGGCACAGCCTCAATAGAGTCTGCAAACAATAATCGTTGGGCTCGGATATGGAAAGAAACCTGGAGCCAGTTTACTAAAGTGTTGCCTTATCTTCTTATCGGTATTGCTATTGGTGCGTTTACCTACGGTTTTATACCTGCAGACTTGATAGCGCAGTATGCCGGTGCTGACAATCCATTAGCGATTCCATTAGCGGCAGTGATTGGTGTGCCTCTTTATCTTCGCGCAGAAGCTGTAATCCCTCTATCAGCAGCCTTGGCTGCTAAAGGAATGGGCATGGGCGCAATTATGGCGCTGATCATTGGTAGCGCGGGCGCTAGTTTGACAGAAGTTATCCTGCTCAAATCAATGTTCAAAAGACCAATGATTATTGCTTTTTTGTTAGTGATTTTCGGAATGGCCATACTTGCAGGCTTTCTGTTTAACCTGTTCTTTTAGGAAAGTGATTAGGCTGTTTAGATGGAGATAAACAGCCTTTTTATGCTGAAGAAGAATGGGGTTTCTTATAAATAAATGAGTTAGATATTTTTTGACATTAGAGACGTGAATGACTGTTTTCGACCCAAAGCGGACATAGCTGATGTAATGAACGCTAGGGTTGAGTAAGCAGGCATCTGTGATGACAAGGCGGTCGTTATAAGTATAGAGTGATCAAGTAAGCTGTTTTTCGGTTGCAAATATTACACGCCCCAATCCGAGGTGCTGTCGTGATAAAAGCTGAAATACGGCTGTTCTTCCTTTTCATTTTTGGCGTTCAGGCCCGTTGTTATTGTGTAATGGAGTACTCGTGTGACTATTCAACTTGATGTGAAAGAAGCAAGAATTATTGGCTGCCTGCTAGAGAAGGCAGTGACTACCCCCGATCAATATCCATTGACTTTAAATGCGCTGACTAATGCCTGTAACCAAAAATCTAGCCGTGAGCCTGTGATGGCTTTGGATCAGGGAGAGGTTCAGAGAATTTGTCGCCAGCTTAAAGAGAGACACCTGGTAGCAATAGAGGAGGTGTTTAAGAACAATACCGAGAAATACAGTCAACGCTTCTGTAATACACTACTCGGGGAGCGTCAATTCGATAAACCAGCTTACGCCATTGTTTGCCTATTGATGTTACGCGGGCCCCAGACGCCTGGAGAGATACGAAGTCGTAGTACTCGCCTGTACCCCTTCGAGGATAATCAGCAAGTTGTAGACGCATTGCAGGCATTGACGGAGGGCGAAGGGGGAAGGGTAGTCGCTCGTTTGCCTCGACAGGCAGGCCGGATGGATCATGAGTATGCCCATCTGTTCTTCGGGGATATTGAATCTGTACAGCAGGAATCAGCAGTCGCACAACGTGTTCCTGCGGTTAACAAAGATCGACAGATCAGTCGGCTCGAAGCCAGAGTTGACGCGTTGGAAAATGCATTGATTGGTTTGGCAAAACGCTTGGGTGAAGAAATTGATTTAAGCTGTGAGTTGGGCGGCGGAGGAAACGAAATTCAGGAGTCGTAGCAGATCCGCAGAAACGGTCATTCGTCCGCTATTGGCACAAAACTGCCGTTTGTGTATTAGTCATTCTCGTCTCTAGTGTCCCATTCTCAGCTCTAAGCACTTTCAACGGCGGGCGTAAGGAATACTTAGAAACGAGAATTAGTTTATTATAAATCAATGAGTTAGATGTTTTATGTTGGTAGAGGCGAGAATGGTTGTTTTCGATATGAGCACGTATCAGCCCTTGCTGTACAACGGGCAATTATTTTGGGATATGACAAGCCCCCTTGATTTAACAGGGGCTTGCCCTAAGACCTTTTAATTGTCTTTCGTCGCTTACCAACCCATATGGTAATAGGCCCAGATACGTTCGATATTCATTGGCAGCCATTCTTCATAGTACTGCCAGTCCTGATACTTCGGCAGTTTAATCTTCTCTCGTAACGCGTCTGGACTATGAATACCTGACGCCATTGCTTCTTTCACCGCGGTCATCAGATCTTCAAGGTAGACACGTTGTTCAGTAACGATTGAAGCGGGATCAATGGCCGGCTGGCTTTGGGGCCCATGACCGGAAATCACATATTCAACATCCATTTTTTCGATCTCTTTCAACGAGCGAATCCACTCATCAGGCCAGAAGTCAGGCATGCCTCTAAAGGCCACTCTGCGAGGGGTTACGATATCGACAACAAACAGGGCCTTCTCTTCAGGCAGTCGCATGACAACAAGACTATCACCGTGATTTGGACCAAAGTATGACAACTCCAATGTGCGCCCACCGAGTTTTAGTGTGTAACTATCTTCGAAGGTGATATCGGGCATAGGAATGACGGGGCTTGGGTGGTCGCCAAGTTGTTTAACCAAGTTAGTATGGCCGACAAACTGCGCACCTTCTGCCTTGAAGATATTACCGCCTGAAATGTGGTCATGGTGATTGTGGCTATAGACTACATATTTAACGGGTTTGTCCGTTACCTTACGAATTTCGCTCTGCAAGAGCTTGGCAGCTTTCGGATTCATCGGATCAGTAACAATAACGCCGTCATCGGTAACGACGAAAATGTTACGGTAAACCCACCAACGAAATACATATAACCCGTTGCCTAAATGTTTAACGCTGTGACCAAATGCCTGACCACCCATCGTCTCTTGGGTCGGAAACTGCGGCGCAGCCATTGTAAACGTGGATAGTATCAAGCCAAATATTAATATGATCTGCCGGATCGTTGTTTTCATGATCTTGCTCTCCGTTGTGTATTAGAAATTATTTATCCCACCATTCATTTTGAATCTGAGCGAGGGTGAAGCTTTGGCGGCCTTGAGCGCGCTGGTAATAACTTGCCAGTAGTGGGAAGTCATTACCGTCAACCCAATCGGAATAGCCTAGTAAATCGAGCCTTGAGAGCACCACCGTCCATATTACGTCAGCCAGTGAATACATATCGCCAACTAGGAATGTGTTGCCGTTCAATTGTTTTTCAGCAAAAGAAAGGGACTCAAAAGCACTGTGCTCAATGTCTTTGATATGTTTTGCGTCCACCCTGAATGTTTTGCTTTTCTCCGACCTGGCAGCGCAAGCAAGGTAGTTGCTCCTGAGCTCGGGATGCTGCTCGGCAAGTAACAATGATTTATTGATGCGGGCATCCAGAATCTTCTCAGACTTTTCCATGGAGGGATGGCGTGCATAGCTGAGAATTTGAAGGTCAACCTCATCAGCTAGGTCAATTAATTTATCCATTAACTGGAGATCACGGTTATTGGTTGGCAACAGCGAGTTACCTTCAGGCAATGACGCGATAAACCGAATGATGTCGGCTGAATTAGTGACGACCTCCGTTGTGCCGTTGTTGAACTCCAGCGTAGGTATGACTCCATTGGTGTTTAATTTCAAATACCATGGTTCAAGCTGTTCTTGCTCTCGCACAATGTCGATCACACTAGAAGACCAAGCTAAACCCTTCTCTTCTAGTGCAAGGCGAACTTTCATTGAGCAGACCGACAATGGGTGATGATGAAGCATGAGTGAATACATCGCGTTAACCTTAAATTTCTATAAAAGTGATAAAGAATAGCTTTCTGAAATACTTAGACGCGTCGCTTTAATGGCATCATTCGGGGAAGAGCATCTGCTTCCTGAGCATCAATGAAACGATATTTAAGTGCCTCGGCAATATGCATGAATATCGCAGCCATCAATGCGTAGAGAAAACCCCCAGAGCTCTACTCGTCAACGCGCGCTGTATTCATAAGAAACCTCTGTAAGTATTTTGTTAGCACCTGAAGCCTGGTGAAAACCCGATGTGATAAGCTTATTGTGTTCTTATAGATTGATATACGGCCTATTGGTCAACTAATTGTTCTCTAGTAGGTGCTAATGTGAATACTTTAACGTTGATGGAAACTTTTGCAGTCGTTGTGGAAGCGGGCAGCTTTACTGCGGCAGCAGAGCGGTTAGGGCTCTCCAAATCATTTGTCAGTAAGCAGGTGTCTCTATTGGAACGAGACCTGGGCGCTCGCTTGCTTTACCGCACAACGCGCAAGCTAAGCCTTTCAGAGGAAGGTTCCCAGTTTTACAATCACTGCAAGCTCATCATGGCAGAGGCTGAAAATGCCCGTGCCGAAATAATGGATAGCCAAAGCGCACCTCGGGGTAAGATCCGCATAACGGTGCCTCAAAGCCTCATAATCTCGGGCGTCGGTCAGCTGCTGATTCAGTTTCAGCATCAATATCCTGATATCGACCTGAATGTCATTGCGAGTGGGCGGGTTGAGGATCTAGTGGAAGAAGGTATCGACATCGCTCTGCGGGTCGGTCAACTGGAAGATTCCAGTCTGATATCCCGCAAGTTGGCAGATTGTACTTTCCAGGTGGTAGCCTCCCCCCAGTATATAGAAAAGTGGGGAGAACCAACGCAGCCGGCTGATCTGACGCAACACAACTGTCTGATCTATGGTGATTCAAAACTGAGCCGTGGGTGGCCTTTTCGCACGCCCAGTGGTGAATCAATCACGATAAAAGTGAAAGGCAGTCTAACCAGTAATGACGGGACATTAATTGTCGATGGAATGTTAAACGGTCTGGGTATCGGTTTTGGTCCCAGTTTTTTGTTCAAGCGCCACGTTAAAGAAGGTGCTTTGCATTTATTGCTCACCAAATACTACCAACAACCAACCTCTATATCGGCACTCTACCCGCTCAGCCGTAATCTACCCAGAAGGGTAAGAATATTGATTGATTTTTTAGCTGAGCGCTTATCTGCTTAACACGCAATGTTAAACAAAACAGATGACTCTCTTGGGTCCTAACAGACAATACACAACTCTAGATTTATGTCCGCTTTGCGGGGATCTGGGTAGATTAAAAGGACTCTAGGAAATCGAATGTGGATGTCGTCTTTGAGTCGCGAATAGTCTAATCCTGTCGTACCACGCTATGTCTGCTTCTGGAACATAACGGCCGTTCGTATATTAGTCATTCTCGCCTCTAATGTCCGGCCATTCTCGTCTCTAAGTATCCCTAACGCAGGCGTAAGGAATACTTAGAGACGAGAATGGCTGTATATAAAAATCAACAGCTTACCTGTTTTCAGACGCTAGAAACGAGAATAGTATCTTCCGACATAATTGAGATCTGTTCTTTTACCTTGCCCCTCATGATCACGCTTCGCATTTACTGCATGAAACAGTAGAACAGCATAAGCGCCCCCGCGATGGTCCACCTTAAAAGTGAGCCATACAGCCTCATCTAAAGCCGCCTAATTTATTTCCTACCGTGACTTTTTTATCATAAATTTTTCGTCTTTTTCCTTGGGGCTTCGTCTTATTAGGCGTAGACACCTAAACATAAGGAATTCAAAAAATGATTAAGATCGTTAGTTTTAAGCTTTGCCCGTTTGTGCAACGGGTCACAGGTATGCTCGCGGCAAAGGATGTGGATTATGAGATCGAGTACATTCAGCTAAATAACAAACCTAAATGGTTTTTGAATATTTCACCGAACGGTCAGGTTCCCATTCTGATTACAGAGGAGGGAGAAGCTATTCATGAATCCGATGCCATTGTCGAATACATTGATGAAATTACTGAGCCGCTGGTTCCCGGTTTGACGGCAGTACAACGTGCAAGGGATCGTGCTTGGGGCTACCTAGCCAGCAAGCATTACATCCCGCAATGCAGCACGATGCGAAGTGAAGATAAAGAAGGGTTCATTAAGCATCTAACGGGGTTGAGTAAAGCATTCGAAAAGGTTGAAGCAAAATTGGGGAGCGGCCCGTTTTTCAGTGGCGAGAAAATGGGCAATGTGGACATTGCCTGGTTGCCTCTGCTCCATCGTGCGCAGCTTGTCACCGATCATTCAGGTTATGACATGTTTGAAAATTTCCCGAAAGTCAGTGCCTGGCAGAAAGCTTTGTTGGAGACGGGTTTACCCGAAAAAACCGTTTCAGAAGATTTTCTGGAGAGGTTCTTCAATATGTATCTGGCGAAAGAAACATTCTTAGGGCGTGGTGCCAATTTTAATGAAAGCTACACGCCTATGGAAAAACCTAGGAATATTTCCAGTCTGTGCTGAGACTGCGTACCCATTTGAAAACAAGTCTCCCCTGAAGCAACAAAACCGTATTGCTAATACGGTAGCCTTTTTTCGCTACCGTTCTGAACGTTTTGTCACCTTGTGGTGAACTAGAAAGGAAAAAGAAATGCCACAAAAAATTATAAAAGGTATCCAGGCGTTAAAAGAAGAAGCGAGCCTGGTTGTTGAAAATATATTTACAGAGGAAGCCAAACAACTCTATCAAAATGAAGATTATATCTTTATTGACGTTCGGGAAGCTGAAGAGCGGAAGGCGCATGGCATCATACCCGGGACTTTCACCTGTCCACGAGGGATGCTGGAGTTTCTAATAGACCCTCAATGCGCTGTCCATAATGAAGTTTTCAACCAAGATAAAACCTACGTTTTCTACTGCGCACACGGCTTGCGTTCTTTGTATGCGGCTAAAATGGCTTTGGATATGGGTTTATCACCTGTTAAGAATTTGGCAGGAGGCTTTGCCGCGTGGACTGAAAATAATGGAGCTGTAGAGCAAACTTATTAAGACGTTTTCTGACCAAATAAGCCAAATAAAAAAGCGCCGAACTGGCGTTTTTTGTTTGGCTGAAAGAAAGATTAGCATTCATTAACGCAGCACTCTTCCTGTAGAAATTCAACCAGAGCAATTAACTCCTTGTATTGCGGGACACAGTAGAGTGTTCGTCCTTCCCTTCGCTGGCTGACCAGCCCTACGGAGACCAAACGGGTGATATGGTGCGAAAGGGTTGAGCCGGGAACATTCAGCGCTGACTGGATTTCACCAACGGGCATGCCTTGACGACCACCTTTTACGAGAAGGCGAAAAATCCCTAAACGTGTTTCATGCCCTAATTCAGCTAAGCGTTTAGCGGCAATTTCTACCTGCATGTTGTGTGCCTCTCAAATAAATATATTTCGATAATGCTGGAAATAATTTGACAGAGCAAAGTTTCGTTAATATAATATTTCCATGATCTTAGAAATATGGAGATATTTATGTCAAACGATGTAGTTACGATGCTTAAAGATGCGCTAGAGATGTTTGTTTATTTAGGGGTTAAGTTAACGGCTTTATTTTTAGTGATTAGCTTCATTGTGGGTGTTATTCAGGAGTTTCTGCCAGCCAAGAAAATCCAGAGCATTCTAAGCTCCAAGAATGGAAGGGGTTATTTTTCCGGTGCTATCCTCGGTAGCATTACCCCGTTCTGCAGTTGTTCCACTATTCCAATGCTAACCGGGCTTCTTAAAGCTAAGGCTGGATTTGGCCCAACAGTCACCTTCCTTTTTACCTCACCTTTACTGAACCCGATCATTATCGGACTGTTCCTAGCGACCTTTGGTTTAGACGTTACGCTTGTATATGCGTCTATTGCTTTAGTTGTTTCGGTTACTGCGGGTTATTTATTGGAAAAATTTAACTTTGAAAAATATGTGCGGCAGGAAATTTTTGGTGATAAACCTGCTGGCGGGTGTTCAGGTAACGCTGCACAACAAACAGAAAAGGCCCGGTCATGTGGCGTTTCTGCCAGTGTTGCTAAGGAAGCGAGTTGTGTTACTACAGACTGCTCTGAATCAGGAGAAACCGTAAGCATAGGGTGTGACGGTTCAATCGCAATTGAAGCCGTTATTAACAATCGCTGGACCAGAATATGGAAAGAAACCTGGAGCCAGTTTACCAAGGTGTTGCCTTATCTTCTTATCGGCATTGCTGTTGGTGCGTTTACTTACGGCTTTATACCGGCAGATTTAATAGCGCAGTATGCGGGTGCTGACAATCCATTAGCGATTCCATTAGCGGCAGTGATTGGTGTGCCACTTTATCTTCGTGCAGAAGCAGTAATCCCTCTATCAGCAGCCTTGGCTGCAAAAGGCATGGGGCTAGGTGCCATTATGGCGCTGATTATCGGTAGTGCCGGCGCTAGCCTGACTGAAGTCATTCTGCTGAAATCACTGTTCAAAAAGCCAATGATTATCGCCTTTTTGTCGGTGATCTTTGGAATGGCCATCCTTGCAGGCTTCCTGTTTAACTTCTTTTTTTAATTAAATTGTTAGTGCCGCTTAGATAAAACTAGGCGGCTTTAATGGTAAAGGCGCGACCGTGAAAACAAGTGAAAAAATCTGGTATGAGTACCATACGGAATTGGCAGCATTCATAAGGAATAGGGTTGCTGAAGATGCCGTGGATGACCTTTTACAGGATGTCTTTATGAAGATTCACTTACGCCTCGATTCGTTGAAAGACGACGCTAAGCTTGAAAGCTGGCTGTATCAGATAACTCGAAATATAATAACTGACTATTACCGTTCCAGGCGAATAACAGAGGAACTACCAGAATGGATAGAGCAACCTCAACCTGAAGAGGAGGAATCCATAAAGAGGGAGTTGTCATCATGTCTGGAACCGATGATTGAGGCGTTACCGGATAAGTATCGTAACGCGATTCGGGCATACGAGATTGAAAGAAGGACACAGCAGGAGGTCGCTGAACTGGAGGGTATTTCATTATCCGGTGCAAAATCACGTGTACAACGAGGGCGCACATTATTGAAAGATATTTTTCATGACTGCTGTCGATTTGAGATTAACAAACACAATCAAATTGTTGCCTATGAGGAAAAGCAGAAGAACGACAAATGTAGCTGAAATTTTTTGCGTCCTTTTTGACTTCCTTTCGTCTACCACGGTGAGTTTGCCGGGAAAGGGGCTGCTTAAGTTGTTGGAAAAGTCAGTTAACCCTGCCCTGGTTTTCAGCTGTTTCTAATTTCGTGGTAAATAAAAATGAAAAAAATTAAAAGTAGTCTGCATAACCAGGCTGAAGTGGCGAAGGGCGGATTACTGGATCGCCGCCAATTTCTTATGAGTGGAGCCACGTTTCTATCAGCCATCGCCGCTTCATCGGTCACAAAAAGTGCGTATGCGGGTGGGTTTGATGCCTATCCAGCGCATATGAAAACACCGGGGCGGCCCAGTGAGTTGTATGGAGTGCCCTCGAAATATGAAGCTCATGTTGGCCGTTTACCTGAGCATGTTTACAGTTCAGCCATCATAACGGCTGCGTTTACACCGATTGACCAACTCAACGGGATCATTACGCCCGCAGGCCTGCATTTTGTTGTTCATCACGGCGGTATCCCCGATATCGAGCCTAGTGACCATCAATTTATGATTCACGGTCTTGTGGATAAACCGTTGAAGTGGTCGGTGGAAACCCTGTTGAACTATCCCATGGTCAGCCGTATTCATTTTCTTGAGTGCGCAGGAAACTCAGCACCGAATGCGGTGAGTGATGATCCAATGGATATGACCTGTGGCGCCATCCATGGACAAATTTCCGGCTCGTTGTGGACTGGGATTCCGCTCAAATACTTGCTCGATGAAGCGGGTATTAAACCAAAAGCAAAATGGGCCATGTGTGAAGGCGGGGACTCGGGCAATCATGTGCGCAATATCCCGCTGGAGAAGCTGTACGACGACGCCATCATCGCGCTTTATCAAAACGGTGAGCGTATTCGCCCGGACCAGGGTTATCCGATGCGGCTGTTTGTGCCCGGGTACGAAGGCAATATGAACGTCAAATGGCTTCATCGCATGGAAATTTCTGATATTCCATCACAGAGTAAAGATGAGCAGTCATTGTATGCAGACATCACCAGTGACGGGCGCATCAAACAGTTCTCTTACACCATGGAAGTGAAATCGGTGATTACCAAACCATCCGGTAAGCAACAGCTTCCCATGTCAGGCATTTATGAGATTTCTGGCTTTGCCTGGTCTGGCCGGGGGAACGTGAAAATGGTTGAGGTTTCTGTTGATGGCGGAAAAAGCTGGGCTAAGGCAGACTTGGAGGGGCCAGTAATGAGCAAGTCCATGACGCGCTTTGTCATTCCCTGGCGCTGGAGCGGTCAGAAAGCAATCATACTGAGCCGAGCCACAGATG
>JBALXL010000011.1:0-50694 GCA_036960805.1 Pseudomonadales bacterium
GAGGAACAATTCTAAGTGAGATGCATTATCATTAACAGCATTACTTAGTTTAGAGAGAAAAGATATCTTAGCCATTCAGCTCGAAGCTTATGCGAGGGAGAAAAATATTAAAAAGAGCCGTTAACGATACGGTTTGCGCATAAAATAGCGCTATGAATTGAAAGCATAAATCTTAAACCGTCACATATTAAACCATGTGACTTTGCCATTATCGGGAATATAAGAGAAATACGGCGTCTCATCATCGTCAAAAGGCTCGCCATTTTGGTTGAAAAAATAACACACACCGGGCCCTCCACCGACACTCCAACCTATAGCATTAATAGACGGGTTATAAATCGCGATTAACGGTGCCTCAGGTAGCACTTCATTCCATATCGCCACGCAGCCTTCAACATTCTCATTTAGCTGCTTTGCCCAACCCTCAGGTGTAACCTCAATAACAAGCTCACCAATCTCAATCGTGTCGCCATGCTCAGGTTGCTCAACCCATTTACTGTGAATCAGGTTAATCCCACTCTCAAAGGCTTCTGCAACCAGCTTTGTCGTGCTCACATCTTCACTTTCAAATACATTCAGATAACGGCTGGATGCGATCAACGCAAGAGCACACAAAATAACGACCACAATCGTCAATTCTATCCAAGTAAAACCTTTTTGATGTTTTGTAGATCGCAAAAGAAGGCCTCAATGCTTACAGGGTATTAAAACTTAATATAGAAAAGTGTAGCGCAATAATTCCATATTGACACTTGAATCAGCACCCCTTGTCTTGACCCTGCATATTGTTCAGATGCCTAATTAATTCAAAGCCTCTGTATTAACGAGTAGTATTGAGCAGAAACAAACCTTTTTATAGGAAATAATACGACACCCTAGGATGCTTAAAAGGCAAAGATTCAAGCTATTCCTGCAACGCCTCTTCCAGAGTCTCTAGCTCTTCATTTAACTCCATCCACTCTTCCTCTAGTGTTTCATTGAGCTGTTTGAGCTCGCCTTGGCGTTGCATAATTTTTTGTAGTTCATCCTTATTTGCCGCCTCATAAAGCGTGGTATCCGACAGCTTTTCTTCGATGCTGGTAAGCTCCGTTTCAGTCGCTTCAATATTAGCTTCGATTTTGGATACTTTCTTTTTTAAAGGCTGCAAGTGTTTGCGTTGTTCTGCTGCTTGGCGACGTTGCTCTTTACGGTCTAATTTTGGCTCATCGGGTGAACCTGAGCTTCTCGAAGCGGCGTTGTCTTGTTTACTTTTCAACAACCATTGTTGATATTCATCTAGGTCACCGTCGAAAGGTTGTACTTGCCCATCGGCCACCAATAAGAATTCATCAACGCTATTACGTAGCAAGTGACGATCGTGAGACACCAAAATCATGGCACCGGAAAAACTTTGCAGCGCCATGGTGAGAGCGTGACACATTTCCAAATCAAGGTGGTTGGTGGGCTCATCCATAATTAATAGATTGGGCTTTTCCCACACCACAATAGCCAGCGCCAAACGCGCTTTTTCGCCACCAGAAAAGTTCTCTGGTGAACCAGAAGCAACATCTCCATGGAAGTTGAAACCACCCAAAAAATTGCGAATAATTTGCTCACTGACCGTGGGCGACATGCGCTGGATATGGGTAATAGGGCTAGCCGTTAAATCCAGTGCTTCGAGCTGGTGCTGAGCAAAATATCCGACATGTAAATTGTCGCTGACATGTCGAACACCGCCTTCATCGTCATTACGAATCGTTAAATCACCTACTAACGTTTTGATCAACGTCGATTTACCTGCGCCATTAGGGCCGAGTAAACCAATGCGACTACCGGGCGTTATGCTGAGGCCGACACCGCTGAGGATTTCTTTATCGTCATAACCCAGGCTTGCCTTTTCAAGGTACATCAACGGATTTGAAGGTTTAGGTGGTTCCTTAAAAACAAAGTGGAAAGGTGAATCAATATGCGCCGGCGCAATATCTTCCATGCGCGCCAAGGCTTTTATTCTGCTCTGCGCCTGTTTGGCTTTGGTCGCTTGCGCTTTAAAACGATCAACATATTTCTGCAGGTGCGCGCGTTCTGTCTGCTGTTTCTCATAATTAGCCTGTTGCTGCGCCATACGCTCGGCGTGCTGACGTTCGTAGGCTGAGTAATTACCTTTGTAATAATTAATCTGATGATTATGAAGGCGCGCAACATGGGTAGCGACGGAGTCCAGAAAATCGCGGTCATGAGAAATCAACAGCAAAGTGCCTTGATAACGCAACAACCATTGCTCCAGCCATACCGTCGCATCTAAATCCAAATGGTTGGTTGGCTCATCAAGCAGCATTAAATCAGCAGGACACATCAACGCCTGCGCCAAGTTCAAACGAATACGCCAACCACCGGAAAACTCACTGACGGCTCGTTGGTGATCTGCAGTGCCAAAACCTAGCCCGTTCAACAATTGCTGTGCACGACTTGGTGCCGTGTGGGCATCAAGGGCATCCAACTTGTCAAAGCCATGCGCCAAGGCGGTGTTGTTTTCGCTGGCATGCGCGGCTTCAATCGCGGCTTCTGTGGCGCGTAATTCAGTATCGCCATCAAGCACATAATCCAGCGCTGAACGATCACTGTGCGCCACTTCCTGCGCCATGTGCGAGATCCGTAACTGCTTGGGCAAGATCACGTCACCGTGATCAACATGTAACAAACCAAGAAATAACTGAAACAGACTCGATTTACCGGTACCGTTAGCACCGATGACACCCACACGCTGGCCCGCATGCACTAGTAAATTTGCCTTTTCCAACAGCGGTTTATGGCCACGCTGCAAGCTGACTTCGTTTAAGCCGATCATTAAGTTTTAAACCACCTACTCTTCGTATAATTTAATTAAGGTGCAAGGATCGTTATCCAAATTTCCTTTACTGCCATGCTGGCGCATTAATTGCGCGGCCAACCCTGTCATAGGCGTGGCAGAACCACGGCTTTTCGACAGGCCAACGCCCATATCCAAATCTTTTAACAGTGTTTTTACGTGCCAGGTAACGGCTTCAAAATCTTCAGCCGCCATACGTGAACCGGTAATTTGTAATGGCGTTGAATCAGCAAAGCCACCTTTCAACGCCTCTGGGATCAATGTCGCATCCACGCCGTTTTTCTTTGCCAGCGCCAACACTTCAGCCATCACCATCACATTACAACTGACAATCATCTGGTTACAGACTTTAGTCACCTGACCACTGCCCACCGGACCCATACAGGTCACGCGCGCAGATAAAGGTGCTAGCACTGGCCGCAAGCGATCAATGGTTGTTTCGTTGCCGCCCGCCATAATAGCCAATGTGCCCGCTGTAGCCCCAGCCACGCCACCGGAAACAGGTGCATCCACCCATTCCATGCCGCATTGGGCCTGTAGCTTTTCAGAGAAATCGCGCGTAGCGTCAGGTTCGATACTGGAAAAATCGATCAAAACTTTACCGGCACTGCCGTGCTCAGCAACACCATCGGCACCAAATACAACGGCTTCCACGGCATCGGTATTAGTGACACAGGTCATCACAATATCCGACGCCTCCACTAATACAGCGATAGACGTTTGCGCTTGCGCACCTTTATTTACCACCTCAGCCAGTTTTTCGACACTACGATTCCAGACATTAACGGTATAACCGGCCGCTAACAAACGAGCCGTCATGGGCGCACCCATTAAACCCAGTCCGATAAAACCAATGCGTGGCTGCTGCTGGCTCATAGCCAAAACCTTCAAGAAATAAAACAGGCGGCTATTCTAGCAGAGTTGGACACGGTCATCGCGACCGAATGGCAGGGATCTTAAGCAATTAATACAAGTTTGCCGAGTCCGTCTCGGCAAACTTGTTAGCCTGAAGAAAACCGATACCAAAGCACACCCAATAGTTCGTGCAACATATAGGTACTGGTGTGAAGAGAATTCATATTGGGAACAAAATCTGAAAAACTAGTGCCCGGTAAGTCTATGGATTTAAACATCGTTGGTGCTGGCGTGACATCAAAGCCAGCCTGTTCAAAACTGTAAACGGCCCTCGTCATATGCCAGGCGGAGGTCACCAACAAAGCACGCTTAATACCATGCTGATCAGCCAGCTGTTTTGAATACAGTGCGTTTTCCCAGGTTGTACGGCTTTTATCTTCACGCCATTTAGCGACGCCTTTAAAATCTCGCTCGAGAACACGCGCCATTAACGCTGCTTCAGTGTCGATATCATCCAACCAGGCACCGCCAGTCGTCATAATCGGCAAGCCTGTTTTGCCCTGTAGATACGCGCCATAGCGCAGCCTCTCAAGACCAAGGTGCTTGGGGATATCTACGCCGCCATATTCCGGCGCTTGTCGGGAACGACCCGCGCTAAGCACAATAATGGCCTGATAATCAGCAGCGTTAATATCTTGCCAGCTCAGCGCCGGATAACGCTCCAGCTGACTGGCAAGAAAAAGTGCCACAGAAGGCGTGCTGAGCAACAACAAGCTCAACAGAGAAAAGCTTAATGTGAAAAATCTCAAAATACGCCAGCGCCGGAACAGCGAGAGCGCAATAAGAATCAAGAGAATATTAAACAGCGGAGGCATTACCAGAGACTTCAGAAAGCCTCTGATCAACATTTCATCCATTAAAAAAATTCCAGCAAATAAAGTTAGTTACTACCACGCCGAAATTTATCACTGCCACATTCTGTGCAGTTCATCAAAAAACCCGGCTTAATGAATTCTTGCTCGGCATTACAGTTATCGCACAGAAAGGTCCCGGGCAAGATATACTCAGCAGCCACATATACCTCCTCTGTATGTTCAGCCAGCTCTTCTTCAAGCTCCAACTGCTCAGTGACCGATTTATCTGCCACCGACATCAACAGACTTAATAATTTACGTTCCAACAGGATCACATCAAATTTAAGCCAATCAGCGATTTCCTTGCCAGTGTCACCCATATAACGCGAGAAATTATTCAAATCGCGCTTTAAATATGTGCCCAGCAAACTGACTTCTTGGCGCGTCAGCTCCTCTACATCTCCTTCAAATTCAATAGCTTGATCAATACCGTGCTTCAGCTCTTCCCGTGTCACTTTTTCAGCGTCACCTAAAGACTCTTCTACACGATGGATTATTCGCTCATAGGCTTTTTCGTGGCGTTCAGTCATTTATTCATCTCCATGTGAATTTAAAAAGGATAATACCCTTTCAACTCTTAATCCAAGACCCTCAATAGAGTATCCTACTCGTTTACTTTTTTCAGGTACAGTTTTGACAATGGACGAGCGCTATCAACCCCATGACATCGAGCAGGCCGCCCGCGCCTTCTGGGATGAACACAAAAGTTTTGAAGTTCACCCTGATCCGGACCGGGAGAAATATTACTGCCTGGCCATGTTCCCTTACCCCAGCGGCAAGCTGCACATGGGCCACGTCCGTAATTACACCATTGCCGATGTAATTGCTCGCTACCAGCGTATGCTGGGGAAAAACGTCATGCAGCCGATGGGCTGGGATGCCTTTGGTCTACCCGCTGAAAACGCCGCCATTAAAAATAATACCGCGCCGGCCAAGTGGACCTACGCCAACATTGAGTACATGAAAGCACAACTCAAACAGTTGGGTTTTGCCTATGACTGGAGCCGCGAAATGGCCACCTGTCAGCCTGATTATTACCGCTGGGAACAGTGGTTCTTCACGCGCCTTTACGAAAAGGGCATGGTCTACAAAAAAGTGGCTGCTGTTAACTGGTGCCCGAACGATATGACCGTGCTTGCCAACGAGCAGGTTATTAACGGCTGCTGCTGGCGTTGTGATACCGCCGTTGAGCGTAAAGAAATCCCACAGTGGTTTATTAAAATCACCGATTACGCCGAGGAGCTACTGGACGGACTGGACAACCTGACAGAATGGCCAGAACAAGTGCGTACAATGCAGCGTAACTGGATTGGTCGCTCCGAAGGTGTCGAAATGTCCTTCCAACTGGCAACACCAGTTGAAGGCTTGGACGATCATTTTGACATTTACACCACCCGCCCCGACACACTGATGGGCGTGACTTATGTGGGCGTAGCCGCAGAACATCCGTTGTCATTAGCTGCCGCTAAGGACAATCCTGAACTGGCCGACTTCATCAAGGAATGCAAAACCAATTCCGTTGCCGAGTCCGACATGGCCACCCTTGAGAAAAAGGGCATCGACACCGGCTACAAAGCAATTCACCCATTAACCGGCCGTGAAGTACCCATTTACGCTGCAAACTTCGTATTGATGGGATATGGCTCCGGCGCCGTCATGGCCGTGCCTGCGCACGATCAACGCGACTGGGAATTTGCCCACAAATATGGCCTGCCGATTGAACAGGCGATTGCCCCTGCTTCTGACGATCAAAGTTGTGATCTCAACGAATGCGCCTTTACTGAAAAGGGTGTGCTGGTTAACTCCGGCGAATTCGACGGTCTTAGTTCAGCCGATGCCTTTGACGCCATTGCCGCAAAACTAGACAGCCTGAGTAAAGGCCGCAAAACGATTAACTATCGCCTGCGCGATTGGGGTGTATCCCGTCAGCGTTACTGGGGCTCACCAATCCCGATGTTCAATGAACCAGGTGGCGGCGAAATCCCGATCCCGGCTGACCGTCTGCCGGCATTACTGCCAGAAGACGTAGTCATGGACGGCGTACACTCACCAATCAAAGCTGATCCTGAATGGTGTAAAACCGAACACAATGGTCAGGCCGTTGAGCGCGAAACCGATACCTTTGATACCTTTATGGAATCGTCATGGTACTACGCGCGTTTCTGCAGCCCAAACTATCAGGACGGCATGCTGGACTCTGACGCTGCTAATTACTGGCTGCCAGTGGATCAATATGTCGGTGGTATTGAGCACGCTATTTTGCACCTGTTATATGCCCGCTTCTTCCACAAGTTGATGCGTGACGAAGGCCTTATCACCAGTGACGAGCCCTTCAAGAAACTATTGTGTCAGGGCATGGTACTCAAAGACGGCACTAAAATGTCAAAATCCAAGGGCAACACCGTTGACCCTCAGGGCCTAATTACTCAATACGGTGCCGACACCGTGCGCCTTTTCACCATGTTTGCTGCGCCTCCCGAGCAATCATTGGAATGGTCTGACAGTGGTGTAGAGGGTGGCAACCGCTTCCTGAAACGTCTCTGGAAAGCCGTTAATACACACCTTGCCGCTGGCACACCCAGCGAACTAAGCGTTGAAGAGCTGGCCGACGCTCAGCAAGACCTGCGTCGTAAAACTCATTCAACGATTGCTAAAGTGACGGATGACTATGGTCGTCGCCAAACTTTCAACACCGCCATTGCTGCCGTCATGGAGCTGCTCAACGAAGTAAACAAATTGGCAGATCGTTCTTCGCCATTAGGTTTAGCGGTTGAACGTGAAGCATTGGAAGCGGCAACCCTGCTACTAGCGCCCATTGTGCCGCACATATGCCACACACTGTGGTATCAATTAGGACATGACAACGCCATTATTGATCAGCCATGGCCACAATTTGATGAATCTGCACTGAAGCAATCCACCATCGAAATGGTTGTTCAGGTGAACGGCAAAGTACGAGCCCGACTGGCCGTGGATGCCGATGCTGACAAAGATAGTGTTGAAAAAATCGCGCTGGCCGATGAAAACGTACGACGTTTCATCGAAGAAAAAACCGTTCGCAAAGTAATTGTCGTACCCGGCAAACTTATTAATATCGTGGTGGGAGGCTAATCCACATGCATCTGTTGAAATCTAAATGGCTGTCGACAACGCTTTTAGCAAGCGTAATACTTCTGCAAGGTTGCGGCTGGCACCTGCGCGGCGCTCAAGCGCTGCCTCCTGAGTTAAAGACTTTGCACCTGAAAACTGCATCAGATAACAGTAAATTTTCTCGTTCATTGAAGCGCTCATTAAAAGCGATGGACGTATCATTCGCTGACTCAACCTCTGGCGCACCTTATACACTCAGTGTGTCGGGGATAACGCCAACAACACGAACCCTCAGCACAACCGGCAGCGCCAAAGTCGCAGAGTACGAATTAACCTCAACCATCACCTACGCAGTTCACAGCCGCGAAGGTGAACAGCTGATTGCACCAACACAGATCAGCACAGAAAAAACCTATCTCTACAACTCCAACAATGCGGTCAGCTCTTTTGAAGAAGAAAGCCTGCTGCGAGAAGAGATGCAACGCGAGCTTGTTCAACAGTTAATCCGCCGCTATCGCGCTATCAGCCCTACTCCCTCAACCGTTGTTGAAGACGAGTAATGAATGTACGCCTTGAACAATTGGAGGCGCACCTCCAACAAGGCTTGAAGGCTGTTTATATTGTCGCGGGCGATGAACCATTGCAGGTCCAGGAAGCCTGCCAGCAGATTCGTGCCGCCGCAAAAGCAGCTCACTTCAGTGAACGCGAAGTGTTCACCGTTGACGCATCATTTAAATGGGGAGATTTCCTGGCCACTGGCAATGCGATGTCACTATTTGCCAGCCAAAAACTCATCGAACTCCGATTACCCAACGGAAAACCCGGCACCGAAGGCAGCAAGGCATTACTGTCTTATACCGAAGCCCCTTCAGAAAGTAACTTACTGCTAATTAGCACCTGCAAACTGGATAAAAGCTCGCAAAACTCGAAGTGGTTTAAAGCTCTGGATCAAATGGGCGCTTTTATTGCCATCTGGCCGATTGAAGCTCATCAACTACCCAAATGGATTGAGCAACGTATGCGTCAGGCAGGCCTTGCTCCTGAGCGAGAAGCTGTCAGCCTGCTAGCAGAACAAGTGGACGGCAACCTGTTGGCAGCCACGCAGGAAATAGAAAAGCTCAAATTACTGTTACCCGAGGGCGACACAACCGTTAGCGCACAAACTGTGCGTGATTGTGTCGTCAACAGCTCTCGCTATAACGTCTTCAGCCTCATTGATAACGCACTCAAGGGTGATGCCAGGCAATGCTTTAAAATGCTCGCAGGACTTAAGGAAGAAGGCGTTGAACCACTAACACTTATCTGGGCATTGAGTCGTGAAATCCGCCAGCTATCATTAATAGCGCATGGTATGCAACGAGGTCAATCAGCTGATCAGGCCATGCAAGCTCAGCGAGTATGGAAAAACCGTCAAGCTATTTTCAGCAAAGCCATCTCTCGACTATCACTTAATAAACTGTCCACATTGATTCAGCAAACAGCCTTTGCGGATCAACTAGCCAAGGGCATGCATCAGGGCAATTTGTGGGATCAACTGGAGCAGATCACACTGTCATTGGCTGGCTCAGATATCTAGCCGACTGTTGAAAAGCGCTTTCGACGCAAGGTAAAGTCAGGCGAGAAAGCGGAGTTTATAAGTATAAATGAGCATTTTGAGCCTGGCTTTACCACCAGCAGGCGCTTTTAGGCGATGCCGCAGGACCAAACAGATAGTTTTTCAACAACCTACTGAGTACCGATCACTAAACCCTCGTTAATTTTCAAGCCTTTACCCGCAAGCATTCATTATTTTACCACCCTCAAAACCGGTACGCCTCATCACTATAAAACCGGCCCCGTTTATCAAGATCTCATTTATGTAGGTATAAAAAAAGCCCTGCTGGATATCCAGCAGGGCTTTTCTTCATGAACTGTCTCCGCAGCTACATTCAGTAGCTGCGATGAAAGCTCAAGAGTCTACTTCGTCAATACTTTCTTAACTTCTGCTTTCAATACAGCAACTACGCGGCGGTTTAACTGGCGACCGTCACGAGTATCGTTTGCTGCACGTGGACGCTCCTCACCGAAACCTTCAGCCGTTACGCGCTGCGAGTTAACACCCATTTTCTTAACTAATACAGCAAGTACTGCATCGGCACGACGTTGAGACAACGACTTATTGTAGCCCGCATCACCCATACTGTCAGTGTGACCTTCAATCACTGCGTAAGCACCTTTGTATTGATCCATAAATTCAGCAACACTCTGAATTTCGGCCATAAACTCAGGTTTAATATCGGCTTTATTGGTATCAAACAACACTTCCAATTCGATGCTCACAGCGTCTGAACCCAACATTGGGCAACCATCGCGATCAACTCTTACGTTACGTTTAGTGCTATGACATTTGTCCAAGTAGTTTGGAACGCCATCAAGATCGCTATCTAATGCACAACCTTTTGCATTAACGGCAACGCCAGCAGGCGTACCAGGACAACGGTCATCAGCATCAAGTACGCCGTCACCATCTGAATCCAGAGGAGCCGCAGCAGAAGATGCACCGAAGATATAGTTAAAACCAATCGTTGCTAGAGTATCCACATCGCTATCGTCTGAACCATAAACAGCACGGATATCAGCACGCGCAGTCAACTCTTTAGACAGCGCATACTTCACACCACCACCGAAGTTAACGGCTGTTTCGTCATCGTCGCTACCACCGGAAGTATCAAAGCTTAATTGGCCAATACCAGCAGCTAGGTAAGGCGTCCAGTGACCGTTTTGGTTAAAGTGATATAAGCCATCCAGACGGAACATATCCGCATCGACGTCAGCACCAGTGACACTACTAGTAACACTGCTGATATCAGTATAAATCGCTTCTACTGCCCAGTGCTTATCAATGATATAACCAAGACCAATTTCACCTACGTTACCATCACCAATATCACGACTGCTATCGCTGAAATATTTACCACCGCCGAACAGCAGTGTAAATTTACCATCGTTATCAACATCTTCATGGGCCTGCGCAACGCCAGCTAACCCCACCAATAACGCACATGAACAAACTAAGCTCTTCATTTTCATACTTTATATCTCCTCGATCCATCTATAAATATAAGTCAGTACCCTTCACTCGCCATTATATGCCACTTTCCACCTGTCTAGGCCAGTAATTTCATGTAATTGTTTCACCTTTAGCTTGGCGATCTGCATGATACGATGATCGCACCAACGGCCCGCTAGCCACGCTTCTGAAGCCTAATTGCCGCGCTTTTTCCGCGTAACGGGCAAACTCATCGGGGTGAACAAAGCGTGCCACCGGCAAATGATTAAGGCTAGGCTGTAGATATTGTCCGATAGTAATCATATCTACGTCATGGGCACGCAGATCTTCCATTACCTGATAAATTTCATCGCCTGTTTCGCCTAAACCTACCATCAAGCCGGATTTGGTCAGCACCTCTGGTAATCTTTGTTTATGCTTTTTCAACAAATCCAGTGACCATTGATAATCCGAGCCGGGGCGAATTTGGCGATACAAACGCGGTACCGATTCAAGGTTATGGTTAAACACGTCAGCTGGCGCTACTGTCAGCGCATCCAAAGCAACGTCCATACGACCGCGAAAATCTGGCACCAACACTTCAATTTTGATATCCGGCATGAGCAATCGTGTTTCACGAATACAGTCCACAAAATGTGCCGCGCCGCCATCCCGCAAATCATCACGATCCACCGAGGTAATCACCACGTACCGTAACTGCATTTCAGCAATTGCCGCAGCTAGGTGACGAGGCTCATCAACATCCAGCGGGTTAGGACGGCCATGGGCAACGTCACAAAATGGACAGCGACGCGTACAAATCTCGCCCATGATCATAAAGGTTGCCGTGCCGTGGCTAAAACATTCCGCCAGATTAGGGCACGCGGCTTCTTCACAAACTGAAGCCAGTTTGTTTTTACGCAGGATTTTTTTGATGTTTGCAACTTCCGGCGAGCTGGACATGCGCACACGAATCCAGTCCGGCTTGCGCAATGGTTTGTCTGTGGGAATGACTTTTATCGGAATACGATCAACTTTATCGGCACCACGTAGTTTGACACCCTGCTCCACTCGCACGCGCTTTTTCGAGCCCTTTGCGGCGTTAGTTTTTCCCGTTTCAAGTTCCGACATTTGTCTCTTAGCTCCACCCTGACAGGGTTTGATGCTGAGTATATCCCAGCCGATTTTCTAAATGTTTGATCAATAATTCGCTAATCAGCACTTCGTTTACATCACTCAGTAAATCACTGAGCTGAGTCACTTGTAGCCCTTCATAACCACACACATTGATACGCGAAAAAGGCGATAAATCCATCGCCATATTCAAACTCAAACCATGAAATGTGCAGTTTTTACGCACCCGTAAACCCAACGATGCGATCTTCTTATTAGCCACATAAACACCGGGGGCTTTATCACGAACCTGCGCATCGATACCCAATTCAGCTAATAAGCCAATCAGGGCTTGCTCTATCTCTGTGACCAATTTCCGCACACCCAAGCCGCGGCGACGTAAATTAATCATCAAATAACCAATAAGCTGACCTGGTCCGTGGTACGTGACCTGCCCACCTCGATCACTTTTTATGATGGGTATGTCGCCAGGGCTTAGTAAATGCTCAGCTTTACCCGCCTGGCCTAGCGTAAATACGGGTTCATGTTGCAACAGCCAAATTTCATCGGTCGTTGTGTCTGAGCGCGCATCGGTAAAGGCTTTCATGCGCTGCCACACCTGCTCATAGGGCTGCAAGCCCAGCGACCTTACAATGACATGGTTGTCGGCATCGGTATTCATCAAGGATCAATCCGCCAGGACAATCAAATAACCATCGTCACTCGGCCAGAGGCCTTAAGTTCTTCAAAAATCGCTTCAAGCTGATCCACACCGGTAGCGATAATGGTAAAACGGACGGAGGAAAAATTACCATTACGACTGGGCTGGAGCTCAACGGTATCAAGATCAAGGTCAGCGGCATGCTTTAGAATGACACCAATCACAAACTGCTTGTAATCAGGCGCTGATCGACCGACTACTTTGATAGGATACTCACAGGGAAATTCAATTTTCGGGGCTTCTTGTTGCTCTTGATCTGTCACGTTTAACCTGCAATAAGCTGTTGTTTATAGGCTTGGTACTGTTGCATGGCATTATACCATACCGGCCCTATCTGACCGTTTCCAACCGGACGTCCATCAAGCTCAGTCACGGGCACTATTTCACGCGTGGAACTACTAATCCATATTTCATCGGCGGACTCAAGCAACGCCACTGATGGCGCGTCTTCACGACAATCAATATCCACTGCGCGGGCCAGCTCAAGAATCAAATCACGAGTGATACCGGCAAGAATCAGTTCGTCCTTTGGTGCGGTATAAATCACGCCATCCTTAATCACAAAGACATTAGCTGCGGCAGCTTCGGTGACAAAACCATCTCGGACCAAAATAGCTTCCAGTGCACCGGCCTCGGTTGCCTGCTGCTTGAGCAATACATTGGGCTGCAAACAAATCGACTTAATAAAGCAGCGTAACCAACGATTATCGACCACAGAAACAGCTTTAATGCCCTGAACCTGCTCAAGATCCTGCACTGGAGTGAAGGGAGTTGCCATCATAAAGACGGTCGGCACGGCAACACGCGGGAAAGCATGGTCACGCTTTTCCGCAGCACCACGGGTCACCTGCAAATAGATTGACAGGTCACCTCCATTATTTAATTCAATCAGCTCGCCAATCAACGCGGGGCAGTCTTCTGTTATCTCAAGCTGAATGGCATCAAGGCTTTGCTGCAAACGCTGCAAATGCTCATCAAGACGTAATGCTCGCCCGGCGTATACTGGTATGACTTCGTAGACGCCATCGCCGAATAAAAAGCCTCGATCCAACACCGAAACCTGCGCCTCTTCAACCGGCATAAAAGCGCCATTCAAATAAACAGACATGTGGTTGCCCTAGCTAATCAACTTAACAAAGAATAATACCAGTTGATCCCACAGGCGTTTGAAAAACCCACCTGGTTCAACAGTATCGAGCGCCACTAGCGATTGCTCAAGCTCAACCCTATCCTGCAATTTTATCTGAACTTTGCCGTATTCTGCGCCAATTTTCACACCCGCAACAATGTGCTCATCAACTTCCATACTAGGTTGCAAGCTACTGTATTGACCACGCGGTACGGTGATATAGACATCCTCAGCCACACCCAAATTAACTTTATCTTCAGCGCCACCCCAAACCTTGGCTTCTTTCAGCACCTCTCCTGCATTGTAGAGCTTACGTGTTTCATAATAACGGAAACCATAAGTCAGCAGCTTTTGAGTTTCAGTGGCTCGCGCCTCTTCACTTTTAGTGCCCAGCATGACGGCAATCAGACGCATGCCATTGCGTTCAGCCGATGCCACCAGGCAATAACCGGCTTCTTCGGTATGACCTGTTTTTAAGCCATCGACACTTTTATCACGCCACAATAATTTATTTCGATTCGGCTGACGAATACCGTTATAGGTGAAAGCCTGCTCCGAATACATGCCGTAATGCTGAGGATGCTCAACAATAATGGCGCGGGCCAATGTAGCCAAATCTGTTGCCGTTGTGTAGTGGTGCTGTGACGGTAACCCAGTGGCATTCATAAAATGCGTGCCTTTCATACCTAGTAAGCTGGCATGCTGATTCATCAAATCGGCAAAGGCATCTTCACTGCCTGCTATAAACTCAGCCATCGCAACACTGGCATCGTTACCCGATTGAATAATAATGCCGCGCAACAAGTCTTCCACGACAACGGAAGTACCTTCTTTAATAAACATACGCGAGCCCGGCGTTTTCCAGGCTTTAATGCTGACACGAACTTTATCGTCTTTGGAAATATTGCCCTTATCCAATTCATGCGTGGCAATGTAGCTGGTCATCATTTTTGTCAGACTAGCGGGCGGTAACGTCTCATCGGCATTTTGAGACACCAACACCTCGCCACTATGGGCATCAATCAACAAAAAGCCCTTGCCGGCAATTTGTGGCGCGGCTGGAATCAAAGGATTCGCAGCCAAAACCAACTGGCTAGATAACAGCAGCGCTGTTGCCACCAAAAATTTACGCAATGTTTTCATAGTAAGAATTGTCCAACGTTAAATTTAATTACTTCCATTCTGAATATCGTTACAACTTAGGCAGCGCAAGGATCAAGCCAGCACCCAAGCCGTTATTGCTAATTATTTCACGAACTTGCTGCGCAACGGCCATATCTTCAACTGGCCCAACCTGCACCTTATGAAGGTTTGGCGTATATTGCTGATCTAGAAACACCTTCACTGGCTCACTGGTAACACCTTGCAAGCGACGTTTGAGATCCCGCGCCGCATCAAAATTGGAAAAGGCGCCAACCTGTATAAAAATCTGATCAGTATCCGTCGACACAGGAACCGCGCTCAACGCAAAGGTTTGCGGTGTATTCGCCGCTACTACGGGAGTCGTTGCTGGCAAAACCTTTTGCGCAACGATAGACGCTGGCTTAGGCTGCGCGCGATTCCAGGTCAACGGGTCTATCGCCTCAATTCGGACTGGCGCAGTACCCTGTTTTTGATAGCCTAATTTTGTAGCCGCCGCATAGGAGAGGTCAAGCAAACGATTACCATGAAACGGACCTCTGTCATTAACCCTGACAATAACATGTCGACCGTTATTCAGGTTGGTCACCTTCAAATAGGTCGGAATCGGCAGGCTTTTATGAGCCGCCGTCATACTATACATATTATAGGTTTCACCATTGGAGGTCAGGTGGCCATGAAACTTGGAACCGTACCAGGACGCAGTTCCAGTAGCCGTATATCCCACACTATTAGGTAATACCCAGTATTGTTTTCCAAATACGCGATAGGGGCTTTTATTACCACCACGACTTCGCGGCTCAACCTTGGGCACGGCATCAGCAACAGCACCAACATTTTTCTGATAGCGTGGCGCCGAGTCCTGGGCCTGTTGATAACGTGACGGCGGATTACTGCCACAGGCCGCCAGCAACATCAAACTGAACAGCAAACCGACAACACCGACTTGCCGAACACCTCTCTCAAACTGCATAAAGCTACATCTCAACATCAGCTTACTTGGCTATTTTTTGGCTCAACTGGTACACCGACATGGCATACAACGCACTGTGGTTATAGCGTGTGATTACATAAAAGTTATGTAGTCCAAGCCAATATTCCTTACCCTTTGGACCGGTCAATCGCATCGCCGTAGCGAGTTGCTCGGCGTCAATCTCAGACTGTGGCTGCAGGCCCAGCGCTATCAATTGGGAAACTGAGGATACAGGTTTCAAATTCCTGCGGCCCTTCACCCAAGTAACATCATTACCATTACCAGAAAAGCGCGCTCGACTCACAACCTGTTCGTTATTTTTCCAGCCATGACGAGCAAAATAGTTAGCCACACTGCCTATAGCATCAACCGGATTTTGCCAAATGTCCTTACGGCCATCACCATCGAAATCAATGGCATACTCAAGGAAACTACTCGGCATAAACTGCCCATACCCCATAGCTCCAGCATATGACCCTTTCAAGCTTTGCGGGTTCATCTGCTCATCACGTGTCAGCAGAAGAAAGGCTTTAAGCTCCTTGCGAAAAAACGTACTACGGCGCGGGTAATCAAACGCCAAGGTACTTAATGCATCCAGCACACGGGTTCTACCGGCATGTTTTCCATAACGGGTTTCGACACCGATAATGGCAACGATAATCTCGGCTGGCACGCCAAATTTCTGCTCAGCACGTAACAATGTTTCGCGATGCGACGCCATGAACTCGCGTCCACCTTTGGCCCGTTTAGCGGTGACAAAAATAGGCCTATAATCCTTCCAGGGCTTACCTTCAGCGGGAGCATCCATTAACTGAATGATGCTCTCTTTAAATTGAGCCTGCGCAAAAACATCTAATAAAACCTGCCTATCAAAGGCATGCTCAACCACCATTTCATCAATCAGCTTGAGTGCTTCAGGATGCTTTTCATAACTAATACCCTTTGCCTCATTCGCCCAACTCTGGATCGGTAAAACAACTGCCATCAAGATAATGACACGGGCAACAATTTTATTAAATTTCATACCTTCTCTTCTCATATTCACGCACTACAAAAACTATCGGGGTAATACTTTTTTATGGGTTTGAATCGACATCAACATGCCAAAGCCAACAAACAACGTCACAATAGAGGTGCCGCCATAGCTTATCAAAGGTAACGGCAACCCTACTACCGGCAATAGCCCTGTCACCATGCCAATATTGACAAAAAAGTAAAAGAAAAAGGTCAACGTCAGACTACCCGCTAACAAACGGCTATAGGTATCATCAGCTCGCGCAGCAATAAAAAAGCAACGCGTCACAATCAATAGATACAAAAACAACAGACCCAATACACCAAAAAAACCAAACTCTTCAGCGAACACCGCGATAATAAAGTCGGTATGGCTTTCCGGTAAAAAATCCAAATGTGATTGAGTACCCTGCAACCAACCTTTGCCATCCAAGCCGCCTGAACCAATAGCAATTTTTGATTGGATAATGTTCCAGCCTGAACCATGCAAATCACTTTCCGGGTTCAAAAACGTCAACACTCGCTGTTTCTGATATTCTTTCATCAGAAACATCCAGAACAGCGGCAAACAGGCTGACACTAACGCAGCAAAACCAAAAATAAGTCTCCATTGAATACCGGCAAACAACAACACAAACAAGCCAGAAGCGCAGATCAATAATGACGTACCCAAGTCCGGCTGCTTGGCAATCAGCAGCGTAGGAACCAATATAAATACCAGCCCCGCCGCCACATGTTTAATTCTCGGTGGTAAATATCGATCGGCAAAATAACCAGCCAAAGCCATCGGCACGGCAACTTTCATTATTTCCGAAGGCTGAAACCGCGGCAAGCCAGGAATCTCTAACCAGCGCTGGGCGCCTTTGGCACCAACGCCTAGCACCAACACTGCGATCAGCATCAACACCCCTAAACTATAAAGCCAAGGCGACCAACGCCTATAGTGATGCGGGCTAATTTGTGCAAACACAAACATCACGCCCAGCGCGATACCAAAACGTGTTGCCTGTCGATGCACCGTGGCCATGCTTTGATCGCTGGCGCTATAAAGCACCGCCAAACCGATAGCGCAGAGCAATAACAACAGTATTAATAGCCAGCCATCAATGTGCAGCCGTC
The DNA here is from genome assembly GCA_036960805.1 of Pseudomonadales bacterium. Lineage (GTDB taxonomy): Bacteria > Pseudomonadota > Gammaproteobacteria > Pseudomonadales > IMCC2047 > IMCC2047. The sequence continues at coordinate 17,942 of JBALXL010000011.1, forward strand.
TAAGAAAACTAGCTCGCACTTGAAAAGCGTGGGACGCATGCGGTAACTGGCGTAGAAAATCCCTACTCATTACTAATCGCGGCCTCCGCTTGGGCTGCTAATTTTGGCAACAGATAAGCATCCATTACTTTACGGGCCACTGGCGCAGCAGATTTACTACCTCCACCACCGTTTTCTACAATCACGGCAATCGCAATACGTGGCTCATCTGCTGGCGCAAACGCCACAAACAAGCCGTGATCCTGATTACGCTCCTTTACTTTTTCAATGTCGTACTCTTCATCCTGCTTAATGCCCACCACCTGCGCCGTGCCGGTTTTACCGGCAATACGATACTGAACATCCTTACCAATACCCTGCGCGGTACCACGACGACCATGAATCACGCTTTCCATTGCATCAATCATTTTTTCCCAATTAGCATCCCGTTTTAATGTCACATCATCGGGGGTCGCTGCTATTTCCTCGGTGGCAGGCAACATATCAATATAATCTTTATCTACTCGAATAGTTTTTAGCATGCGCGGCTGCAACCATTTACCACGATTCGCCAATACAGCCGTGGCCGTGGCCAATTGCAACGGTGTTGCCAGCATATAACCCTGACCAATACCCACATTTAACGAATCGCCGGTATACCAGGGCTCGCCAGTTCTAGCTTTTTTCCAGACTGTGGACGGCAGAATACCTTTCAACGCTTCAGCTACATCCAAACTAATCCGTTGGCCAAAGCCAAATTGCCAAAGAAAATCATGTAAATCATCCACGTTCATTTTATGAGCCAGCTCATAAAAATAGGTATCACAGGACTGAGCAATCGCAAGATTCAAATCAACTTTACCATGCCCCCACTTTTTCCAATCGCGATAAAAGCGCCCCCCCTTAGTCAGTTGATACCAGCCTGGATCACTGATGGTATGCGCCCAGTTAATATGGCCATATTCCAACCCCGCTAACGCCACAAATGGTTTAACGGTAGAACCTGGTGGGTACTGACCTCGTAACGCGCGGTTAAATAAAGGCAAATCCAGTGAATCACGCAACGCCGCATAACTTTTAGTATCGATACCCGTCACAAATAAGTTAGGGTCAAAACTAGGCTGACTCACCTGCGCAATAATACCGCCCGTTTGCGTATCAATAGCAACCACTGCACCGCGTCGATCACCCAACGCCTGTTCTGCAACATCCTGTAAGTTACTGTCCAGATACAGGGTAATATCCGCGCCTGGCACTGGATCTTCTCGCTCCAATACACGCAACACACGACCACGCGCCGTCACTTCAACCTTTTGGAAACCCACCAAACCATGTAACTGCGCTTCGTAAAACTTTTCCACACCCAGCTTGCCCATACGTTGGGTGCCGCTGTAATTGACTGGATCAATGCGTTTGAGTTCCTTCTCATTAATACGCCCGACATAACCCAGCACGTGCGCCGTTGATTTACTAAAGGGGTAATGCCGCACCAATTCAGCTTCGACTGTCACCCCCGACAATCGATGACTATTGACAGCCAAAATGGCAATTTCTTGCTCGGTTAAGCGGGTACGTAATTGAATAGGTTCATGAGGCCTGCGACGCTGCTTGCGGCGCTTTTCAAAACGCGCCAGGTCACCCTTAGTGATAGGGAGCAGGCTTTGCAACAGTGCCAGCGTTTGTTCAACATCATCGACGCGCTCAATAATCAAATTGAGGCTCTGACTGGCACGATTATTGGCTAACAGTTTGCCATTAGTGTCGTAAATAAGCCCACGGTTAGGCACGATAGGTTGCAGCAATACACGATTATTTTCCGAAGCCGTGGCATAGCGATCATGCTGCATGACTTGCAGATAAAATATCCGTCCCGCCAGCACACAAGTCAAACACACGACCACTATCCAAAAAAGAATGGCACGAAAAGTGAACACTCGATTTTCGCGGATAGGATCTTTAAAATCGCGATTTTTCATGGAATGGATCTCAGCATAACGGAGCGAGCGCAGTTATGCGGAGGTCTCGGCATGAAACGGTCAGTCATTTAATCAATCAAGCTCGATGATAGGGGTGGTTATTCAACAAGCTCCAGGCCCGGTAAATTTGTTCGGCAAGAATAACCCTGACCAACGGGTGCGGGTAGGTTAAGTTTGATAGCGACCATCGCTGCTGAGCTAGCGCTAGACATTCAGCAGATAAGCCGTCAGGCCCACCAATCAATAGTGCCACGTTTTGCCCACCCATCTGCCAATCACCAACGGTTTTGGCAAGCTGCTCGGTACTCCACTGTCGCCCTTCAACGTCCAAAGCAACAACACGCTCGTCTTTGCCCAGCGCCGCCAATATCAGGCGGGACTCTTTTTCAATCGCACGCTGAACATCGGCACCTTTCCCACGGTGGCCAGGAGGAATTTCCACTAACTCAAGCCGACAATCCGCCGGCAAGCGTTTGGCATATTCCTGGAAACCTGTGGTTACCCATGCTGGCATTTTAGTGCCAACACAAATGAGTCGAATGCGCATCGATGCGTTCCGCTAAAAGACCAGTTAAAGTGCGTTATCTTGATCCTGATTTTGCTCAAAACCATCTTCACCCATTGGGTGCCAAAGCTTCTCTAGATCGTAGAACTCACGTGTATCAGGCATCATCACATGCACCACTACATCGCCGATATCAACCAATACCCATTCAGAAGCATCCGTTCCTTCAGTGCCTTTAGGCTGCAAGCCATTATCTTTTAGTACCACCTGCACATTTTCGGCAGCGGATTTCACATGACGTCGTGACGTACCCGTCGCAATAATCATGAAATCTGTAACGCTCGAACGATCCGTCACGTCTATTGTTTTGATATCAATCGCTTTCATATCTTCCAGCGCATCAATCACCAGCTCTACAATTTTTTCGCCCTGCATAAACCCTCGTTATAACTCTATTGACCGATATAATCGGTGTTGTTCTATATATTCCCAAACTGATTCAGGAAGTAAATATCTGGCCGAATGGCCTCTATCAATTAACGCCCGTATACGGGTCGCAGAAATATCCAATAATGGCAACGGTTGCACCAACACGCGTCCACTACTCGCCTCACACAAAGCCTCTACTGAGGGCACTTGTCGAGCCTTAAGAAACCTTGCCATCACCCCGTCACTCGACATGTGTGAGCCGGGACGCTCAGTGACGACAATGTTTGCTAATTCGGCAAGCCTTTCCCATTGCTGCCATGAAGGCAAACCAAGAAAGGTATCCATACCCATCACTAAATTCAAGGAGACCTGTGCGCCTAATTCATCACGCATTTCAGTCAACGTATCTACCGTAAAACTATCACCGTCACGTTCAAACTCACGCCTATCCACCGCTAGTCGCGGTTCATTCTTTACCGCTAATTCAACCATGGCAAGACGCTGCTCGGCACTGCAATGTGGAGCCTCACGATGGGCAGGAACATGACAGGGCATAAGCAGCACCTCATCAAAACCCATCTGACTCAACTCAAGTGCTGGCCGTAAATGTCCAAAATGGATTGGATCAAAAGTGCCACCAAGAATCGCTATGCTGTGCATTTTCTACTTTACGTCCTAATGTGGCCATCGCCTAATACTACATACTTCTGCGAGGTCAGCCCATCAAGGCCGACCGGACCACGCGCATGAATTTTATCGGTGGAAATACCGATCTCAGCGCCTAGACCATATTCAAAACCATCGGCAAAACGGGTGGATGCATTCACCATTACCGAACTGGAATCTACCTCGTTGAGAAAGACTCGTGCCTGCGTGAAGTTTTCAGTAACAATTGAATCCGTGTGATGCGAGCCGTAATGGTTAATATGGCGGATTGCTTCGTCCATATCCGCCACCATTTTAATCGATAAGATAGGCCCAAGATATTCAGTATGCCAATCCTCTTCCGTCGCAGCATTAGCCTTCGGCAGAATAGCGCAGATTCTTTCACAGCCTCTGACTTCAACACCCGCTTCGCGATAATGAAAGTCCAAACGAGGCAGAATATCTTCCGCAACATCTTTGTGGACTAACAGAGTTTCCATGGTATTACAGGTGCCGTAACGCGAGGTTTTGGCGTTCAACGCAATATTGGTGGCTTTGTCGTAATCGGCTTCGTCATCAATATAAACATGACAAATACCGTCCAGATGTTTGATTACCGTTACCTTTGCATCTCGGCTGACACGCTCAATCAGGCCTTTACCGCCGCGAGGTACAATTACATCGACATATTCTGGCATAGTGATCAACTCACCCACCGCCGCACGGTCAGTGGTAGAAATCACTTGCACCGCATTGGCAGGCAGACCGGCTTCTTCCAAACCCTTGCAGATACACTCGGCAATGGCCTGATTGGAGTGAATCGCTTCAGAGCCGCCACGCAGAATGGCCGCATTGCCAGACTTCAAGCACAGACTGGCCGCTTCAGCCGTCACATTGGGACGAGACTCATAAATAATGCCGATCACACCCAATGGCACCCGCATCTTGCCGACCTGAATGCCGGAGGGACGATAATTTAAATCTGTGATCTCGCCGACAGGATCAGCCAACGCCGCTACCTGTTGCAAACCGTCAATCATGCCATCAATAGTGGCAGATGTTAGCTCGAGACGATCAAGCATCGCGCTATCAAGATTATTATCGCGCGCCGCCGCCATGTCTTTGGAATTTGCTGCCAACAAATCATCACGAGCCGCCTCAATTGCTGCTGCCATCGCCAGTAATGCCGCGTTCTTTTTACCTGTATTGGCGCGCGCCACTTCACGCGCTGCCGCCCGCGCCTGCTGACCCACTTCGGCCATATATGCTTTAACGTCCATCAAAACCCTTTATGTTTACAGTTAGTACACGTAAATAATGCGCGCATTATACAGACAAACGGTGCTAGCTGTAAGGCATCAACAGACATACCGTCAGCCTATGAGGCATTAACACGCACCGGCTAGCTCACGCCCAAACTGTAACCGCATCCGCCCAGTTGCATTAATGACAATTTCTCGCGAACGCTCAGCCAAATTACCAGCACCTGCATCGGGAGCACAAAGTCGAAACGTCATCAACGGCAAGGCTCCTGTGCCTCGCCGCACAACACCATCACTTCGAAACAAAAGGTTTGACGCACTAACATTTGGCCGCAGCGTATAGCCCACCTCAAACCCGCCAGACACCTGAATTAACTCATCATTATCAAGAGCACCATTACGATTCTCGTCAACAAAGATAAGCCATCCCTGCTCCCATTTTTGATTGTTCTGGCAATGATTATTCAACCGCGCACAGATAAACACCGTCTGTTTACGCTGGATAGCTTCCGTACGAGCATAATTAACAGCGCTAACAAACAAATGCGTTTGAGTACTCAGATAGCCGGCTCGAACAATACTGGTAAACACGGGCGCAGCAACAAAAAGCAATACTGCTCCAATAGCTAGCGATACCAAAAGTTCGACAAGCGTAAAGCCTAAGAGTTTTCTGCAATCCATTGCATTATCCTCAAGAAAATGAAGTTATTATCGCGAACCACTCCGTGGCAGCGAGAATCAATCATAACGCCAATACCAACAGAAAAGCGACGAAGCCTTTCACAACTTCCGTAGCATTCTCAAATCACAACCTGATAGGCTGTCAATCTAAGACAGAAGATTTATCATGCCCAGCCTTCATACAACAACTCTAGGCCAGCTTATTCCCATGGATCTATCCAGCATACAACCCTTCCTTGATTGGCTGACTGCGCACCAGCAGTGGGTTGCTGTATGTATTGTTGTCATTGCGTTTCTCGAGTCACTGGCTATTGCCGGCATTGTTATCCCCGGCGTATTACTACTGTTTGGTGCCAGCGCGGTGGCTGGCAGCGGCACATTAGGGCTATGGCCAACGTTATTAAGCGCATTGATAGGCGCGGTTCTCGGCGATTGCATCAGTTTCTTTTTGGGTAAAGTTGCCAAGCACCGGATTCGCGGCATGTGGCCCTTCAGAAAGTATCCGCAGTGGCTTGATAACGGCGAAAAGTTCTTCAATCGCCACGGCGGAAAAAGCATTATTATTGGCCGTTTTGTTGGCCCAATTCGTCCGGTTCTACCCTTGGTAGCAGGCATGCTGGACATGTCTTCGCTGCGCTTTGTCAGCATTAATTTTGTTTCTGCACTGGGCTGGGCGCCGCTTTACATGTTACCCGGCTATCTGTTTGGAATGTCATTACAGGGGGACATAACACTGCCCGACGGGCTGGGTGAGCTAGGCTTACTACTTTTGGCTGCTGCTGGCGTGGCATTTATTGTTATCCGCCTGAGCCACTGGCATCTACAACCCGATGCCCGACTCTACCGCACACTGCACAATTGGATCGACCGACAGCATAATGTACGGATTTTCTGGCATTGGTTAGCTGACCGGCGCGACCATAGCCCCACCTTCCCATTATTATCAATGCTGCTATGTCTAAGCAGCATAACGGCACTGCTGTTGATGTGGCTGCTAGACACTCAAACAAACCTCTTCACATTATTAGACCAGCAGGTCTCGCAATACTTCGAAGGCATACAGCACCCCTGGCTGGAAGCATTATTTAACTATCTTGCCCGTCTGGTGGACGCCGTTTTTCTAATCGGCTTTGCTAGTATTTTTATAATCGGGTTAATCGCAAAACGGCACTTTACCGCGGCCCTTCACATTATCGTCGCACTGCTGATTAACGAGTTATTAAGAAACCTTGTGCCCGGCACGCAACTAACGGGAATCACACTGACTAGCTGTTTGATGGCCGCCTTTGTTGCGCAGGAATTAAACCATCAACGTCGCTGGTGGGTTTATAGCGCAACATTATTACCTATTACTCTGGCAACTTTGCCGTGGTTATATGTTGATCAGATATCCATTACCGATATGGGCTACGGCATATTGATGGGCACAACTTTGTGCGGCGTGATTCGAATCAGCTTCAGCCGCCACAACCGACACGCTATCAACGCCGATCCGGTATTATGGCTAAGCAGTATTATGGCTTTAATATGGAGTATTTTTTATATCGGCTTTTTCTAAATAAAGAGTTTTAAATAAAGAGCGCCTTAAAGGGAAGCTAAAGGCTCTAACCCTCTAACGCGTGTAACATTTGCTGTAGCGTTTGGTAACGCACTTGCGGGTCATCCAATTCAAGCAAACTTTGCTTTTCGGTATTACTAAAGGGTAACAAACTGGAAAGCCCCCACATCACAGAATTAAGATCATGGTAATCAATCGCCATGCCCTGCGCCTGCACAAGCGGGTGTTGCTCTAATTTTTGTAACAAAGTCTCAAACTCTGCATCTGACGCTTGATCAAGCTCACCATGATCATCAAGAACCTCTGTTTCGCCAATCAACAGCTCGCCTAATACGCCCTTAGCACTTGCAATACTTACTCGCTCACCGCCCTCAACGACCACACCCAACAGGCCGCCCTCCAGCAAGTTCCAATCGACGATACGCGCGCGGGTACCCACTGAAAAGACCTCCGGAACAACACCTGTCTCTTGGCCTTTGCTAATCAAGACCACCACGAAATCTTTCTCATTTTTCAGGCAGTCTTTGACCATTTCCAAATACCGCTGCTCAAAAATCTTAAGCGCCAAACGAGTACCGGGAAACAACAACGTATTAAGGGGAAAAAGAGGGGCGTGTTCCATATTATTCAATCAGCCTTCAGACTGCCCCCAGCGAGGAACCAGCGTTTGCTCAACACCAAGCTGGTCGAGAATGCGGGCTACCACAAAATCAATCATGTCATCGACACTCTGCGGCTGATGATAAAAACCGGGGCTAGCGGGCAAAATCATTGCCCCCATTTGTGAAAGCGTCAGCATATTTTGCAGATGAATCGTTGAATAAGGCGCTTCACGCGGCACCAGAATCAACTGGCGACGCTCCTTGAGCATAACGTCTGCTGCACGCTCAATTAAATTATCACAACCGCCTCGCGCTACTGCCGACAAGGTTCCGGTGCTACAAGGGCAGATCACCATGCTACGTGGCGCGTTAGAGCCTGATGCAACGGGAGAGGTCCACTCTTCCTTGGCAAAAACGCGAATCTGTCCATCTCTAGCTCGATAACGTTCCGCCAGTGCGGCTTCGAGTTTATTGCCATGGCTGGGCAATTCAATATCCGTTTCAGTAGCGATCACCATTTGTGCAGCTTTAGAAATCAGCAAATACACCTGATGCTCAGCCGCCACTAACAGCTCTAGCAGACGCAGACCATATTGCGCACCGGACGCACCTGTCAGCGCTAATGTGATGGGCTCTTTAAAAACAGTCATTGGCAACCTCACTGTTGACACTTCGATGCTCAAGGGCTGCCAGCAAACGCTGATGAACACCTTCAAAGCCACCGTTACTCATAATCACCACATGATCACCGGCTGCACTTTCGTCGCAAATTCTTTCAATGATGGAATCCGTTGATTGGAATACCTCGGCAGGCACAGGGCTCGCCTCAGCCACAGACTGTAAATCCCAGTCAACACCGGGGGGCTGAAACCAAAGTACCTGGTCGGCATCCGCACACACGGGCGCTAACTTATCCTTATACACACCTAAACGCATGGTATTGGAGCGCGGTTCAATAATGGCAAAAATCCGTGCCTCCCCTACTCGTTTGCGTAAACCGTCCAGCGTAGTTTCAATAGCCGTCGGATGGTGTGCAAAATCATCATAGAGCGTAATTCCCGCCACCTCACCAATAGTCTCCATACGGCGCTTCACACCCTCAAACTTACATAGCGCAGCAACAGCCTGCTCTGGCACCACGCCCACATGACGCGCGGCTGCAATCGCCACCAACGCATTATTCATATTGTGCTGTCCGCCGTGCGTCCAATTCACATCACCCACCTGTTCACCATCTAGGCTGACGGAAAAATGGTCGGCGCCGGGCGTTAAGGGCTTCGCGCTCCAGTTAGCGCCATCTTCACCAACAGTTTCCACCGGCGTCCAACAACCCATTTCCAAAACCTGGGCAAGATTAGGGTCAGCCTGCGGCACGATAATGCGCCCATCTGCTGGCACAATCCGCACCAGATGATGAAATTGCCGTTGAATTGTCGCCAGGTTTTCGAATATATCAGCATGATCAAATTCAAGGTTATTCAGCACGGCTGTACGCGGCTTGTAATGCACAAACTTGGAGCGCTTATCAAAGAAGGCCGTGTCGTATTCATCAGCTTCAATAACAAAAAAATCTGTATCACCAAGCCTTGCTGACACGTCGAAGTTTTTCGGCACACCACCAATCAAATAACCCGGCTTCATGCCCGCATATTCGAGAATCCACGCCAACATACTGGCAGTGGTGGTTTTACCGTGCGTACCCGCTACAGCCAGCACCCATTTACCTTTAAGCACATGCTCTGCGAGCCATTGTGGGCCGGAGGTATAGGGCAAATTGTGATTAAGCATATACTCCACGGCAGGATTACCACGAGACATGGCGTTGCCAACCACAATCAAGTCGGCGCCATTTTTTAGCTGCTCGGGGTCATAGCCCTGAATCAGCTCAATACCGGCCTCTTCAAGCTGCGTGCTCATGGGAGGATAAACATTTTGATCCGAACCGCTGACGCGATAGCCCAGCTCCTTCGCCAAAACAGCCAAGCTGCCCATAAAGGTACCGCAGATGCCAAGAATATGTATATGCATTGATTTTTTAACCTGATTCCGTGCCTAGTCCGATGATGCCAATCATTATGCCGAGGATGCCTTTTAAAGCCCAATAAATTTTACTTCGACACACCGCCGTCAGATGCACTAAACCGCAGAATCAAGTATCATGCGCAGCTCTTTTGAAACATAGAAAACTAGGTAAACGTTCATGGCTAAAAATGCTTTTTACGCTCAATCCGGTGGTGTTACCGCTGTTATTAATGCCACCGCCTGTGGCGTGATTGAAACCGCCCGCCAGCACAGTGACAAAATCGGCACTGTTTATGCCGGTGCCAGCGGTATTTTAGGTGCGTTGAACGAAAACCTGATTGATACCTCTCTGGAATCCGATGCCGATATCGCCTCCCTACTGCACACCCCCGGCGGTGCTTTTGGCTCTTGTCGCTACAAGCTAAAGGACATGGAAACGCATCGCGCCGAATACGAGCGTTTGATCGAAGTTTTTAAAGCTCACAACATCGGCTACTTCTTCTATAACGGCGGTGGTGACTCTTCAGACACAGCCTACAAAGTTTCTCAACTCAGCGAGAATATGGGTTTCCCGATCACCTGTATTGGTGTGCCAAAAACTGTTGATAACGATCTGCCTATCACCGACACCTGCCCAGGCTTTGGCTCGGTGGCTAAATACATAGCCGTATCAACGCGTGAAGCGAGCATGGATATCGCATCCATGTATGAGACCTCCACCAAGGTATTCATCATCGAAGTGATGGGCCGTCACGCAGGCTGGATTGCTGCAGCAGGCGGACTAGCCAGTGAAAAAGCCGGTGATCCACCTCACATCATCCTGTTTCCGGAAATCGCCTTCGACAAGGAAGCCTTCCTGAAGCGCGTACAGGGCGCGGTTGATGATCAGGGTTACTGTGTTGTGGTTGCCTCAGAAGGCGCGCAGTACGAAGACGGTACATTTGTCGCTGATGCGGGCATGAAAGACGCCTTTGGCCACACCCAGCTAGGCGGCGTAGCCTCCACATTAGCCAACATGGTTCGCGATGGTCTGGGCCTAAAATACCACTATGCCATTGCCGATTATCTGCAACGTTCAGCACGTCACATCAGCTCGCAAACCGATGTCGACCAAGCCTACGCAGTAGGCAAAGCAGCTGTTGAACTAGCCATTGCCGGTAAAAATGCTGTCATGCCTGTCATCGTTCGTGAAGCTGATGCGCCTTACACCTGGCACATTGGTGAAGCACCGCTTTCCGAAGTGGCTAACGTAGAAAAAATGATGCCTCGCAGTTTTATTACTGATGATGGCTTCCACATTACTGACGAAGCACGCGCTTATTTGCTACCGCTGATTCAAGGCGAAGCTTATCCGCCTTACGAAAACGGCCTGCCTAAATACGTGAAGCTGAAAAACCAGCTCGCAGAGAAAAAGCTGCCAACCTTTAAGCCAAGCAAGTAACGCCATAAGTCACTGTTAATCAGTCACTATTTGGCGAAAAGTGGTATTTGGTCGCGCAACACTTTATAATGCGCGACCTCAAATTCACGACTGTTTCGAAAACTCGATTCGAGGCAGACAAATGATTTTCAACTATCGACCAGGAACTACACCATGAGCTTCAGCACTATCCCTGCAGGTAAAGACCTTCCTAACGACATCTACGTTGTTATTGAAATCCCGGCTGAAAGCAGCCCAGTTAAATACGAAATTGAAAAAGAGCACGATGCTGTTTTTGTTGACCGTTTCATGACTGCGCCAATGTACTACCCAGCTAACTACGGCTACATCAACAACACACTGGCTGATGATGGCGATGCGCTGGACGTATTGGTTGTTACTCCACATCCAGTTGCGATTGGATCGGTAATTCGCTGCCGTCCTGTTGGCATCCTGAACATGACTGACGAAGCAGGCGAAGACGCCAAGCTAGTTGCCGTGCCTCACGACAAGCTGACTAAAGTATACAAAGACGTTCAAGAAATTGATGACCTGCCTCCGTTGCTGGTTAACCAAATCAAGCATTTCTTCGAGAACTACAAAACACTGGAAGAAGGCAAATGGGTTAAGGTTGAAGGCTGGGATAACGCTGATGCAGCACGTAAAGCGATTGAAGTAAGTGTTGAAGCTTACAACAACGCCTAACGGCTAATACCTATTGGGCTGGCGATAAGCCAGCCCAATAACATAAAAAAGGGGCTGCATTTCTGCAGCCCCTTTTTTATTGCTTACCTTTTTATGCTCTTCCTTTAACCAAAAGCCGTTAACCAACCACCTTCATGATGACCTGATTACGTCCGCCGCCCTTCGCGTCATAAAGTGCTTTATCTGCACGATTAAGAATCGCATCAATTTTTTCATCATCACTTTCAATCGATGCACACCCGAAACTGGCTGTTAACCTAATAATACCCTCTTCAGTAACAATTTCTGTCTTTTCCAACGATGCTCTGATGCGATCACAAATATCAAACGCCTCACGCTCATTGACGCCCGTAATCACCAGCGCAAATTCCTCACCGCCCAAACGACCAAACACATCAATTTCTCGCAAACACTCCTGACATATCAAAGCAAACTGCTTAAGTACCGCATCACCTGCCGGATGCCCGTAGGTATCATTAATGTTTTTAAACAGGTCGATATCAATCATCACAGCAAATAATGATGTTCCCTCACGTCGGCTACGTTTAAATTCAAGATCGCCAAGACGAAGAAAATAGGAGCGCCCATAGACGCCAGTTAAAGAATCGATATTTATCTGCTCGCGCAGTTTTTCTTCCAGCTCACGTCGTACAGCAATTTCACCCAACAAAGCCTGATTTGTTTCATTAAGGTCCTGAGTACGCTGCTCCACTTCCCGCTCAAGACGCTCATCATTCGTTTGAATAGTGACCGCCATTTCACTTAGTGAGCGACCCAGAACTCCAACTTCGTTGGGACTTTCAAGAAAACGATCCGATTGCGGCCCCATGTGTATATTGAAATCTCCATGGGTAATCTTATTGGCCACTTTGACAAAATAGCCTAACGGACTAATGACCTGCTTGCTCAGCACCAAATAAAGCATCAGTACTTCCAAAACAATAGAAAAAAGGCCCAGCAAGAAAATAAAATACGCCGCATCAAGAGCTGTTGAGGAAATTAATGCCTTGGGATAAACCGTCACAAAATACCAATCAGGACCTTTGATACGAGTAACAGCAAGCAGTGCATCACCTACCTCATCATCAAGCACCACCCCCTCAAATGTGCCGCTGGCTGAGACAGCCAACTTCGCCGCATTTTCGAGATTCTTATCACCCAGGTCAGAAATCTGGAAGGCTCGACCAGCGACCGCTTCACCAACCAATTCTTGATTGGAGAAAAATTCCGGATGAGCAATCAAGCGACCATCCTCACGAAAGATAAAATTATAGGTACCTTTCAAATGATCATTCACAACACGCTCAAAAACGTCGTTCAACAAAATATCATGCCCGACATCAACTAATGGCACGCCGTCCAACTCAACAGGGGTTTTAAGCGAGACCATCCAGTGTTCAGCTGGCACATCATAAAACAACCCCGTCCACGCGGGTTCTCGTGTCGGATTATGCTCTGGGTCAGAAACATACCCCCACTCTTCTTTATTAATGTCTAACGTAGCATCTGTTTCCAACCCCCAGGCCAACAAGGGCCAGTGGATCATAATCGCGTTCTCAGGCATCGTCACATAGAGCGTAGAAAAACGATGTGTCCAACCCTCAGCGTAACGATCGATAAGATCATAAGATAGCAACAGCTTGCTACGATAAAACTCATTCAGCTTAGAGCCACCACCAACATACCCGCTAATGTGTTTACTGATGGTGCCATCGAAACGATGGGTACCGGTAAAGCGCTCAGATCGCAGGCGCCGAGTATCGTCTCCCGGCTCAAAAAACAAGCTGTTAAATCGCGTTAATGAGGATTGCGCAAGAGCCTTGGGCCAGGCGTCTAAAAAGGCTTTCCGAAAAACGAGGTGATTATCCTCAGCGAGAGTGAAGATGGCACTTTCTTTCTGGCCACGTTCGGTAATATAGTTCTGCAGGTTATCGTAGGTTTGCTCTTCAAGGGTGTTATAAGTGTGCCAATAGGTTAATAACGTAACAGCCATCACAATAAAGCTAATACGGATTCCCATCTTGAGAATCGTCTCTCGGGTTAGAGATGACGAAAACCAACTTTTTATACTGAAATCCATATTCTAACAATATCCTGCTTTAATAGTGGTGCGTCATCATTGCGCTTTCTTAAAATCAATCGCCATCTCAGAAACAAAGAGCCAAGTCAATAAAATACGATCAACTAAGCTTAGCCCACTATTAACCCTGCGCCAGTAATTCCCTCAAATTGATAATACCGGCGTTAGCACGCGCAATATAAGAAGCCATCACCAGCGAGTGATTGGCAAACAAACCAAAACCACTGCCATTCAATATCATCGGACTACTTAACGAAGTTTGCGTACCTTCCAGCTCGCGGATAATTTGTCGTAAACTCACCAACGCGTTTTTCCGTTGCAGGGTGTCGGAAAAATCGACCTCCACGGCTTCCAATAAATGAAGTAACGCCCAGGCTGTGCCACGCGCCTCGTAAAACACATCATCTATTTCAGTCCAGGAAGTCTTAACCATCACTTCATCTTCAACCGGCGTTGATTGGCTTGCTCTACTCTCACCAGCTAAATCCGTATTCAAGCGACGACTTTCCACGCTAGCACTTAAACGCTGAGACAAGCTACCAAGGCGGGTTTCAATATCGGCAAACCAATTGCGCAAATTATCGGCACGGGCATAAAACTGTGCGTCGCCGGCAGCCACATCGGTCAAACGATGCTGGTAACGTTTTAGCGCCGCAATACCCGTTTTGTATTCCGACTCGGAAGCAGGGAACACCCAACTATCATTATTAAAGTTAAATTGCGGTTCAGCGACAGCTAAATCCTTATCTTCTCCGGACTGCGACTGCGATCGACTGAAATCCTTACGTAGCGCGCGCGACAAATCTCGCACCTGCACTAAGACTCCAAACTCCCAGTTGGAAATATTATCCAGCATCACACCTGGCGGCATAACGTCATTGGAAATAAAACCACCTTTTTTCTCAAGCAGTGTTGAAGCTACTTCAACCAGCGCATTCGTCGTTGTATAACCAACAACCACAGATTCACTATTTGCTTCGGCCTTCGCCTGAGCATGCTCATAGACATTAAAGCTGCTTGGCTCATCACTCCAATAGAAGCCAAAGCCAATTAAAATAAGCAACACCAAACCAATAACGCCACCTATCATCAAACGCACTTTTCCACCCGATTCCATCATTAATCTTGTACCTTTATCTCTATGCTTTTATGAGCACTAAACTGTTTACTGCCATCGGCAGTATTAAGCACAGGCACCGACACTTCGATAACCTGCCCCCTGTCAAACTGGAATTCTAGATCAAGACTTGCACCTGCCTGTAACGACTTCGACAACCCCATTACCATTAGATGATGCCCGCCCGGAGCAAAGTCAAATTGGCTGTGCGCGGCAACTTCAAGATGCGTTACAACTCTCATACGCATCATATCACCCTGTATGATGTTTTGATGCACCATCACCTTTGCTCCACTCGGCGAGCTCACATTGATCAATGTGACCGCCTTATCCGAACTATTGTTTATCGACAAATAAACCGCTGTGCTCATCACACCTGGCGGCATCTCGCGGGCGTAGGCGTTAGCTACAGCAGGTTCGTCAGCCTGAATAGAACCCAACCACATCATACCCAGCCCGCCAATCAATGATGTCAATTTCACACTTATCACCACTCACAAAAATAACGCCAAAAGCCAGCCATATGCACTTAAAACTCATGGATATGAAGCAAAAAACAGACAAATTATCACGAACCGATTATATTGCCTGCTGTCATAGCTCTACTCATTTCCTAACTAATCGACCTATTACCAATGCCCTGTAAAGTTCTCAGCTATTGCTTCGTAATTATACTGGCTTTATCGCAATTTGCGATGGCCTCCACGCCTGCTGCGGCCCCTTTAAGCGACTCTAATAACAGCGCAATGTTCAACACTCAAACATCGCAACTATCATCATTCACCGACAGCTTTGATCAAAGTGTTGATTTCCTGCCCGTCGACCAAGCCTTTCAAGTTAACGCCTGGACAAAAAAAAGCACCTCCGTAGACAAGCCAGATAGCCTTTTTATTAACTGGAATGTTGCTCCTGGCTACTATTTATACAAACATCGATTTGCGTTTACTCAAGCCGACTCCACCACCACAATCCCCGCCCTGATTCCCGATGGCAAAGCCAAACAAGACGAGTACTTTGGCGCGGTAGAAGTTTATTACAACCAAGTAACCATTGAGTTAGCTGCGAACATTATCAACACCGACAAACCACTGCTTGTTAACTTCCAAGGCTGTGCAGATGCCGGTTTGTGCTACACGCCACAAACCTTATATTTACAACGTCACAATCAAACCGTCACGCTATCAGCAACGCCTCCGCAAAATAATTCCATTGCATCCATAGAGACAACTGACACGTCATCACTAGGCAATAGCTTCACCGCCATTCTCGCCAACGCACAACTTGGTAGTATCATCGGCCTGTTCTTTTTGGCAGGGCTTGCGCTCACCTTTACGCCCTGCGTGCTGCCTATGATCCCGATTCTATCCAGCATCGTACTTGGCCAAACACTCAAACCAAGTCGCCTTCGCGCCTTCAGTTTATCACTTACCTATGTATTGGCGATGGCGAGCACGTATGCTTTAGCCGGCATGCTTACCGGCTATTTTGGTGCCCGCCTTAACTTGCAATTACAATTACAGTCGCCACTGATCATTATCATCGTCGCGCTATTATTCGTGGTATTCGCACTGGCTATGTTAGGGGTTTTTGAACTGCGCCTGCCCAACGCACTGCAAAACCGCTTACAGAATATCAGTCAAAAACAACGTGGCGGCACCTATGCTGGGGTGGCATTAATTGGCGTCATATCAACCCTGATTGTATCTCCTTGTGTCACCGCGCCATTGGCTGGCGCACTTGTGTTTATCAGCAGCACTGGCGACCCGACACTCGGTGGCGTGGCATTATTAGCATTGGGCCTGGGTATGGGACTACCTCTCCTCTTAATAGGTACCTTTGGCACACAACTACTGCCTAAAAGCGGCCAGTGGATGAACCGGGTAAAAGTTTTCTTCGGTATTTTATTATTAGGCTTGGCGATATGGATGCTCGACCGTGTAATGCCGCCAGCCATCTCACTAGTATTATGGATTGCACTATTCACGGGGTATGCCGTGCATTTGGGCGCATTAAAGCTGCTGCGAGGTAAGCGGGCCATTAGCGCAGCACCGCTAATAGGGATAGCACTAATATCCTATAGCGCGTTATTAATCTTTAATGCCACGCAAGGACACTTCAATCCCGCGACACCGCTCAGAAGCTTTTCCGAACCAGCCATACATCTTGATTTCAAATCAGCTGATAACTTGCAGGCCCTGCAACAAATTCTCAGAGAGCAAAGCAACACGCAAATTGTCATGCTCGATCTTTACGCTGACTGGTGCGTGTCTTGCCAAATTCTAGAACAACAAGTATTTACCTCGCCAAAGATTAGCAAACAGCTTCAGCAACTAACACTAATACGCGCCGACATCACCACTGGCAGCAAAGACCATCAGGCTTTGTTAAAACACTTCGGTCTGTTTGGCCCACCCAGCCTGTTATTTTTCAGCAATCAACAGGAATTACGAAACCAGCGTATTCAAGGCGAAATTACTGCCAATGAACTGCATCAACACTTATCCCGACTATTAAAAATAGCTATTAAAGAAGCGGCTAAAGAATCTGACACAGCTGTCAACTAATATGTCAGAAAAACCTTCCTCAAATTTCCAAAACCCTACATAGTTTCGTCAAATATCTTTAAAAAAACATGAAATGCGAGCAAAATACGCTAAACTTATTCTGAATTTAGAATACAACCTTTTCATTATACAAATTTATGGGGACTAAGTAGCCGAAATGGCGACCATCCTGGTGCTGAACGGACCAAACCTGAACCTACTAGGTTCTCGCGAGCCTGAAATTTACGGTGCTACCACCCTTGATGATATTAACCAGCAACTTAGCGCTAATGCCTTAGCTGCCGGTCACCATCTATTAACGCTGCAAAGCAACGCTGAATACGAATTAATTGACCGTATTCACGATGCGCGTAACGAAGGGGTTAACTTCATCATTATCAACCCTGCCGCTTTCACGCACACTAGCGTCGCACTACGAGACGCACTACTGGGCGTAAACATTCCTTTTATTGAAGTACACATATCCAACGTACATCAACGAGAAGACTTCCGCAGCAAATCCTATTTTTCCGATATTGCCCGCGGTGTCATCTGCGGACTCGGAACACAGGGCTATGAATTGGCCCTGCAATCAGCCATTAAACAACTTGCCAATTAACGCATAATCAACAAAAGAGACAATTGTCATGGATATACGCAAAATCAAAAAACTGATCGAACTCATTGAAGAGTCAGATGTTGAAGAAATTGAAATTAGTGAAGGTGAAGAGTCTGTTCGCATCACTCGTCGCTCCAAAAACGCTGCTATTCCACCTCAAATGTACGCAGCACCAGCGCCAGTAGCTCTCGCACCTGTTGCCGCGGCACCCGTTGAAGCTGAGGCTCCATCAGCGCCCACAGGCCATAGCGTCAATTCACCGATGGTAGGCACATTCTATCGCTCACCTGCGCCAGGCGCAGCGTCATTTGCGGAAGTAGGTCAATCTGTTTCTATCGGCGATACGATTTGCATCGTTGAAGCAATGAAAATGATGAACCAGATAGAAGCCGACAAAGGCGGCGTGGTCAAAGCCATTCTAGTTGAAGACGGCGAGCCCGTTGAATTTGATCAACCGCTGGTTATCATTGCCTAATTTAATGCTTCAGTTGTAAAGGGTACCCCTTATGCTAGATAAAGTCCTGATTGCGAACCGTGGCGAAATTGCGCTGCGGATTCTGCGCGCCTGCAAAGAACTAGGCATCAAAACAGTTGCCGTACACTCGGTCGCCGATGCAGACCTACTGCACGTACGTCTTGCCGACGAAACTGTTTGTATTGGCCCTAACCCGTCCAATCTAAGCTATCTCAACATTCCAGCGATCATCTCTGCTGCAGAAGTAACCGATTCATCAGCCATTCACCCTGGTTACGGCTTCCTGGCTGAAAACGCCGACTTCGCCGAACAGGTTGAAAACAGCGGCTTCGCCTTTGTAGGCCCGAAAGCAGAAACCATCCGTATTATGGGTGACAAGGTTGCAGCTATTCGCGCCATGATCGAAGCCAAAGTACCAACGGTACCCGGTTCTAACGGCCCTTTAACCGATGACGACGAACGTACATTGCGTATTGCTCGCGAAATTGGCTACCCGGTAATCATTAAAGCGGCTGCTGGTGGTGGTGGACGTGGTATGCGTACTGTTCACACCGAAGCCGTACTACTAAAATCCAAGCACATTACTCAAGCTGAATCCAAAGCAGCCTTTGGTGATGACACGGTTTACCTGGAAAAATTCCTAGAAAACCCACGCCACGTTGAAGTTCAGGTTATTGGCGACGGTCAGGGCAATGCCATTCACCTCGGCGACCGTGATTGCTCTATGCAACGCCGTCACCAGAAAGTGGTTGAAGAAGCCCCGGCTCCAGGCATAGACCCAAAAGCGCGCGCAGACGTTTTCAAAGCCTGTATCGATGCCTGCATCAACATCAATTACCGTGGCGCAGGCACCTTCGAGTTCCTGTATGAAGACGGCCAATTCTTCTTCATTGAAATGAACACTCGTGTTCAGGTAGAGCACCCGGTTTCAGAAATGATTACCGGTGTCGACATCATCAAAGAGCAACTATTGATCGCCGGTGGCGAAAAACTCAGCGTAACTCAGGATGACGTTAAATTCAGCGGCCACTCCATCGAGTGCCGTATCAACGCAGAGCATCCGGAAACCTTCCTGCCATCTCCGGGCACCCTTAAAATGGTGCACATGCCTGGCGGCACAGGTATCCGTGTTGATTCTCATATTTACAGCGGCTACAAAGTGCCTCCGTACTATGACTCAATGATCGGCAAAATCATTTCCTGGGGTGAAACTCGTGAACTGGCCATCCTGCGCATGCGCAACGCGCTGGAAGAAATGCTGATTGACGGTATTAGCACCAACATCCCCCTGCAAAGGTTAATTATGGATGACACTCATTTCCAGGATGGTGGTACCAACATCCATTATCTGGAAAAGAAACTGGGCCTCTAATTTCAGAGAACCCACCTCTTCAAGGCAGCCAACTGGCTGCCTTGTTTGTTTCTACCCGCAAATTTTATTGAGAACCCATCGTCATGCACTGGATACAAATCATTCTGGAAACCTCCCGCCAGGACTGCGAGCCGCTGGAAGACAGCCTAATGGAACTAGGCGCATTAGCCGTTACCTACGTTGATGCCGCCGACCAACCTCTGTTTGAACCAGGCCCAGGAGAAACCCCTCTTTGGGATGCCGTGCGCCTAGTCGGTCTATTTCCAGCTGAAGCACCGATGGAAACAATCACTGATCAACTCAAAACACAGTTCGGCGAAGCCATGCCAAAGCATCGGACCGAAATTCTTGAAGACAAAGACTGGATTCGCGAATGGATGGATCAATTCCAACCCATGAAATTTGGCCAACGTTTATGGATCGTGCCTAGCTGGACCACACCACCAGAGCCCGACGCCGTTAACCTGATGCTTGACCCCGGCCTTGCTTTTGGCACAGGCACCCACGCCACCACATCGCTGTGCCTGCAATGGCTGGATGCTAACACACCCGAAAACCTCTCCGTTATTGATTACGGTTGCGGCTCAGGCGTACTGGGCATTGCCGCACTACTGCTAGGCTGCAACACCATGTGTGGTATCGACATCGACCCGCAGGCTCTGATTGCAACCCGCCAGAACGCCGAACAAAATGGCATCAGCGAAGATCAATACAGCATTTACTTGCCCGCTCATGCGCCGCATGAGATTGCCGACTTGGTGCTTGCCAATATTCTCGCTGGCCCTCTAATTACACTTTCTGAAGATATATCATCACGCGTCAAACCTGGCGGACACCTAGTTCTATCCGGCATTCTAAGCACTCAGGCGCAAGAGGTATTAGCCGTCTACCAGGATGAGTTTGATTTCGAAGCTGTTGCCGAACAGGATGGCTGGGTAAGACTGGCAGGTAAAAAGCGCTTTGCTTAACTTTACCTTTAACCCCTTCAGGGCCTTCTAAAAATAGTGCCTTTTTATAAGCGCCCTGTACTATACTGCCTTCATTATGGACGACTCACTACTCACCAAATGCCCGCATTGCCAAACCCTGTTCCGCATTCATCAGGAACATCTGGCCGCTGCGGGCGGCGAAGTTCGCTGCGGCGTTTGCTACAAAGTCTTTGACGCGCACGATGAAGGCGTTGCCTACAGCCAGGGCGAAGGCAGCCCGGCAGAAAAAACATTCGCCAACAAACCCACCGAACAACAAATAGATGAAGAAGAGATTAATGAAGAACTGGTCATTAATACCTCACCAGAACCCGAACCAGATCCGCTAAAAATCTTAGCTGAAGCAGATATAGGTTTGCCCGATGACGCTTCTGCTCCGACACAAGATGACCTTGGCCAAATCAACATTGGCAATTCAAGCATTACCGACATTGTTAGCCCTGCCGTCACCTACAATAAACGCCCCGCGTTAAAATGGGTCGGCTTGAGCTTGATCGCCATGTTCGCTCTTGTAGGGCAATGGCTAACCTTTAATTTTGAAGCCAATGCACAGCAACCTCAATGGCACTCATTGTACGTAACGGCCTGTGAAACACTGGGCTGCGAGCTGCCGCATTACCAACAAATCAGCGCTATAAAAACTGACCGGTTAGCGATAAAAACCCACCCTGAATATAGCAACGTGCTGATTATCGACATGATTATCAGCAACTCAGCCCAACACTCCCAACCTCTGCCGGTACTGAACATGACCTTCTCTACCATCACCGGCGAAGCTTTGGCACAACGTCTTTTTCAGCCCGAAGAATATCTAGGGAAGCACTTGAAACAGCTGCCACTAATGCCTTCGAAAACCCCAGTTCACCTGTCTTTTGCCATTCTTGATCCCGGCGATAAAGCGGTCAACTACAGCGTAAACTTCGCACCTTCATCCTGACCTTAGCAGAGCCAAATGCCTCGTGCCAAGACGCTAAAAGTCTAAGAAAACCTTTAACCCTGAGCCCACTCGCGTTATCATTTCCGGCCAGCCTTTTAACAAATAAAAACTCTGACGGACTACCTCCCGATCAGTCGGCTGAACACACCTCGGCCACGGCCCAAACGAAAAGCGTACCAACCCTCTGTGCTAAAAATCGGACCCTATACATTAAGCTCACCGACATTACTTGCCCCAATGGCAGGCGTGACGGATCGTCCGTATCGCACATTGTGTCGCCGCTATGGTGCCGGCATGGCAGTATCTGAAATGGTCACCTCAGATCAAAGCCTGTGGAATTCACGTAAATCCCTGCACCGCCTTGATCACCGCGGCGAAACCGGCATTCGTTCTATTCAAATTGCTGGCGCAGACCCACAAATGATGGCTTCCGCCGCGCAGGCTAATGTTGAAAATGGCGCCCAGATTATTGATATCAACATGGGTTGCCCAGCAAAAAAAGTCTGCAACAAAGCGGCTGGCTCTGCCTTATTACGCGATGAAAAGCTGGTCACTGAGATCCTTGAAGCGGTCGTAGCAGCAGTATCCGTGCCCGTGACCTTAAAAATCCGTACCGGCTGGTGTCCAGATACCCGTAACGCCCTGAACATTGCGCATATTGCCGAACAAAGTGGCATTCAAGCTCTCACAGTTCACGGTCGCACACGCGCCTGCAAATATAATGGTGAGGCAGAATACGACACCATCGCCGCTGTAGTTCAGCAAAGCAATATTCCTGTGATCGCCAACGGCGACATTACCTGCGCCAAAAAAGGCCTCGCTGTATTACAACATACCGGTGCCGACGCCATTATGATTGGCAGAGCTGCACAAGGTGCTCCGTGGATTTTCTCAGAGATCAACCACTTCTTGGAAACCGGCGAACAGCGCGCAAAGCCCACTATTGCTGAAGTTAGCAGTGTTGTTGAAGAACATATTCGCAACCTACACAGTTTCTACGGAGACTATCTTGGTCTGCGCATTGCACGCAAACATATGGGTTGGTATCTACAATACCTGCCTCAGATTGGCGCCGGCAAAAAAGGCTTCAATCAATTAGAGCAAGCTAGTGACCAGCTTGATTTTATCAAGCACTACTTTGACTCATTGGATGGCACTCTCAGGCTCGCTGCCTGATCATATTTTGACACGTGAACAGCGTCACGTGAATGCAATACACGTGGCAAATGGATTAGATATGACGGACTTACAATTAGAAAAAAAACCCGGACTTAACGTTAGCGCCGACGAACTAACGCTCAAAGAATGCGTATCCAACGCTATGGATAAATTTTTTGAACACATGGATGGCCAACCTGCTAGCAACCTGTACGAAATGGTCATGGCAGAAGTAGAAGCTCCATTGCTGGAAGTTGTCATGAAAAACGCTCACGACAATCAATCCAAAGCATCAGAAATCCTCGGCATAAACCGCGGCACCCTGCGTAAAAAGCTAAAGCAGTACGACCTTTTATAGGTTTCGAACACCACAAACAAACCAATTATCGTCAGAGCAACGGTTGCGCTCTGCTCCAGCCAGTAAATTGGCATCGCTATTTTGAGGTTAATAACAGGTTATGACGGACACTCGCATTATCCGCCGCGCGCTTATCAGCGTTTCAGACAAAGCAGGCATCGTTCAATTCGCCCAGGGACTTACCGGCCATGGCGTCGAAGTACTCTCTACCGGCGGCACCTATAAATTACTGAACGAAAACGGCGTCAAAGTAACCGAGGTCTCTGACTATACCGGTCTAGCCGAAATGATGGACGGCCGCGTAAAAACCCTGCACCCAAAAATTCACGGTGGCATTTTAGGTCGTCGCGGCATTGATGACGACGTCATGCAGGCCAACGATATTCCACCTATCGACATGGTCGTGGTCAACCTGTATCCGTTTCAAGAAACCGTCGCCAACCCGGATTGCGATTTAGCCACCGCCATTGAAAACATCGATATTGGCGGACCAACAATGGTACGCGCAGCAGCCAAAAACCACGCAGATGTCGGCATCATTGTTAATGCCAGCGATTATGATGCCGTGCTTAATGAAATGAATGACAACAACAGCGGCCTCAGCCACGCCACGCGTTTTGACTTAGCGGTTAAAGCCTTCGAACACACCGCCCAATATGACGGTGCGATTGCTAATTATCTAGGCTGTCGCCTTGGTGAAGAAACCACCGATTTCCCACGCACGTTCAACGCACAGTATGTCAAAGTACAGGACATGCGATATGGCGAAAACCCACATCAACGTGCTGCGTTTTACGCCGAAGCCAACACTGTTGAAGCCAGCGTATCCACCGCAACACAATTGCAGGGTAAAGCACTATCCTTCAACAATGTCGCCGATACTGACACCGCTCTGGAATGTGTAAAACCTTTTGCGGAGCCAGCCTGCGTTATTGTTAAACACGCCAACCCTTGCGGCGTGGCGCTAGGCGCAGACATTCTTGATGCTTACAACCAAGCCTACGCGACTGACCCAACATCCGCATTTGGTGGCATTATTGCCTTCAACCGTGAGCTCGATGCAGCAACAGCGCAAGCTATTGTTGACCGCCAGTTTGTGGAAGTAATTGTTGCTCCCTCCGTCTGCCAAGAAGCATCAGAAATAATATCCAGCAAGGCCAACGTGCGTGTTTTAGCCTGCGGCACCTTTCAGGACCGCCTACCTAACCTAGACTTCAAACGTGTTAAAGGTGGATTACTGGTACAGGATGCCGATCAGGGCATGGTCAATGAAGATGAATTAAAAGTAGTCAGTGACCGAGCACCCACCGAAGAAGAACTATCAGATCTATTGTTTGCCTGGGAAGTGGCCAAGTTCGTTAAATCTAACGCGATTGTCTACGCTCGAAATAGCCGCACTATTGGTGTTGGCGCAGGTCAAATGAGCCGTATTTACAGCGCTAAAATTGCGGGCATTAAAGCGCAGGATGAAAACCTCGTGGTTGAAGGTTCAGTAATGGCTTCCGATGCATTCTTCCCGTTCCGCGATGGTATTGATGCAGCAGCAGCAGCGGGAATTACCGCTGTGATTCATCCAGGTGGATCAATGCGTGATGATGAAATTATCGCCGCAGCTAATGAACATGGTATTGCGATGGTGTTTACTGGGATGCGTCACTTTAGGCACTAAATCACACTCCACAATTAAGACATGTCATCTCGAACAAAGTGAGAGATCTTAAAGCTTAAACATAAGATCCCTCGCTTCACTCGGAATGACAAGCTTTGCGAGATAAGGGAGGGAATTCACTCACGCCCTTATCAATCCCTCGTCGACCTGCCCTAGGGCATTCTCTCTTGCTTTGCAATTCACCTTGCCGGTCGCTTGTCCATCCCTGCTGGACTCCCTACGCGTTTCGCCGTCAACCGGCAGCGGCCTTCGCCTCAAACAGCCCTACATGTCAGACTAAAGCCTGACCCACAATAATCAACCCGGCGGCCACATAAAGTCACGACCACCCAAAATGTGGATATGCAGGTGAAAAACCGTCTGCCCTGCGGCTTCGCCGTTATTGATGACGGTACGGAAAGCCTCTCCATAACCTTCATCCTTGGCGATTTTTCCTGCTGTCAGCATTAGATGGCCCAGCAATGCTTGATCACTACTTTCTGCATCAACCAACTTAGGAATCACTTTTTTCGGAATCACCAAAATATGCATCGGTGCCTTAGGGTTAATGTCTCGAAAGGCGAGGCATTGATCATCTTCGTAAACGATATCCGCAGGGATTTCGCGATCGATAATTTTAGTGAACAGGGTTTCAGTCATCGTTAGTTACTCGTATTTAATAGAAAAACCAATAGGCAGCAAAAATTGCCGTTACTATTCCGGCAAAATCAGCAAGTAAGCCGCAAGCAATGGCATGGCGCACTTTTTTAATGCCGACACTGCCAAAATACACCGCCAACACATAGAAGGTGGTTTCTGTGCTGCCTTGAATGGTGGCAGACACTAGCGCAGGAAAGGAGTCGACACCATAGGTATTCATGGTTTCCAGCATCATGGCACGGGCGCCACTGCCGCTTAGCGGTTTCATAAAGGCGGTGGGTAAGGCCGCTACAAAGTCAGTATTAAAACCCAACCAGCCGAGCAGGCTTTCCAGCGCATAGACCACGCCATCCAGCGCCCCGCTGGCTCGAAATACACCGACGGCTACTAACATCGCCACTAGATAGGGAATGATTTTTACGGCTACCCAAAACCCCTGCCGGGCGCCTTTTATAAAGGCTTCGTAGACATCCACTTTTTTAAAATAAGCGACTGTCAAAAACAGCATAATCACCGTCATCAAGCAGAGATTACCGGCCAGTGTAGATGTTGCCGCCATCGCTTCAGCAGGCAATCGCGCCAACAGAGTCATCAGGCTGGATAACAACAGCACAAAACCACCCAGATACAGCATCACCACGCGATCCCATAGCTTTAATTTCTGCATCCAAGCGACGGCAGAAACCCCGACAATGGTGGAGACGGTTGTGGCTAATAAAATGGGTAAAAATACCGATGCGGGCTCTGCCGCACCTTGTTGCGCGCGGTACAAAAACACAGTGACGGGTAACAACGTCACCGATGAAGTATTAAGCACCAGAAACAGAATTTGTGCGTTACTGGCCGTATCCGGCTGCGCAGTATTCAAACTCTGCAAATCCTTCATGGCTTTCAAACCAATTGGGGTGGCGGCATTATCCAAGCCCAGCACGTTGGCCCCCAAATTCATGGTCACCGAACCAATCGCCGGATGGTTTTTTGGAACTTCAGGCATCAAGCGCTCAAATAACGGCCCCAAACCTTTTGCCACGGTTGCGATAATTCCTGCTCGTTCGGCCACTTTAAAGAAGCCTAGCCACAGACATAAAACCCCAATCAGCCCCAGCGCAATATCGACACTAAGCTTGGACATTTCAAAGGTCGCACCAATAAGATCGGAAAAAATCTCACCATTGCCCAGCACCAGCCATTGATAAAGGCCCGCAACAAAGGCAATCAAAAAGAAGAAAAACCAGATATGAGCTAACACGAGATGGCGTTATCCGTCGTTGGATGAAACAGGGTTAACCACCGTATTAGTGATTAACTGGAAATAGAAACGTATGGCGTTTTCATAGTCGGCTACGGCAATACGCTCATTGGTACCGTGCAGGCGACTAAAATCCTTGCCGGAAATACGAATCGGTGTAAAACGAAATACATTCGCTGACAACCCACCAAAATGACGCGAATCGGTGGCACCAAATAACAACGCCGGAGAGACCAGCACATCAGGGTTCACCTGCCGGATCGCTAGTGACAAGGCATCAAATGCTGCCGAATTGCGATTTGATATTGGCGAAGGTTCACTGCTGATACTACCCGCATCCTCAATCTGCACCAAGTCATCCGCAATAATATCCTGCACCTGCTGAATCACCTGTTGGCTTGATTGCCCAGGCAAGATTCGAAAATTAACAATTGCCGAAGCCGTTTGCGGCAACACGTTTTCTTTTACACCTGCAGTCAACATGGTCGGAGCCGTGGTGGTACGAACATGCGCCTGCGTACTTCGGCTACCGGCCATTTGCGACACTAATAAGGGCTCAAACAGCCACAAGTTCGACAACACCAACCGTTTTGACCAGGGCATATGCGGCCCCAACGCTTCGAACATATCACGTACAGGTTCAGTTAATTTGGCAGGTAGAGGCTCGTCTTGCAGGCGACCAACCGCTTTAGCCAAACGTCCCACGGCGGTCACCGCTGGAGGCACGGAGGAATGACCTCCCTGCCCTTCGGTAGTCAGGCGCAATGTTAAATATCCCTTTTCAGCGGTAGCGATCATCGCAACGGGTTGACTGACACCGGGCACCAAGCCCATGCCAATTACCGCACCCTCATCAAGAATAAATTCGAACTCTAAGCCCTGTTTTCGAAATTGTTCAGCTATAGCTGCTGCTCCCTGCTCGCCGCCTACTTCTTCGTCGTGACCAAAGGCTAACATCAACGTTCTTGTTGGTTTTTCACCCTCCTTCAGCAGCATTTCCAACGCCTCCAATGACGCCATCAAGGTGCTTTTATCATCCCAGGCACCGCGACCCCACACAAAACCATCCGCCACTGCGCCAGCAAAAGGTGGATATTGCCAATCTTGCTCGGTACCCGGCTCAACCGGCACCACATCTTGATGGGATAATAATAGTATGGGTTTTAAAGAGGCGTTCGAACCCTGCCAGCGGTATAGCAAAGCGTCTCCATTGACGGGAATCAAGCTAAGCTCAGCAGACACCCGCGGGAAGCTACGCGTAAGAAAGTCATGAAACTGTTGAAAGCGTTGTTGGCGTAAGTTGTCATCGGACAATGCAGAAATTGTTTGAATTTGTACCGCTTGAGAAAGACGAGTGATCGCCTCTGCAGGAATATGCTGCTTTGGAACCTCACTGACGGCGGTCAGTACAGGCGAAAAATTGAGCGTTCGAACAATCAGAGCAATGGCCAATATCAGCACAAAAACAAGTCCAATAGCCAAGCCTGAAACGATCCTGTTACGTTTTAACTTAAACATTAGCCCCGACATCCTGCCTCCTGTTGTCACAACAGAAGTATTATCGGGTCAATCTGCGCAGGATTCCAGCACCTGCCGAGCTTCCGGTGAAATATTTTCAAGCCGAAAACCAATACCATAAAAAGACAAACTACTTTTCTCACACCAAGCGCACTCCGCATCAAGCTGCACTCGTATACTTTCCCCGCTGCCAGGAGATTGAATCAACAACATATATTGATAAAGGCTGCCGATTTCCATTGGTTGCACGCTACTGGTCACCATAAATCCGTCCCGTGAATAGTCCGCTAGCAAGCCAATATATTCATGGGTATTACGCTCAAAAACACTGACTTTACTGTGTAGGCTTTTGCGTATGTACTTTCGTCGCTCGTCTGTCAATTTCGCCATCCTTCAACTGTTCTGCATGCGGCTTGTTGCCACGTGCAAGGCTCCTTATAATAGTAGTCCAACTGATTCCTGATGACACACTTTAAGACACTGCCACTATGACTACTGCCAACCGCCGTCTTTCTTTGCTTGACCAATTATTGACACAAGCTGATCGCGCCCTGCGCACTATTGCCAGTAACAACACTAGCAGCACACGCCCATCTCCCGCTAAGGGACTCGATGAAGTCGAGCTTAGTGCCGAAGAAGCGCGCCATGTCACCGGACTCATGCGCATCAACCACACTGGCGAAGTATGTGCACAGGGTCTTTATCAAGGACAGGCGCTGACGGCGAAATTGGAGCAGGTACGCAGTGACATGCAGAAAGCTTCTGACGAGGAAGAGGACCACCTAGCTTGGTGCCGTGGCCGCCTCAATGACTTGGGTAGCCGCACCAGTGTGTTAAACCCGTTGTTTTATGGCGCGTCATTCGGCATTGGCGCACTAGCTGGCATTGCCGGAGACAAATGGAGCCTGGGGTTTGTTGCCGAAACAGAGCATCAAGTTTGCCGACATCTCGATGAATACTTGCAGAAATTACCGCCGCAGGATGAAAAAT
Source organism: Pseudomonadales bacterium (assembly GCA_036960805.1). Lineage (GTDB taxonomy): Bacteria > Pseudomonadota > Gammaproteobacteria > Pseudomonadales > IMCC2047 > IMCC2047. The sequence goes on from JBALXL010000011.1 coordinate 47,439, forward strand.
CCAAAGTAATCTTGCAACAAATGCGCATCGACGAAGCTCAACATGCGGCGACCGCAACCGAAGCGGGAGGAGCCAACCTACCATTACCGGTCAAAGCAGGTATGGCTTTAATGTCGAAGGTGATGACAAAAACCACCTACCGGATTTAATTTACCAACATTTACCCATAAAAAAACGCCCTAACCCGGGCGTTTTTTATGGTCTCACTTTCTTTGAGAAAATTCTAAGGAGCCAGCCGCTCAACTAACCAGCTCTGATCGCCCTGTAGACTAAACTGAAAACGATCATGCAATCGCATTGCACCGCCCTGCCAGAACTCTATTCGATGAGGTTTGACGCGGTAGCCGCCCCAAAAACTGGGCAACGGGATCTCGCCCTTATGAAACTTCTCTTTCATTCGTGCAAACTGTTGCTCCAGCAAACCACGCGAAGAAATTGGATGACTTTGCTCAGAAGCCCAGGCGGCCAATTGACTTTCCTTCGGCCGTGAAAGGAAGTATTTCAGCGCCTCACTGGTAGGCACTTTTTCCGCCGTACCGCAGATTTTCACCTGCCGATCCAGCTCCAACCAGGCAAAATGTAAACTCACTTTGTTATTGCCTTCGATATCTTGCGCTTTACGGCTACCGTGATTGGTATAAAAAACAAAACCACGCTCATCACAGTTCTTCAACAGCACAATACGTTGCGATGGCTGCCCATCGGCCGAGACTGTAGCGATGCTCATTGCGGTAGGATCTTGAACTTGGCCATCCACAGCCTGCTGCAGCCAAAATTGAAACTGATCGATCGGATCATCTTTCAGGCTCTCGCTGGAAAGACCACCATGCAGGTACTCCCTGCGCATTTGATCAATATCCATCACCGTCGACCTCCGTTATTCCGCTTCAACAATTTCAAAGCTGTGATTAATTTCAACACCACCCTTCTCTAACATAATAGAAGCCGAACAAAACTTCTCTGCCGACAAACTAACGGCTCTAGCCACGGCTGTTTCTTTCAGGTCTTTACCCGATACTTTGAAATGCACGGTGATCTTAGTAAATACGGAAGGTACGCCATCGGAACGCTCTGCTTCAATTTCAGCAACACAATCGGTTACCTTCTGACGCGCCTTACCCAAGATATTCATCACGTCAAATGAAGTACAGCCGCCCAAACCTAGCAGCAACAGTTCCATTGGGCGAACGCCGGTATTCTTTCCGCCGTGCGATGGAGGGCCTTCAACTATTACCGTATGACCACTTCCTGACTCTGCCAAAAAGCGCACTCCATCAACCCACTTTATTGTTGCCTGCATAAACCGAATCCTCTTTGCATCACTATGTCGTAAAAGAACAGTATTATAAGTCTCTCAAGACTAATCGGCACCTCTATTCATCACTGATCTGAATCCTTAAAGGAAAAACACCTATAACTTGAGAGACAAGACAAAAAACGCTGCTGCAACACACTATAAAGCGCTAAATCAAGTCTTAAATATCCACACCACACACCATCAAATGCATAAGAAAAATTCTCAAACATATTAACAGCACTTTTTGCAACATTTTTTAACAAACCCGCCAGATAAGCTTGACTTGCCACCCATCGATATATACTATCGCCACCACTGTTACCGATGTAACCCTTTTTCACAAAGTCGCATTATTTTGTAACCTTATGTAACAATTTCCTCCTTACACATCCCCTTGTGTATTTCTTAACGGATGACGCCCAGCGTCGTCCGTTTTTTTTATCTAAAATCCAACACCAAACCCAAAAACCCCTCTTTAAAGCACCAAAATCGACAATCAGTCTATTTAGTCTTATCCTTTTTTAGTTTCGACCGATACATCCAATAACCATTAGCCTCGACCACCCCAATACCCCTTACTGTAGCGAGACCCTCATGTCACTGACGCCAGACCCTCTAAGCATTGAGCAATTCAGAGAAATAAACCAACACCTTGCTATAGGCCAACGCCTTGACTATTTTCCTGAATTCCAGGAACACATGAGCATGCGGTCAATAATTCTGGGCTACGAAATTAACGGACACTACATATACTCACAGAACCAGTTTGAATTCTCATCAACCAACAGCGGCACACCAAAACTGTCCGTGCGCAGCAACGACAACACGCACGATTGCCTGCAAATCAACACCTTCTGCATTATTTTACCCGGCAATACAGGCGAAGAAAACAAACTCGATTATCCCAGCAAAGCATCTCTGGGTCGGCGCGGGCAGTTCCGCAACGGCAACAACATCACACTCATAGCACGCCAGTCAGACCACGGCGTAATCACTCTAGAATCCAGCGTACGCGAATCACTTCAACCCAAAGACGGCTACTATAGAGGCCACATGTTGACCTTGCTGGAAATATTCTCGCCGGAATTATTGTTCCGCGACCAGCGCACCCATCACCGCATCAAGACCCGCTTACCCATACAGATTCAAATCTCAGAAAAGGAAGCAGCACACCCTTGCCTGCTGAGCGATTACTCCGAGCTCCACGCACAAATTCAATTTGGTGAAGACTCCAGCTTGCTTCCAAAACTCAAAGAGAACAAAACAATCATCGTCACTATTAAGCTCGAGCAAAGCCGCCGAACATTTGTCATTTCTGCTCGCATTATGCGCAAACAGCAGAACAGCATTGTCATCAACATGGAAAAAACTCAGCATGATGGCGTTTTCGAAGCCTTCGAGCTCATTGACGCCTTGGACATAAAAGCCAGCCTGTTACAGCACCCAGGCACAGAGTAAAAGCTGACACCGACTCCCAACACAAGCATCAATTCATCGCATTTACGTTCGCTTTGGCGAACGTTGTTAAGTACAATAAACGCCAAATAAGGACAACTTTAGGACACTGCATGACAACTAGGCAAAACTCCTTCACCCGTGACGAACTGCTCGATTGTGGGCATGGCAAATTATTCGGCGAAGGTAATGCTCAATTACCAACGCCCAACATGCTGATGCTTGACCGCATCACCCGTATTGATACCGAAGGCGGCGACTATAATAAAGGCTGCATCATTGCCGAGCTCGATATCAATCCCGACCTATGGTTCTTTGAATGCCATTTCCCTGGCGATCCTGTCATGCCAGGTTGCCTTGGCCTTGACGCCATGTGGCAGCTTGTAGGTTTCTATCTAGGCTGGCTGGACAACCCTGGCCGTGGCCGCGCACTTGGCTGTGGTGAAGTTAAATTCACTGGACAAGTACTGCCTACAGCAAAAAAAGTTACCTACAAAATCCATC